>DASQSE010000160.1:0-58100 GCA_035642535.1 Jatrophihabitans sp. | reverse complement strand
GGCGGCAAGGCCACCGTCGTCAACCTCACCAACCACGCGTACTTCAACCTGGCCGGTGAAGCGTCCGGATCGGTCGCCGACCAGTTGCTGGCGATCAACGCGAACACCTACTCGCCGATCGACACCGACTTCATCCCGACCCCGCCGTTCCAGACCCCAGTGGCGGGGACGTCGTTCGACTTCCGCCGCCTGACACCGATCGGCGAGAACCTCACCAATGTCACCAAGTCCGACGGCACCAACGGCACGCCCACCGGCTCGAACGGCACGTTCAAGCAACTGGTGATCGCGCACGGCTACGACCACAACTGGGTGCTCAATGGGTCCGGCAACCGACTGGTCTCCGTCGCCCTGGCACCCCGCAACGGCGTCACGCTGTGGACCTACACCGATCAGCCTGGCGTGCAGTTCTACTGCGGCAACTTCCTGGTCGGCGACCTGACCGGGACCGGCGGGCGCACGTACCGGCAGACCAGCGGATTCACGCTGGAGACGCAGCACTTCCCGGACACGCCGCATCACATCGGTCAGCCAGGCTGGCCGTCGGTCGTCCTGAACGCCGGCGACACGTTCGCCTCGACGACGACCTACAAGTTCACCACCGAAGGACGAGGGCTGCACACGTCCTTCTGAGGGGGACTCGAACGTAGGTTCCTCGACTACGGCGTCAGCTCGTCGCTTGCGCGCGCCGCCGCTGACACGACAGCGTCCTTCTCCGCCGGCGTGAACAGGCCACGTGCGACGAAGTCGTCGGCGGTCCCGGCCACGGTCGATGCGAATCGGCCGTGGCCGGCGAAGGGCGCCTGGTCCCAGACGATGTCGAGGAAGCTCAGGCCGTCGTGTCCCGGCGACGGGACGCCTGCGACCGGGACGTCGTACCTGGGTAGCCCGTCGTCGCGCTTGTAGTTGGGCACGCCGCTGTCGATCGTGCCGAACACGATCGCGGGCTCGACCCGACGGAAGTAGGCCGAGTGCGCCTGGGTGTCCCCGATGTACCACGGTCGCAGGCTCATGCCATTGGTGGTGAAGAGCTGGTCGCCCGCTGACGTGGTTCCGGCCGGCGTGATCGCCGCCCGTGAGTAGTCGCCGTCGCGCTTGAGGTAGCGGTAGAGCGTCAGCTCCCGGAATACGCCGGCTCCTGGGTCGCCGAGGATCGGCATGAGCACCGGGCCCCAGAAGATCGACTGCGTGTCCGGGCGGTCGATCGCCCGCTCGATGCGAATGCCGAATGGCATCGAGACGTCGACGGTGTCGCCGGGCGTCCAGGTCCTGCGCAGCGTGACGTAGTTTCCCGGCACCGCGCCGACATCCTGCGCGACTCCGTTGATCGCCACGGTGAAGCCCAGCCGGGCCCAGCTCGGTACGCGGAGCTTGACGTCGAGCCGGCCGCTGGCGTCGACGGTGAGTCGGGTCCGGTCGGCGCGCGGGAAGTCGGTCTCCTGCGTGACGACGAGGTCGCGCTCGGCCCAGGTCAGCGTTGACGCGATGTAGAGGTTGACCCACAGCGTCGAGCCGTCGGCGGAACGGGCGTAGATGAGCTCCTGGTACTTGGTTTGGTCCTGCAGGCCGGCGCCGCCGTCGCCGGTGCCGAGGTTGCCGTAGCTTCGCGTCGCGCCTGGTGACTGCGGCTGGAAGTAGGTGATCAGCGGATTGGTGGTGCTGTCGGCGTCTGCCCGCGAGCCGAGGATCTGATTCACCACCGCCCGTTCGTAGTAGTCCAGGTACGCCGCATCCGGCTCGTGGAAGAACAAGTTGCGCGCGACCTGGATCAGGCTGTGTGTCGCCTCGGTCTCCGAGCCGCTCGGCACGAGAGCGTTGGCGACGTTGTCCCGGTTCTGGAACTGCTCGATGTTGTTGTTCGAGCCCGGGTAGTTGCCGCCGGTGCCGCCGATCGCGTACATGCGGTGCGGGATCACCATGCCGAAGAAGTGCTTCGCTGCCTGCAGGTATTCGTCGTCGCCGGTCTGCTCTGCGATTCGCAGGTAGCCGAGGTTGTTCGGGATGTGCTGGTTGGCGTGCAGCCGGTTCGGCCGCCTCGGCCCGGGGTTGTTCGCGCTGGTGACGACGAGGATGTCCCGGTTCTCGACGCACGCGCCGAACAGCGACTGCCGGTTGTCGAACAGCTTCGCGGTCTCCAGATGTTTCGGGTCACCGGTGAGCGCGTAGATCTCCGTGATCGGCTCGTTCGCGGCGCCGAACTCGCCGGCGATGTACGTGTCCCACATGAAGTTGAGGTCGGCCCTGGTGATCGGGCCGGGGTAGTCCGGGTTGTTCTTGTCGCCGATGGTCAGCGCGAGGTGGGCCCAGCCCGCCATCGTGGCCACGACCTGCAGCGCCTGCTCGCTACCGGTGAGCTCGTACGCGTCGAGCAGGCCGCGCATGAGCTTGTGCTGGGTGTACCAGGGCGCCCAGGTTCCGCTGTCGCCGCCGTAGGTCGCGAATCGCGGCGGTCCCAAGCGCAGCACCAGGTCGTCCGGAAGCGCGCCGAGGTAGCCGGGGAACGTCGGCACCCAGGCGGCCGGGTCGGGTGCCGGCACGATGGTCGCAGTGCGGCCGTGCGGCGACGAGTCGAGGGCGTCGACGCCCGAGCTCTCGTCGAACCGGTACCAGGCGATGTTGCCGCCGCCGGTGGTGCCGGCCGCCGAATCGACCAGCGAGGCAACCTCGACCTGGGTCAGCGCGCGGTCGAAGACCTGGAACTCGTCGACCGTTGCGTTGAGGTACGGATCGGAGTACTCCGACCTGCCGATCCAGACATTGCTCAGGGTTCCCAGGCGGGTGGGGTTGAGCGTCATGTTCGCATTCGTGCCGGCCACCTGACCGTTCACGTAGAGCGTCGCGCTGCCGCCGGCGAGCGTGACGGCGAGGTGGACCCACTCGCCGATCGGCAGCGCGGCGCCGCCGGTGACTTGCTGCTCCTGGCCGGCGCCGCCGGCGGTGATGGCGAATCGCGGCGGCGTCCCGGTGACCCCGGCGCGCGGCGTGAGGAACATGTAGACGCCGGTGTTCTGCCCGAAGTCGAAGATCCGCGACCAGGTGTCTGTCGAGCCGAGCCGCACCCACGTTGCGATTGTGAAGTCGGTGAGCTGCGTGGGGATCGCCGCGGGCAAGGTGACGTACTGCGCGGGACTCGACCCGTTGAGTTGCAGCGCATTGCCGAACCGTCCGGCGACCCGGCCGATCTCGACCGGCTCGGGTTCGGGCGGGTTCTCCAGCTTGGCGGTGATGGCCTCCTGCACCGCGGCCAGTTCGTTGACCATCCAGTCGAGCTTGTCCTTGTAGACCTGCTCGCCCTGGTCGGCGTAACACTGCGCGAGCGCTGTCAGGTAGTAACCGGTCCAGTGACCGCTGAGCTGACCGCCGTCCTCCCAACCGCCCACCACCGGCACGCCCGGCGGATTCGGCCGGCCGGCGTTGTTGTTGAACAGGACCAGGAAGCGACGTCCGTCGAACTGTCGGATGAAGTCCTTCATCCGATCCCGCTTCTCCTGGAACAGGGAACTGCCGAGCCGCACAGCGGAAAGCTGGAACGGCCGGACCGGTGCCGTGCTGCCGGCGCCGACGTAGCGAGGCAGGGGTTGCGCCCGCGCCTCCGCGTGTGCCGTTGGGCCGCGCAGCACACCGGTCGTTGCTGCCGCCGTGATCCCTGCGGCGGACATCCCCAGGAAACGACGTCGGGTCACGGAACTCATGCCACCTCCGAGAGCCAGCCCATCGGCAGGGCGAGCCGCCCCAATTGCCGGATTTCTGCCATTGTGAACGTTCACAGAAATTCGGTCAAGGATCAGTCACCGGGGCGCTGTTAGCGTTGTTGATCACCAGATGTCGATCTCCGGGGGAGTCGCCGAAACGGCGAGGAGCGCCTCGTGTCCGCGGACCCACTCGATTCGTCAACGCCCGAGGTACGGCGGTGGCGGCGCTACGGGCACGATCGCGCGTACGTCAAGGCCGGCGGTGCGGATCTGGGTTATCGCGATCTCAAGACCGGCGACATTCACTGCCCGCGTCCCGAGTGCCGCGAGATTGTCGCGGAGGCCACCGCCATCATGTTCGCCAAGGCGTGCGAGGAGCGGACGGCGGTCGAGTACCGGCCGCGGCACAGCCGGCCCGAGAATGCTCGCGACCCTGCGCCGGCTGCTGTCGCTGCCGGCACGCCGTCCGGCCGTGCGCTGCTCGCGGATCGCGACCTGGCGCTGAACCGACCCGGCCAGGCCGCCCGGCAACAATCTCGTGAGCTGACTGCGCAGGCGCCCGTGCGCCTCCGGCTCGCCCGGGCCGTCGGCCTCAAGACCGAGCAGCGGAACTGGCACATCGGCGCGGAGGGTGAAGAAAAGGTCGGGCGTCGGCTCGACCGTCTCGGGGCGCAGTGGCGCGTGCTGCACGCGGTGCCGGTCGGCGAGCGGGACAGCGACATCGACCATGTGGTGATCTGTCCCGGCGGCGTGTTCACGATCAACGTGAAGCACCACCCGAAGGCAACGGTTTGGGCACGCGGCGACACGGTCAAGGTGAATGGCTTCAATCAGCCGTACGTCAGGAACAGCCGCCACGAGACGCGCCGCGCAGCCGGCCTGTTCAGTGCAGCAGCCCGGTTGAACGTCGCGGTTCACGGGGTCGTCGCAGTCGTCGGCGCGGACCGCGGATTCATTGTGCGCCAGCAACCGGCCGACGGCCTGGTCACGATCGTCCGAGACAAGGACCTGGCTCCATGGCTGGCGGCGATACCGCCGGTGCTCGGCCTGCCGGTGGTCGAGCACATCTACCTCGTGGCGCGCCATCTTGCGACCTGGCATCCGACGACGGTCCGATGGCACGACTTCGGGACAGCCGGGCGACCCGCAGGCCGCAGCACCCAACGGCTCAGCCTGGCGATGCCGTTGCCTGTTCGCGGGCCCTTGCCAGCGTCTGACTCGGTGTGCGGTTGTTCCCGGGTGCTACCGCCATGAGCGTGGCAGTGAGGGCGATCTCTTCGGGCATGTCCGGTGGCAGCACCAGCAGCGCGATCCGGATCCGCCGGCCGCAATACAGGACGGCGAGGTGCGGCTCGAGCCAGTCGTCCCACGTGATGGTTGCAGGGCCGGCGAGGTGTCGAGCCAGCGGTCCGCTCGGCCAGTCGACGCGGCTGAGTGCCACGCCGAACACGGTGCGGAATCGCGTGCCGACCATCGTGAGCATCGGCGCGAGTTCGCATTCGATGTCGCGGCTGTACGGCCACCATGCCCCGTGCAGGTGATCGCGGCGCGCGGGCCGGCCGGCGATGACCAGGCGCGGCTCACGGAGCGTCATGACGCGATGACGGGGACGTCCGCAGCGGAGCCGCGCCGGCTGCCAAGCGCTTATTCGCCACCCGGCGTCGGCACGCGCCGATGCATCAGCCCGCGCAGCGTGGGTACGCCATGGACCGTCGCCAGCGCGGCGTCAGCCCGCCCGCCGTCCACCAACCGGTGCGCTGCCGGCAGCACGATTTGCGGGCTGATCCCGAGTCGGCGCGCCAACTCGCTGATGGACAGCGGTCCACGGTCGTTGGCGGCGAGTGCCGCCAGGATGTGCTCGTCGATGTTCACTACCGCCCTCATTCCGCTCCGCCGCAGCCGGCACTACATCTGGGCAGCGCTGGTGCGGCGGATGCGTCTAACCCGCACCGAGGGCGAGTTGACTTCGCGTCAACGCGACGAGCCCTGCGATGACGTTGACTCTACGCGGCCCGTCGGTCAGGCGTATCGACTGAGCCGGCGAACCCGGTGCCCTCCGCGCGGCTCGTACGGCATGTCGTAGTGGGCGAACAGCGCCGCTTCTCCCTCGGCCGACAGCGTCTGTCCGTGGCGCACGCACGTCGCTCGCCGGGCGAGCTGCTTGCCGCATCTGACCGTGATCGACGCGCGTCTGAGCGTCGCGCCGATGAGCGGCACGAATACGATCCGGCGACGTAAGCGTCGGATGAGCGTCACGCCGGCGAAGGACACATCCCCGGTATCAGCGTCGACGTAGAGCGTCGACACGTTCCCGATGCGATCGCCCGCGGCATCGAGCACGGCGCGTCCGATCAGGTCGGCGTCCAAGTCGGCGTCGCTGAGTTGCCGCGTCTCATCGTCGGCGTGGACGAGGTCGTCACTCGCCCTTCTTCACGGCTCCCGTGACCTTGACGTCCACCACCGTCGTTGTTTCGGCATGCGCTCTCCCAAGTCGTTGGAATGCATCCGTGCTGCGCTCCCGGCCGTGGTGCGCGTGTGGAGCCGACGCTACGCCGGTTCCGGCCGGGTGCGGCGCAGCGGGGCTCCCATCGCACTCAGGTGGGCCAATGCGGCGCGGTACGAACCGAACAGCGACGCCTCGCAGTACGGCACGCCGAGCGCTTCGCAGTGGGCACGCACGAGGGGCTGTGCGTGGCGCAGCGAGCCACGCGGCATGCTCGGGAACAGGTGATGCTCGATCTGGTAGTTCAACCCGCCGAGCGCGAAGTCGGTAAGCATCCCGCCCCGGACGTTGCGCGACGTCAGCACCTGACGCCGCAGGAAGTCGAGGCGGTCGCCTGCTGCGACGATCGTCATCCCCTTGTGGTTCGGTGCGAACGTGGATCCCATGTAGATGCCCCACACCGCCTGGTGGACGGCCGCGAACGCCACCGCCTTTTCCGGGGACATCACCAGCAGTAGCAACGTCACGTAGAGGACGGCGTGCGCAATCAGACCGAGCGCCTCGAAGCGCCGGCTGCCGCCACGGGCACTTCGGTACCTGTCGGAGGTCACCGCGGCGACGCTGTCGACGTGCAGGCTGATGCCCTCGAGCGCAAGCAGCGGGAAGAACAGCCAGGCCTGCCGGCGCGCGATGAACCGGCTCACCCGTCCGGTGCGCTTCGTGGCCTGGGCGACGGTGAACGCCAGCACGCCGTCACCGACGTCCGGGTCGCGCTCTTCGTGATTCGGATTCGCGTGATGGCGATTGTGCGTGTCCACCCACCAGCCGTAGCTGAGCCCGACGAGTAGGTTGCCCAGCACCCGGCCGAGGACGTCGTTCAGGCGGCGCCGCGTGAAGATCGCCTGGTGGCCGGCATCGTGGCCGAGGAACGCCAGCTGGCCCCACGCCAGGCCGAAGACGGCGGCATTGATCAACTGGTACCAGGAGTTGCCCACCCAGACCACCGCGATGCAGATGGCGGCGTAGGCCCCCAGTGTCAGAGAGCCGCGTATCCCGTAAGCGACCAAGCGGCGCTCGAACAATCCGGCGGCGCGAACGGTGCGCACGAGCGCGGCAAAGTCACTCCCGCGCTCGACGGTCGGCGCGGCCGCCGTCATCGGGGCACCGCGGTATGTGCGTGGACTGGCAGCAGAGAACGAATGATCATGTGGACGCACCTGACGGAGAGATCACCCGGATGCCCGGCTACGAGCGAATGCTCACGGCCACGTTCGGGACGTGTCGGCCCGGGCTGGCTGATTCCTAGCACCCTGGAGGTTACCCGACACGGCGCCGCGCGTGGGGCCACTCTCAGCACATCCGAGCTGGCGTCTGGCGCGGCTGCGGTCAGGCCAGGCACTATCACCCCATGGTTGACGGCGCGCCCGAGCCATGCGAGTCGGCACGCGAGCTCACTCCTGAGCAGCGCGCGGCCGACGTCGCCGACCTGCAAGCCAGCCTCGCCGCCCTCGCCGGCTTGGTGACCGGTAGCCAGGGCCTTGACGTACTTCTTACGCGCGTCGCCACCTTCGCGGCGAACGCCATTCCGGGTGCCGAAGGGGCAGGGGTCACGCTGCTCGAGGTTGCCGGCGCAGTGCATCAGGTCGAGGCGCTGGCCGCGAGCCATCCGTTCGTGACGGAGATCGACGAGATCCAGTACGTGACGGTCAAAGAGGGTCCGTGCATCACCGCCGCGCTCGAGGCGTGCACGGTGCGTGCGGGTTCGCTCGGGGAGGAGCGGAGGTGGCCACGCTTCGGGGCCCGCGCCGGGCGTCTCGGAGTGCACAGCGCGCTGTCGCTGCCGCTCATGCTGCCGCCGGGCGACACGGTCGGGGCGATCAACGTCTACGCCCGCGGCAAGGACGCGTTCGGCGAACACGCCGCCCACCTCGGCGAGCTGTTCGCAGCCCCGGCGGCCGTTGCCGTGCACAACGCGCAACTGCTGACCCAGGCACAGGCCCTCGCGGCGCAGTTGCAGAATGCGCTGAACACTCGACCGGTGATCGACCAGGCCATCGGCCTGTTGCGCGGTCGCACCGGAGCTAGTGCGGAGGAGGCGTTTGCGCGGCTCCGGGAGATAAGCCAGACCGAACACGTCAAACTTGCGGAGGTTGCGCGGCGCATTGTCGACGAGGCCGTTCGCCGGGCCCGGGCACGGCACAGCGCATCCTGACCGCGGTAGATCGCTGGGTGGCGCAAGCCGAGTACGTTGGGCCACGCGGAGTTGCACGCGAGACCCGTCCTGATTCCCGTCTCGGTCTCCGCACCGCGCATCGCGATTTGCTGTGCTCGGCACCAGGCATGCCTAGTCGGCGCGTTCGGGAGCGCCCAGCGGAGCACACGCGTCGTGGAGATCACCGCGGCACTGGCCGCAGACCTCGCTCTCCTCACTCAGGCTCTCGACGAGCCCAGCGCCGACATTGCCGCGACGCTGCGTCAGCTGGGCTCGGACGCCAGGGTGGCTTTGCGTTCCTATCTGGGACTGACGGTAACCATGGGCGACCCGGGCCGCGAACGGCGCTTTACGACCATGGAGGAGCTCGCAGCACCGATCAAGGTCCGCGCCTCGCTGATGATGTCGCTGGTCGCCGACGCGACCGGTCCGCGTATCGGCGTGATCCTCTACGCGGCGAGCCCGGGTGCGTTCGTCGACTTGGCCGCCGACCTGTCGTGGCTGACGGGACTCGAACTCCATCAGTTCGCTCTCGATCAGCATCTGAGCCCCGCCGGCACCGATCCGGGCGGGATCGCGCAGGCTACGTCGTTGATCAACCAGGCGATCGGGGTCCTTATCGGACGCGGGCGCACGCCCGCGCAGGCCAGCGGCGAACTCGACGCCCTCGCTGACGAGGCCGGCATCACGCGAGACGACGCGGCGAGGTCTGTGCTGCGCGGCGTGAAACGCTCGGACTAGCGTCGCGTCGCCAAATCGCCTCAGGCGAATCGGGTTGCGGCGGCCCACGGTTGATCATGCGCCCAGCGAATCCGGACGTTCTCGTGACGCACCGTGAATCGGAAGATGGCGTACGACGTCAAAACGGCGCACAGCGTGACGGCGGGGGAGAGCACCGACTTGAGGACGATGAAACCGCCGAGCGAGGCGTGCGTGAGCAGCCAGACCGTGCCGATCGCATTGATCAGGTAGGTCACCGACCACACGATCGACAGCCTGGTGAAGAACCTGGCTCCGCGCAGCCACAACGACAGCTCGGAGGGGAACGGACAGAACTCGTGGGCAAGTCGGTCGAGCACCGGTCGCCCCGCCAGCGCAGTCACCGCGATCACCGTGGCGACGGCTAGCGTGCCGGCAACCGGCTGCAGGAAGTACATCAGTGCGCTGCCCGTGCACCACATGATCACCGCGCGGAGTGACAACAGACCGGCAGTGACCAACGCGGCGGCCAGCACGCGTCTGCCGCGTGCTCGCCTGACCAGCATGCCGATGTAGCAGAGCCCTACCGCGGCCAGCGCCGCGGTGCGTAGCCCGAACAGCGACATCGAGGTGTAGAAGACCGTCATCGGCAACAGCGACACCGTCGCCAGCGTCGTCGCCACCCGCCGCACGATCGGCCGCCAACCCGGCATCTCGAGCACATGCGGCGATCCCTCTCGCCGGGGAGACGTCGCCGAGCGCAACCCGGTCACCGCGCCGCCTCGCAGGTGGCGAGTTCGGACGGGCGGAAGGCTGGGACGCGAAATCAACCGTGCGGGTCCCCGATCTGGTCGGTTTGCGACCAGTATCCGTTCACCAGGGGAGTGATGGACCGGCACCGATTGGCCGCCGTGCGGGACGAGCCTGGCCTCCTCCAGGCTACACGTCGCAGTAGCTGCCGCCCATTCATTCGTTCTCGTCGATCCAGATCGGGATGCCGGCCGACACGAGAAAAGACCACGCGCGACCGTCCTCGTCCGCCGCCGTCACCCACCCGCCGCGCGTGGCGTGCGCAGCGATGGCCTCCGTGGCGAGCTTCATGGCCGTGTCGTTCAGCCTGATCGACAGCGCCGATCCGTAGTGCAAGAAAGCCATCGCGCAGCTCCTCCGTTTGGTCCCGTAAAAGCCAGCCTAGGTGTCTCCGCAGCGCGCCCGGGAAACGCTCGGCGACCCGTCGGCGGCGCGGTGGTGGTCAGCCCGCGCGCTCCAGCTGCACCGTGACCGTGCCGCCGAACACGGCCGCGCGCGTCTACATGCCGGCGGCGGACGCGTCGCAGACGTTCGCCGCGTCCGGCAACGCCGAGATCCACTACGTCGGCTTCCATGACGGCGCGCAGATCTAAGACGTCGCGGACGGCACCGCGACCTTCGCGCCTCGGTAGCGCCTATCCATTCATGATCAAGCAGAAATGGTTGTTATAGCGACCATCCGTGCTTGATCACGAACGAGGGTTGCGTCGTCGTGCCATGGCCGGGGGGAGCCAGTGACCTTGTGCGGATTTCGGTGCCACATCCCCGGAATGCGTACAAGATCACCAACTAGCTGGGACCAACCGCGCGAGTTGTCCGCCCTTCAGTACGTGCTGACGTGCCGGAGGGCGGACAACTCGTGAGAACGATCTCGCCGCGTGTCCGGATTCGGCCATTCTTCGTGTGCGGGTTGTTTCGCGGCATTCGTCCGGGTAGCAACGATTCTGAAACGATTCATAGCCGAGTCGAGAGGGACCGTCGCGTGCCCGTCCACCTCCGCCGCTCCGCCACCCTGGCAGCCGTTGCCGCCGCCGCGCTCGCGCTCGCACCGGCGGCGCCCGATGCGGCGGCAGCGCCGAGCAACCTCGGCCTGCCCAGCCTCGCCGACGCCCAGCAGTACAACCTCGCCCCGGCCACGCGCACGCTGCGTCCCGTCGCGGTCGCCGAGTCATGGGGCACGGACAGCGACTACGTGACAGCGGCGCAGTCGGTGTCCGAGACGGACGGCCACAACCTGCAGACCGGCCCGGAGTCGTCGACGGCGAACACCGACGGTGTCACGGTGCGCCAGGCCGGACCCGGCGACCCGGGCGCGTGGTTCAGCTATCGGCTGCACGTGCCGGCGCGCGGCGGCCTCACGCTGCGCGTCGAGGAGGCCGGCGCCCAGGACGTCCGCTACGACGTCCTGGTCAACGGCACGCAGGTGTACCGGCGAACGCCGGACGCGAACCAGAGCGGCACGTGGCACGACATGGTCGGTCTCGTGCACTACGAGGTCGCCGTCCCGAACAAGGTCGTCGGCTCGGCGGCCACCGCGACAGTCACGTTCCGCAACGCGGCGAACCCGGGGCCGGGCGCGCGCATCGCCGGCGTCTGGGCGCTGTCGGCGCAGCCTGCGCCGCCGTCCGATCCGCCGTACGGCGGCAGCGTGGCGAACCCGTCCGGCGCGCTCGGCAGCGGCACCACGACGCTGTCGACGAACCTGTTCGGCAAGCCGTACGTCATCTACGACTTCGGCAAGGAGGTCGGCGGTACGGCGTCGCTCGCCGCGAACGTCACAGACGGCGCACCGAAACTCGGCCTCGCCTTCAGCGAGACGACGCAGTTCATGACGACCGCCTCGGACTTCAGCCAGGACCCGCCCGGCATCGCCACCGAGACGCACTACTTCCCGCTCGTGAGCGGGAAGCAGGCGGTGGACGACCCGGTGATCCGCGGCGGCTTCCGCTATCTGATGGTGTTCCTCGACTCGCCCGGGACGGCAAGCGTCAGCAACCTGCAACTGCACTTCACCGCCGACCCGACGAACGAGCACCTGCGCGACTACCGCGGCGCGTTCCTCTCCAGCGACGACACGCTGAACCGCCTCTGGTACGCAGGCGCCTACACCGTCCAGATGGACAGCATCGATCCGACGACCGGCCGCCCCTACCCGGCGCAGCCCGGCCCGGTGCACAACGACGCGACGATCGGTGACGGCGCGAGCGTGATCAGCGACGGCGCCAAGCGCGATCGGCTGATCTGGGGCGGCGACAACGCGGTCTCCGCGCCGGTGTCCTACGTGTCGACGGGCGAGGCCGATCCGGCGCGCAACGCGATCGCGTTCATGGCGAAGGGCGCGTTCCCCAGCGGACAGGTGGCCGGCGTGTACTTACCGACCGGCGGCTACCAGGCGGGCTGGGGCGAGTACGCGGCGTGGTGGATCCAGAACTACTGGACGCACTACCTCTACACCGGCGACCGCACCTTCCTCGACACCTACTGGCCGACGCTGACCGGCGACGTCGCCTGGTTCGAATCGCTCGTCGGTACAGACGGGCTGCTGAACATCCCGGGCGGCGCGTCCGGCCACTGGGGCTACGGAAACGCAGGCGAGGAGACCTACGACAACGCGCTGTACGTGCACGTGCTCTCGATGGCGGCGCAGGCCGCGGACGTGCAGGGCTCGCCCCTTGCCGCTGACTACCGCGCGCATGCCACGCGCACGTCGGACGCGATCAACGCCCAGCTGTGGGACGCCGACGCCGGCGCGTACGTCGAGAAGCCCGGCGACACCGCGCATCCGCAGGACGGCAACGCGATGGCGGTGCTCGCGGGCGTCGCCACCGCCGATCGCGCAGCGTCGGTGCTGCGCTACTTCGCCACCCAACTCGCCACCCCGGTGGGCGACCTGACCAACGACGCGACCAGCGACGCAGTGCCGCGCTACGTCAGCCCGTTCGTCACCGCGCAGGAACTCGGCGCCTACGCCGCCCAGCACTCCGACGCGGCGGATCAGGCCGCCATGTCCCTGCTGCGCCGCACCTGGGTGCACATGCTCGGCGGCGCGCTGCCGGGAACGATGTGGGAGAACGTCTCGCCGACCGGCGGTCTGCAACTCGGCTCGTACACCAGCCTCAGCCACGGCTGGGCGGCCGCCCCGACGACCTACCTCACCAACGACGTCCTCGGCGTCACGCCGACCTCCGCCGGCTTCGCGACGTTCCAGGTGCTGCCGCACCCGAGCGGCGGTCCGACGTGGGCGGAGGGCCGGGTGCCCACGCCGCACGGCGACATCACCGCGGCGTGGAAGCGGAGCGCGACCTCGTTCCAGCTCACGGTCAGCGCGCCGGCCGGGACGACCGGCACGGTCGGCGTCCCCGCGGCGGGGGTCAGTCAGCTCAGCGTGGACGGCTCCGTGGTGTGGCAGCAGGGCGCGGCGCAGCAGTCCGGCGTGGCGACGCACGACGGCTACCTCGAGGTGGCCGGCGTCAGCGGCTCGACGACCTTGCAAGCCACGCTCGGCTGACCGCGACAAGCAGAGGAGATCGCACATGAGGAGCAGCCGCCGCGCGATGGCGATCGCCACGGTCGCGGCCCTGATCGGCGCGATGACGGCCACCGCGCCCGCGGCAGGTGCTGCGGCCACGAGTGATCCGTGGCGCGACAGCTCGTACACGCCACGCCCGGGCCAATGGCAGCCGTACGTGCTCGCGCCGACCGGTCACCAGGTCGACCCGGTCGCGGCGTCCGGCGACCCGCGCGGCGGATCGATCACCGGCGACCCGAGCGCGCTCGTCAGCCACAAGGGTGCTGTGCAGCTGACGAGCACCGGCGACCGGAGCACCTCGCCGCTGCTGACGCTCGACTTCGGCAAGGAGGTCGGCGGCAAGATCCAGGTGCACGTCACCAGCACCTCGCCGACGCCGCCGCAACTGCATGTCTGCTTCAGCGAGTCGCGCCGCTACATGGCGCTGGACCCGCAGGACAACAACGGCGAGGCGGCGCACGCCCCGGGCTGCGACACGGCCAACATCTGGAACGGCTACCCCGGCCTCCCGTACACGTACGACGCCGACAGCCACCTGCTCCCGCTGGACAGCGCGCCGGCCACGATCACCGACCCGCAACTGCGCGGCGGCTTCCGCTACGCGACGCTCTTCCTGGACGGTGCCGGCTCGATCACCCTCGACCGTGTCTCGCTGCAGTTCGGCGCGGTGCCCAGCCAGGCCGACCCGGCCGCCTACCGCGGCTGGTTCCTCTCCAGCGACAACACGCTGAACAAGATCTGGTACGCGGGCGCATACACGGTGCAGATGGACACCTGGCAGTCGAACACCGCGAAGAGCTGGCCGTACCAGACCGGCGAGGCCGATCACGCCGACGCGCAGGTGCCGCACGCCGACCCGAGCCAGGAGGTGATCTTCGACGGCGCGAAGCGCGACCGTATCGTCTGGCAGGGCGATCTCGCCGTGCAGGCCCCGGTGACCTACCTCAGCACCGACGACGCCAGTGCCGTCGACAACTCGCTCTCCTCGCTGGCCGCGCAGCAACTGCCGGACGGCTACATGCCCGCCGAGAGCCTGGTCGGCCAGCACAACTTCGACGAGATCCGCACCTACGGCGAGTACGTCACCTGGTTCGTCAACAACCACTACGAGCACTGGCTCTACACCGGTGACACCGACTACCTCGACCGCTGGTGGAGCGCGCTGACGAAGGCGATGGACTGGCTGGAGTCGGTGCGCGCGCAGGATCCGCAGGGGCTCATCGCGTTCGGCGCCGTCGGCTCGTGCGGCCACTACGGCTACAGCGACTGCGGCCACGAGACCTACGTGAATGCGCTCTACAAGCGCAACCTCGACCAGATGGCCGCGCTCGCCGCGGCGCGCGGCGACGACGCGCAGGCCGCGACCTACGCCGCTCGGGCCACTGCGGTGAAGCAGGCGATCAACGACCAGCTCTGGGACGACCAGACCGGCGCCTACCGGCTCTCCCGCGAGATCCCGGACGCCTACCCGCAGGACGCCAACGCGACTGCGATCCTCACCGGCGTCGCCAGCAGCGCGCAGGCCACCCGCGCGATGGCGTACCTGCACCGCACGAGCTGGAGCCGGTTCGGCGCGCTGACCGTCGCACCGTCGACGCCGAACGCCTCGATCCACCCGTTCTACGAACCGCTGCCCAGCGGCTTCGAGGCGAGCGCGCGGCTGCAACTCGACGACCCGACCGGCATCGCGCAGCAGAGCGGTTTCGACCTGATGCGCAAGTTCTGGGGCTACCAGCTCACCCAGGATCCGAACAGCACCTGGCCCGAGAAGCTCGACCTCTCCGGCCAGCCGGGCATCGCGCAGTTCACCAGCCTCGCGCACGGCTGGGCGGCCGCGCCGACGACGATCCTGACCACGCAGGTCCTCGGCGTCACGCCGACCGCGCCAGGCTTCGCGCACTATGACGTCGTCCCGCATACCGGCGATCTGAAGTGGGCGCAGGGTCAGGTGCCGACCCCGCACGGCGACATCCAGGCGATGTGGCACGCGACTTCGGACGGCTTCACCCTGCAGACGGCCGCGCCCGCGGGCACCGTCGGCCGGCTGGCCGTGCCCACCGGGGGCGGGCCTGTGTCGGTCACGCTCGACGGTCGCACCGTCTGGGACGGCCAGCACGCGGTGGGCGGCGCGGCCGCCAGCACCGATGGCAGCTACGTCTATGTCAGCGACGTCCCGGCCGGTCGCCATCAGGTGCAGGCGACCCGGCTCGCATCCGTCCCGACCTCGGTGGACGTCACCGTCGCGCCCGACCGGCAGACCGCACCGCCCGGCGCCCTCGTCCATCTGTCGGCCACCGTCTCCGGCCGCGCCGCGCACATCCTGTCCGGCACGCTGCACGCCGACGCGCCGAGCGGCTGGACGGTGCAGCCGGCCGACACCGCGATCCGGCTGACCAGCGACGGGCAGCCGGTGAGCACGGCCGTCGACCTCTACGTCCAGGTGCCGGAGAACGCGGCGAGCGGCGACTTCCCCATCCCGGTCACGTTCACCGCGGACGACGGCATCACCGCGCAGGCGAGCGCGACGATCACGCTGTCGGTGACGAAGTATGTCTACGACTTCGAAGGCGGCGCGCAGGGCTGGCAGCCGGGTCAGAACGTCACGTCGGTCGCCAAGGTGAGCTCGTTCGCCGACGGCCCGGGCCACTGCGACCAGGGCAGCGGCTGCCTCGAGGCGACCTCCGCGGCGGCGCCGGCGAGCGCGCTGCGCACGGTGCACGTGGACCCGACCGCGCCGCTGGACCTGACGCAAGCCACCTCGTTCCTCGCCGCGATCGACTGCTACGGCGGCGCACCGGGCGCCACCGGCTACGAGGCGGTCGTCACGCTCACCGGCGCGGGCGGGCAGACGCTCACCAAGAACGTGACGATCTCGAACGACGCGTGGAACCACCTCGCCGTCGACGTCAGCGGCTGGGCGCCGCGCAGTGCGATCAGCCGGATCGAGATCGGCTTCCACGCGCTCGGTTCGGACACCAGCTGGACGCCGCGCTTCCAGCTCGACAGCGTCGGCTGGAAGAGCTGAGTTGCGCGCACGACGTCGGGCCGCAGCCGTCGCGGCGCTGCTCGCCGCGGCGGCATTCACCGGACCGGCGCGTGCGCTCGCCGAGCCGAGCCCGCAACCGCCCGGGATCACCTCGGTCGCGATCGACGAGTCCACCATCACCGTCACCGGGAGCACGGACGATCCGGCGCCCGTCGACGTGTACGAACTGGACCCGACGCAGGACGCCGCCGCGTTTCAGGGATCGACCCCGGTCGCGAGTGCCACGCCGGACGGCAGTGGGACGTTCCGCGCATCCTTCGACCGGTACGACGGTGCGCGCGATCGCTACTACGCCAAGTTCCTCGCCGTGGCCGGCGGCGCACCGCTAGGCGTACCGCACTACGTCGACGACATCCGGTTCGCGGCGACCAACGACTACCCCTTCCCGCAGGTCGCGGACAAGAAAGGCCTGCAGGTCGAGATGGCCGACGACGCCGAGGAACTCGGCGTGCAGCACGCGGCCATCAACGTCGCGTTCGACCAGCTCATGCTGCTGCGCGACGACGACCCGGCGAACACGATCACCTTTCCCGTCGACGGCACGCCGTTCTACTTCGACCGCAGCTACGTCACCGGGCTGGACGGCCAGATCAAGTCGCTCTCGGACAACGGCGCGCTCGTCGACCTGATCCTCATCCTGTACCGCGACACCAGCCCGAACTCCGCGTTCCCGCGGCTCGTCCACCCGGACGCCGAACTCGGTGGCGGCACCGTGTACGCGTTCGACACGAAGACCGCGCAGGGCCTCGAGTACTTCAAGGCCGCCATGGAGTTCCTGACCCAGCGCTACACGCGCACCGATCAGCGTTACGGACGCGCGCTCGGCTACATCGTCGGCAACGAGGTCGACACCGCGTACGTGTGGCAGAACATGGGGCCGCAGTCGCTCGCCGCGTTCCTCGAGTACTACGCGCGTGCGTTGCGCGTCGCCTGGCAGGCGGCGCGCGCTGCTTACGCCGACCCGCGCGTGTACGTCTCGCTCGATCACGAGTGGACGGTCCCGTACGACCCGAGCCGGCCCGCGGAGTCGTACCCCGGTAAGGACGTGGTGGACGGGTTGGCCGCGCTCTCGCGGCAGAGCGGCGACTTCCCGTGGATGGTCGCGTATCACCCGTACCCGCAGAACCTGTTCGACCCGGCGTTCTGGCACGACACGCAGGCCACCACGCATGCGGACACCACGCCGCTGATCACGTTCAAGAACATCCAGGTGCTGCCGGCATATCTGCAGCGCCCGGGGCTCACCTATGAGGGCCAGCAGCGTCGCATCATCCTGTCCGAGCAGGGCTGCAACACTCCGAGCGATTCGCCGGACGCGCAGAAGTTGCAGGCCGCGTGCTACGCCTACGCGTACTACAAGGTACGGTTCCTCGACGGGATCGACGCGTTCATCCTGCACCGGCACGTCGATCATCAAGCCGAGGGCGGATTGCGCCTCGGGCTGTGGACGTGGGACGACGCGCGCGCCGGATACGCGCTGCCCGGCGCGCACAAGTACAGCTACGACGTCTTCAAGTACATCGACACGGCACGCTCACTGGACGTCACCAGGTTCGCGCTGCCGATCATCGGGATCAGCGACTGGTCGCAGGTCGTGCCGGGCTTCGATCCCGCGCAACTCGACCAGCGGGCGCCACCGCAGCAGGTCGGCATGCAGTTCGACGGCGAGCCCGTGGGCGAGAGGCCGGTCTCGCGATTCGAGGACGGCACCGACGGATGGCAGGCCTCGGACAACGCGTCATCGGTCGAGCCGGTGGACGGCGGCGCATACCGCGGCTCCAGCAGCTTGCGCGTGCACTTCGACTCCGGGTTGCCCGCGTGGTCCACCGATGCCAAGACGTGGAAGGGCGCCGACGTGCGCTTCGCGCAACCGCTCGACGCCGCCGCGACGCCGCACCTCGATCTCGCGCTGCGCATCCCGCGCCCGGCTACGGGCCAGTTCCAGCCGGGCACCACCACCTACGCGGAGGTCAAGGTCTATGCGGCCGACGGTCGCATCGCGTACGGCACCGCGCCCGTCGACGCGACCGGGGCGTGGCGTCCGGTGAGCCTCGACCTCTCGTCGTGGCCCGGCGTGCGCAGCATCGCGCGCGTCAAGGTGTGGGTGCGCGCCACCAGCGACGACGACTGGCGCGGCAGCTTCGACATCGACCAGGTCGGCTTCGCCTCCCGCGTCGCGCCGTCCGACACCCGCAACGTCGACGTCGCAGCCGCCGCGTCGAGCCGGCAGGGCGTCGGCGCCTCCGTGATCGTGACGGTCACCAATGACGACGTCCGCCCGCTCCGCGGCGCGCTCGAGACCGTGCCCTGCGACGGCATCACGCTCACACCGCAAGACCTGCCGCTCGGCACCGTCGCCCCGGCCGGCGGCGTCACAACAGTGAGCGCCGCGATCACGAGCTACCAGCCCGCCGATCGCGCGCACCCCACCGTCTGCTTCGACTACGGCGACACGCACCTCATGGTGCCGCTCGATCTGCCACCGCCCACAGAGACGGTTCTGTACGGCTTCGAGGACGGTACTGACGGCTGGGCCTCCGGCCAGAACGTCAGCTCGGTGCAGAGCGTGACCGGCTTCCCGAACGGGCCCGGCGTGCCGCACGGGGGTGCGCGGGCCCTCGACGCCACTGCGGTGGCCGCGCCGGCCTCCGCCGTGAAGACCGTCGTGCTCACGCCCGGCACGCCGCTCGACCTCTCCGCCGCGGAGTCGTTCACGGTGTGGATCGACGCCTACGGCGGCGCACCCGGCGCGAGCGGCTACCAGGCGGACGTGACGCTTTGGAGCGGCACCGCCAGTCGCAGCGCCGCACTTCCCACGATGAAGACGGACCAGTGGAACGAGCTCAGTGTCGACGTGGGCGACTGGGCGCAGCGCAACAACATCACCCGGATCGAAGTCGGCTTCTCCGCGCTCGGCACGGACGCGACATGGGCGCCGCACTTCCAGCTCGACGACGTGGGGTACTTCGACTGATGAGACGAATACCGGCATTTCTGGCGACGACGCTGCTGCTGTCCTTCGGCCTGCTCGCCGCCCCTGCGCACGCGCGCGCATCGACCGATCTTTCGACCACGGTCGTCAACGGCACGCAGGGCACGTTCCGATTCGACACGCACGGCAACGCGATCGACGCCCACGACGGCGAGATCCAACGCTTCGGCGACACGTACTACCTCTACGGGACGTCCTACGGCTGCGGGTACGTCCGCCTCGAACGCCCGACCACACCCTGGTGCGGCTTCAAGGTCTACTCGTCGGCGGACCTCGTGCACTGGCGCGACCGCGGCTACCTCTTCGACCCGAACACCGCCGCCTGGCAATCGCGCTGCGACAGCGCGACGCTGTCCTGCTACCGGCCGCACGTCGCGTACAACAAGGCGACCGGGAAATACGTGCTGTGGGTCAACACCTACGACAACACCGTCAACTACCACGTGTTCGTCGCAGACACGCCGGTCGGACCGTTCACGGAGGTCGCGACACCGCACCTCGTCTACAACGGCGGCGGTGACATGGACCTGTTCGTCGACGACGACGGGACCGCCTACCTCGCGCACTCGGTGACCAACGCCGACTACGACATCGCGGTGGAGAAGCTCGACGCCAGCTACACCAGCGGCGCGGGGCAGGCGGTGCGGCTCGGCATGATCCACACCGAGGCGCCGTCGCTGTTCGAGCACGGCGACACGTACTACATGGTGCTGTCCGACCCGTACTGCGCGTATTGCGCAGGCACCGGCGCCTCCTACGTCACCGCGCCGACACCACTCGGTCCCTGGCACACGGTGCTTCGCAGCGACGTGCCCACCAGCGACGGACAGGCCTACCTCAACAGCGTCAAGACGCTCACCAACGCCGGCGCGGACTGGACCGACTACGACTACAGCTTCGACACCATCCCGTACCAGACCGGGCACGGCGGCCAGTACGCACAGTCCGGCTGGTTCTTCCGCGCGCAGGACCTGAACGACACCTACGCGTGGATCATCGGCAACTACCCGTACCCGGGCAACGACGGCGGCAGCCTCACCAAGGTCCGCTACGTAAACGGGCAGATCAGCTGGATCCAGACGGTGAAGCTGCCGTTCCCGATCGTCGCCGGTCAGCAGTACGCGGTGCGGACGTCGGTGCGCGGCAGCACGATCGAGACCTACGTCGACGGGCAACTCGTCGACACGACGACCGACGCCACCTACAGCTCCGGCCGCGTCGGGCTGCGCGAGGACACCGGGGAGAGCGCGAGCTTCTCGAACGTCAAGGTCACCGCACCGGACGGGACGGTGCTCTTCTCAGACGACTTCCGCAACGGGATGGGGCAGTGGGAGGGCGTGACGCGCCCGCGCGGCATCCCCATCAGCGACGACTCATGCGGTGGTCAGCCGGACGACGTCGCGGTCCTGCCGTCGCCCGACGGACGCGTATACCTGTTCCAGAGCGACCGGTGGAACAACGGCGACCAGAACGAAGCGCTCGCCACCCGCTACTGGGAGCCGCTGCGCTTCGCCGCCGACGGCTCGATGCTGCCGTTGCGCTGCGGCCTGCGCTACTCCTTCGCACTCGCCGGCCTGAAGCAGGGCACCGACGACCCGCCGCCCGGGCTCGATCAGACGAGCGGCACGGCCGGCTTCCATGCGTTCTGCGACGTGCACGGCGCGGTCACGCGTATGCAGACCTTCGTCGCCGGCCGCACCGGCACGCTGCGCCGGGTAGCCGTCACCGTGTTCCAGGACAACCACGTGGGCGTGGCGCTTACGCTGCGCGTCGCCGCGCTCGACGCGGACGGCCGACCGGGCGCTGCGATGTGGTCGACCGCCGTGCCGGCTGCGTCCGTGCCGTGGTCGCCGACCGAGGTCGCGGGCGATCCGGAGCTGCCGGTCGTCGCGGGCCAGCGGTACGCGGTCGAGATCGCCGCGCCCGACGCGACGCGCGGCTGCTACGGCTTCGTCTACAACGACGCCGACCCGTACGGCGCCGGGGCGGAGTCGATCAGCACCGACGGCGGACAGACGTGGACGGCGGAGGCGGGCCGCGACCTGAAGTTCGAGACGTCCGTCAGCTAGCCGAAGATCTTCGCTCCAGAACGGTGATCAACAGGCCCGAAACGTCGCGACACGACGTTTCGGGCCTGTTGATCACGATGGTGAGGGGGTGGGTCCGCCTTTGCGGGCTAGCCGAAGACCTTCTTGATCGCGTCGAGGCGGGCGTACCCGGTGCTCTTGTCCGGCTCGAGGTAGCTGCCCTCCGTCCACTCGTTCCACGCGTTGATCGTCGCCACGCGCAGCGTGCGCTGCGGCTGGGCGAGGAACTCGCGCAGCGCGCTGAGCGCAGTCGCGAACTCGCTGGGCGTGTTGCCGGTCAGGATCGTCTCGAACGGGTAGCCGACCTTGTCGTAGGTGTCGGTCTGGTTGGCGCGCGGGCTGGCGTCCCATCCGGCCGTGACGTTCGGGATGTACGGCACCGGGTACTGCGTGTCGAGAGTCGGCCAGTCGGCCTGCACCGCGCGGCGGACCGTCGAGTACGGCGTGGTGACGCCCTGGAACTTCTCGTACTCGAAGTGAATCCAGGTGTAGTTCGTGACGCTGTCGAAGCCCATCTGCTGGACGAGCTCGCTCGCGTTCGGCAGGAACTGGGTGACGACGGCGTTGAGGTGCAGCGGGCCGCGGCCGGCAGCGGCGGCGCGGGCCCGGAAGTCGTCGAGCGCCGCGCGCACCTGGGACGGGTCGCCGAGCCCGGCCTGCAGGATGCCGAGGTCGTAGAACGAGAAGTACCGGCCACCGTCGACGATCCAGTAGGAGGGATGGCCGAAGTAGTTCTCGATCACGTAGTCGGTCATCGTGCGGAACGAGTCGAGCGAGGTCGCGCCGGGCAACTGCGTCTCGTACGGCTCGGACGTCAGGAAGCGGGCCCGCTTCTGCGGGTAGAGATCCCACCAGTCCTGGTCGGCCCACATCAGCGCGAACTTCAAGCGGTCGTTGTTGGGCGCGCGCAGGAATCCCTGTTCGAGTGCGCGGGCCAGGAACGTCGAGTTCTCGTACCAGTACCAGTCGAAAATGAAGGCGCCGAGGCCGTGGTCGGCCGCGGCGGCGATCTTGTTCTGCATAACCGCCGGATCGCTCTCGTCCTGGTAACCCCAGAGCGGCACCTTCGGCTGGTCGTGCTTCGGAAAACGGGGCAGCGCGTCCTGCACGAGCCGCCACTCCGTCCACCCGTCGCCGTGCCAGGCGGCGTTACGCGGGTCGACGTGCCATTGCGGGAAGTAGTAGGCGGCGAGCTGCGGCTCGCTCGCGGCGGCCGGCGCCGGTGCGGCCTGCGCGTTCGGCGCGGACAGCACGCGGTCGAGGCCGGCTATCCCGGCCAGCCCGGCGGCCGCGCCCTGCAGGAAGGCGGATCGGCTGACCGGCCGGTTCAACACCGGCCGGTCGTTCGCGGTGTCGTGCTCCATCAGGGCGTCCTCACTACGGTCAGGAACTTCAGGTCCGTCCCGGGCTGCGTGGTGAACGACTGGCCGCCGTCCGCGCTCGTGGCCGCCTGCCCGCCGGCGTACGGGTTCGCGTCGCTGGTCGCGACGCCGTAGCAGCCCTGCGTGGTGGCCGAGGACGCGATCACCGCGTAGGAATCGCCGGCGCTCACGTGCACGCCGGGCGTCATCACCAGGCTGCGCGGCGACCAACCGACCGAACTCGCGTCGAACGACTGCTGCGCGAGCACCGTCCCGACGCCGCCTTGCGCGGTGCGCGTCGCGAGCGTCAGCGTGAGCGGCGCATCCGGCGGCGATCCCGTCCACGCGGGCGTGGCCGCCTGGAACCCGGTGAACCGGAGCTGCTCCAGCGTGCCCGTCCGGCCGGCGGTGAACGTCTGCATGCGCTGCGTGTCGCCGCCGACGTCGCAGGTCGTCGTGAAGCCGTCGACGCCGCTGCTCTGGTCCTGGTCGGCGACGGGGTTCTGCTGGCCCTGCTGCCCGACAGCGAGGTCGACCGACACACTAGGCGAGCAGTCGATCGGCTTTATCGATCCGTCTCGCGCGAACTTCAGCGGTGCCCAGAAGTAGTTGGCCAGCGCCTCGTTCGGGCCGCCGTTCCACAGGTCGCTGCCGTAGAGGAACAGCGGGTCGCCGTTGCGCTGCGGGATCGGCGGCGCGATGAACGACGGCTGACCGCCGCAGGAGGTGTCGGTGAACAACCGCGAGCGGAGCGCGGTAGGTGGCGCGTTCCACTTCGACAGATCACCGGAGAAGTCGTCGCTCAGCAACGCGGTGCCGTCCGGCTGCGTCACCTGGACGTTGTCGAACACCGCCTGTTCGTTGTTCGGCCCGAACTCGCGGAAGCCGACCTTGCCGGTGGGGTAGCTCGCATCGGTGACGGTGTCGACGGTCGTCCCGTTGATCGCCACCGTGATCGTGTTCCCCGACGTAGTGATCGCGACGTGGTAGGCGTCGCCGCCCGTGACCGCGAACGGCAGCGCTTGCGGTTGGACGGACACCGCCCCGCCGTTCTGGAACTTCACGAACGCCACGTAGCCGGACTGCGCGGGCGACGTGTACGGGTAGTTGGACAGCAGGAAGGCGTAGCCGCTGCCGCCGTCGGACATGTGCACCGCGAGGCCGGCCTGCGCGTACGTCGTGCCGTTCTGGCTCGCCGTCTGCAGCGGGGTGACGTCGGCGGCGAGCGTGTAGTCGGTCCACGACGCGCCCGCCGAGGAGACCGCGATCTCACCGCCCGCGACGTGCAGCGCGCCGTTCTCGATCTGCCAGGGGCTCACCGTGCCGGCGCCCGTCCACGGGCCGAGCGGGGTGGGCGCGGTGAAGTATCCCGTGCCGGTCGACGGGCAGTAGCCGCACGTCGGGTCGGACATCGCGATGTAGTACGTCCCGTTCCGCGAGAACATCGACGGCGACTCGACCGGCCCGGGCATGTGGATGATCGAGTAGTTGCCGTCGGCCGACAGGTCGTCCGCGTTCAACTCCTGGACGATCAGCCCGCGGGCGCCGTCCGGACAGTCGGTGTCGACCATGTAGCCGCGCCCGGTCTGCGGATCCTGGTAGAGCCCGAAGTCCCAACCGCAGTCGCTGTACGCGAGCGTCGGCAGCGGCTGCTCGGTGAACGGACCGGTCGGTGTGGCGCTCGTGTAAACCCGGAAGTTGCCCTGCACGCTGCCGTCGTTCGTCCAGAGCACGTACTTCTTGGTGTGCGGGTCGTACAGGATGTGCGGCCGGAAGCAGTTCGGGCACTGGTACGCCGGAACGACGAAACCGCGATCCGTCCAGTGCACGAGATCCGGCGAGGAATAGACCTTGAAGCCGCAGAACCGCGAATTGAGCTGCCACCGGTAGCCGCAGTCGTAACTCGTCCCGTACAGGTAGTAGTTGTCCCCGTAGCGGGCGAGTTGGCCGTCGTGTGCGTCGACCGCGTTGCCGTCGGTGTCGAAGCGGACGAACTGGTGGCCTGCGGTGTCGAAGTTGACCAGCATGCTTGTCACCGCCGCGCTCGCCGGCGCGGGCGACACCATGCCGAGTGCGATCGCCGCGATGAACGCGATCACCACGGCGAGGACGGACCGATAGTTCAGCGGCATGCGAGCCTCCGCTCCTTCGGCGCGGCCTCCGCATGGGGCGACGGTCCCGCCCGTTGTGTCTGAAACGATTCATCTGCGGCTATCGACGCGAGAATAAGGACGCCGATGCGCCGAGCGGAAGAGGAATGGCCGCAATCGGCCATTCGGGCATTCGCCCCTTGTCGGACAAATGGGCGCTGCGTAACCTGCGGGCGGCAGAGAACGGTGAATCCTTTCAACCGCGAGTGGCCCGGGATGGCGATGCCGATGCGACGGATCTCGATGGTGCTGGCCGGCGTCGTCGTGTTGACGGCCGGGCTCGGAGCCGCGGCGGCGGGACCGGCGATGGCCGCGGCCGGTGCGCTTCAGGTCACGAGGATGACGGCCGACGGCGACGTGAACCCACTCGGCGTCGACGTGGCCCGGCCGCGGCTGGCGTGGCTGCTGAGCGCAACGACGAACGACGCGATACAGAGCGCCTACCAGGTGCGGGTTGCCGCCAGCGAGAGCGCGTTGACGTCGGGCAGCACCTTGACCTGGGACAGCGGCGTCGTCCAGTCCGCGCGATCGACAGGGATCGCCTACGGCGGGCCGGCGTTGAAGTCCGCGACACGGTATTTCTGGCAGGTTCGGGTGTGGGACGGGGGCGGCAGCGCCTCGGCCTGGAGCGCACCGGCCTGGTGGGAGATGGGTCTGCTGACGCCCGACGACTGGTCCGGCGCGAAGTGGATCGGCGCCGACGACGGCGTGCCGCACTGGCCGGCCGGCACGGTGGCGACCGCGTCCTCGACACATCCGCATCCGACGAACGGCTTCGATCCGTCGAACGCCTTGGACGGTGATCAGGGGACGTTCTGGAACGACAACACGATCAACGTCTTCCCGGACTGGCTCCAGGTGACCGCGCCAACTGCCGTGACGTTGCCCGGCATCACGATCGTGACGCATCCGGCAGGCGGTGCCGAGGACTTCACGGTGGACACCCTCGACGGCGCCGGAAACTGGCAGACGCAGGCGAACGTCACCGGCGACACCGACGTCACGCGCTACGTCCAGTTCGACGCGCCGGTCACCACGACCGCCGTGCGCATCACCGTCACGAAGGACTGGGAGCAGGATCCGTCGGCGCAATGGACCCGGATCGCCGAGGTCATCCCGGGCGAGTTCAGCGGCTTCCCGTCCGCCATCCCAGCTCCGTTGCTGCGCACCGGATTCGCGGTCGGCAAGCAGGTCGCCAGCGCCCGCGCCTACATCTGCGGGCTCGGCTACTACGTCCTCTCTATCGACGGCAAGCGAATCGGCGACCGGGTCCTCGACCCCAGCTTCACCGCCTACGACAAGACGGCGGAGTACGCGTCCTACGACGTCACGTCCGCGGTGGCGTCCCAGGGCGCGCACGCCGTCGGCGTCACGCTCGGCCGCGGCTTCTACGGGCTGTATCCGGGCGACACGAAGTACTGGGGCGGCGCGCCGTGGCTGAGTGACACGGCGCAGATGATCTTCAAGCTCCAGATCGACTACACCGACGGCAGCCGGCAGACCGTCGTCAGCGACGGCGATTGGCGCACACACGACGGCCCGACGATGCGCGACTCCATCTACGCCGGCGAGACCTACGACGCCCGGCGCGCCGTCCCGGGCTGGGACAGCCCCGGCTTCGACGCGGGCAGTTGGGCACCGGCCGAGGTCGTCGAGTCGCCGACGGCGCAACTCGTTGCGGAGCGGACCCCGCCCATCCGCGTCGTCGGCTCGATGACGGCCGAACGGATCAGCAATCCCGCGCCGGGGACCTACGTGTTCCGGTTCCCTGTCGTCACCGCGGGCTGGGCCCGGTTGCGGGTGCGCGGCCCGGCCGGCACCGAGGTGACGTTGCGCTACGGCGAGCGGCTGCGCCCGGACGGCACGGTAGACAACGACGGCGACTCCGGCCTCACCAACGGGCCCGTCCAGACCGATCGCTACATACTCTCCGACGACCCGGGCGTACAGACCTGGGAACCTAGCTTCAGCTACAAGGGCTTCCAATACATCCAGGTCGACGGCTATCCGGGTGTCCCCGACGCGAGCGACGTGCAGGCCGAGATCGTGCACAGCGATGTCGCCTCTGCCGGCTCGTTCAGCTTGTCCAACCCGCTGCTCAACACGATCGACGCCAATACCCGGCGCACGATCTTGAACAACCTGCACTCGATCCTGACGGACACGCCGGAGTTCGAGAAGCGCGGTTGGCTGGACGACGCGTCCGTGCTCGGCGCGACCACGACGGACAACTTCGGGATGCGGAACTTCTACCGCAACTGGTTGATCAGCATCCAGGACGACCAGAACAGCAATGGAGCCGGCGTCGAGCTGTCGCCCAATCCGTTCCCGGCCGGCTACAACGACCCGGAGTGGGCTGGCGCGCTGGTGCTCATCCCGTGGCAGCTCTACCAGGACTACGGCGACACGGACGTCCTCGCGACCAGCTTCGACTCGATGGCCCGCTACGTCGACTACCTGACGACGCAGGCGACGGGTTTCATCCAACGCGGCGTCTACGGCGACTGGGCCTCGCCCAATCCCGATCCGGTGCACGAGACCGCCGCGTTCGCGCCGCCGGAGGGGCCGCAGCTCAGCGCGACGGCCTACTACTACAAGGACGCCGTCGCGACCGCGCAGGCCGCGCGCGCGTTGGGCCGCGACGCCGACGCAGCGCACTACGAGCAGCTGGCGGGGGAGATCAAGGCGGCGTTCAACGCTTCGTTCCTGGA
This sequence comes from Jatrophihabitans sp., assembly GCA_035642535.1. Classification (GTDB taxonomy): domain Bacteria; phylum Actinomycetota; class Actinomycetes; order Mycobacteriales; family Jatrophihabitantaceae; genus Jatrophihabitans. The sequence goes on along the minus strand of DASQSE010000160.1, from coordinate 30,368 downwards.
CACCGCGGCCGGCGTCTATCGCACCGATCGCGCGGTCGGCTACCGGCAGGCGTCCAACGCCATCCCGCTGACCTTCGGGCTGGTGCCGCACGACCTCGTCGGCAAGGTGGCCGCCAACCTCGCCGCAGACGTCGAGGCACACGGCAATCACCTGAACACCGGCGACGCCGGAACGCGCGAGTTGCTTCCCGCGCTGACCGAGAACGGCTACCCGGATCTCGCGTTCGCGGTTGCCACGCAGCTCAGCTACCCGGGCTGGGGTTACCAGATCGGACTCGGCGCGACCACGTTGTGGGAGCGGTGGGAGCGGGTCAGCAGGTCCTATGACCACGCCTTCGAGGGCACGATCGACGACTGGTTCTACCGCGACCTGGCCGGCATCAAGCCGGCCGCGCCGGGCTACACGCAGATTGCGATCGAGCCACACGTCCCGAGCGGCCTGGATCACGCGGCGGCCACGCAGCAGACGGCAGCGGGCACTGTCGCGTCCTCGTGGACGAAGACCGACGGCAAGCTGCACCTGCTCGTGCGCATCCCGGCCAACACGACGGCCACCGTGCACGTCCCGCTGTTCGGCAACGGCGCCGGCACCGCGCCCGCCGGCGCGCGGCTGCTGCACGTCGACGACACCGCGGCGGTCTATGCGGTGGGCTCGGGCAGCTGGGAGTTCACCAGCAATGACCCACCCGTCGCCGCGCTCGAGATCTCGCCACCTGATCACCCGGTGCTGATCCCGCCGACCGGCTCCGCGTCGGCCGACTTCACGCTGCAGAACGTGACGCAGCGCGACATCGCCGTCGAGCCGGCGATAACCGCGTCCGCCGGGTACACCGCGTCGCGGCCCGACCGGGTGACCGTGCCCGCTGAGGGGAGCACCACCGTCTCGGTGGGTGTCACCGCTGAGCCGGACGCCGGCCCCGGCACTGTGACGCTGACCGCCGGTGGGGTATCCGCCGGCGGAGCGCTACAGCCGACCGACGACTGGGTCAGGTTCGCGACGATGTCGGCGTCGAGCAGCTACCCGGGTCATCCGCCGGAGGCTGTCAACGACGGCGATACGACCTCCGACGGCTGGGACAGCGCCCGCGGTTGGAATGACGGCACGATCGCCGCGTTCCCCGACACGTTGACCGCCACGTGGGAGCAACCGGTGACGCTGCGCCGCGCCGTCGTGTACACGCTCGACTCCGCTACGTACCCGGCAGCTGACTGGGGGCTGCGCGATTACGACGTCCAAGCACTCGAAGACGGACAGTGGCAGACGGTCGCGCAGGTGCGCGGCAACGTCTCCGGCACCGTCACGAGCACGTTCGACGCCGTCACCACCACCGCGCTGCGACTGTCCATCGCCGACACGAACGACCACGCGTACAGCCGGGTGATCGAGTTCGAGGCCTACCCCTGAGCAGGAAGACCGCGCACGCGTGTGGATCTTCCTGCGTCCGGTGGGGCCGGTGACGGTACGCGCAGGAAGATCGCGAACGCGGCGCGCCGTCAGTCCGCGATCAGGAGCACGTCGAGCGTGCGCGGCCCGTGCACGCCTTCGACGCGGTTGAGCTCGATGTCGCTGGTGGCGCTGGGGCCGCTGATCCAGGTGAGCGGACGACTCGGGTCGAGCGCGGCGACGGCGTCGGGGACGCCCGCGACGACCTGATCGTGCCGGACGACGGCGAGGTGGTAATCGGGCACCAGGGTCAGCGCACGAGGGCCCTGCCCGGGGCCGTGATCGAGCACGATCGTGCCGGTTTCGGCGACGGCGATCGCGCACGTGGTGACCACCGCGCTCACCGCGTCGAGCGTGGCGACGTCGACGGGCTCGCGAACTAATTCGACCTCGGAGTCGACCGACGGCAGCCACGCGTCGGGAAAGCCGTCCGGGACGACGATGCGACCGATGCCGCGCCCGGCGAGCACCGCGTCCACGGTCGTGCGCTCGTGCACCGCGGCGCGGTAGTCCTCGACGCGGGCGGCGAACACTGCGACGTCGCCGGCCGCGGTGCCCGCCGACCGGTAGTTCCGCGTCACCGGCGCGGGCATCGGCCGGTCGGCCAACGCGCCGCGGATGCGGCTGAGCATCTCGTCGCGGGCGCTCATCGCGACGTCCACCAGTCGCGGAAGGTCTGCTTCGGTGGCACGGGCAGCTCGCGCGAGCGCGTCCATGCCGAGGCCGGCGGAGGCAATGCGCGCCGGCCGCGCAACAGGCGAACTACGCGCAGCGCGCGCAACGCCCTGGTCCAACGCGCAGGCGAGCGCATCGTCCACGCCGCGGCGCGCATCGCCGCACGCTCGGGAGTACGACCCTTCGTGTCGACGACGCGGCCGCGCAGGTGCACGAGCATGGTGGGGATGTCGATGGCCACCGGGCAGACGTCGTAGCAGGCGCCGCAGAGTGAGGACGCGAACGGCAGCGTCTTGTTCGCGGCGACCCCGGTGAGCTGCGGGGAGAGGACGGCGCCGATCGGGCCGGGATAGGTGGAGCCGTATGCGTGGCCGCCGGTGCGTTCGTAGACGGGGCAGACGTTCAGGCAGGCCGAGCAGCGAATGCAGCGCAGCGCCGACCGGCCGCGCGGATCGCCGAGCGTTGCGGTGCGGCCGTTGTCGAGCAGCACCAGGTGGAACTCCTGCCCCTCGGTCGCGCCCGTCCACATCGACGTGTACGGGTTCATCCGCTCGCCGGTCGAGGAGCGGGGCAGCAGTTGCAGGAAGACCTCGAGATCGCGCCACGTGGGCACCAGCTTCTCGATGCCCATCACGGTGATCAGCGTGCGCGGCAGCGTCAGGCACATCCGTCCGTTGCCCTCGGACTCGACGACGGCCAGCGTTCCCGTCTCGGCGACGGCGAAGTTGGCGCCGCTGATCGCCACCTGCGCGGCGAGGAACTTCGCGCGCAGGTGCCGCCGCGCCGCTTCGGCCAGGGCCCGCGGCTCGTCGGTCAGCGACGGGTCGACGGCCGGCATCTCGCGCAGGAAGATCTCTCGGATCTCGGCGCGGTTGCGGTGGATCGCCGGCACCAGGATGTGCGACGGCTTGTCGTTGCCGAGCTGCACGATCAGCTCGGCGAGATCGGTTTCGATGGCGGTGATGCCGGACGCCTCGAGCGCCTCGTTCAGCCCGATCTCCTGCGTGGCCATCGACTTGACCTTGACAACTTCGGTCGACTCCGTCCGCTGCACCAGTGACGTGACGATCGCGTTCGCCTCGGCCGCGTCGCGGGCCCAGTGCACCGATCCGCCCCGGCCGGTCACCTGCTCCTCCAGCTGCAACAGGTAGCTGTCCAGGTTCGCGAGCACGTCGTCCTTGATCGCCGCGCCGGCCGCGCGCAGCTGCTGCCAATCCGGCACCTCCCCGACGACGGCCGCGCGCTTGGTACGGATCGTCGCTGTCGCGGCACCCAGGTTGTGCCGCAGTTGCGCGTTGTCCAGCGCGTCGCGCGCGGCATCCGGGAACGGCCGGCCGCTGCTGAGCGGGTTCATTCGGTGCTCGCTGCGGTACTGGCAAGGATCTCGGCCAGATGCATCGTGCGGGTGCCGGCGTGCAGCCGGGTAAGGCCGCCGCCGATGTGCATCAGGCACGACGCGTCGCCCGCCGCGCACACTCCTGCCTGCGTGGTCAGCACGTTGCGCATCTTGTCGGCGAGCATCGCCGTCGACACGTCCGCGTTCTTCACCGCAAAGGTGCCGCCGAATCCGCAGCACGACTCCGCGTCCGGCAGCGCCACGAGCTCGAGTCCGCGCACCGCCTGCAGCAGCTGCAGCGGACGATCGCCGACGCGCAGCAGGCGCAGCGAGTGACACGTCGGGTGATAGGTCACCCGGTGCGGGAAGTACGCGCCCACATCGGTCACGCCCAGCACGTCCACCAGGAACTCCGACAGCTCGAACGTGCGAGTGGCCCTCTCGCGCGCTGCCTCGGCCAATCGCGCATCGCCGGCCTGCTCGGCGAGATCCGCATGCTGGTGGCGGATCGCGCCGGCGCACGAGCCGGACGGCACCACGACCGCGTCATAGCCCGCGAACGTCTCGACGTAGTTGCGCACCAGCGGCACTGCCTCGCGGGGATAGCCGGTGTTCACGTGCATCTGCCCGCAGCAGGTTTGCGCGAGCGGGAACTCGACCGCACAGCCGAGGCGCTCCAGCACCGCGATAGTCGCCTTGCCGACGTCGGGGAACAACCCGTCGACGAGGCAGGTGGTGAACAGCGCGACCTTCATCCGGTGGTGGACTCCCGCACGACCAACTCGGGCTCGAACACGATCTGCCGGTGCTGATGACCGTCGGCCAGGGACGCTTCCTCGAGCAACAACTCCATCGCAGCCTGCCCGAGCTGGGCGCGCGGCTGACGCACGGAAGTCAGCGGCACCGCCGACGCCGCGGCGAAGTCGATGTCGTCGTAGCCGACGATGGCCAGGTCGCCCGGCACGGATTTCTGCCGCCGAATGGTGTCCTGCAGCAAGCCGAGCGCCAGCAGGTCGTTCGCGCAGAAGACGGCGGTGGGGCGGCGGCGCGCGGGCAGCGCGGCGAGTTCGTCGCCGGTCGCGCGGCCGGACGCGACGTCCAGGCGCGGCGTCTCGATGACGACCAGCGAGTCCTCGGCCAGATCGGCGGACCGCATCGCAGCGTGCGCTCCGGCGAGCCGCTCGCTGACCTGGTTGATCGACATCGGACCGCCAACGAATCCGATCCGCTTGTGGCCCTGGCTGATGAGGTGTGCGACGGCGAGTTCACCCCCGTAGCGGTCGTTGACCGACACCGAGCACTGCCTGCGGGTCGAGCCGCGGTCGACGAGGACGACCGGCGTGCCGGAGCGGCGGATGGCCTCCATCGCGGCGGTGACCTTACCGACCGGAGTGATGAGGATGCCGAACGCACGCTGCTCCTGAAGCAGGCTCAGATAGTGCTGCTCACGGTCGTCGTCGTCGTTGCTGTTGCAGAGGATGACCGACAGCCCGGACTTGCCGGCCGTCGTTTCGACGCCCTTGGCGAGGTCGGTGAAGAACGGGTTCCCGACGTCGAGCACCACCAGTCCGATGGTGCGGCTGCGGCCGGCGCGCAACTGCCGCGCGGCCTCGTTGCGGACGAAGCCGAGTTCGCGGATCGCCTGCATGACGCGATCGCGGGTTGCCGGCGCGACACGATCGGGACGGTTGAGAACGTTCGACACCGTGCCCAGCGAAACGCCCGCGCGCGCCGCGACGTCGACGACGCTCACCGACTCACTCACGTGACTGCCCCGCTCACATTGTTAAAACGTTTCGGGGAAATATACCGTCCAATTGCCGTTCGGCACGTGCACGCAACGGCGAAGACTCGGCGCCTGTCGTACGCAATTTGCGATCAACCCCTTGTAACAACGCGGCAACTCGCCCTTGACGTGCCCCGTGCGACGAGATTACGGTTCGCGGATCAGAAGTGAAAGGTTTCAGCAAATTTTGCTTCGGATCGTCCAAGGAGGCAGAGGCGCGGTCATGGAGACGTCTGCCCGGCTGACGCTCGAGGGGGCCACCAAGGCCTTCGGCCCGGTCGTGGCGCTCGGCGACGGTTCTATCACCCTCTACCCGGGCGAGGCACACGCACTGGTCGGCGAGAACGGCGCCGGCAAGTCGACACTCGTCAAGATCGTCGGCGGGGTGTACCGGCCCGACTCGGGAACGCTGCGCATCGACGGCAATCCGGTCGAGTTCAGCGGGCCCGCCGATGCGCAGGCTGCCGGCATCGCGATCATCTACCAAGAGCCGTCGCTGTTCCCCGACCTCACCGTCGCGGAGAACATCTACATGGGTCGCCAGCCGCTCGGCACCGCGCGCCGCATCGACCGGCGCACGATGGAGCGCGACGCCCGTGAGATCTTCGCCCGGCTCGGCGTGCATCTTGATCCGTCTCGTCTCGCCCGTGGCCTCTCGGTCGCCGACCAGCAGATCGTCGAGATCGCCAAAGCCCTCTCCTTCAACGCGAACGTGCTCGTCATGGACGAGCCGACTGCCGCGCTGACGACCGTCGAGGTGCTGCGTCTGTTCGACGTCATCAAGACGCTGCGCGAGGAGGACGTCGCGGTGCTGTTCATCTCGCATCGCCTCGAAGAGGTCTACGCCTGCTGCCAGCGCGTCACGATCATGCGCGACGGCCGGTTCGTGCGCAGCGAGCTGGTCGCTGACGTGACCATCGACGACATCATCCGCTCGATGGTCGGCCGCGACCTCGACACGCTGTTCCCCAAGACCGAGACGGAGCCGGGCGAGGTCGTCCTCGAGGTGCGTGACCTCACCACGAAGGGCGTCTTCCAGGACATCTCCTTCACCGTGCGCGCCGGCGAGATCGTCGCGCTCGCCGGGCTGGTCGGCGCCGGTCGTTCCGAGGTGGCCCGCGCGGTGTTCGGCATCGACAAGCGCGATTCGGGATCGGTGCGCCTGAGCGGCCGCGAACTGCGCAACGGCGACGCCCGCGCCGCGATGGCCGCCGGCATGGCGCTGGTGCCCGAGGATCGCCACCAGCAGGGCCTGGTCATGGATCTCGGCATCGACCGGAACGTCGCGCTGGCCTCGCTCACCCGGCTGCGCCGACTGGGGCTGATCTTCCGGTCGAGCGAGCGCCGGCTGGCCGAGACGTGGGCTGAGCGGCTGCGCCTGAAGTACGGCCGGCTGCGCAACGCGGCCTCGACGCTCTCCGGTGGGAACCAGCAGAAGGTCGTCCTGAGCAAGTGGCTCGCGCGTGCGCCGCGCCTGTTGATCATCGACGAGCCGACCCGCGGTATCGACGTGGGCACCAAGGCCGAAGTGCACCGCATCCTCGACAGCCTCGTCGCCGACGGCATGGCCGTGCTGATGATCTCCTCAGAGCTGCCCGAGGTGCTCGGCATGGCCGATCGGGTGCTCGTGCTGCGCGAGGGGCGGCTGACTGCCGAACTGAGTCGCGCCGAGGCCGACGAGCAGTCGATCATGCGCGCGGCCACCGGCCAGACTGTGGACATCGCCGCATGAGCACCTCGCGACATCCCGACTTGTCCGCCCTTCCGGACGCGATGACGGCGTACAGGGCGGACAACTCGGGAACACACGCGAAGTTGTCCGCCCTTCCGGACGCGATAACGACGTATAGGGCGGACAACTCGGGCAGGGCGGAGTTCGCCGCATGACGGCCATCGCGGAGCGGCGCGCGACGAGTGGCGCGGTCCTGACCATCCTGCGGGCGCGGGAGATTGGCCTCGTTCTGCTCATCGCGCTGGTCGTCATTGTGACCACGCTGCACAATCCTCATTTTGTCGACTCGAACAGCATCGAGCAGTTGCTCAGCGGAGCCGCGCTCATCGCCCTGCTGGGCGTCGGCGAAACGCTCGTCGTCGTCACCCGCAACGTCGACCTCTCGGTCGGCTCGGTGCTCGGGCTGTCCGCCTACGTCGTCGGCCACCTGTTCAAGTACGACCACATTCCGGTGTGGTCCGGCTTCGTGATCGGGACGCTCGTCGGCGTCGCCGCGGGCGTCCTGAACGGCTTCATCGTGACCGTCATGCGAGTGCCGAGCCTCGTCGTGACGCTCGGCATGCTCTACGTCATCCGCGGTATCGACGGGGTCATCGTTAACGGCGAGCGCATCGACCCGGAGTTCATCCCGAGCAGCTTCACCGCCGTCGGCTACAAGACGCTCTTCGGCATCCCGTGGCTGGCGATCATCGTCGCGGCGGTCGTCGCCGTCGCGGGCTACGCGATGCGCTCGTTCCGGGCGAGCCGCGACCTGTACGCGATCGGCTCCAACCCGGCCGCCGCCGCGCTCGCCGGCATCCCCATCCAGCGGCGCGTCTTCACGGCATTCGTCATCAGCGGCGCACTCGCCGGGCTGGCCGGCGCGCTGTTCCTCGCGCTGCACACGCAGATCGACAACAGCGGCGGCATCGGCTACGAACTCGCCGTGATCGCCGCCGTCGTGGTCGGTGGCGTCGCGATCTTCGGCGGCAGCGGCACTGTAGTCGGGGCGGCGCTCGGCGCGCTGTTGCTCAACACGATCAACCAGGCACTTGTCGCATCCCGAATCTCGGCGTTCTGGAACCAGGCGATCGCCGGCGCGCTGTTGCTGGCCGCCATCGCGTTCGACCGCTGGCTCTCGCTGCGCGTCACGAAGACGCTGCAGTCGGCCGAGGGGGCGCACCGTGACATCTGAGCTCGCCACCCGGCCGTCCGGGGACAGCGCGGTGCTGAGCGGTCGCGCCGAAGGCCGGCAACCGCTGTGGCGCAGCCTGGCTCGCTGGGAGGCCGGCCTCGTCGTCGTCCTCATCGGCGTCCTGATCTGGGCGACGATCAAGTCGCCGACGTTCACCGACCCGAGCACGCTCTTCTACCTCGGCGTCAACACCGGCTACATCGCGATCATGGCGCTGCCGATGACGCTCGTCGTGATGACCGGCGAGATCGATCTCTCGGTTGCGTCCATGCTCGGCCTGGCCGGGTCGACGGTGGGTTACCTGTGGCACCACGGCTGGGACATCTGGGCGGCGTTCGCCGTCGCGCTCGCCGTCGGTGTCGTGGGCGGCGCCCTCAACGGCCTGCTCGTCGCCAGGTTCGGCCTGCCCTCCATCGCCGTCACGATCGGCACGTTGACGATGTTCCGCGGCCTTGCCGAGGTGCTGCTGGGTTCGCTGACCATTCCCTCGCTCGGCGACCGGCAGTTCCCCGAATCGCTCACGAACATCGGGGTGAACTCCATCCCGGGAGCGCAGCTGTCCTGGTCGATGGTGTTCTTCGTCGTGCTCGCGGTGATCTTCGGCGTCGTACTGCACGTCACGCCGCTGGGCCGCGCGATGGTGGCGATCGGGTTGCAACCCGAGGCCGCGCAGTTCGCCGGCATCCGCGTCAACCGGATGAAGTTCTGGCTGTTCGTGCTGAGCGGCTTCATCAGCGCCTTCGCCGGGATTCTGGTCACGTTGCAGCAGGCATCGGTCAGCTACAACGTCGGCACCGGACTCGAACTCAACGTCGTCGCCATCGTGCTCTTCGGCGGCGTGTCTATCTTCGGCGGGCGCGGCACGATCTTCGGCGTCGTGCTCTCCGTGGCGATCGTGGGCAGCCTGCAGATGGCGCTCGTCCAACTCAACGTCTCGGCGGACAAGCAGAACATCGTCACCGGTGTGCTGCTGCTGATCAGCGTCATCGTGCCCAACGGCGCCGAGGCGTTGCGGCGCGCGCGCGATTACCTGCGCCGCCGAACCAGACCGCGGCCGCTATGACCGCTGTTCCACCAAGTCCCGCACCACCCAACGAGGAAAGGGCAAGACCATGACCGGAATCGGCGCCGGCCGCCGCACGCTTGTCGCGGCGGTGTCCGCAGTGCTCGCGGGTGGCGTGCTCGCTGCCTGTAGCTCGACCAACAACAACGACAGCGGAGGGGGAACGCCAGCGGGTTCCGGGGGCGCGAGCAGCGGCGGCGGCATCCAGTCGGGGCTGACGGTGTACTACATCCCGAAGGACACCCAGAATCCGTACGAGGTGCTGGCCGACAAGGGCGGCCAGAAGGCGCTCGAGGAACTCGGCGGGAAGGTCGTCGTCAGCAGCGGCACGCAGGACACCGCTGCCGCCCAGCAGCCCTCCATCCAGGCCGCCATCCAGGCGCACGCCGACGCGATCGTCATCGCCGGCAACGACCCGTCCGCGCTGTGCCCGTCGTTGAACACGGCCGCGCGGCAGGGCATCCAGATCGTCGCCTTCGACTCGGACGTGCAGTGCGGCGACAGCCCGAATCACCTGTTCATTAACCAGGCCGACACCAAGACGATCGGCACGTCGGAGGTGGACCTGCTCGCGAAGCAGATCAACTCCGAGGGCCAGATCGCGATCCTGTCCGCCGCCGCCAGCGCGACGAACCAGAACTCGTGGATCAAGTACATGAAGGAACAGCTCAAGAAGTACCCGAAGATGAAGCTCGTCGACACCGTGTACGGCAACGACGACCCCGCGACGTCGCTGACCGTGCTGCAGGGCCTGATCTCCGGTTACCCGAATCTGAAGGGCATCATCTCGCCGACCACGGTGGGCATCTCGACCGCCGCGCAGTACCTCGACACGCACGCCGACGTTGCGAAGCGGATCACGCTCACCGGTCTCGGGCTGCCCTCCGAGATGCGCAAGTACATCAAGGACGGCACCGTTCAGTCGTTCGAACTCTGGAACCCGTCCGACCTCGGCTACCTCGCCGGCTACGCCGCGGCGGCGCTGGCCTCCGGTACGCCACTGCAGGCGGGTGCGACCTTCGAATCCGGCTCGCTGAACAAGACCTACAAGATGGAGCAGGGCGACGGTGAACTGTCGGTGGTCCTCGGCCCGCCGACCGTCTTCGACAAGTCGAACATCGACGACTTCAACTTCTAGGACGAGTTCACATGGCCCGGTACTGCTTCCTGCTTCAGGTCCGTCCGGACCTGATGCACGAGTACCGGGAGCGGCACCGGGCCGTGTGGCCGGACATGCTCGCCGCGCTGCGGGAGACCGGCTGGCGTAACTACTCGATCTTCGCCAGACCGGACGGTCTGCTCGTGGGCTACGTCGAGGCCGACGACTTGGCCGCCGCGCAGCAGGCGATGGCCCGCACCGAGGTCAACGCCCGCTGGCAGGCCGAGATGAGCGAGTACTTCGTCGGCCTCGACGGGCGTGGCCCGGACGAGTCGTTCTTGCTGCTCGACGAGATCTTCAACCTCGAGGATCAGCTAGGGAGAACAACCTCATGAGCGCGATAGCCGAACGCACCGCGGTGCAGCGGATCACGCCGCGGCGCACGAAGGTCGGCCTCGTCGCAGGCGGCCTCGGCGCGTATTGGCCGCAGTTCCCGGATCTGCTGCCGCAGTTGCAGGCATCCGCGCGCCGGGTGTCCGAGCGGATGCGCGAGCTCGACTGCGACGTCGTCGACGTCGGGTTCATCTCCGACGCCGAGGAGGGCGCGCGGGCCGCCGACGAGCTGCGGGTCGCCGGCTGCGACCTCATTGTCGGCTTCCTCACCACGTACATGACGGCGTCGATGCTGGCGCCGGTCGCGCAGCGCAGCGGGGCGCCCGTCCTGCTGATCAACCTGCAGCCGACCGAGGCGATGGATCACGCCACGTTCGACACCGGGCAGTGGCTGGCCTACTGCGGGGCCTGCCCACTGCCGGAGATGGCGAACACGTTCCTGCGCCTCGGCGTCCCGTTCCGCTCCGTCTCCGGGTATCTGGAGGACGAGCGGGCGTGGGCCAGGATCGGCCGCTGGATCGCGGCCGCGGGCGTGCGCGGCGCGCTGCGCACCGGCCGGCACGGCCTGATGGGCCACCTCTATCCGGGCATGCTCGACGTCTCGACGGATCTCACGCTCGTCACGTCCAACTTCGGTGGGCACATGGAGGTGCTCGAGTTCGACGACCTCCGGGTGCGCGTCAACGCGGTCACCGACGCCGAGATCGACCAACGGATGGCGCTGGCCCGCGACATCTTCCAGCTCGACGAGTCGGTGGTCGACGAGGACTTCAGGTGGGCGGCGCAGGTGTCGGTCGGTCTCGACCGGCTCGCCGACGACTTCGGTCTCGACAGCCTCGCCTACTACCACCGCGGCCTCGAGGGCGAGCAGCACGAGCGGCTCGGCGCAGGCATGATCCTCGGCGCGTCGCTGCTCACCGCGCGCGGCATCCCGGCCGCCGGCGAGTACGAGCTGCGCACCTCGCTGGCCATGCTGATCATCGATCGGCTCGGCGGCGGCGGTTCGTTCACCGAGTTCCAGGCGCTGAACTTCCACGACGGCGTCGTGGAGATGGGCCACGACGGGCCGGCGCACCTCGCGATCAGCGAGCGTCGCCCGTTGCTGCGTGGCCTAGGTGTCTACCACGGCAAACGCGGCTGGGGCGTGTCGGTCGAGTTCGACGTCAAGCACGGCCCGGTCACCACGTTCGGCATCGCGCAGCAGCGCGACGGCGCCTACCGGTTCGTCGCGTCCCAGGGCACGGTCGTGCCCGGGCCGGTGCTGCAGATCGGCAACACCACATCGCGCGTCGACTTCAGCTGTGACCCGGGGGAGTGGACCGACGCGTGGAGCGCGACCGGTATCTCGCACCACTGGGCGCTGGGCACCGGACATCTGATTCCCGAACTGCGGGCGACCGCGGACCTGCTCGGCGTGGAGCTGGTCGAAGTCGACGCACAGACGACGCGACAGTGAAAGCAGGTTTGATCGAGATGGCCGACCGTGGGGCCGCCAAGCGGGTGCTGAATCAACAGCGCATCGAGTTGCCGTCGTGGGCATTCGGCAACTCGGGTACTCGGTTCAAGGTGTTCGCCCAGCTGGGGGTACCGCGCGATCCGTTCGAGAAGATCGCCGACGCTGCGCAGGTGCATCGGTACACCGGGGTCGCGCCGACGGTGGCGCTGCACATCCCCTGGGACAAGGTGGACGACTACGGTCAGCTGGCGGCGACGGCGAAGGATCTCGGCATCCAGCTCGGCACGATCAACGCGAACGTCTTCCAGGACGACGACTACAAGCTGGGCAGCCTGACCAATCCCGATCCGGCGGTGCGGCGCAAGGCGCTGGACCACATGTACGAGTGCCTGGAGGTCATGGACCAGACCGGCTCGCGGGATCTGAAGCTGTGGTTCTCCGACGGCACCAACTACCCCGGCCAGGACAGCATCCGCGAGCGGCAGGATCGGCTCGCCGAGGGGCTCGCCGCCGTGTACGAGCGACTGGGCGAGCACCAGCGGCTGATCCTGGAGTACAAGCTGTTCGAGCCGGCGTTCTACACGACCGACGTGCCGGACTGGGGTACGTCCTTCGCGCACTGCCTCCAGCTCGGTCCGCGCGCGAAGGTGTGCGTGGACACCGGGCATCACGCGCCCGGCACCAACATCGAGTTCATCGTGGCGTTCCTCCTGCGCGCCGGGAAGCTGGGCGCGTTCGACTTCAACTCGCGCTTCTACGCCGACGACGACCTGATCGTCGGCGCCGCCGATCCGTTCCAGCTGTTCCGGATCCTGTTCGAGGTGCGGCAGGCCGGCGGCTTCGAGCCGGAGGCGGAGATCGCGTTCATGCTCGACCAGTGCCACAACATCGAGCCGAAGATCCCCGGGCAGATCCGCTCGGTGATGAACGTGCAGGAGGCGACGGCCAAGGCGCTGCTCGTCGACCTCGACGCGCTGGCCGCCGCACAGCGGGCCGGCGACGTCCTCGGCGCCCACGCGGTGCTGATGGACGCGTACAACACAGACGTCCGGCCCCTGCTCGCCGACCTGCGTTCCGAGCAGGGGCTGGACCCCGACCCGATCAGCGCATACGCGCACTCCGGCTACGCGGAGCAGATCGTCGCCGAGCGGGTCGGTGGTCAGCAAGCCGGCTGGGGCGCCTGAGCCGTGCTGCCTTCCGTGCGTGCCGTGCGTCCCTCCCTCTCGCTTCGGGGCCGAGCTGACCAAAATCCGGCCGCTCGATTGGTCAGCTCGGCCCCGAAGCGGGGGGTGGGGGGACGCGACGGCAGGTGCAGCAACACACGAAGGAAGTTATGAGCGACACGATTGACGAACTGATCGCCCGGTCGAATCGGCTGGGCGCCGACCCGCGCAACACCAACTATGCGGGTGGCAATACGTCGGCGAAGGGGACGGCCGTCGACCCGGTCACCTCCGAGCCGGTGGAGCTGGTGTGGGTGAAGGGCTCGGGCGGCGACCTCGGCACGCTGACGCCGGCCGGCCTCGCGGTGCTGCGGCTGGATCGGCTGCGCGCGCTCGTCGACGTGTACCCGGGCGTCGAACGCGAGGACGAGATGGTCGCCGCGTTCGACTACTGCTTGCACGGCAAAGGCGGCGCCGCACCGTCGATCGACACCGCGATGCACGGCCTGGTGGACGCGCCGCAGGTCGATCACCTGCATCCCGACTCCGGCATCGCGCTCGCCACGGCGGCAGACGGTGAGCAGCTGACCCGCGAGTGCTTCGGGGACCGCGTGCTGTGGGTGCCGTGGCGCCGGCCCGGCTTTCAGCTCGGGCTGGACATCGCGGCGATCGCGCGCGACAACCCGCAGGCGATCGGCTGCGTCCTGGGCGGGCACGGCATCACCGCGTGGGGTACGACGAGCGAGCAGTGCGAGGCGAATTCGCTTTCGATCATCCGCTCCGCCGAGCAGTTCATCGCCGAGCGCGGCCGCGCCGAGCCGTTCGGCCCGGTCGTGCACGAGACGCTGCCCGATGTCGAACGGCGGGCCCGCGCGGCCGCTCTCGCGCCGGTCATCCGCGGCCTGGCCTCGACGGATCGTCCGCAGGTCGGTCACTTCACCGACAGCGACGTGGTGCTCGACTTCGTCTCCCGCTCCGAACATCCGCGGCTGGCGGCGCTCGGCACGTCCTGCCCGGACCACTTCCTGCGGACCAAGGTGCGGCCGATGGTGCTCGACCTGCCACCGACCGCGCCGCTCGAGGACGCGGTCGCGCGGCTGCGCGAATTGCACGAGGCCTACCGCGAGGACTACGCCGGCTACTACCAGAAGTACGCGACAGCCGACTCGCCGCCGATGCGCGGCGCCGATCCCGCGATCGTGCTCGTCCCCGGCGTGGGCATGTTCAGCTTCGGCAAGGACAAGCAGACCGCGCGGGTCGCCGGCGAGTTCTACGTCAACGCGATCAACGTGATGCGCGGCGCCGAAGCGATCTCGACCTACGCGCCGATCGACGAATCGGAGAAGTTCCGCATCGAGTACTGGGCACTCGAGGAGGCGAAGCTCGCCCGGCTGCCCAGGCCGAAGGCACTCGCCACCCGCATCGCGGTTGTCACGGGTGGCGGGTCCGGCATCGGCCGGGCGATCGCGCACCGGCTCGCCGCCGAGGGCGCCTGCGTCGTCGTCGCCGACCGGGATGCCGCAACGGCCGAGACGGTGGCGCGCGAGATCGGCTCGACCGACGTCGCGGTGCCGGTGACCGTCGACGTCACAGACGAGGCCGGCATCGCCAGCGCATTCGCCACAGCGGTGCTTGCCTTCGGCGGCGTCGACCTGGTCGTCAACAACGCCGGGCTGTCCATCTCCAAGCCGCTGCTCGAGACGACGGCCTCCGACTGGGACGTGCAGCACGACGTCATGGCGCGTGGCTCGTTCCTGGTCGCGCGCGCGGCTGCCCAAGTGATGCAGGCGCAGCGGATGGGCGGCGACATCGTCTACATCGCGTCCAAGAACAGCTTGTTCGCGGGTCCCAACAACATCGCGTACGGCGCCGCGAAGGCAGATCAGGCGCATCAGGTGCGGTTGCTCGCCGCCGAACTGGGCGAGCACGGCATCCGAGTCAACGGCATCAACCCGGACGGCGTGGTCCGTGGCTCCGGCATCTTCGCCGGCGGCTGGGGGGCGCAGCGCGCCGCCGTCTACGGCGTGCCCGAGGAGGAGCTGGGGAAGTTCTATGCACAGCGGACGCTGCTCAAGCGCGAGGTGCTGCCGGAGCACGTCGCGGCGGCGGTGTTCGCATTGACGGGGGGCGATCTGTCGCAGACCACGGGCCTGCACATCCCGGTCGACGCCGGGGTGCCAGCCGCGTTCCTGCGCTGAGCTTCATACCCGAGAGGAGCACATCATGGGTGGCGTCGCGGCGACTGAGCTCGGCATGGCCTTGGACGGCGAGGAGACCGAACTGGTTCGGCTGCTCGCCGACGGTCTGGTGTTGGACGCGATCGCCCGACGGCTCGCGCTGAGCGAGCGCACCGTCCGCCGGCGCATCCGCGGGTTGTGCGATCGGTTCGGCGTCGACGCGCCGGTGCAGGTCGTCGTGCTGGCCGCGCGCAGCGGCGTCCTGTGAGTCACCGCTTCGCGGCGGTCGATCTGGGGGCGTCGTCGGGGCGGCTGATGGTGGCTGCGTTCGACGACAGTGGCGTCGAACTGCACGAGGTGCACCGCTTCCCGAACCGACCGGTGCAGGTGCGCGGCACGCTGTACTGGGACGCCCCGGCGCTGTGGGCCGGGGTGCTCGACGGGCTGCGGATCGCGGGGCAGGCCGGGCCGTTGCGCGGCATCGGCGTCGACTCCTGGGGCGTGGACTACGCGCTGCTCGACGCGGACGGTGCGCTGCTCGGCAATCCCGTCCACTATCGCGACGCGCGGACCGCGGGCGTCGCCGAAGAAGTGGATGAGATCGTCCCGGCCGAGGAGCTCTACGCGATCACCGGTGTGCAGCGGCTGCCGTTCAACACGATCTATCAACTGGTCGCGGCGCGCGAGAGCGCGGCGATCCGCAACGCGGCCGAGCTGCTGATGATCCCGGACCTGTTCGGTTACTGGCTCACCGGCCAGCGTGGCGGCGAGGTCACGAACGCCTCGACGACGGGGCTGTTCGACGTGCGGGCGCGCGAGTGGTCGACCGAACTCGCCAAGCGGGTCGGGCTCCGCAGCGAACTGCTGCCGGCGGTGCGCGAGCCGGGCGCGCAGATCGGCGACCTGCTGCCGGGGGTGGCCGGGGAGTGCGGCCTCGGCGCGGTGCCGGTGTGGACGGTCGGCTCGCACGACACCGCCGCCGCGGTGCTCGGCGTGCCGGCCCGCGACGAGCGGTTCGGCTACATCTCGTGCGGCACGTGGTCGCTGGTCGGCGTCGAACTCGACGCGCCGGTGACCTCCGAGGCCGCGCGCGCGGCGAACTTCAGCAACGAGCTAGGGGTGGACGGCACGGTCCGCTTCCTGCGCAACGTGATGGGGCTGTGGCTGCTGCAGGAATCGGTGCGCACGTGGGAGCGGGCCGGCAACGCCGTCGACCTGCCGCGGCTGCTGGCCGAGGCCGGCGAACTGCCCGCCGGGCGCTGGGTCATCGACCCCGACCGCCCCGAGTTCCTGCCGCCCGGCGACATGCCGGCCCGGTTGCAGGACGAGTGCCGGCGCGCCGACGTGCCCGTACCCGAGACGCCGGCCGAGATCACCCGCTGCATCCTCGACAGCTTGGCGGCGGCTTACCGGCGGGTGTTGCGGGAAGCGGCTGCGCTGTCCGGCCGGGACGTCGAGGTCGTGCATCTGGTCGGCGGCGGCACGCAGAACGAACTGCTCTGCCAGCTGACCGCGGATGCCTGCGAGCTGCCGGTGGTCGCCGGGCCCGTCGAGGCGGCGGCGTACGGCAACGTGCTCGTGCAGGCCCGCGCCGCCGGCGTCGTCTCGGGCGGGCGCACCGAGTTGCGCGCGCTGCTCGGCGGCGCACGGACCGCGACCTACCTGCCCCGCGCGACCTGACCACGACTCACCTCGCGTGGTCAGTTACGCGTCCGGTGGTCAGCTATAGGTGACCACGCGCGCTCCAACTGACTCCGCGAGGGTGCCGTGAGCGGCGACAGGGCGTGGCCGGATTCGGACAACTCGGGCGATCTACTTGTTCCACTCCCGTCCGGCTTTGAGAGAATCGTCGAAATGGAACGTTTCACTACGCACGGCTCCGGGCCGGATCGCCGAACGGTGCTGAAGTCGCTCGGCGCGGCCGGGCTGGCGGCGGCCGCTTCCGCCTTGGTGCCCGGCAGAGCGGCGGCCGTCGCCGCGGCCGACGAGATCAGCATCGACTGGGCGCACATCGCGCGGGTTTCGAGGACAACCGCGAGCCTGCAGGTGGTCGTCAACTCGCTGATCAGGCGCGCGTCGCCGATCCACGACAACGTCTTCGACGAACTGCGCGCCCTGCACGCCGACTACGTGCGCTTCGTGCCGTGGTTCCCGTACCCGCGGCTCGGCGTTGCCGAACTCGAGCCGCCCTCGAACGGCCGCACCAGCTGGGACTTCTCACTCATCGACCCGCTCGTCGCGGACTTCCTGCAGGCGACGAGCGGGCACAGCACGATCATGAACTTCAGCACCATCCCGCAGTGGATGTGGCAGTCGCCGTGGACCGTGCAGGACGGTCAGCTGTATGCGGTCGGCGGTAACAACGGCATCGCGAAGGCCGGCGCCACGTGGACGGACTACACGTTCGCCGCCGACGTCACGCCGCTGCCGAGCGCCACTCACAGCGGCGCGCCCTATGCCCAGGCGGGCTTGCTGTTCCGGGTGGATCCCGAGACGCTCAGCGGCTCCGGCTTCCTGATCTCGAACTACCCGTACAGCTCGCCGGCGGCGGGCGGCTATGTCGTCTACATAACGGTCACGAACGGTTCCGGGCACGCCGTGCATGCCACGCCGCTGCCGTTCCCCATCGTCGGCGGGCAGACCTACCACGTCAGCATCGCCGCGTCCGGTGACACGTTCACGATTTCGATCGACGGCACCGCGGTGGACACGGCCACGGATGCCACCTACCCGACGGGAACCGTGGGCTTCCGAGAGAACGGGGCGGAGTCCGCGCTGTTCGACAACGTGCTGGTCACCGCTGCGGACGGCACGGTGCTGCTCTCCGAGGACTTCTCCGGCGACCTGAGCCAGTGGGCAGCGCCCGGCCTGCCGCCCGACGACCCGGACAAGATCGACTTCAGCTACTCGGGAGGCACTGCGCTCGCCGTCCCGATCCAGACGGTCGCCGACTACTACCGCCGGCTTGTCGGCTGGTACACGCAAGGCGGCTTCACCGACGAACTCGGCGCGTTCCACAACTCCGGCCACCACTACGACTTTCCGTACTGGGAGGTGCTCAACGAGCTCGAGCACAGCCTGACCCCGGAGCTCTACACACAGCTCTACGACGCGATCGTTCCCGAGATCCGCAAGGTCTCGCCGGGGACGAGGTTCGTCGGCGTCGCGCAGGCGACACCGAGCAGCGCCAGGTACTTCGAGTACTTCCTCGACCCGGCGAATCACGCCGCCGGCGTGCCGATCGACATGATCAGTTACCACTTCTACGCGCACGTCACGGCCAGCCAAACACCGGATACGTACGGCAGTTTCGGCTTCCCGCGCGCCGACTCGTTCCTGTCGGTGGTCGACCAGATCGAGGCGGCCCGCCTGCAGTTCGCGCCGCAGGTGCGCACCACCGTGGACGAGACCGGGACGATCATGGACACCGCGGCGACGCAGCTCAACCCGGCGCCCATCCCCAATGCTTACTGGAACTACTCCGCGGCGATCTACGCGTACGTATTCGCGCGGCTCGCGTTGAAGGGCATCGACGTCGTCCAGGAGAGCCAGCTCGTCGGCTATCCGGGCCAGTACCCGTCGGTGAGCATGGTCGACTGGAACACCGGGTTGCCCAACGCGCGCTACCGAGTGCTGCAACTGCTGCTCGCGGAGCTGCCGGCCGGCAGCGGGCTCGTCCCGGCAACCGGCACGCCGGACACGTGCTACGTGCTCGGCTTCGTCAACGCGGACGAGGACGTCCGCAAGGTGCTCGTGGTGAACAAGACCAACGCGCAGCTTGCGGTGCCGATCGCCGGCGTGCGCGGTGCCCAGGCGCGTGTCGTCGACCAGGCTTCGGCCGGCGGCTCGATCCGCACCGAACGAGTGAGCGGCGACCAGTTCACGCTCAGCGGCTACGGCGTCGCGATCCTGACGCTGCGCGACTGAGTGTGAAGTCGGTGGCCGGATCCGGCCATCCTTCTGCTCCCCCCTTGTCCCGGTATGTACGGTGCCATGGAATGGGATTGAAACGTTTCTATTCCGATGACACGGACGTGCACTGATGAAGTCGCCGATGCGTCGCAAGACCCTGCCCCTCGTCGCCGCCGCTGCCGCGATCGTCGCGCTGGCCGCCGCCCCGGCGCACGCCGCGCCCGCGTCGACCAACCACCCGCCGGGGGCGCCGGCCGGGCTGACCGTCGACGAGCAGCCGAACCCGCTCGCGATCCAGGGCACGCCGCAGTTCGGCTGGCTGCCGCAGGACCGCGACGCGAACGAAGTCCAGAGCGCGTATCAGTTGCGCGTGACGCAGCCGGACGGCTCGGTGGTGTGGGACTCCGGCAAGGTTGCATCCGCCGACGAGTCGTGGGTGTCCTACGCCGGCCCGGCACTCGATCCGGGGGCGTCCTACAACTGGGCGGTCCGCACGTGGGACCGCGCCGGCGCGGCCTCGCCCTACGCCGCGGCGCGCTTCGGAACCGGATTGGGTGATCAGGACTGGTCCGGCGCGGAGTGGATCCGGCGTGCCACATCCGGCAACGACGCCGCGAACGAGTACACGCTCGCCCGGAAGACGATGCAGGTGTCCGCCGGCAGCCCGGTCGTGCGCGCGCGTGCCTACGTGGCGTCGATGGGCGACTGGGCGCTGCACGCTGACGGCCGCGTCGTCGACAAGACGTCCTCGCGCGGCTACCCCGGCGAGGGCTACTACGACACGACCGACCTCACCGCGTTGGCGCACGCCGGGCAGCCGCTGACGATCGGCGTCGAATACCACTACCAGGCGTGCAAGTGCCAGGGCCGGGCCAACGGGCCGGTCGCCCCGGAAGGGCCGGCTGCGCTGCTCGTCAAGGTCGTCGTCGAGCACGCCGACGGCAGCCAGGACGTCACGGTCTCGGACGGGTCGTGGAAGGTGACGCAGGATGCCGCCGAGCAGATCAGCACGCTGACCTACCGCAACAGTGACGCCGGCGACCGCGTCGAATACGTCGACGCCCGCACAGCGCTCGCCGGCTGGGACACTCCCGGCTACGACGACTCGGCGTGGTCGGCGCCGGTCGTGATCGGGCCACACCCGCGCCCGCCGGCGGCGGACTGCAGCAAGTACGAGGGCGGCTCGTCGCCGTGCACGTTCACGCATCTGGTGGCCGAGCAGGCGCACGTCGTCACGCGCGTCGTGCATCCGGTGCGGGTGCTCAACCTGCCCGACGGCACGGTGTTCGCGGACTTCGGCAAGGTCTACTCCGCGGTGCCGTCGATCCACTTCGCGGCCGGTGCTGCCGGTCGGCAGCTGACGATCACGACGAGCTTCCGCGAGAACAACACGACCTCCACCGCCGCAACGGCAGTCGGCGCCGACCGCGTCGCGCTGGCCTCCGTGGCGAACCTGCACGTCGGCGACGAGATCACGGTCGATGCGCCCGCCGACGGCTACGGAGCCGGCGATCCGGAGACGCGCACCGTCACTGCGATCGACGGCAGCACCGCGGTGCTCGACGCAGCGCTGCAGCGCGCGCACAGCGCCGGTGTGTGGGTGGAGAACTCGCGAGCCGGCACCTCGTCGCTCGACACGCAGGGCAGCAACATGCGCTTCTTCTACACCGAGAAGGACGGCGCGCAGACCGCGGAGCCGTTCACGTACTGGGCCTGGCGCTACGTCGAGATCAGCAACCCCGGCGAGCAGTTGAGCACGGACGACATCACCGCCGTCACGCAGACGACGAACGTGCCGGCCGGCCACGCCGCGACATTCAGCTCCAGCAACCCGACCCTCGACCGGGTGTTCGCGCTGATGCAGCGATCCTCGCTGCTGACCGCGCAGGACACGTTCCTGGACACCCCGACCCGCGAGAAGGGGCAGTTCCTCGGCGACACCGAGGACGAGTCGGTCGCCACGATGGCTGCCTTCGACGAGCGGCTGCTGACGCGCGAGGCGATCGTCGACTTCATCAACTCGCAGGCGCGCTACTGGCCCAACGGCGCGATGAACGCCGTCTACCCGAACGGCGACGCGAAGCGGGACATCCCCGACTACACCGAGATGTTCCCGGAGTGGGTGCTGGCCTACTACCAGCAGACCGGCGACACCGCGTTGCTAGCGCGGGCGCTGCCGGCGATGCAGCGGGTGGCCGACTACATCCAGGCCGCCGTCGACTCGACCGGTCTCGTGTACGAGCTGCCCGGCGGTTCCGGCCCGTACCAGTTCGGCATCATCGACTGGCCGGCGCCGATGCGCTACGACACCGTCCGCGACGGCAACGGCGCCGAGACGGTCGTGAACGCGCTGGCCGTCGGCGCCGACCGCGCCGTGGCCGCCGCAGCCGATGCGCTCGGCGATCCGTCGTCGGGCACGTACGCGCAGCGCGCCGACTCGCTCGTCGCGGCCATGAACCAGTACCTCTACAACACCGACACCGGGCTGTACTCGGACGGTCTCGCCGTCGACACCCGGGTGCGGATCGAGAACTACTCGCAGCACGCGCAGTCCTACGCGGTGACGTACGGGATCGCGCCGCAGAGCGACTACCCGACGCTCGGCGCGAAGATCGCGGCCGACGGTATGCACCAGGGCCCGATGGACCTGCGTCAGCTCGAGACGGCGCTGGCCAGGACCGGCGAGGACGCCGCGCTCGTCAAGCTGCTCACCGATCCGACGCAGGACGGGCCGGCGAAGATCCTCGCCGAGGGTGGCACGTCGATGTGGGAGCAGTGGGATCCGGGCTGCGCGACGGTCGCGCCGTGCAGCGGCAGCGACATCAGTCAGCGGGCGAACGACAGCTTCTCGCACGGCTGGGGCACGGCCGGGATCGTCGAGATGCTGCAGACGCTGCTCGGGGTGACCGTGACGGCGCCCGGCGCATCCGAGGTGCGCATCGAGCCGCCGGACAGCGGGCTGACGCACGCGGCGGGGACGGTGTGGACCGAGCGCGGTCCGGTGTCCGTGGCCTGGACGCGAACCCCGGCCGGCGTGTCGGTCAACGTCGACGTCCCGGTGAACGCCAGCGCGGTCGTCGTGCTGGACGGGCACAGCCACACCGTCGGTTCCGGGCACACGAGTCTGCAGGAGTGATCATGAAGCCGGTCCGTGCAGTCGTCATCGGCATCGTGACAGCGCTCGCCGCGACGGGTTCTTCGTGGGCCGCTCCGGCCGCAGACGCCGACGCGGCCGGCCCCGCGCCGACACACCTCACCGTCGGCCAACGCACCGCGCCGGTGGACGTCGCAAACCTCACGTCGCCGCTGCTGGGCTGGCACGTCGGCGCGGGTATGCAGAGCGGATACGAGGTGCAGGTGGCGACCAGCGTCGCGGCGCTGTCGGACCGGCCGGACGTCTGGGACTCGGGCAAGGTCGCGTCGGCCGAGAACAGCAACGTCGCCTATGCCGGGCCTGCGTTGAGCGCGTCGAGCGGCTACTACTGGCGGGCGCGCACCTGGGATGGTTCGGACAACGCGTCGGACTGGTCGGCCGCCGCGCACTTCGGCACCGCGCCGGGACCGACGTGGAACGGTGCGACGCCCATCTGGGCGCCCCGCAGCACGACCGGCTGGTCGGATTACACGTTCACCGGCACGTTCGCCATCACGTCCGTGGCAGCCAGCGTGAGCTTCCGCGCGCAGGACACGAGCAACTTCTACTTGTGGCAGTTCCGGGCCAGCAACGCGAGCACCGAAGCCAACATGCTCAAGATGCACTATCAGGTGGCCGGCAACTTCACGGTGCTCCAGGAGGTGCCCGAGCCTTTCCCGGTCGCGGTGAACACGACGTACGACTTCAAGATCGTCACTTCGCGCAGCACGATCACGACCTACTTGAAGCAACCGAGCGACGCGGACTGGACGCTCGTGAACAGCCTGTCCGACTCGCACCTCTCGACGGGCGGCGTCGGCTTCCGCACCGGGAGCACGGAGTCGGCCAAGTTCGGCAACCTGCTGGTCCAGAGTCCGGCGGGTGAGACCCTGTATGCCAACGACTTCCCGGACGGCAACACCGACTTCGGCAGCTGTGGGACTGTTTCCGGCGGCCTGCTCACCGTGGGCCCGAGCAAGAACTGCGTCTACCCGTCGAACAGCCTCAGCTGGGTATTCCTGCGCGGCAACGTGACCCTCGCAGCCGGGAAACAGATCACGTGGGCACACCTGTACGCGACCGGGTCGTCGACCGCGCCGGCGCGGCAGTTCGTCTACAAGATGAGCCTCGACGGAAAGTTCGTCGGGGTCGGGCCCACCCGGCCGGTGAGCGGCAGCGAGACGCGCTACGACGGCTACGACGTGACGTCGATGCTGCACCCCGGCGCGACGAACACGATCGGCGCGCTGTGCTACACCACGAGCGACCAACGCTTCGAAGCGCTGCTCGTGATCCGCTACACGGACGGTACGACCCAAACCTTCGGCACCGGGCCGGACTGGCGTGCGCTCAACGGCAGCGAGGCGATCCCGCCAAGTTCCAGCATCGGGACCTCGTACTACGCCGCGCCGCAGGAGAACTTCAACGCGGCGCACTACCCCGCAGGGTTCGACACTCCCGGCTTCGACGACTCGTCGTGGTCGGCGGCCACCCTCAAGCCGGATTTCGCGAACCTGGCGGCGACCCCCACCGGAAAGATCGAACGGCACCTGGAGACCCCGGCATCTGTGACGGAATACTCGCCCGGGAACTACGTGATCGATTACGGCCGCACGTGGGTCGGCGGGCTCTCGCTCGACATTGCCGGTACCGCGGGGCAGGTGCTCGACATCCGCTACGGCGAGGTCCTGACGAATCCCACGACCGTCAAGTACCAGGCATCGGCCGGCGAGAAGTACGAGGACACGTGGACGCTCAAGGCAGGGTCCCAGCATCTCGAGACCTGGGGCCTGCGGGTATTCCGCTACGTGAACGTGCTCGGTGCGCCGTCCGGCCTAACGGCCGCTGACTTCACCGCCGAGGCGTACATCTACCCGTTCGACCCGACCCTCGCCGAGTTCGCCTCTTCGGACGGCAACCTCAATCAGGTGTGGCGGCTGAGCAAGAACACCGTTCAAGCCGTCAACGAGAACCTCTACGTCGACTCGTGGGAGCGGGAGCGCGGCGCGTACGAGGCCGACGACTTCCTGCAGTTGATGGCCAACCTGTACACCGGCGGCGACGCGACGCTGGGCACCTACTCGATGCAGTTCCTCATGGCGAACCGGACGTGGCCGACCGAGTGGCCGATGTACGTCATCCAGGCCGCGCTCAACACCTACATGCAGACCGGCGACATCACCCCGCTCGCGCAGAACTACGCGGCGCTGCAGAGCAAGCTCCCGGACAAGTGGTACGACCCGGCAACCGGCCTGATCCACAAGACCACCGGATCGGACGGGTCGAACAGCGTCACCGACGACGACATCGTCGACTGGCCCGCCTCCGACCGGGACGGCTACGTCTTCAGCTCGTACAACACGGTGATCAACGCGATCAGCTACCGCAGCTACGCCGACATGGCCGACATCGCGAAGGCGCTGGGCCGCGCGGGGGACGCGGCGGCCTACGCAGCGAAGGCCGACGCCATCGACAACGCGGTCAACAACCTGATGTGGGATCCGGCCGCCGGCACGTACCGGGACGGGCTGCAGAACGACACGATGGCGCCCATCAACCACGACGCCATCCAGGCCGGCGTGTTCGCCGTCGCCTTCGGGCTGGCGACGCCCGCCCGTGCCGCGTCGGTCGCCGGTTACATCGACAGCCGCGGTATGGCGTGCAGCGTCTACTGCGCGGCGTTCCTGATCCAGGCTGCCTACCTCGGCGGCCGCGCCGACGTCGCCGCCGACCTGCTGGGCTCCACCGCCCCGAACAGCTGGATGAACATGATCGCGCAAGGGGCCGGCGCCACCATGGAGGCCTGGACCACGACGGAGAAGCCGAACCTCACCTACTCCCACCCGTGGGCGGCGTCCCCGGCGTTCAACATCCCGCAAGGCATGTTCGGCATCAATCCGACGACACCCGGCTACGACACGTTCGACATCAAGCCGCAGCCCGGCACGATCAGCTGGGGGCACATCACCTCCCCGAGCGCCAAGGGGCAGATCGGCGCCGCGTTCGACACGGTCGACTCGCACACCGACGTCGGCGGCTACGTGCCCGCCAACTCGATCGCCCGCGTTTTCGTCCCCGACGAGGTGGCGGACGGCGCCGCGGTGATCTACGAGGACGGCTCGCTGATCACCGGCCGGGCCACCGGCGGCTATTTCGAAGCGGACAACGTGCAGCCCGGATGCCATGTCTTCTCGACCGCTCCGGGCGCAGCGCCCGGCGCGGACGCCAGGCTGACCGGGATCTGCCCCGCGCCCTACAGCTACCCGCCGGCCGGCGAGCAGCTGAGCCACCTCAAGGCGTACGTGGCAGGCCTGCCGATCGCGGCCGGCATCCGCAAGTCCCTCGACAGCAAGCTCGACGCGGCGGCCCAGTTCTATGCCGGCGGTCAGAACGGCCGGGCGGTCGATCTCCTCGACGCCTTCATCAGCCAGGTCGACAGCCTGCGCAGCGAGGGCGTGCTGACCGCCGATCAGGCCGCCAATCTCGTCGGGGCCGCCACCACGGTCATCGCGACGCACCCCAGCTCGTGACCGCTCATCGTCGTCGCCGTGATTGCGAGGCCAGTATGCCGATCCACAGGATGACGATCTTCGCGGCCGGCGCCGCCGCGCTGCTGGTGGCGGCGCTGTTGACCGCGCCGGCCTCGGCCGCCGACGCACCGCCCTCCTGGGCGCGCTACGTCGTCGCGCCGAGCAGCCGCGACGTCCACCCGGTGCGCGTGATCGCCACGACGGGCGACGTCAGGAACCCGCTGGGCGGGCTCGGCAACGGCGTCGCAACGCTGTCCCGGCCGCAGCCCGCGCCCAGGCCCGGCTGGCCGGCCGGCACGAGCGCCACGGCGTCGTCCTTCCACGCACCCAACAACGGCAACGACGGCCGGCCGCGCACCTACGAGCCGGGCAACGCGATCGACGGCAATACCGACACGTTCTGGAACGACGACACGATCGGCGCCTACCCGGACGTCCTGACGATCACCGCGCCGGCGGCACAGTCGCTGCCGGGGGTCACGTTGCTGTCCAACCCGGATGGTGTTCCGCAGGACTTCACGGTCGATACCTGGGACGGCGGCGCGTGGCAGCAAGCTGCGGAGGTCACCGGCAACGCGGCGGTCATGCGCCGGGTGCCGTTCGCGAACCCCGTCAGCACGACGCAGCTGCGCATCACCGTCACGAAAGATCAGTCGTCGGGCAAGGGCGACTTCACGCGCGTCAACGAGGTGTACCCCGGCCTGGTGCCCGACGACCCGCCGGTGCCGAGCATCACGCTCGACTTCGGCAAGGTCGTCGCCGGGTATCCGAAGGTGAGCTTCGCCGGCGCTTCGGACAACCATCCCGGAGTCCGGCTCGCGTTCTCCGAGACGACGCAATACCTCGGCGAGACCTCGGACTTCAGCCGCTCGTACAACGGCGACTCGATCACCCCCGGCACCGACCAGCACGCGGTGCCGAGCGCACCCAGCACCTGGACCGATACGCACGGCTGCGCGGACGGGGCGAAGGTGTGCGCCGACGGCCTGCACGGCTTCCGCTACCTCAAGATCAGCCTCGACGCGCTGCCGTCCGATGCCCCGGACACCGCCGCCTTCGGCACCGTGCGCGTCAACGGTGTATCACTCCACTTCACGCCCTACCTCGGCACGCCGGACACCTACCGCGGCTGGTTCGAGTCGTCCGACGACCAACTCAACCGCTACTGGTACGACGCGTCGTACACGAACGAGCTGATCACCGACACGTTCCGGTCCGACGACATCGACCCGCGCGGTGCCGACTCGCCGACGCTCGAGGGAAAGCTGGTGCTGACCGACGGCGCGAAACGGGACCGCGACCCGTACGTGGGCGACGTGTACGTCTCCGGGCTCACCGACTACCTCACCCATGACGTCCCCGACGCGGCGCGCAACGTGCTCGCCGATCTTGCCGACCATCAGCGCAGCGACGGCTGGATACCGCCGGCCTCGATCGTCAACTACACGCTGCCGCTGTTCGACTACCCGATGTACTGGGTGACGGCCAGCTGGGACTACGTCCTCTACACCGGCGATCTGGATTACGCGCGCAGCTACTACCCGAACCTGGTCAAGGTGCTCGACCAGTGGTACCCGTCGGTGACCGACGGGAACGGGCTGCTGCAGAAGGGGCTGAACGGGACGTCAGGGTACGGCGACTACGCGTTCCTGCCGCGCACCGGCGAGGTCACCTACTACAACGCGCTGTACGTGTTGGCGCTGCGCGATGCGGCGCGGATGGCGCAGTCGCTCGGCTCTGCCGATGACGCGCAGCGCTGGGCAGATCGGGCGGACACGGTCGCGGCCGCGATCAATGCGCACCTGTGGGATGCGGCGGCCGGGGCGTACCTGGACTCCGCGGTGGGCGCGGTCCGCCACGGGCAGGACGGCAACGGCTATGCGGTGCTGGCCGGCGTTGCAAATGAGCAGCGCGCGACCTCGGCGCTCGGGTATCTCGATGCCCACGATCGCACGGCGTACGGCAACTCGTTCATGGACAACAACACGCTGGTCTCCGACGGCAGCCAGCGGGTGTACGCGTTCACGTCGTTCCCGGAGATCACCGGGCGGTTCATGACGGGCGAGGCCGACTCGGCGATCAACGAGATCAAGCGGATGTACGGCTGGATGGCCACGCATGATCCGGGCATCACCGACTGGGAGGGCATCGGGCCGAACGGCTCGATGTACGAGGGTCCGTACACGTCGGCCGCGCACGGCTGGGCGACCGGCGTCGTGCCCGAACTGACGAATCAGCTGCTCGGTGGCAACCCGCTGACTCCGGGCTTCGCGACTTGGTCGGTGCAGCCACACCCGGGCACTGTGGCCTGGGCGCGCGGGCAGCTGCCGACGCCACACGGCGCGCTCTACGTGAGCTGGACGCGCGCGTCTGCCGCGTTCACGCTGACGCTGCGCGCGCCCGCCGGCACGTCAGGCACCGTCAGCGTCCCGGCGCTCGACGGTGGCACCGGGGTCGTGCGCGTCGACGGTCACGTCGTGACTGCCACGCTGTCGGGCGGCTACTTCACCGTCCCGGTCGGCGCGGGCGAGCACACCGTCACCGTCACCGCCGCCTGAGTGGGTTGAGCAGCTTTCCCTGCCCAAACCTGCCGTGATCAACAGGGTCGAACTGTCGCGTAGCAACGGTTCGGCCCTGTTGATCACGGCGAGGCAGCGAGGTGCACGGGTGGCCGGTTTCGGTCAAGTTGGAAGCTGGGACTTGTCCGGTATGCGCAGCGCTCCCAGGATTGAAACGATTTAAGCATTTCGGCCCAGGAGGCGCCGTGCGCACCAGACTCGGAGCCCGGCTCAGCGCGTGCGGCGTCGCGGCGATCTCGCTGCTCGCCTTCGCGATCGGCCCGGCGACACCGGCGGCGGCCGGCGGCGCGGTGGTCGTCGACACCCTGCGGGCCGACAACCTCGCGGATCCGATCGGCATCGACGACGCGACGCCGCAGCTGTCGTGGCAACTCGGCGGCGGCCGGGACGTGGTGCAGGGCGGGTATCAACTCCGCGCCGCGTCGACGGCGGCCGGGCTGGGCGCCCCCGACCTCTGGGACACCGGCCGGGTCGACAGCGCGACGTCCACCGGCGTGCCCTATGCGGGCTCGACACCGCAATCGCGGCAGCGCGTGTGGTGGCAGGTCCGGGTGTGGGACGCGGACGGCAACGCGTCCGGTTGGAGCAAGCCGACGTATTGGGAGCTGGGCCTGCTGAAGTCCACAGACTGGTCGGCGAACTGGATCGGCAACCGGCAGTGGCTCGACGACCGCGTGCACCCCGCCGTGCAGGATCTGCCCGCCGCGCAGGATGCGCGCTACGTCCAACTCACCGTCACCGACATCCGGGACAGCACGCTGAAGACCGAGGACGTCGTCAACGACTACCGCGTCGAGCTTGCCGAGATCGGCATCGCGGACAAGTCGCAGCCGAACACCGACC
Organism: Jatrophihabitans sp.; assembly: GCA_035642535.1. Taxonomy (GTDB): domain Bacteria; phylum Actinomycetota; class Actinomycetes; order Mycobacteriales; family Jatrophihabitantaceae; genus Jatrophihabitans. Next base: position 873 of record DASQSE010000160.1, on the reverse strand, counting down.
TCGCACTCGGCGGCCAGGTCTCGGTCTCGGACAGCGCCGACGTTCCCGGCGAGTGGGCGCCGCAGTACCTCACCGACGGGCTGCTGACGAGCGACAGCGCACCGTACGGCTATCGAAGTGCCGGGCGCCCGCAGAACACGAGCTGGGACGACCTGAACGACCCGGTGGTGATCACCGTAGATCTCGGCCAGGTGCGGCACTTCGACCGCCTGCTGCTCTACCCACGCACGGACCTGAGCTCGCCGTGGGGCGAGACGCCCAACTTCCCGAAGAACTTCTCGGTGAAGGTGTCGACGGACGGCAGCACGTTCACACAGGTGCTCAAGGTAAGCAAGACGCTGCCGCCGCCGTCCACGATGCACACCGCTCCGCCGGCGTTGCCGGTCTTCGCGAAACAGTTCCAGCTCGCCGGCCAGATCAAGAGCGCGCGACTGTACGTCACCGGCGTCGGCATCTATGCGCCGGAGATCAACGGAGGACCGGTCAGCGAGTCGGTCCTCGAACCGCCGAACGCCGATTACCACCGGCGCGTCGTCTACTCGACCTACGACGTGACGAACCAGTTGCACGCGGGCACCAACGCCATCTCCGCGCAACTCGGCAACGGCACGTACGACGTCTACAACACGCCGGACAACCCGAAGCGCTACCAGAAGCTCGCCACGGACATCGGCCCGCCGAAGCTGCTCGCCCAGTTGGAGATCACCTATGCGGACGGCCGGACGCAGACCGTCGGCACCGATTCGACGTGGCGCACGGCGCTCGGCAACACGACGTTCACCAACTGGTACGGCGGCGAGGACTACGACGCCCGCCGCCTCGCGCCCGGCTGGGAGCGGCCGAGCGCCGACCTCGGCGGCTGGGACGCCGCGG
>DASQSE010000159.1:0-24456 GCA_035642535.1 Jatrophihabitans sp. | reverse complement strand
GGCCGCCGCATCGCGGCCGTCGCCCGGCCCGAGCGCCGGACCGCGGCGTCCGCGCCCGAGTTCCGGAGCGAGCGTCGACGCGCTGACCCTGGGCGTCCCACGTCCGCTCCCGTTCGCGCCCTCGCCCGCCGCAGCCTTCACCGGGAAGGGCCTCGAGACCACCCCGCAGCCCGACCTCTCCCGCTTCCTCGAAGCCAGCAAACCGCAACCGGACGACGATGTCGACGAGACGGACAAGCAGAACGCCGGTCGCTGGCGCCGCGCGTTCATCCGGACCTCGATCATCGTCGTGATCGCCGCGCTGGCCGCCCTGCTGCTGCGGGTATTCGTCGTGCAGCCCTACTACATCCCGTCCGAGTCGATGGAGCCGACACTGCACGGCTGCTCCGGCTGCAACGACGATCACGTGCTGGTCGACAAGATCTCGTACCGGGCGCACAGCGTCCGGACGGGCGACATCGTGGTGTTCCACCGGCCGGACAGCGCGGATCCGAACCAGGTTCCGGAGAGCGTGCTCATCAAGCGGGTGATCGCGGTCGGCGGCGACAAGATCGCCATCAAGAACGGCAAGGTGTACCGCAACTCGCTCGTCGTTGACGAGACCTACGTCAAGGACACCAAGCAGTGCCCGCACCAGAGCACCCAGCCGCGCACCGCCCGCTCGAGATGGACGGTGCCCGACGGTGATGTCTTCGTCATGGGTGACAACCGATGCGACTCGATCGACAGCCGGCAGTTCGGCCCGATTCCCACTTCGTCCATCATCGGACGCGCCTTCGCGATCATCTGGCCGCTAAAACGGGTACAGCTGCTCAACCATTGAACTGTTCTTATGGTCGCTCGGGGAATTCGGCGCCTGGAGATCGCGTCTTCCCTCGTCGCTCATGGCCTCCTTCGTCCGCCTACTCGCGCCTCAGTCCAGACGCGATCGGCGCCTCGTCTCTCGCGACGGCTCGTGGCCTCCTTCGTCGGCCTACTCGCGCCTCGCGACAATTGTCGGTGCCGCGTTCTACCGTCCCAGGTATGACGCAGGTGTCCGGCGCAGACGTGTCCGCCGATGCGGTGCTGGGCTCGCTGTCGCCGTCCAGGGCCGCGGACTTCAAGAGCTGCCCGCTGCTCTACCGCTTCCGATGCATCGACCGACTGCCGCAGACCCCGTCGCGCGTGGCGACGCGGGGCACGATGGTGCACGCCGTGCTCGAGGCGTTGTTCGACCTGCCGGCCGCCGAGCGCACCGTCGACGCGGCGCGCGAACTGCTCCCCGCTGCCTGGCGGCGGGTGCGGGACGAGGAGCCGGCCGTCGCGGAGCTGTTCGCCGGCGATGTGGACGGCGACGAGTTCGCCGAGTGGATGGCTTCGGCAGCCGTCCTGCTGGGCAACTACTTCGCGCTCGAGGATCCCGCCCGGCTCGAGCCGGCCTCGCGCGAGGAGCTGATCGAGGTCGTCGTCGACGGCCTGCGGATGCGCGGCTACGTTGACCGGCTCGACGTCACCCCGGCCGGTGACATCCGGGTGGTCGACTACAAGACGGGCGCGACGCCACGCGAGGCCTTCGAGGCCAAGGCGCTGTTCCAGATGAAGTTCTACGCACTCGTACTGTGGCGCACCCGCGGTGTGGTCCCGCGCCAGCTACGGCTCATCTACCTCGCCGATCCGGACACGCTGAGCTACGCGCCCGAGGCCGAGGAGCTGGAGCGATTCGAGCGCACCGTGCTGGCGATCTGGGCGGCGATCCAGCGCGCCATGCAGAGCGGCGACTTCCGGCCGAGCCCGAGCCGGATGTGCGAATGGTGCGATCACAAGGCACTGTGCCCGGCGTGGGGCGGGACGCCGCCGCCGTTCCCGGAGAACGCCACGCTCACCGATCCGCGCGACGACCAGCCGGGCGTGCGCAACCCCTGATCACTTAGCGATACCGGGGCGGCCCATGGAGCCGCGGTAGCGCGTACGTCATTTCTAGCGACGCAGCGCGATGAGCGGGATGGCTGTCTCCACCGGCGTCGCCGCGCCGTGGAAGCCGATCAACTTCGACATCTCCGCGGGCTCGTGATCGGTTGCGAGCACGGCGAACTCGTCCGTGCAGATGACGACGACGTCGCCGATCCGGGCGCGGTGCCGGTCGAGTACCGGCCCGAACCAGCCGGCCTCGATGGCCTCGTCGCGGTGCAGCACGTCTGCGCGGTCGCCGACCGCCGCCTGCCACGTCGCGATGACGTCGGGAGTCGCGCCGGCAACGGTGTGCAGGTATCGGACCCGCGGCTCCCCCGCCACGACGCGCACCCCGGCAGAGAGTTCGGCGGCATTCGCGACATCGATGCGCGCGTCCTCCGCCACGTCCAGGCCGCCGTGGTCGGCCGTGACGACGAGCGCGGCGTCGTCCGGCAGGCCTTCCAGGACGCGGGTCAGCAACGCGTCGACAGCTGCGGCCGCCCGCGCCCACTCCGGCGACGCGATGCCGTGCACGTGCGCGGCGGTGTCGAGTTTGGACACGTAGCCGTAGACCAACCCGGGCCGGGCGCGCAGTTCGAGCAGCAGCCGCTGCGCATAGTCGTCGTCCCGGCTGACGCCGCGGAAGTCGGCGCCGCGGTAGGCGGCCTCGGTCAGCCCGCTGCCTTCGAAGAACCCGGGCAACAGGACCGTCGTGTCCGTTCCCGCCTGCCGAAGCCGCTCGAACCACGTGGGCACCGGTTGCCACTCGGCTGCCGGCGGGTCGTCCCGCCATGCGATGTGGGTGAGCACCCGATCGGTGCCCGGGACGTTCAGCGTGAAGCCGAGGATCCCGTGCTCGCCCGCCTCCACGCCTGTCGTCAGCGAGACCAGACTCGTCGGCGTCGTCGACGGAAACGTGCAGCTGAGCTCGGTGAGCGAGCCGGCGTCGCCCGCGAGCACTGCCGCGAGCAGCGGCGCGTGTGGAGCCATCTCGGGCAGCAAGTGGTAACCCATCCCGTCGACCAGGAGCAGGGCGACGCGGGACACCTGCCCGAGCCGAGCGCCGAGATCGAGACGGTCCGCGTCGCCGACGGGGACCCCGAGCAGAGCGACCGTACCCGGGAGTATGTCGCGGATGGACGGCACAGCAGTCACCTTGGCACCAATGCGGCCAGCTGCGCCACCGACAGGCCGACGAGCGATGCCATTACGGTGCGGTTCGGTGCCGGTTCGATCGCGATCTCGCTCGGTACGGCGAGGACAGTGCAGCCGGCTGCCTCGGCAGCGGTGATACCGAGCGGCGAATCCTCGATCGCGACACACCGGCCCGGCTCGGCGCCGAGCAGTTCAGCGGCACGCAGGTACGGATCCGGATGTGGCTTGGGGCGGCGCACCTCGTCCCCGCACACCACGGCCCCGAAGAACTCGCGGCCGATCGTGTCCAGCGCGATCTCGGTGAGATACCGGTGCGTCGATGTCACGAGCGCCGCAGGCACCTTCGCATCGCGCACCGCTTCGAGCAGCTCACGTGCGCCCGCCTTCCAGGTCAGCGCAGTGTGGAACAGCTCCGCAGTCCGCTCGGTCAGAAACGCCGCGCTGGACTCCGGATCGGCCTCGACCCCGAGATCGGCGTGCAAGATCGCGACCGATCGCCCCATGCTCGAGCCGACCATCCGGCGCCGCGCCGTCGCGGAGAGCTCGCCGCCCAGCCACGTCGCCAGCTCGTCGAGCCCGATGTCCCAGACCTTCTCCGAGTCGAGCAGGGTGCCGTCCATGTCGAAGAGGACGGCCTGCATGCGCCCGATCTTCGCACCGTCGGCCACGGTGTCGGATGACCGGCCCACCCGCGCGCTGCTCAGTCGTCGTCGGTGCGGTACCCGAGGTTGCTCGAGAGCCATTTCTCGGCCTCGGCAACCGACCAGCCCTTGCGCTTCGCGTAGTCCTCGACCTGATCGCGGCCCAGCCGGCCGACCACGAAGTACTGCGACTGCGGATGTGAGAAGTAGAGACCGCTGACGGACGCACCGGGCCACATCGCCATGCTCTCGGTGAGTTCGATGCCGACGTTGGCCTGCACATCGAGCAGCGACCACACCGCCTGCTTCGCGGTGTGCTCCGGGCACGCCGGGTAGCCGGGCGCAGGACGGATACCGACGTACTTCTCCGCGATCAGGGCGTCGTGGTCGAGCCCCTCGTCCGGCTGATAGCCCCAGAACTCGGTGCGTACCCGCTGGTGCAACCGCTCGGCGAACGCCTCGGCGAGCCGGTCGGCCAGCGATTCGAGCAGGATCGCGCTGTAGTCGTCGAGCGCGGCCTTGAACTCGGCGACCTTCGCCGCACTGCCCAGCCCGGCCGTGACGGCGAACGCGCCGACGTAGTCGTGCAGCTCGGTCTCGCGCGGGGCGACGAAGTCAGCCAGCGAGCGGTGCGGGACGTCGCGGCGGTGCTCGGTCTGCTGCCGCACCTGGTGCAGCGTCGTGCGGACCTCGGCCCGACTCTCGTCGGTGTAGACCTCGATGTCGTCGCCGATCGAATTCGCCGGGAACAGCCCGAACACGCCCGCGGCGCTCAGCCACTTGCTTTCGATGATCTGGTCGAGCATCGTCTGCGCGTCGTCCCAGAGCTTGCGGGCCGCCTCGCTGGTCGCCGGGTTGTTCAGCAGATCGGGATAGCGGCCCTTGAGCTCCCAGGCGTTGAAGAACGGGTGCCAGTCGATGTACTCGCGCAGCTCATCGAGCGGGTAGTCGTGGAACGTCTTGACGAACTGGGTCGGCGTGTCCGGCGCGTGGTAGTCGTCGGTGTGCACGTCACGCAACTGCTGCACGATCAGCCGCGGCCGCGGCGGGCGGTAGTCGGACCAGTCGATCGGGGTGCGGTTCGCGCGCGCCTCGGCGATCGGCACGATCGGCTTGCCGTCCGAGCGCGCCGCGTGCCGTTCCCGCAATCCGTCGTAGTCGCGCTTGAGATCCGCGAGCAGCGTGGGGCGTTGCTCGTCCGACAGCAGCGCCGCGACGACCTGGACCGAACGCGACGCGTCCTTCACCCAGACGACCGGCCCGTGGTATTTCTGGTCGACCTTCACGGCGGTGTGTGCGCGCGACGTGGTCGCACCGCCGACCAGCAGCGGGATTTCGAAGCCCTGCCGCTCCATCTCCGACGCGAAGTTGACCATCTCGTCCAGCGACGGGGTGATCAGACCCGACAGGCCGATGACGTCGGCATCGTGCTCCTTGGCGGCGTCGAGGATGTGCTGCGCGGGCACCATGACCCCGAGGTCGACGACGTCGTAGTTGTTGCACTGGAGCACCACGCCGACGATGTTTTTGCCGATGTCGTGGACGTCCCCCTTCACCGTCGCCATCACGACCGTGCCGTTGCTGCGGCCGACATCCTCCGGTGTCTTCGTCGCCTCGATGAACGGGACGAGGTAGGCGACGGCCTTCTTCATGACCCGCGCCGACTTGACCACCTGCGGCAGGAACATCTTGCCGGCGCCGAACAGGTCGCCGACGACGTTCATGCCGTCCATGAGCGGGCCCTCGATGACCTCGAGCGGCGCACCGCCGCGCGCCTCGATGAGCGCGCGCAACTCCTCGGTGTCCGCCTCGATGTGGGCGTCGATGCCCTTCACGAGCGCGTGCGTGATGCGTTCGGCAGCGGGCAGCGCTCGCCACTCGTCGTTCGCGGCCTCGGCCTTGCTGCCGGCGCCCGCGAACTTCGCAGCGATCTCGAGCAGCCGTTCGGTGGCGTCGGGGCGGCGGTTGAGGATGACGTCCTCGATGCGCTCGCGCAGTCGCTCGTCGATCTGGTCGTAAACCGCCAGCGCGCCCGCGTTGACGATGCCCATGTCCATGCCCGCCGCGATCGCGTGGAAGAGGAAGACCGCGTGGATGGCCTCGCGCACGGCGTTGTTGCCGCGGAACGAGAACGAGACGTTCGACACGCCGCCGGAGACGAGCGCACCGGGCAGGTGCTGCTTGATCCACCTGGTGGCCTCGATGAAGTCGACGCCGTAGTTGGCGTGCTCCTCGATGCCGGTGGCGACGGCGAAGACGTTCGGGTCGAAGATGATGTCCTCGGCCGCGAAGCCGACCTCGTCGACCAGGATGCGGTAGGCCCGCTCGCAGATCTCGGTGCGCCGCTGGAGGTTGTCGGCCTGGCCGTGTTCGTCGAAGGCCATCACGATGACGGCGGCGCCGTACTTGCGGCACAGGCTCGCCTCGCGGCGGAACTTCTCCTCGCCCTCCTTCATCGAGATCGAGTTGACGATCGGCTTGCCTTGCACGCAGCGCAGCCCCGCCTCGATGACCTCGAACTTGGAGGAGTCGATCATCAGCGGCACCCGGCTGATGTCCGGCTCGCTCGCGACCAGCTTGAGGAAGCGCTCCATCGCCGCGACGCCGTCGATCATCCCCTCGTCCATGTTGACGTCGATGACCTGTGCGCCGCTCTCGACCTGCTGGCGGGCGACGGACAGCGCCGTCGCGTAGTCGCCGTCGCGGATGAGGTTGCGGAAGCGCGCCGACCCGGTGATGTTGGTCCGCTCGCCCACGTTGACGAACAGCGACTCGTCGGTGATCGCCAGCGGTTCCAGCCCGGACAGCCGGCACGCGAGCTGCACCGGCTCGGGGGTGCGTGGCGGGAGACCGTCGGCAGCGGCCGCGATCGCGGCGATGTGCTCGGGCGTGGTGCCGCAGCACCCGCCGAGGATGTTCACGAATCCGCTCGTGGCGAACTCGTGCACGATCTCCGCGGTGTGCGCGGGCAGCTCGTCGTATTCGCCGAACGCGTTCGGCAGGCCGGCATTCGGGTAGCAGGAGATGAAGGTGTCCGAGACGCGTGCGAGATCGGCGAGGTAGGGCCGCATCTCGGCTGCGCCGAGCGCGCAGTTCAGCCCGACCAACAGCGGATGGGCGTGCCGGACGGAGTTCCAGAAGGCCTCGGTGACCTGCCCGGACAACGTCCGGCCGGACGCGTCGGTGATGGTGCCCGAGATCATCACCGGCCAGCGCCGGCCGCGCTGCTCGAACAGCGTCTCCAGGGCGAAGATCGCAGCCTTGGCGTTGAGCGTGTCGAAGATCGTCTCGATGAGCAGCACGTCTGCGCCGCCGTCGACCAGGCCGCTCGCCTGCTCGGCGTATGCGTCGACGAGCTCTTGGTAGCTGACGTTGCGCGCGCCGGGGTCGTTGACATCCGGCGAGATCGAGGCGGTGCGGTTCGTCGGGCCGAGCGCACCGACGACGAAGCGCGGCCGGTCGGCATTCGTCGCCGTCATCGCGTCGCACGCCGCGCGCGCCAACCGCGCCGACTCGAGGTTCAACTCATAGGCGAGCTCCTGCATCCCGTAGTCGGCCAGCGAGATTCGCTGCGCGCTGAACGTGTTGGTCTCGATGAGGTCGGCGCCGGCCTGCAGATAGGCACGGTGGATCTCGCTGATCGCGTCCGGCTGGGTGAGGCTGAGCAGGTCGTTGTTGCCCTGGACGTCGTAGTGCCAGTCGGCGAACCGCGTCCCGCGGAAGTCGTCTTCGCCGAGGCCGAGCCGCTGGATCATCGTGCCCATCGCGCCGTCCAGGATGAGAATCCGGGAACGGAGCAGGGCAGCGAGTGACTCTGTGCAGTCCGGGCGCACATCGGGTGTCTCTGGCAACGGGATCCTCGGTCGGCTACGCGGCAAACTTCGAGCATACGGGCGCGAAGCGCCTCGCCTGCGGTGAATAACGACGCCCGTCAGCCGGTGTTCTGCAGACGGCTCGGTATCCGGCTCCCGCGGCACTTGATCCTTCGGCTGCGCTGCGCGGGCCCGTCCCGGTCGTAGGGTGGAGACATGCACCCAACGGATGCCGCCGATTGGCCCCGGCTGGCCGATCCCGTGCTCGTGGCCGCCTTCGAAGGGTGGAACGACGCGGGCGACGCCGCTAGCGGCGCAGTCGAACATCTCGAGCTGGTCTGGGACGCCAAGCCGCTGACCGAGCTCGATCCCGACGACTACTACGACTTTCAGGTCAACCGACCCACCGTTTCGCTCATCGACGGCATCTCGCGGCGCATCACCTGGCCGACGACGCGCTTCTCGTACTGCCGCCCGCCAGGGGCGGAGTTCGACCTCGTGCTGGTGCACGGCATCGAGCCCAACATGCGGTGGCGCAGCTTCTGCAGCGAACTGCTCGGCGTGATCCGCGAGCTCGACGTACGGATTGTCGTGACGCTCGGCGCGCTGCTCTCCGACTCCCCGCACACCCGTCCCACACAGGTCACCGGCACGGCCTACGACACCGACTCGGCATCGCGCTTCGGGTTACAGCGCTCCCGTTATGAGGGCCCCACCGGGATCGTCGGCGTTCTCCAGGACGCCTGCGTGGCGAGCGGAATACCCGCTGTCTCGTTCTGGGCCGGCGTGCCGCACTACGTGTCGCAGCCGCCTAATCCGAAGGCCACGCTGGCGCTGCTGCACGGCGTCGAGGAGGTTCTCGACATCCCGATCCCACTCGCGGAGTTGCCCCAGCAGTCCGACGAATGGCAGAAGCTGGTGGACGAGATGGCCGCCGAGGACGAAGAGGTCATCGAGTACATCCGGAACCTGGAACAGCGCGACGACGAGATCGACCGCACCGAGATGCACGAGGCATCCGGCGATGCGATCGCACGCGAGTTCGAGCGCTATCTGCGTCGGCGCGACCGCGGGGGCGGTCACGCCGGCGGGACGTCACGCGGCTAGGACTCGTTCGACGGCGGCGCGCCGGTCGGGCTGTACGTCGGCTCCGAGTAGCTCGACGGGTAGCCGCGTGTCGGCTCGATGACCTCGGCGTGCGGTGCATCGTCGAACTCGCCCGCGCCGTCCGAGGGTTCGCGCAGGTACGCGGTGGACGTCTCTTCGTCCTCGGCTGCCTCGGCGGCCAGCCGCCGTTCGGCTGCCTGCACGTCGCGCACGGTCAGTACGGACAACCGGCCGAGCGCCAGCCCGGCGAGCAGCACGATTGCGCCGCCGGCGGCGTAGAAGAACGCGAGCGATTCGACGGCCTGCATCCGGGAGCTGGACGCCGGGTCAGGGGTACCCAGGTCGATCGTCAGGAGCGGGTCGACCGATGGCCCGATGATCAGCCACGCTCCGCCTACGACTGCGAGCCATCCGCCCAGGCTCGCCACGATGCGGCTGGTGCTCGAGACCAGGAGCAGCCCACCGAGGACTGCTGCCGCGCCCGGGGCCACCTCGAACCACGCGCGCGCGGCCGTCCAGTGCCAGGTGCTGTCGGGAGAGGGCGTGTAGGCGAGGTTGAAGTACGGCCCGATCAGTGGGGCCAACGCCGCCCACGCGCCGAGACAGACCAGGAGGAAGCCGCTCGTTGCGCCGCGGCTGCGCGAGACCCGGAACCGGCTGGCCCGGATACTTGAGTAGGAATCGGTGGCCATGTCGGGATTATGCCCCTATATGACACGATCTTCACGGACGGGTACCCGTCAAACAGGGACTAAACGGCCACTCCGAGCAGCGCGTCGACAAGTCGTCGAGTCGTCGCAGGCGCTTCCGCGTCGTCGCCCGCGGCCGGTGCTTCGAGAGCGCGCGCGGCCCACCGATCGACGGCCGCGAGCGCGGTCGACGTGTCCAGGTCGTCGCTGAGCGCGTCGCGGACCTCGGCGAGCAGTTTCTCCGCCGCCGGGGCCGCCGGGAGCGCGACGGCAGCTCGCCAGCGCGCCAGTCGTGCCTCCGCGGCGGGCAGCCGGCCGCCCGTCCACTCGCGGTCGGCACGGTAGTGACCGTCGAGCAGGGCGAGGCGCAGGGCCATCGGGTCGACCCCGGCCGTCAGCAGCTTGGACACGAGCACCAGGTTGCCGCGCGACTTGCTCATCTTCTCGCCGTCCAGTCCGATCATGCCGGCGTGCACGTACGCGCGCGCGAACGGGGCAACGCCGGTCAGCGCCTCCGCATGCGCCGCCGAGTGCTCGTGGTGCGGGAAGATCAGATCCGAGCCGCCGCCCTGCACGTCGAAGCCCATGCCGAGCCGGTTGAGCGCGATCACGCTGCACTCGATGTGCCAGCCCGGCCGACCGGGCCCGAGGCGGGTGTCCCAGAACGGTTCGCCCGGTCGCTGCGCACGCCACAACAGCGAGTCCAACGGATCACGCTTGCCTGCGCGGTCCGGGTCGCCACCGCGCTCTGCGAACAGCCGCAGCATCTCGGCGTGGTCGTAGTTGGACTCGCTGCCGAAGCCGGGCGCCGCGGCCACGGGGAAGTACACGTCGTCCTCGACGTGGTAGGCGTTGTCGGCCGCGAGCAACCGGCCGATCGCGTCGCTGATCTCGGGGATCGCCTCGACCGCTCCGACGAGGTCCTCCGGGGGGAGGACGCGCAGCGCGGTCATGTCGGCCCGGAACAGGTTGATCTCGCGGGCGGCGATGTCCGTCCATTCCTCGCCGACCTGCGTGGCGCGCTCGAGCAGCGGGTCGTCCACGTCCGTGACGTTCTGGATGTAGCGCACCTCGCGCCCGGCGTCGCGCCAGACACGCTGCACCAGGTCGAAGGCGAGGTACGTCGCGGCGTGCCCGAGGTGTGTCGCGTCATACGGCGTGATCCCGCAGACGTACATCCGCGCGACGGGATCGGGGGCGGTCACGCGTTCCGAGCGACTGGCGGTGTCGTAGAGCCGCAGCGCCGGGCCGATACCCGGCAGCTCCGGCACCGAGCACGAGGGCCAAGCGTCCACGCCCCCACGCTATCTGGCCGCGCACCGCCCACTTTCCGGTGACTAGATCGGCGGCCACGGGACCGGCGGCCAGTCGTCGTTCGGCTCAGGATGTCGGCCGCTGGCGAGCAGCCGGTCGACCCGCGACCGGGTGCGCGTCACCTCGCGGCGGGTGAGGAGCTCGCCGAGCCGCTCGCCCAGCCCGCCGTCCAGGTCGGCGCGCAGTGCCAGCAGCGCCTCGCACATGTCGCCGGGCAAGCGTGCGCCTGCCCATTGCCACAGGACGGTGCGCAGCTTGTCCGCGACGTTGAAGGTGACGCCGTGGTCGACGCCGAAGACGTGACCGCGCACCGTCGGCAGCAGGTGACCGCCCTTGCGATCGGCGTTGTTGATGACGGCGTCGAGGATCGCAATCTCGCGCAGGCGCGGAATGTCGCGCCGCCGCATGAACCGGCCGAGATCGACGGACTCGTCCGTATCGATCCACAGCTGCACCATGCCGGGCCCGGCCGGTCCGTCCCGGAACACCGTCGGCGGCACGGTCGGCAGGCCCATCGCAACCGCAACCTCGTAGGCTGCCACCTCGCGCTCGGCGAGCGTTCCGTCCGGGAAGTCCCACAGCGGCCGCTCGCCCGCGATCGGCTTGTAGACGCACGCCGCGCTGTCGCCGTCGCACTCCACCGCGCAGTAGAACGTCGCGTTCGAGGCGTCGAGCAGCCGCCCCTCGACGGTCAGCTCGCCCTCGCGCAGCAAGGCCAGCGCCTGCTCCACGCTGATGCCCGGCCCGCCGTCGACGGCCAGGGGCAATGCGGGTGTCAATTCGTCGGGTGTCACGGTCGTGCGGTGCTGACGGTGCTCACTGCTGCAGTTCGATGCCGCGGCGGTAGCCGTTCATCCGCGCGCAGACGTGCCCGGCCGGGTCCAGGGGCTGGCTGCACAGCGGGCACGGCGGCCGGCCGCCGGACACGAGCTTGCGCGCGCGCTCCACGAACGAGCGTGCGGCGCGCGGATCGATGTGTACGCGCAGCGCGTCAGGACCGTCGACCACGTCCTCCAGCAGCGTCTCCTCGGCCTCCGCGATCGACTCCACCGGCGCCTGCGCCTCGATCACGACGAGCCCGCTGTCGCCGTCCCACTTCAGGCCCATCGCGGCGACCCGAAACTCCTCGTCGACCGGCTGTTCAAGGGCGTCGTTGTCCGCGTCGCCCGCCGGCAGCGCCGTGCCGGTGCGCGCCGCGATTTCGTCGAGCAGCTGGTCGAGGCGATCCGCGAGAATCGCGACCTGCTGCTTCTCCAGCGCGACCGACACGATTCGGGGGCCGTCGACAGCCTGCAGGTAGAACGTCCGTTCGCCGGGCGAGCCGACAGTGCCGGCGATGAACCGGCTCGGACGGTCGAAGTCGTACAGCTGCCGCATGACGCTTCAACATTAGCCACGTCGGCGCGGCGAGGCCGTGCCTGGACTGGGGAGTCGAGCGGCCGAAGGAGGTTGCGAGCGACGAGGGAAGGCACGGCCTGAGGAGCCGCGTTGACGCGCAATGTGATGAGCCGCGTCGGCGCGGCTGTTCAGATGTTGCTGCCGCCCGAGCCGCCCCCGACCGTCGCGTCGTCCTGCGCTGTCTTGCGCCGGCGTCGTTTGGGCGGGGCGAACGCGCTCAGGTCGCTGCCGGTGTCGTTCACCCTGATCACGTAGGGACGGGTCTTGGTGTAGCGGATGACGGACACCGACGCCGGGTCCGGCACGATGCGCTGGAACTGATCGAGGTGCAGGCCGAGCGCGTCCGCGACCACGGCCTTGACGATGTCGCCGTGCGTGCAGGCCACCCAGACCGCGGCGTCGCCGAGCCGCTCGTCCCAATCACGAATCGCGGCGATCGCCCGGCCCGCCATCTCCGCCATGCCTTCGCCGTCGGGAAACCGCACCGCCGACGGCTGCGTCTGGACGAGCTTCCACAGCGGGTCCTTCGTCAGCTCTTTCATCGGCTTGCCGGTCCAGTCGCCGTAGCCGCACTCCAGCAGCCGTTCGTCGACGTGCCAAGCCGGCTCAACGCGCTGGCCGGCGCGGATCGCGTCCGCGGTCTCGGCGCAGCGTTCGAGCGGGCTGGTGACAACCGCGGCGAGCGGCAGCGCGGCGAACCGCTCGGCAAGGGCCGCGGCCTGTTTCTCCCCGCGCTCGTCGAGGTGGATCCCGGGCGTGCGCCCCACCAGGACCGACCCGGTCTTCGCGGTCAGCCCGTGCCGGACGAGCAGCACCGTGCTCATTTCGTCGCCTGCAGTGTGCCGGTCGAGAGCAGCACCAGGACGAGCACGCCGAGCGCCAACCGGTAGTAGATGAAGATGAACGTCGTGTGGTGCGTCAGCCAGCGCATCAGCCAGTGGATCGATGCGAGCCCCACGACGAACGCGAACAGCACCGCGACGCCGATCAGCCCGGCGCCGGGCGAGTGGCCCTTGGTGTGGTGGACCGCCTCGAATGCACCTGAGAGCACGACGGCCGGGATCGAGAGCAGGAACGAGAAGCGGGCGGCGGCCTCCCGATCCAGCCCGCGGAACAGGCCCGCGGTGATCGTCGTGCCGGAGCGCGACGCGCCTGGTATCAGTGCCAGCGCCTGCGCGGCGCCCACCACCCCTGCGTCGGTCGTGTTGATCTGTTCTTCGTCGCGGTCGCGCCGGCCGACCTTCTCCGCCGCGTAGAGGAAGCCGGCTAGGGCGATGAGCGTGCAACCGATCAGCCACAGGTTGCGGGCGCCGGTCTCGATCTGGTCGCTGAAGATCAGCCCGAACACGCCCACCGGGATCGTCGCGAGGATCAGGTACCAGCCAAGCTTGTACTCGAGCGTCCCCCGCACCGAACGGTCGTACAGCCCGCGGAACCACGCGAGGGTGACATGCAGCAGTTCGCGCCAGAAATAGAGCACTACCGCGATCGTCGTGCCCAACTGCACGATCGCGGTGAAGGACGCGCCGGGGTCGTTGGTCGTGCCGCCGTAGAAGTGCCAGCCCAGAAACGCCGGAACGATGCGGATGTGCGCCGTCGAGGAGATTGGCAGGAACTCGGTCAGCCCCTGCACGATGCCGAGGATGATCGCTTGGAAAAGGGTCATCCGGGGCCGCTGTATCCGATGTCAGGTCTCAAACGCACGGCGCCACCTTACGAGTAGGTGACGCGGCACGCGCGCAGCGACCCGGTAGCTTCACAGCGTGAAACTGCGCACGGTGGGGCGAAGCGGGTTGAAGGTCTCGCACCTCGGACTCGGGACGATGACGTGGGGTATCGAGACCGACGCCGACGAGGCCGCTGCCCAGCTCGTCGCATTCCGGGATGCGGGCGGCACGCTCGTCGACACTGCCGCCTCCTACGGGAACGGCGAGGCCGAGGTGATCCTCGGGCAGCTCGCCGCCGACGTCGTGCCACGCGTCGAGCTGATCATCGCCAGCAAGGCGGGATCGAGCCGCACGCCCGAGGGCCGCACCATCGACGCCTCCCGCGGCGCCCTGCTGCGCCAGCTGGACGAATCGCTGCGCAAGCTCACGACCGATTACCTCGACCTCTGGTACGTGCACACGGTCGACGACACCGTCCCGTTCGACGAGACGCTGGCCGCGCTGGATCACGCCGTGTCGTCCGGCCGGGTGCGCTATGCGGGCGTCTCGAACTACTGCGGTTGGCGGATCGCCCGCGCGGCGATCTGGCAGCGCGCGGTGCCCGGCCGGGCACCGATCGTGGCCAATCAGGTGCGCTACTCCCTCGTCGACCGCGGCATCGAGCGCGAGGTCGTGCCCGCCTGCGACGAGTTGGGCGTCGGCATCTTCCCGTGGTCGCCGCTCGGCGGTGGCGTCCTGACCGGCAAGTACCGCGACGGCATCCCATCCGACTCGCGGGCGGCGGCCGGCCTGCGCCCGGCGTTGGTCGCACCCGACTCCGGCTCCGGGATCGTCGAGGCGGTTGCGACCGCCGCCGAAGGCCTGGCCACCTCGCCGGTCGCGGTCGCGCTGGCGTGGCTGCGCGACCGGCCCGGTGTCGCGGCGCCGATCCTCGGCGCCCGCACGCTCGGCCAGCTCACCGGCGCGCTGGCCAGCGAGACCCTCGAACTGCCACACGAGATCAGCAACGCGCTCGACGACGTATCGGCGCCGGCGATCGGCTATCCCGAGGTCGTGCGCTGAGCATCGATCCCGTCTTCGAGGCGTTCTGCACCGCGGGGCTGTGGCCCGGGCTGGGCAAGACGCTGTCCGGCGCACTGGACGACGCTGGCATCCACGGTCCGGAGGACGTCACCTCCGAGGCGCTCGCCCTGCTGCCCAAGGTCGGGACGCAGCGCGCCGGTCGGTTGCTCTCGGGGTGGATCAGCGCGGAGCCCACCTACGAGGTGGTGTCGCTGATCGTCCCGGCCGGACTGGACGCGCGGATCGCCGGACGGATCGTCGACCTGCTCGGCCCGCCTGCGCCGCGGCTGCTGCGCGACGATCCCTGGCAGCTGCTCATGGTGACCGGTGTCTCCCCCACCGACGCCGATCGGGTCGCGCGCAGCGCGCTGCCCGGCGTGACCCGCGACGATCCGCGGCGGGCGCGCGCACTCGTCGGCTGGGTGCTGGCCCGGCACGCGCGCGACGGCCACACCCTTTCCGCGCGAGCGGCTGTGGCCGACGCGCTGCGCGAATTCGCCGCAGGCGATCCGGCGGCGGCGATCGAGGCCGCCATCGAGTCCGGGGCGGTCGTCGAGGCGGAAGACGAGCTGGTCGGGCTCACCCGCTACGCCGAGGCCGAGGACGGCATCGCGCAGGGCGTGGCGCGGCTGATCGCGTCCGCCGAGCCGATGAAGGTCCCCAAGCGCCGAACGGCCGAGTTGGACGACGCGCAGCAGTCGGCGGTGGCACGCGCGCTGCGCGACGGGGTCACCGTCCTCACCGGCGGGCCAGGCACCGGCAAGAGCCGGACCGTCGCGACGCTGGTTGCGCTCGCCGAGGCGGCCGGTCACTCGGTGGCCCTCGCCGCACCCACCGGACGCGCCGCCAAACGCCTCGAAGAGCTGTGCGAGGCGCCGGCATCCACGCTGCACCGGCTGCTCGGCGCGCAGCCGCGCCAGTCGGGCGACGGGGTGAGCTTCGACGGCGGCTTCGCGCGCAACGAGGAGTGGCCGCTCGATCAGGACGTCGTGGTGGTCGACGAGGCGTCGATGCTGGACGTCGAACTCGCCGATGCGCTGCTGACCGCGTGCGCCGACGGCACCCACCTGCTCTTCGTCGGCGATGCCGCGCAGTTGCCCTCCATCGGGCCGGGGCGGGTGCTCGGCGACCTCATCGACTCGGGAACGGTGCCGGTCACGGAGCTGACCACGCTGTACCGGCAGGCGGAGGGCGGAACGATCGCGCGGCTAGCCACCGTGGTGCGCGGCGGGTCGTTGGAACCGGTGGACGATCCGACGCGTGAGGTCGTGGTCGTGCCGACGCGCGGCTCGGCCGAGGCCGCACATAGAGTCGCCCAACTCGTCACCGACTCGATCCCGCGCGCGCTCGGGATCCCGGCCGACCAGGTTCAGGTCGTGACGCCCGTGCACCGCGGTGCCGCCGGCACCCAGGAGCTGAACAGGGTGCTCAAGGGCAAGCTGAACCCCGGCTCGGGCAAGCGCCGCTTCGACCCCGGCGACCGCGTCGTCGCGACGGCGAATCATCTGGAGGCCGAGCCGTTCGGATACGCGAACGGCGAGGTCGGCGTCGTCGACGACGTCGAGCAGGACGGGACGGTGACGGTCGCGTTCGCCTCCGGGCCGGCCGAGGTGAAGGGCAAGGCGCTCGCCGACCTGCTGCACGGCTGGGCGATCACCGTCCATCGCGCGCAGGGCTCGGAGTTCCCGGCCGTCGTCGTGGTGTTGCCGCCCGAGGCGGGCGGGCTGATGTCGCGCCCGCTCGTCTACACCGCGCTGACCAGGGCGCAGCGGCACCTGTCGATCGTGCACGCTGCCGGGCCGGCCGTTGCCCGTGCAGTGCGGCACGTGGGCGCGCTACCGCGGCGCACGCGCCTCATCCCGCTGCTGCGCGAGTACGTCGGCTGATAGCGCGCGGGAGTGCCCACCCCGGCGCGTACCCGCGGCGCGCTCCTTCTTCAATTCGGCGAGGTGCTCGAGAAAATCGACCTCAATGGTGTGCCGCTTCGACCGCACGTACCGCTTGCGCACCGACCGGTGGTAGGCGTCGATCTCGCGGCGCATCTCGGCCTCGGACGGCAGCGTCGCGCGTCCCGCCAACAGGTCGGCAATCCATTCCGCCTGCGCCTCGGCGAGCGGCATGATCGCGCCGAGCGGCTGAACCAGCCCGAGGAAGTACAGCCCGGGGTGTTGCGGGTCGACCACGCGGCGGAACAGCGAGATCTCGTTGTCGTGCGCCTCGAGCAGCGCGGTGTCGAGGAACGGAAACGTGATCTTGTAGCCGGTGCAGTAGACGATGACGTCGATCTGCTCGGACGTGCCGTCCACGAAGTGGACGGTGTCGCCGTCGAGTCGCTCGATGTTCGGCTTGACGGTGATGTCGCCGTGCCCGAGGCGTACAAGCAGGTCGTCGGAGACCGTGGGATGGGCCTGGCCGAGTTTGTGATCGGGCTCGGGCAGTCCGTACTTCGTGACGTCGCCGCGCGCGAGACGCAGGACCAAGCCGGTGACACCGCGCTGGATCCGCCCGTACTTCATCCGCGCGAGTGGCGACGTGACGAGGTGATCGGTCGGGATTCCGAACACGTACTTCGGCACGACGTGCGCGCCGCGGCGCATCGCCAGGAACGTCCGGTCGGCGACCTTGCACGTCTCGACTGCGATGTCACACGCGGAGTTGCCGATGCCGAGTACGAGCACCCGCTTGCCGACGTAGTCGTCGAAGGTCTTGTAGTAGTGCGCGTGCGTCTGCACGCCGCGGAACGTGTCCGCGCCGGGGAACGCCGGCTCCGGCCAGCGCGGATCCCAGTGATGCCCGTTGGCGACGAGCACCGCCTCGTACCGATGCGTCGTCGGCTCGGCGTCGCCGCGCCGCACGGTGACGTCCCATCCATCGTCCGCCGGGACGACGGAGATCACCTCGGACTTGAAACTGATCCGGTCGCGGAATCCGAAATGATCGACGAAGCGGTCGAAGTAGTGCGCGATGTGGACGTGATTCGGGTACGTCGGATAGTCGTGCCGCATCGGGAAGGAGCGATACTCCATGACCTCCCGCGAGGTGTTGATGTGCAGCGACTTGTAGGCCGACGACATCCCGTTGTCGTTCAGGTAGCGCCAGTTACCGCCGACCTCGGACCCTGCCTCGTAGCAGTCGAACTCGATGCCGCGCGCCTGAAGCACCTGGCAGGCGGTGATCCCGGACGATCCAGCGCCGATGATGCAGACTCTCGCAGACAAGACGCGTCCCCCTCGCACTGATATGACCAGGTGGTCATAGGATTCCATCCGGCCGAAGGAGTATGCAATGCCCCGCGCCACCTGGGCGAACCTCGACGCCGACCGGCGGGCACGAGTCCTGCACGCCGCGATGGCCGAGTTCGGCAGGCACGGCTACTCGGGCGGCAGCCTGAACGTGATCGCCCGCGAGGCCGGCGTCGCGAAGGGCTCGCTGTTCCAGTACTTCGACGACAAGTTCGACTTCTTCGCGCACGTCGCCGAGCAGGCGTCGCTGCGCGTCTACAACGCGATGCTGCCCGCGCTGCGCGCAACACCGCCCGACGGGTCCTTTGTGCGGCACTTCGTGGGGTTGGTCGACATCTGGATCGATTACATGGCCGACCACCCGCTCGAGCGCGGGGTTACCGCCGCCACCACGATGGAGCTCGACCCAGAGGTCCGGCGCGCGATCCGGGAACCCGTCCACCAGCTCTACGCCCAGGGCCTGCGCCCGCTGCTGCAAGCCGCCGTCGATTCCGGCGAGTTCCGCGCCGACGCCGACCTCGACGCGCTGCTCTCGCTGCTCGTCCTGGTGCTGCCGCATCTGGCGCTCGCGCCGTTCGAGCCGGGTATGGACGCGGCACTCGAGCTGCACGAGACCACCGGCACGACGCGGTCGCGGCGCGCCCGACGGCTGGTCGAAACGCTGCTCGCGGGCGTGACTTCGCGATGAATTCCGACCCACCCTGGTGAAGCCGGAGATAGAGGCGTTCAATGGCCCCAATGACGGACGGTGCCGATCCCGACTGGGAGTACGCGCCGCTGCGCATTCCGGCTGACGTCAGTCGAGGCAGCGCAGCGGCGCAACTCACGTTGCACGCCGAGTTCGGGGGCTGGGAACTCGCCAGAGTGGTCCGTTACGTCGACGGCAGCCGACGCGTGATGTTGCGCCGGCGGCGCAGGCAGACGCCGGTACCCCTGCCAGGTCTGTCGACCTGACCGGCTAGCCGAGTTCCGCGTACGCCGCGTCGACGGCCGGTTGCAGCCCGTCCTCGGGGAACGGCCATCGCCCTGCCGCGGCGCCCACCGCGTCGGACGCCGCGGCACCGTTCGCGTGGACCTCGCGCAGTAGCTCGGCAACGCTCGACAGGTCGCCCGCCTGACGCGCGACGAAGTCGCGGTCCACCGAGCGGCCGTGCCCCGGTACGACCGTGGCTGCCGGATCGATCGCCTTGACCAGCGCATGCGCCGTCGCGCCCCATTCCAGCGGAAAACACCCGGATCCGTACATCGGCGGCCCGGACTCCTCGACGAGGTCGCCGACCAGCCACGTGTCGGCGTCCGGCGCGTGCAGCACGAGGTCGTTGTCGGTGTGCCCGCGGCCGATGTGCCGCAGCTCGACGAGCCGGTCGCCGAGGTCGAGGCTGAGCTGCTCGTCGACGAGCTCGGTGGGCGCAGTGATGATCACCTCGCGCAACTCGTCAACAGGTCCTTCGCCGCTGGCGATCCAGCGGTCCAGCAACGGCCGCTCGTACCGATCCAGATGGGCCGGCACCCGGACGTGCCCGTAGATCGGGAGTCCCAGGTCCGAGGCCGGACCGAACCGGTGGTTGCCGAAGCTGTGGTCGAAGTGCGCGTGCGTGTTCACGACCCAGCGCGGGCTGCCGAGCCGCGCCAGGTCGGCGCGCAACTCGTCCGCCTGCCGGTGCGAGGCCCGGGTGTCGACGACGAGCAGTCCGGCCGTGCCGCGCACGACGCACACGTTGACGTCCCACGGCTCGTAGCGACCTTGGAAGATCCCGTCCGCCACCTCGTGCCAGATCATCGTCACCTTTCGTACATGGCGCGGACGGTGTCGATCGTGTCGGCCTCCGCGGGCGATTTGTCGTCGCGGTAGCGCACCACCCGGGCGAAGCGCAGCGCCATCCCGCCCGGGTAGCGGGTCGAGCCTTGGACGCCGTCGTAGGCGATCTCCACGACCTGCTCCGGGCGTACGCGCACCACGTAGCCGTCGGTCGGGCCGTCCGCGATTTCGAGGAAGCGCTGTGTCTGCCATTCGAGCATCGCGTCCGTCATCCCTTTGAACGTTTTGCCCAGCATCACGAACCCGCCCGATTCAGGGTCGCGGGCGCCGAGGTGGATGTTCGAGAGCTTGCCGGTGCGCCGCCCGGACCCCCACTCGATCGCGAGCACTACGAGGTCGAGGGTGTGCACCGGCTTGACCTTGAGCCAGCCCGCGCCGCGCCGGCCTGCTTCGTACGGCGCGGTGAGCGATTTGGCCATGACGCCCTCGTGCCCAGCGTCCAGCGTCAGTTGGAGGAACTGCTCGGCCGTCTCCGCGTCGGCGGTCACCAGCCGGTCGACGCGCTGCTCGGCCGGGACGACCCGGGCGAGCACCGCAGCGCGCTCCTCCCCCGGCGCATCAAGAAGGTCGACGCTGTCGCAGTGCAGCACGTCGAAGAAGAACACCGACAACGGCTGCGCCGACCGGGCGGCGGCGATGTCCACGCTGCGCCCGAAGCGCGACGCGGTCACCTGGAACTTGTGCGGGCGCCGATCCGGCCGCAGCGCAATCGCCTCACCGTCGGCGATGAGCGTGCTAACCGGCAGTGCGAGCGTGGCCTTGACGACCTCCGGCAGCCGGGCCGTCACGTCGTCGAGGCTGCGCGTGTAGACGGCGACCTGGTCCCGGTCGCGATGGATCTGCACGCGCGCGCCGTCCAGCTTCGCCTCGAAGACGGCCCGGCCGCCGAGTCGCTCCAGCGCGTCCGCAACGTTCGATGCGGTCTGGGCGAGCATCGGCCCGACGGGACGGCCCACCCGGAGCCGGTACTCGGCGAGCGCGGACGCGCCGCGGGACAGCGCAGCCGCTGCCACCCCGGGCAGGTCGCCGCCCAGCATCGCGGCACGCCGGACGTCTACTGCCGGTACGTCCGCGGCCTTCGCCACGGCGTCGGCCATGACGCCGATGAGCGCGCCCTGCCGCAGCTCGCCGCCGATCAGCCGACGCAGGAACGTCTGCTCGGCTTCGGTCGCCGCGCCGAACAGCGCCGCCAGCTGCGCGGCGCGCTTGGCCTGCGAGCCGGCGCCCGCGGTCGCGCGGCTCTCGGTGAACGCGCCGTCCACCTCGGCGACGGTCAGCGAGGGTGCGGCGGCGGCTTCCGGCAGCGATCGCAGCGCGGCCCAGCCGACGCCGATCTGGCGCTGTGGCAGCTCGCCGGACAGCCACGACACGACGATCGCGACGTCCTCAGGCCCCGCCGCCTTCAGCGCGGCGGCGAGCCTGGCGATCTTGCCGAGCCGCGACGAAATGCCGCCGACCTCGGCGGACGCGGCAGCGACGTCGGCGAGCAGCATGCGCTCAGCCTCGCACGCGGGACGGACACCGGCCGCTGCGTAGCGTGGGCTGCATGCCGATGAACGCTATCCATCGGAAGATCTGCAACTCACGCAGATGGGGACGCGCCGTCAGCGACTCGATCATCCCGTGGACGCTCGACGGTCTCGACCTCGGCGGTGACGTCCTCGAGATCGGGCCGGGCTTCGCGGCCACGACCAGGGTGCTGGCGCAGCGGCCGGGGCGGTTGACGGCCTTGGAGATCGATCCGGCGTCGGCGAAGCGGCTCGCCGAGGAGCTGGGTGAGCGGGCGCGCATCGTGGAAGGCGACGGCACCGCGATGCCGTTCCCGGACGACAGCTATTCCGGCGTCGCGTGCTTCACGATGCTGCACCACGTGCCGTCGCCGGCGTTGCAGGATCGGCTGTTCGCCGAGGCCGTTCGGGTGCTGCAACCGGGCGGGACGTTCGCCGGGAGCGATTCGCAGCCGTCCCTCACGATGACGTTGATCCACCTGCGCGACACCCTCGTGCCAGTGCCGCCCGAGACGCTCGCGCAGCGGCTCACCGCCGCCGGGCTGGCCGAGGTGGAGGTGACTACCCGGCGCGGCCGGGTCCGCTTCCGCGGCGTCAAGCCCGGCTAGCAGTCCGCGAGCAGCCGATCGAGCACGCGCACGCCGAACTTGAGCGCATCGATCGGCACCCGTTCGTCGATGCCGTGGAACAGCGAGCGGAAGTTCAACTCAGGCGGCAGGCGCAGCGGCGCGAAGCCGAAGCAACGGATGCCGAGGGTCGAGAACGACTTCGCGTCGGTGCCGCCACTCATCAGGTACGGCAGTGGGTGGCCGCCTGGATCCTCGGCACGCAGCGCCGCGCACATCGCGTCGACCAGCGTCCCGTCGAACGGAGTCTCGACCGCGATGCCGTGCACGATGGTCTCCCGTTCGACGCCCTCGCCGAGCAGTCCGTCGATCGTGCGGAGCAACTCGTCCTCGTGGCCGGCGAGGAAGCGAGTGTCGACCGTCGCCTCGGCGCGCGACGGGATGACGTTCGACTTGTACCCCGCATCGAGCATCGTGGGGTTCGCCGTGTTGCGGATCGTCGCGCCGACCATCGTGGCCGCATTGCCCAGTACGGGCAGCCACGAATCGACGTCGTCCGGGTCGAGATCGCGTCCGATCACTTCAGCGAGACCGGTGATCGTCGCGCGCACGGTGTCGGTGACGACCACCGGCCACTCGTATTCGCCGATGCGCGCGACCGCGGCCGCGAGCCGGGTGATCGCGTTGTCGCGATGCACCAGCGAGCCGTGCGCAGGAGAGCCCTTGGCGTTGAGCCGGAGCCAGTGCAGCCCCTTCTCTGCCGTCTGGATGAGGTAGAGGCGTGCCTGCTCGTTGAGCGACACACTGAACCCGCCGACCTCGCTGATCGCCTCGGTGCAGTCCGCGAACAGGTCACGGTGCTTGTCGACGAGGTGGTGCGCGCCGTAATCGCCGCCGGCCTCCTCGTCGGATACGAAGGCCAGCACGATGTCGCGAGGCGGTCGACGACCGGTGCGCTGCCACTCGCGGACGAGCGCAAGAGTCATCGCGTCCAGGTGCTTCATGTCGATCGCGCCGCGGCCCCAGATGTAGCCCTCGCGCACCTCGCCCGCGAACGGGTCGACCGACCATTCGCCCGCGTCGGCCGGTACCACGTCGAGGTGGCCGTGGATCAGCAGCGGTGGACGGGACGGGTCGGCGCCCTCGATGCGCGCGATCGTCGAAGCGCGGCCGGGCGCGGCCTCGATGAGCTGCGACGCAATTCCGACCTCGTCCAGCTTTCCTGCGACCCATTCCGCCGCCGGGCGCTCCGGATGCGTGGGGTTGGAGGTGTTGATACGGATCAGATCGATCAGGAGATCCGCGACCTCGTCCTGCGCGGTGATCGCGGTCTCGGGGAGGGCAGCCATCCCTCGTTCCTATCAGGCGGTCAGGCCTGATGTCCTCCGCGGCGCCCGCTCAGCCGGACGAAGATGGCCACCGCCAGCGCGAGGATGACGAGGACGGCGATGAGCAGCACCGTCCCGTTGGCGGACAGCAGCGCCCTGGTGAGGACCAGCCGACCGTGCGCCACGTCGTGCGACGGCTCGGGCTTGGGGGCGGTCGTGCGGTGGTGCGGGTTGTGTTGCTGCCTGGAGCCGGGGGCGGGCCCGACTGGAGGCGGACCGAAGCCGCCGTGCGGTGGCCCTGATGTGGCGCTCGGGCGTGTCGTCGTTCGGGTAGGCGTCGGCCGCGCGCTGGTCGGCGACACGCTGCTGGGTGGCGGCGAGGTCGTCGGAGTCGGCGAGCTGGTCGTGCTGGACGGGGTGCTCGTCGGCGTGCCATCGCCGATCTGCAGCACCCCGCCGATGTTGAGCGGCAGCCCGAGGTTGATCTTCAGATTGCCGATCTGCAGCCCGATGCCGGGCGAGTCGGACGTGGGCGTGGGAGTGGGAGTGGGCGTCGGGCTAGCCGTAGCCGGCGTGGCCGACGCCGCAGTGACGGGGGCGAGCACCGCGAGGAGCGTTGCGACCGTGAGCGCGGCCCACCGCGCCCTGAGTCGATTCGGTCCGTTTCCTTGCATGACTCCGCTTCGTTCCACAACCGCCCAGCTTGGCAGCGGAAGCACCCTCCGTGACGGAATGTCACGCTGGGCAATCAGGTTAGCTTCTTGTAAATTCTCACACCAGTCTTACGCGCAAGATCTTTCTTCCGAGGGTCCCCCCTTGGTCAAGTTCGCCGTTCGAGGCGCGCGGAGGCGTCGGCTAAACTCGTCGGCGCACTTGTCCGGGTGGCGGAATGGCAGACGCGCTAGCTTGAGGTGCTAGTGCCCGTAAAGGGCGTGGGGGTTCAAGTCCCCCCTCGGACACTCACACAGCCCCCGTAATTCTTGCCCTGTAGCATTCCTCTGGTCGACATGTCCCACCCATGTCCCACCCGGGGGTGGAAGTGGCTCGGATCAAGTACCGCCGCCGCGCCGATGGCGGTGTGTCCTACCAGGTTTGCTGGGTCCTGGGCGGTGGTCGGGCGTCCGCCGGGGTGAGGGAGCAGGCGGAGACGTTCACGAGCGTTAACCGGGCGCAGGCCTTCAAACTCGACGTGGAGCATGCTGGCCACCAGTGGCCGGAC
>DASQSE010000158.1:0-68986 GCA_035642535.1 Jatrophihabitans sp. | reverse complement strand
CTGGGTAACCACATGTACGTGCCGGGCCAGGACGGCTACCAGGACAACGTGACCAGCACCGGTCAGGGTTCGGGTGACGTCGCGAAGGCGAAGCAGATCCTGACCGACGCCGGCTACAAGGGCGTGGGCAGCAGCCTGATGACGTCGGACGGCAAGCACGTGGCCTTCCGCTGCACCTACTCCGAGGGCAACGCCTACCGGCTGACCGAGTGCCAGATCGCGCAGCGCACGCTGAAGGAACTGGGCATCGACGTCACGCTGAAGACGACCCCCGACCTGGGTGAGCTCGGCACCGGCGACTTCGACATGATCGTGTTCGCCTGGGTGGGCACGCCGTTCGTGGTCACCGGCGCGCAGCAGATCTACGAGCTGCACGGCGGTGGCGACTACGGGTTCAACAACGACCCGGCGGCCGAGAAGCTGATCAACGAGGCGGCGACCTCGATCGATCCGCCGACGATTCAGAGCAAACTCAACGAGGCCGACAAGCTGATCACGGCGGACGCGTACTCGCTGCCGCTCTACCAGAAGCCGACATACCTGGCGGCGTACGACAACATCGTGAACCTTCGCGATAATGCGACGTCCTCCGGTCCGCCGGTGAACATCCAGGAGTGGGGTATCAAGGCCAGTTAGGCCGATTAGGGCTTAGGCTGTGTGCCTAGGCCTGCCTCACCTGACTAGGTGGGCCCCCGGGAGCTACCGTTCCCGGGGGTCTGCCACAACCGGGCCTCGGAGGTCAACACACCATGTTGGTATTCGTGATCCGAAGAGTACTGATATCAATACCGGTACTCGTCGCATCGACGATCCTGACGTTCATCATCGTCAAGATGACGGGTGACCCGCTCACCTATCTCAAGACGCGACAACCCATCCCACCCCCGTCAGTGATCCACCAGCAGGAGCAGCGGCTGTGGCTGGACCGCTCCTGGCCGGCGCAGTACTGGCACTGGATCTCGAACGTCGTCCTGCACAACGACTGGGGTCCGCCCGTCCTGGGCCACGACAACGTCCGGACGGACGTTTTCCACGCGCTGGCGGTAACGGGCCGGCTCGTGGCCTGCTCGGTCGCGATCGCGCTGATCCTGGCCGTTCTGACCGGCGTCATCAGCGCGGTGAAGCAGTACAGCATGACCGACTACACGACGACGTTCATCGGCTTCGTGTTCCTGTCGATGCCGACCTTCTGGTTCGCGATCCTGCTCAAGGAGTGGGGTGGCATCAAGTTCAACGAGGCGACGGGCACACACACCTTCTCCACGATCGATGAGCCCTCGTCGTGGGTGAATCCGGGCCAGCTGCTCGGCCACGTGCTGCTGCCCACCATCGTGCTCGGACTCGTCGGTTACGCAGCCTGGAGCCGGTTCACCCGGGCCTCGATGCTCGAGGTGCTCAACAGCGACTACGTGCGACTGGCCAGGTCGAAGGGGTTGAAGCCGCACACCGTGCTGGTGAAGCACGCGCTGCGCACCGCGCTCATCCCGCTCACCACTGTCTGCGCGCTGGACATCGCGGCGCTGCTGAGCGGTGCCATCGTCACGGAGAACGTCTTCCAATGGCGGGGTATGGGGTATTTGTTCCTGACCTCGTTGCGCAACCGCGACTTCAACATCATGCTCGGCTGGTTGCTGGTAGCCGCCACGCTGGTCATCCTGTTCAACCTGATCGCCGACCTCCTGTACGGCGTCCTGGACCCGAGGATCCGCCATGCTTGAGACGCACGACACCGTCACCGAAGAACGCACTGAGGCCGAGACCGGCAAGCCGCAGGTCGAGCGCGAGTTCACGGTCAAGGAGCGCGGCTATTGGCGGATGGCCGGCCGGCGCTTTCTCAGGCACCGCGCCGCGGTGATCAGCCTCGTCGTCTTCATCCTGCTGGTGTTGTTCGCGTTCGTCGGCCAGCGGCTGTGGCACTACAAGTGGAACGGCGGCTTTATCGACGCCCAGGACATCAATGAGGCACCGTCGCTGAAGCACCCGTTCGGCACCGACGACAAGTACGACCAGATGGCCGAGGTCATGCGCGGCACCCAGCAGTCGCTCAAGGTCGCGTTCATGATCGCTTTCTTCGGCACTGGCGCCGGGGCGATCTGGGGCGTTGTCTCCGGCTTCTTCGGTGGTGTCGCCGACTCGGGTCTGATGCGCTTCGCCGACCTGATCCTCACGATCCCTCCCCTGGCGCTGGCGGCCGCGCTTGCCTACCAGGGCGGTGGCAAGCTGTGGCAGATCGGGATCGTGCTGGCCGCGGTCTCCGCTCCGTACGTCGCCAGGGTCGTCCGCGGGGTGGTGCTCTCGCTACGCGAGCGGGAGTTCATCGAAGCGGCGCGCGCCCTCGGCGCGACCAACGTCCGCATCATGTTCCGGCACCTGCTGCCCAATACGACACCGGTCCTGATCGTGAATGCGACGCTGCTCATCGCCGCCGGCATCCTGCTCGAGACGGCGCTTTCGTACGTCGGCTTCGGCATCCAGCCCCCGGACACCTCGCTGGGCCTGTTGATCGTCAACGCGCAGGGCGCGGTCGACACCCGGCCATGGCTGTTCTACTTCCCGGGCATATTCATCATCCTGATCGCGCTGACGGTGAACTTCATCGGTGACGGACTGCGCGACGCGCTCGATCCGCGCCAGACGAGAGAAAGAAGATGACGATCGATCTCGCAGTCGACGACAAGGGACAGGAGACCGATCCGGAAGCCCTGATCGCCGTCGACAATCTCACCGTGTCCTTTCCCACCGACGACGGTGTGGTGCGCGCGGTGCGTGGCGTCAGCTACACCGTGCGCACCGGGCAGGCGATGGGCATTGTGGGCGAGTCCGGCTCCGGAAAGTCGGTCAGTTCGCTGGCCATCATGGGCCTGCTGCCGAAGAACGCGCGCATCAGCGGATCGGTGAAGTTTCGCGGCCGGGAGCTGATCGGGCTCGACGAGGGCGAGCTCGCGAAGGTCCGCGGCAACCGGATTGCGATGATCTTCCAGGACCCGCTGACGTCGCTGAATCCGGTCTACACGGTCGGCTACCAGATCGCGGAGGCGATTCACGCCCACCACGATGTCTCGAAGCAGGCCGCGCTCGACCGAGCCGTCGAACTGCTCGGGACTATCGGCATCCCCTATCCGGAGCAGCGCATCTCGAACTATCCGCACGAGCTGTCCGGCGGCATGCGGCAACGTGTCGTGATCGCCATCGCGATGGCCAACAACCCGGACGTCATCATCGCCGACGAGCCGACGACGGCGCTCGACGTGACCGTGCAGGCCCAGGTGTTGGAGGCGCTCGAGACGGCGCGGCATGAGACGGGAGCCGCGCTGATTCTCATCACTCACGACCTCGGTGTCATCGCAGGGCACGCCGAGCGGATCGCGGTCATGTACGCGGGCAAGCTCGTCGAGACCGGCACCACCGAGGAGGTCTTCTACCGGCCGCGGATGCCGTACACGCTGGGACTGCTCGGCAGCCTGCCGCGCCTCGACCAGCACACGCACGAGCGGCTCACCCCGATCAAGGGTGCGCCGCCGTCGCTGCTCAACCTGCCGCCCGGCTGCCCCTTCACGCCGCGCTGCCCACTCGCCGAGGACATCTGCGACGCCGAGGAGCCTGAGCTGCTGGCCACCGAGGGGACCGGGCACGCCGCCGCGTGCCACTTCCGCAACCGGATGGCCGACGCCGATGCGGCCGAGGTCTTCGGTGACGCGCAGGAGGTGGTTTCGTGACCGGCGTGGACCTCAGTGAGAAGGCGACTCCGTCGTCGTCCGCCAAGGGTGAGCCGGTGCTGTCGGTCCGCAACCTGGGCAAGCACTTCCCGATCCGCTCCACCGGCCTCGTCCGACGCAAGATCGGTGACGTGCACGCGGTCTGCGACGTGTCGTTCGACATCCACGACCGGGAGACGCTCGCCGTGGTGGGCGAGTCGGGCTGCGGCAAGACGACCACCGGTCGTCTGGTGCTGAACCTCCTCCCGGCTACCACCGGCACGGTGATGTGGCAGGGCCGCGATCTCACGAAGCTGGGTCAGCATGCGATGCGGCCGCTGCGCCGGGACATGCAGATCGTCTTCCAGGATCCGTTCGCCTCGCTCGACCCGCGTATGACGGTGAACGAGCTGGTCGCCGAGCCGCTGCGCATCCACGGCCGGTATCGGGGCGAGCACCAGGGCAAGCAGCAGGTCCGGGATCTGCTCGCCATGGTCGGCCTCAACCCCGAACACGGCTCGCGCTACGCGCACG
Source organism: Jatrophihabitans sp. (assembly GCA_035642535.1). Classification (GTDB taxonomy): domain Bacteria; phylum Actinomycetota; class Actinomycetes; order Mycobacteriales; family Jatrophihabitantaceae; genus Jatrophihabitans. Next base: position 64,757 of record DASQSE010000158.1, on the reverse strand, counting down.
AGTTCTCCGGCGGCCAGAGGCAGCGCATCGGCGTCGCGCGCGCCCTGGCGCTCAGGCCGAAGCTGATGGTGTTGGACGAGCCGGTGTCGGCACTCGACGTGTCGATCCAGGCCGGCGTCATCAACCTGCTCGAGGATCTCCAGCAGGAGCTCGGTCTTTCGTTCCTGTTCATCTCGCACGACCTGTCGGTCATCCGGCACATCGCCGACCGGGTGCTGGTGATGTACCTCGGCAAGGTCGTCGAGACGGCGGAGGCGAACGAGCTGTTCCGGCGCCCGTCTCACCCGTACACGCAGGCGCTGATGTCCGCGATCCCGCTGCCCGACCCGGTGAAGGAGCGCGAGCGCAGGCGCATCCTGCTCACCGGCGACGTCCCGAGCCCGGTCAATCCGCCGAGCGGCTGCCGATTCCGCACCCGCTGCCCGAAGTTCGCCAACGAGCTGGACAATCGGCAGCGCGAGTGGTGCGTCAACGTCGAACCGGTGCTGGAGCCGAAGTTCGCCGGTCATGATGCGGCCTGCCACTTTGCGGCGGCACGCGTCGACATCCTGGAAGTCCGCGCGGACCAGGAGGCGATCGCGGCCGAGCTTGCGAAGTGGCCGACCGGCCGCCCGTCGGACGACCAGGCGTCCGCGCCCATGGTGTGCGATCCGGACGGCCTACGGCGCGAACCGACGCGGCTGTCCGACGACGTGAAGGTCGACGCCGAGGGCGAACTGGTGCTCGACGTGGACACCAATCTGAACACCAATTTGAACCAGTAGCGTTCCCGTCGTGGAGCAACGACGGCTGTTGCTGGTGCACGCCCACCCGGACGACGAGTCGATCACGACTGGCGCCACGATGGCGTATTACGTGGCGCAGGGCGTGCAGATCACGCTGCTGACCTGCACGCTCGGCGAAGAGGGTGAGGTGCTCGTCCCGGAGTACGCGCAGCTGGCGGCCGATCAGGCTGATCAGCTGGGCGGGCTGCGCATCAGCGAACTGGACACCGCGATGCGCGCGCTCGGCGTCACCGACCACCGCTACCTCGGCGGGCCGGGACGGTTCCGGGACAGCGGCATGATGGGCACGCGGGCGAACGAGCACGCGCGCGCGTTCTGGCGCGCAGCGTCCGAGCCGGCGGTGTTCGATGCGGCCGTAGCGGCGGCCGTCGAGGTGGTGCGTGAAGTGCGGCCGCACGTCGTGATCACCTACGACGACAACGGCGCCTACGGTCATCCGGACCACATCATGGCGCACCGAGTGGCGACAGCTGCGGCGGCGAAGGCGGCAGACCCGGCGTACGGCGACGGTGCGCCGTGGCGAGTGGCGAAGTTCTACTGGACCGCCGCGCCAAAGTCCGTGTTGCGGCGCGGCTTCGAGGCGATCCAGGGCGAGGTCGACCTGCCTTTCGACGCGGCGAGCCCTGAGGACCTGCCGTTCGGAGTCGACGACTCGCTGGTGACGACCGCGGTCGACGCCACCGGTTTCGGCGCGCGGAAGCTGGACGCACTGCGCGCGCACCGCACTCAGATCACCGTCGACGGGGTGTTCTTCGCGCTGTCGAACAAGCTCGGCCAGGAGGCGCTCTCGGTCGAATACTTCCGGCTCGTGCAGGGCGAGCTCGGCCCGGAGCGGAACGCGAACGGTCACGAGCCGGACCTGTTCGCCGGCCTCGAACTATGACGCGATTCCCGCCACCGCCGGAGGCGGACTCCGAACCGGTGTCCGCGTGGGATCGGGTGGGCGTCGCGCTGGTCGCGCTGTGCGCGGCGCTCGCTGCGCTGTTCGAGACGCTGCTGGTGCCGCTGTACGTCGGCTCGGCGCTCGTTCCCGTCGCCGTCGTGCTGGCGCTGATGAGCAACGTCGTGCTGCCGAAGATGGCGCGCACGTTGGTGCCGACGACGCTCGCCGCGCTCGCGCCGTTCGGCGCCTGGCTCGTGGTCGTCCTGGGCTTCGGCACGATCGGCCGTCCGGAGGGCGACGTCATCCTGCCGGGCGCCCCGAGCAGCCTGGAGTTCGTGACCTACGGGGTGCTGTTGGGCGGCGCACTCGCGGGCACCGTGACGGTCGTCTGGCTCAGCCCACCGCCGGCCAAGCGCTAGCCGCTCCTACGCGCCCGTGAACGGGGTTCGGTTGGCTTCGTTCAGTGCTTCCTGGACGGCATTGACGGCCGCCGGCGGCATGTCCGTCTCGACCAGCTGGGCGCGCGGGAACCGGGTCAGCTCGCGCTGCAGATCGCCCATCTGCACGTGGCTGACGAGCAGCGCCACCGCCGTCCGGCCCGGCGGGACCGCTTTGCGCAGCTGCTCGACGGTGCCGTCCTTGACGCCGGTGTCGCGCAGCTTCGCATAGAGCGCGCCGCCGCCGGCGGTCGCGGCACCCACCACGAGCCCCCCGATCGGGCCGCCGAACAAAGTGCCGAGCAACAGCCCCCAGACACCGGCGCCGACCCCGGCCTGGCCGGGCGTCACGTCGGTCGTCTCGGTGACCCGCGACGTGCCGTCCTCCTCGCGGCGGATGATGACGGCGTCGTGCAGTTGCAACTCGTCGTCGCGTTGCATCCGGGCCGCGGCCAGCAGGAACTCTTGCGCACGCAGCGGGTCGTCGAAGGAGATGACGAGCAGTTTGCTGTTCTCCGGCGGCTGCGGCGGCATGGGGCCGAGTCTAGGGCCGGCTAGCCCTTTTGCGGCTCGGTGCGGCATTCGTAGTCGTGATGAATCCAGTAGCCCAGCTTCTCGTACAACTGCACCGCGGCGGTGTTGTGCGCCCACACCTGCAGATAGCTGCGCGCCGCGCCTCGAGCCGCACCCCATTGCCACAGCGCGGCCGTGACCGCCACCGCCAATCCCCGGCGCCGATACGCCGGGTCGACTTCGAGCGCCATCACGCCGAGCCACGTCTCGTCCACCACGCCGCGGCCGACGGCGACGGTGCGTCCGTCCAACTGCAGCGATGCGAAGCCGACCCGGTCGTGCCGGGTGAGCAGCGCGCGGCCGGTGTCGGTCAAGGCATGACCGTCGCGATAGAGCGCCAGCCACTCGTCGTCCGGGACATCGGCTATCGCCACGGGCGGAGTTTCGACGGACGGCGCACGCAACGCGTCCAGTCGGGCGGCGAAGACGTGCGTCGTCGGTTGCGGCTCCCATCCGCGCTCGCCCAGCTCGGCGGCGAGCAGCCGGCGCGCCTCGGTGGGCAGGTGGATGCGCAGCGGCAGGTCGCGCGCGGCGTACCAATCGTGCGCGGCGTGCAGCGCCTCGTCCAACGGCATGCCGGGGCGGCGCAGGGGCAGCACCGAGTTGGCGCGCCGCGTGAAGCCGTGGTCGGCGCGCAGCAGCCAGCCGCCGAGGTCGCGCGTCTCGGCGGCGCGCAGCCCACGCGCCGCGACGGCCTCCAGCGCGAGCTCGTCGGCCGTCGACGGCGGGGCCAGCCGGGCGACTGCGACGTCGGCCACCGGCACCTCGACCGGGCCATTGCGGGTCTCGACGACGGCGGTCTGGGCGTCCAATCCGACGAGGTCGCCGACGACGTCTCCGTACACCGGCCGATCGGTTCCAGCGTGATGTAGGACGCGACGGACGCTCACCCGCCGACCCGTCCAACTAGGCTCCAGCACGAGCGGCATACTAGGTCGCTGAGAAGACCAACGCCCCTCGGGAGGAGCGCAGTGACTTATGTGATCGCCGAGCCGTGCGTGGACGTCCTCGACAAGTCCTGTATCGAGGAATGCCCGGTCGACTGCATCTACGAGGGCGACCGGATGCTCTACATCCACCCGGACGAGTGCGTGGACTGCGGGGCCTGTGAACCGGTCTGCCCGGTCGAGGCGATTTTCTACGAGGACGACGTGCCCGAGCAGTGGCGCGACTACACGAAGGCGAACGTCGACTATTTCGACGAGCTCGGCTCGCCCGGCGGGGCGGCGCGGGTGGGTAAGGTGTCGGCCGATCCGGACTTCATCAAGGGCCTGCCGCCGATGAACCAGGACTCCACCGCCTGACATGCACGATCTCTCGCCCGCCACGAAGGTCATGGCCGCGCTTGTCGAGGGAGTTCGCGACGACCAGTTGACGGCGCCGACGCCGTTGGCGCAAACCTCGCTCGCGGCGCTGCTCGACCACGTGAACGGGTTGACGGTCGCGTTCACGGCCGCTGCGTCGAAGACGCCGCTGCCCGGCGGCAGTCAACCGCCGTCGGCGGACGCGTCCCGGCTCGGGGACGACTGGCGTTCGCTGATCCCGGCGCAGCTGACCGGACTCGCGGCTGCTTGGCAGGATCCGGCGGCCTGGACGGGCATGACCAAGGCGGGCGGCGTCGACCTACCCGGCGAGCTCGCCGGCGTGATCGCCCTGGACGAGGTCGTCGTGCACGGCTGGGACATCGCAGCTGCCTCCGGTCAGCCGTTCAGCTTCGACCCGGAGCTGCTCGAGGCGGTGCACGGCTTCGTGCACTCGTCCGCCGAGCAGAATCCCGACGGGACGCCGGGCTTGTTCGGCCCGCCGGTGCCGGTGCCGGACGACGCGCCGCTGCTCGATCGGGTGATCGGACTCGCGGGCCGCGACCCCGCCTGGCGCCCGTCCTGACCCGCGCTTGGAGAATGTCCAGGCATGACGGCCACGCTGGCCTCGTTGGCGGATTCGTCGAATCTGCTGCCGGCGCGCGAGCAGATGGCGTTCACACTCGGCTTCCACATCATCCTGGTGCCGTTCGGCGTTGCGTTCACGGCGATCACGATGATCGCGAACTACCGGGCGCTGCGGAAGGACGACGCGGACGCGCTGCTCCTCGCGCAGCGCTGGTCGAAGGTCGCGGCCGTGCTGTTCGCGGTGGGCGCCGTATCCGGCACCGTGCTCTCCTTCGAGCTCGGGCTGCTCTGGCCGCGCCTGATGGGCCGCTTCGGCGCCGCGTTCGGGATCCCCTTCGCGGTTGAGGGCATCTTCTTCTTCCTCGAAGCGATCTTCGTCGCGATCTATATCTACGGCTGGAATCGGCTGCCGCCGTGGGTGCACTTCTGGACCGGGCTGCCGGTCGTCCTGTCCGGCGTCGGCGGCACGCTCTCCGTCGTCGCCGCGAACAGCTGGATGAACACCCCGGGCGGCATCACCATGCGCAACGGCAGGGTGACCGACGTCGATGTCTGGCAGGTGTTCTTCAACGATGCGTTCTGGTACGAGGCGGTGCACATGCTGCTGGCCGCGTACGTCGTCGCCGGCTTCACGGTGGCCGGCGTGTATGCCGCCGGCATGCTGCGCGGCCGCCGCGAGCGCTACCACCGCCTCGGGCTGCTGATGCCGCTCACCGTCGGCGCGATCGCCATCCCGTTGCAGCTCGTCATGGGCGACTTCATGGCGCGCTACGTCTACGACAGCGAGCCGGCGAAGTTCGCGGCGGTCGAAGGGCTGGATCGCACCGGCACGCACGTGCCCGAAGTGCTCGGTGGCATCATGATCGACGGCAAGCTCCAGTACGGCCTGCACATCCCGAGCGGCGCGTCGCTGCTGTCCGGCTTCAGCCCGTCGACGAAGATCAACGGGTTGGACGCGATCCCCGCAGCGGTGCGCCCGACCGACCGGCTGGTGACCACCACGCACCTGGCCTTCGACGTCATGGTCGGCACCGGGTTCCTGCTCGCCGGCCTCGCGCTGTGGTTCGCGATCTCGTGGTGGCGCACGCGCACCGCGACGCCGGGCACCTGGTTCCTGCGCGCGACTGCGGTCAGTGGGCTGGTCGCCGTGGTGTCGCTGGAGGCCGGCTGGGTGACGACCGAGGTGGGGCGGCAGCCATGGACAGTCGTCGGACTGCTGCTCACCCGCAACGCGGTACAGACCTCGGGCAACCTGTGGCCGCTGTTCGCCGGCGCGTTGGTCATCTACGCCGGCGTCGCGATCGGCGCGCTGTATGCCTTGCGCGCGCTGCGTCGCCGGTGGGATTCGCCGACCCCGTACGGCCCTGAGGAAGAACCGGAACCGGTGGCGATCGCATGACGCCGGCGTCCGAGCTCGAGTTGTCCGCCCTTCGTGACGCGTGGACGTACTCAAGGGCGGACAAGTCGGGGGAGGGGAGCGGCTGATGACCACCGTCGTCGCGGTCGTCCTCATGACCGGCATCGTGTGTTACGGGGTGTTCGGCGGCGCCGACTTCGGCACCGGGCTGTGGGATCTCACCGCCGGCGGCGCGGCGCGCGGCGCTCGCCCGCGCGCGCTGATCGACCACGCGATCGGACCGGTGTGGGAGGCGAACCACACCTGGCTGATCTTCTGTCTGGTGATTTTGTGGACGGGCTTCCCGGACGCCTTCTCGGCGATCATGACGACGCTCTACATACCGCTCGGTATTGCGGCGTTCGGGATCGTGTTACGCGGCTCGGGCTTCGCGTTCCGCAAGGTGTCGATGCGCACGGCCGAGCAGCGGCTGAACGGCATCGCGTTCGCGACCTCGTCGGTGCTGACGCCGTTCTGCTTCGGTGCGGTCGCCGGCGGCGTCGCGTCCGGGCGCGTCCCGACCGAAGGGCACGGCGACGCGCTGACGAGTTGGCTGAACCCCACGTCGATCCTCGGCGGCGTGCTGGCCGTCGTCACCTGCGGCTACCTCGCCGCCGTGTTCCTGACCGCCGAGGCGCACCGCTCCGACCAGCCGGATCTCGAGCGGTGGTCGCGGCGCCGCGCCTTCGCCGCCGCAGTGGCCGCCGGGCTGGCAGCGGTCGCCGGGCTGTTCGTCCTGTACCACGACGCGCACCGGCTCTACAGCCACCTGTTGCGCAACGGCTGGCCGCTGATCGCGCTCTCCGCATTGGCCGGCATCGCGGCCCTGCTCAGCACGGCGCTGCGGATCCGTCCCGTGCTGGTGCGCCCGCTCGGCGTGCTCGCGGTCGGCGCGGTGCTCGCCGGCTGGGGCGCCGCGCAGTACCCGTACCTGCTCGGTACACACCTGACCATCCACGCGGGCGCCGCGCCGTCGGCGACGATGGACGCGCTCGGCATCGTCACGCTGCTCGCCGTCGTCCTGGTCGTGCCGTCACTGGCGTGGTTGTTCGTGCTGACGCATCGCGGGACGCTTGCCGAAGACAGCGGCTAATTACATCTTGAGGATGCCGACCGCCAGCGCGCGGGCGGTGCGGCCCGGACGCGCGTCCGCGCGCGTGGCACCGGTCGCGAGCGCGCCCTCGATGAGGAGGTGCAGCTCGTCCGCCGCCCGCATCGGGTGCGGATGGCCGAGGCGGACGAGCTCGGCACGCAGCAGTTCGTGCAACTGGCTGCGGTAGTCGACCGCGACCGCGTGCGCGGGATGGTCACGTTCGGCGAGCGCGAGATCTGCGGCGAGGTAGCGGCAGCCGCGAAAGCCGGGCTGGCCGATGACGTGGTCGAGGTCGTCGAAAAGCGCGAGCAACCGCCGTCGCGGACTACGGCCGGCCGCGTCCAGCACGGCCCGGGCGTGTTCGATGTCCTGCGCGGCGCTCTGACGCAGCACCTCCGCGAGCAGGCCGTCCTTGCCGCCGAAGTGTTCGTAGAGCGAGCGGCGCGCGACGTCGGCCTCCTTCAGGAGCGCATCGACGCCGACATTGGCGCCGTGGGCGTAGCTCAGCTGCTGCGCCGCCGCAAGCAGGCGTTCGCGCGGACCGGGCCGGTTGGTCGCTGCCATGACGGCAATATTAGTTGACGCGGTAGAACGAGTGGTCTATCCATGAGTAGACCAATCGTTCTACCAAGGAGACGACGTGTCCACGACAGACGACATCATCCGCCGCTTCAACTCCGTGTTCGTCGACCACGACGCGAGCGGCCTGCCCGAACTCGTCGGCGACGACTGCGTCATGGAGGCGATCCAGCCGGCTCCGGACGGCGCCCGCGTCGAGGGGCGGCAGGCGTGCCTGGAGTTCTGGGAGGCGCTCGCGAACGATCGCACGACCCAGTTCGAGGCCGAGGAGATCGTGGTGATGGGGGAGCGCGCGACGATCCGCTGGCGCCTCCGGTACGGTCCCGGCGCGCAGGACTACGTCCGCGGCGTGAACCTCATGCTGGTGCGCGACGGCAAGATCGTCGAGGCGCTCGGCTACAGCAAGACGCCGAGCGGTGCGTCGTCGCCGCTCGCCGGCATGACCGAGAACTAGCGCCGGACGGGGACGCAGGCCTCGACAGCGGCCACGAGGCCTGCCGCGTAGCGGTGCTTGTCGGCGCGGCTGAGCCCGATCCGGCCGGCGCTGTTGCCGCCCGCTTCGTTGTAGATCCACGGGACGTGCGAAAGCAGCTGGACGAGCCAGATGTTGCCGGCCTGCAAGCCGCGGGTGCCGAGGTTGTAGCCGGTGTTGCCCAGCAGGGTGATCGGCGTGTGCTGCGCGGCCGCGCGCCGGCGCCGGAAGATCTCGCCGTACCGCTTACTGCGCCGGGCCAGGGCGCGGTCGGTGAAGTACACCTTCTTGCCGCCCGGCGTCTCGCGGTAGTTGCCGACCGATTGGTAGTAGACGATGTTGTTGCCGGCAGTGAAGCCGATTCCGCCGTTGCTGCCGGCCTGGTCGTGGATGCTGAGCGCAAGCGCGGCATGCGCCCGATCGGCGATGACTGCGCGCCGAAGTAGCGAGGTCGGCGTGTCGACCGTCGGCTTCGTCATGATCACCCGGTAGCCGGCGGCGACGAGTTGGGCGCGGACGAGTTTCGCGACGACGTACACGTCGCGCATCTCCGGCTCGTTCTCGTAGTCGGAGACGTCGAGCCCGGTCGCCGGGTCGGTGGCGTGGATGGACACGCTGTGCCCAGGATCGATGACGATGACCGGCGCGCCGCTGCTCGGTGCGGTTGCCGCATGCGCGGCCCGCCGCGGGTGGTGTGTGGCGCGGGACGAGGTGACAGGGGCGGGAGATCGGCTGACCGGCGCGCGAGATCGAGTCGCCGGTGCGGACGTGTTCGACGGCGTACGGGTAGGCAATGTCGACGTCTGAGGCGTGCGGATGGCAGGCGGATCCGAGGTTCCCGTTGAACTGGTCGCACAGGACGCGAGTGCCAGCGCCGCCACAGCGGCGCCGAGCACCGCTGTGCCGCGCCGGCGAACTGCCATCACGCAACGGTAGCTTCGGCGCCCGGCTGAATCTCAGCTGGCCACTGCGCGGATCGCGACGAGGGCCTCGACGCCGGCGAAGTCGGCAGCGTTCCGTGTCCATAGCTCGGCGTTGTGCGCCGCAGCAGTCGCGGCGATGAGGAGATCGGCGACGCGGTCGCGCGGTTGACGCCCCACCTCTGCGACGGCCGCGGCGAGGCGGCCGTACTCACGGGCGACCGCATCGTCGACGGGCAACGCGTCGAAGGTCTTCTCGATGATTCCGAGGCGCCGCAGTCGCTCGCTACGGGTCGCCCCCGTGCTCGCGATGAGCACGCCGTAATGCAACTCGGCGAGCGACATGGCGCTGATGGCCACCTCGGCGTCGCCGAGCTCGGGCGCCGGCCCGAGCAACACACTTGTGTCGAGCACGACCCTCATTGGCCGAACGGATCCTTGACTGAATCCGCCACCTTGGCGCGATCCGTCGCCCACTCGGCGTCCGGTGTGCCGCGAAATATCTCGGCGATGTCGGCGGTGCGTCGCCATCGGTGGCGACGGACGGGGCCGAGTTCAGCGACCTCCCGCCCGTTGACGGTGACGATGATCGTCTCGCCGGCCTCGGCCTGGCGAACTAATTCACTGGCCTGCTGGCGGAGTTCACGGAGCCCGGTCCTCGTCACACGTACGAATATAGCACATGTGCTACGGGCAGCCGACCTCGGCGAGCGCGAGCGCGGGCGCGACCTCGACCTGCTCAGGCGCGGGGCGGCGCAGCAGGAACGCGGTCACCGCGGCGCCGAGCAGCAGGATCGCGACGCACACGCCGGCTGTGACCTGCAGGCCGTGCGTGAACGCCTCGCGCGCGGCGTCGAGCAGCGGCGTCCCGACCTGCGCGGGCAGCCGGGACGCCGACTGCACCGCGCCGCCCAGCGTGCCGTGCGCGGGCAGCGCGTCCGGCACCTGACTGCGGTAGACCGCGCTGCCGATGCTGCCGAGCAGCGCGATGCCCAGCGCCCCGCCCAGCTCAGCAGCGGTCTCCGAGATCGCCGACGCCGCGCCGGCGCGCTCCTCCGGCGCTGCTCCGACCACGACGTCGGTCGCAAGCGTGAACACCGGCGCGAGGCCGACAGCCAGCACCGTCGTGCCGGTCACGATCAGCGCGAGCCCGTAGCGTCCGCCGACGAACGTCAACATCGCGAATCCGAGTGCGCCGGCCAGCGAACCAACCGTCATGATCACGGCGGGTCGGACGACCGAAGAGAGCCGCGGCGCCAACATCGAGCCGACGATGAAGCCGAGCGCCGAAGGCACCACCCACAGCCCGGCGCGCAGCGGCGACAGCCCGAGGACCAGTTGCAGGTACTGACCGATGAGCAGGTCGCTGCCGAAGATCACGAAGATGCCGAGCGCGTAGCTGGTCAGCGCCGCGCTGAACGCCGGCAGCCGGAACAGGCGCAGGTCGAGGAACGGCTCGGCCAGCCGTCGCTGCCGCCGGACGAACACGACCGCTAGCGCGAGGCCGAGCACGACGGCGGCGAGCGCCGGCTGCCCGACGCCCTGCTGCGCGATCTGCTTCAGCCCGTACACCACCGCCAGGACCGCGACGAGCGACAGCCCTGCACTGGCCAGGTCGAGGCGGCCCGGCGACGGGTCGCGGTATTCGGGCAGCAGCCGCGGCCCGACCGCCAACAGCAGGACCATCACGGGCACCGACAGCAGGAACACCGAGCCCCACCAGAACCGCTCGAGCAGCACGCCGCCGAGCAGCGGGCCGACTGCGGCGCCGGCGGAGTAGCTGGTGATCCACACGCTGATGGCGACGGTCCGCTGCTGCGGGTCCGTGAACATCGTCCGGATCAGCGAGAGCGTCGACGGTGCGATGGTTGCACCGGCCAGGCCCTGTACCGCGCGAGCGGCGATCAGCACCGCCGCGCTCGGCGCCCAGGCCGCGACCAGGGACGTCGCCGCAAAGGCCGCCGCGCCGATCAGCAGCAGGCGGCGCCGGCCGATGCGGTCGCCCAACGTGCCCAGCGTGATGAGCGAGCCGGCGAGCAGGAAGCCGTACACGTCGACGATCCACAACAGCTGGGTGCCGCTCGGGTGCAGGTCGGCCGTCAATGACGGAACGGCGAGGTTGAGCACGGTGAGGTCCATCGCGTAGACGAGGCAGGGCAGCGCCAGGACGACCAGGCCGAGCCATTCGCGCCGCGTCGCACCCATCTCGCTGCTCCTCTCCGCCAACCTATCTCCGATCAGTGCGGACCCGGCCCGCAGGCGTTACGTGATGTTCGGTAGCTTTCTGGGCAGAGGGTGTGCCGCCGGAGCGCCGGGGACTCTGGTCGGCCGCCGGACGCAGAGAGGTCGTCAGCGTGGACGTCGGTGAAGAGCAGGCCATCGAAGCGCCGCCACCAGCCTTTGAGAAGATGCGCCAGATGCTCGGCCGCGCCTCTGAGATGCGCGCCGAAGAGCAGCGCCAGATGGTCGAGCTGATCGACGAAGTCCGAAGTCGGCTCAAGCCGATCGAGGGTCATCTCGCGGACAGCAAACCTCGCCTGATCAAGACGCAGGACGCCGTCGGCGCGATCCAGGAGCGGCTCGATGCGGCTTTCGCCCGCATCGATGCGCAGGACGAGGTGCTACAGCAGATCACGACCGTGCTCGCCGGGCTGGCCGAGCGGGTGGGCCGTCCGCTGGAGGCGCTCGAGGCGCGGATGGACGGGGTGGCCGGCCGCTTCGAGGGCATCTCAGGGCGGCTCGACGGCCTGGACGACCGGATGCAGCACATGCACGCTCGGCTCGACGAGACCGACGGCGCGGTCGGCCGCACGCACGCGGCCGTCGAAGCGCTGCCCGGCACGTTGGACATCCCCGCGGTGCACGGCCGCTTCGACGAGTTGACCGGCACCGTCCACCAGCGCTTCGACGACGAGTCCGGCAAGCTGCACGGCCGCTTCGACGAGGTTCTCTCCCGGCCCGCGGTCGATCCGACCGAGAAGCTGGACGGGCTGGGCGGTCGGCTGGAAGGCCTCGGCGACCGCGTCGACGAGGTCGAGGGCCGGATCCGGCACGTCGATGAGAGCGTGCGCAACAACGCCGGCACGCTGGCCGGCTCGATCGAGCAGGGCGTGGACAAGCTGCACGGCGCGGTGCATGAGCGTCCGGACCGCGGCGAGGTGGAGAAGGCGCTGCGCGCGACGCAGCAGGAATCCGAGCGCCGCATCGTGCAGCAACTCGACAGCGTGCTGGCGGCCTTCGCCGAGGTCGTCATCAGCCGGCCGAGGGACCCCGCGCCGGCCACGACCCGGACGAGCAGCCGCAAGCCGACCAAGAAGCAGCAGGCCGAGGCCGAGGAGCAGCAGGCCGAGGGCGGCGAGGAGTAGCCGAGACGAGGCTGCGAGCCGGCGCGGCCATCTGCGCCGCGGGCGTGTTGGTCCTGGCCAGCTCCTCAGCCGGGTCTGGAACGGCAGTTTCGATATCCCGTTGCATTGACTTGTTGAACCGGTTTCCACGACTCCTGCAACGCGCGTTGACGTCTCCTGGGCCGGTACGCGACGGAGGTCCCTTCTAAGATCGCGGCGTGGTAGGGGCGAACGCCGAATGCTGCTGATCCATCGGGCCGAGCGGGCGGATGCTCTTGTCTCGGCGTTGGGTGGCCTGCTTCGGGCGCCCGCGGCGGATCCGTTCCGGGCCGAGGTCGTCGCAGTGCCCAGCCGCGGCGTCGAGCGGTGGCTGGCACAGCAGCTCAGTCACGTGCTCGGCGCTGCCGACGGCGACGGGGTCTGCGCGAACGTGCAATTCCCGTCCTACACATCGGTGCTGGACGAGGCGGTTGCCGAGGCCGATCCCGGCTATGCCGCGTCGGTCGACGCCTGGTCCGCGGAGCGGTCGGTGTGGCCGCTGCTGCGAGTCATCGAGGAATGCGCGGCCGAACCGTGGGCAGCCGTGCTCGCCGCGCACCTCGGACTGGACGGATCGGGGGACAAGGGGCGGCGATTCGCCGTCGCCGCCAAGCTCGCCGGGTTGTTCGCGCGCTACTCGCGATCGCGGCCGCAGCTGCTGCTCGCCTGGCTCGACGGCCGGGACGAGCAGGGCGACGGGTCGCCGCTGCCCGCCGACCTGACGTGGCAGGCGGAGCTCTGGCGGCGACTACAGGCCGACATCGGCGTCGCGTCGCCGGCCGAATTGCTGGACGCCGCCTGCGCGCGGATCGCGCCCGGTCCGTCGTTCTCGATCTTCGGGGCGACCCGGATCTCGCCGGCCCGCGTGCAGATCCTGAAGGCACTTGCGCGTACCCGCGACGTCCAGCTGTGGCTGCACCATCCGTCGCCGGCGTTGTGGGCAGCCGTGCAGAGCGCAGGGGAGCAGCCGGGGCGGCGGCGCGCGCAGCGTCCCGTCGTCGACAATCCACTGCTGGCCAGCCTGTCCCGCGACGTCCGCGAGTTGCAGCAGCTGCTGAACGGCGCCGAGACGACCGACGTGCATCACCCCATCGAGGACCGGCCGCGGACGTTGCTCGGTCATCTCCAGGAACAGCTCGCAAGCGATCAGGTGAGCGAGCCGCACCCGGTCGACAACAGCCTCCAGGTCCATGCCGCGCACGGCCCGGCCCGGCAGGTGGAGATCACCCGCGAGGCGATCCTCGGGCTGCTCGCGGCGGACCCGACCCTCGAGCCGCGCGACATCGTGATCATGTGCCCGGATGTCGAGTCGTTCGCACCGCTGGTCGCGGCCAGCTTCGGGATCGCCGACGAGCCGGGCGGACATCCGGCGGCGAAGCTGCGCGTGAAGCTCGCCGACCGGTCGCTGCGACAGACCAACCCGCTGCTGTCGTTGCTCGCCCAACTGCTCGAGCTGGCCGCCAGCCGGGTGACGGCCACCCAGCTGCTGGATCTTGCCGGCGCAGCGCCCGTCCGTCGACGGTTCGGCTTCGATGACGACGACCTCGAGCGGCTGCGCGACTGGACGGTCGCGGCCGGCGCGCGCTGGGGACTCGACGCCGCGCACCGCGCCGGCTACGGCCTGGCCAACATCGGGCAGGGCACCTGGCGGTCCGCGCTGGACCGGGTGCTGCTCGGCGTTGCGATGGAGGAGGGCGACCGCGACGTCGGCGGCACGCTGCCGCTCGACGACGTCGACTCCGCCGACATCGACCTGGCCGGCCGGTTCGCCGAACTCGTCAACCGTGTCGATCACGCGGTGCGCGAACTCAACACACCGCGCGCCGTCCCCGAGTGGGCGAGGTTGCTGACCCAACTCGTCCAGGACATCGGCGCGGCCGCCCTGCCGTGGCAGGAGATGCAGCTGCGGCGCGAGCTCGACGAGGTCGCCGCGAGCGCAGCGGACGCGACCGACGCAGATATCCAGCTCGGCCTCGCCGATCTCACCGCGCTGCTGCGCGCCCGCCTCGCCGGCCGACCGACCCGCGCCAACTTCCGCACCGGCACGCTCACCGTCTGCACGCTCGTCCCGATGCGTAGCGTGCCGCACCGCGTCGTCTGTCTGCTCGGCATGGACGACGGCGCATTTCCGCGGCAGGGCATTACCGACGGCGACGACATCCTCGCCCGCGACCCGCGCACCGGCGAGCGCGATGTGCGCAGCGAGGATCGGCAGCTGTTCCTCGACGCCATCTGCGCCGCTCGCGAGCACCTGATCATCACCTACACCGGCAAGGACCCGCGCACCGGGGCGGACGTGCCGCCCTGCGTCCCGCTTCAGGAACTGCTCGATGTCGCCGGCAAGGATGCCGTCATCCACCACCCGTTGCAGCCGTTCGACGCGCGCAACTTCCGACCCGGCGAGCTGGGCACCCGCGAGCCGTTCTCGTTCGACCCGGCAGGCCTGGCGGGCGCCGTGGCGGCCGCACACGAACGCCGCCCGGTGCCGCCGCTGGTGGGCACGACGCTGCCGGCGGCCGATGCGGCAGAGATCGGTCTCGACGAGTTGATCAGGTTTCTGCAGCACCCCGTGCGCGGTTTCCTCCGCCAGCGGCTCGCGGTCGCCACCACCAGCGGCGACGACGAGCCGGACGACGCGCTCACGGTGGAGTTGGACGGCCTGCAGGGCTGGGCGATCGGCGAACGCGTCCTGCAGCGTTGTCTCAGAGGGACCACGCCGCGGCACGCCGCGCGGCTCGAACACCTGCGCGGCGAGCTGCCGCCCGGCCCGCTCGGTAACCACGCGATGCGCGAAATCGGCCACCGCATCGACGCGATCATGGCCGCCAGCGCCAAGGAGCGCGCGGCGGCGGCGACCACCTGCGACGTCGCCGTCGACCTCGGCGACGGCCGGGTGCTCACCGGCACGCTCAGCGGAATCCGCGACGGCGCCTTGCTCACCGTCACCTACGCGACGCTCAGGCCACGGCAGCGGCTGCAGGCGTGGGTCCGCTACCTCGCCCTCGTCGCGTCGACCGAGGACCCCGGGTGCCGCGCCGTCACCGTCGGCCGAAAGCGCGACGCCGCATGCCGCTCGACGTTCGGGGGCATTCCGCTGTCGGTCGCGAAGGAATGCCTCAAGCTGCTCGTCCAGATCCGCGACGCCGGACTGCGCGAGCCGCTGCCCTTCGCGATCGAGGCTTCGGCGGAGTACGCCACGCGTCGGCAGCGCGGCGCGGCCGTCGCCGACGCGCTGCCCGAGGCATGCCATCGCTGGGAAGCCGACCGGTTCAGCCCGGAACGCGACGAGCCTGAGCACCTCCTCGTCTACGGCCGCGACGCGCCGTTCGACCGGCTGACCGCGGCATCGCCGGCGGCGGGTGAGGAATTCCCCGACGAGCCCACCCGGTTCGGCGCGCTCGCCCGCCGGGTGTGGGGACCGCTGCTGATCGTCGAGGACATGCAGTGACCTTCGACCTGCTCGGGCCGCTGCCGCTGGGCACCACTGTCCTCGAAGCCAGCGCGGGCACCGGCAAGACGTTCACCATCGCCGGGCTCGTCACGCGCTACGTCGCCGAAGGTGTCGCGACGCTCGACGAGCTGCTCGTCGTGACGTTCGGCCGAGCTGCCACCCGTGAGTTGCGCGACCGGGTGCGGGAGCGCCTCGTCAGCGCGCGCGACGCGCTGCGCGACCCGCACGCCGCGCAACGCAGTAGCGACGAACTGGTGCACCATCTCGCAGCCGAGGACGTGCCGGCCCGCCATCAGCGACTCGTCCGCGCGCTCGCCTCGTTCGATGCCGCCACGGTCGCGACCACGCATCAGTTCTGCCAGCAGATGCTCGTCGGCCTCGGCACTGCCGGCGACGTCGACCAGAGCGCTGTCCTGGTCGAGAACCTCGACGATCTCGTGGACGAGGTCGTGCAGGATCTCTACCTGCGCAAGTGGGGGCACGGCGCCGATGTCGTCCCGCCGCTGCGGCTCGCCGACGCGCAGGCCCTGGCCCGCGCGGTGGTCGCGGACGGCCAGGCGATTCTGGTGCCTGCCGATGCCGACGGCGAGAGCGACGCAGTGGTCCGGCTGCGGTTCGCGCACGCCGTCCGCAACGAGGTCGACCGGCGCAAGCGGTCCCGGCACATCCTCGGCTTCGACGACCTGCTCACCCGCCTGCAGCAGACGCTCGCCGACGAGCACACCGGTCCGGCCGCGGCCGCTCGGCTCCGCGCGCGTTACCGCATCGTGCTCGTGGACGAGTTCCAGGACACCGACGGCGTGCAGTGGGAGATCCTGCGCCGCGCCTTCCACGGCGTCGCCACGCTTGTCCTGATCGGTGACCCGAAGCAGGCGATCTACGCCTTCCGCGGCGCGGACGTGCACGCCTACCTCGACGCGACCAAGATCGCCGACGAGCGCGCGACGCTCGGCCAGAACTGGCGCAGCGATCCCGAGCTGCTGCGCGGGCTGGACGCGCTGCTCCGCGGCGCCGCGCTCGGCGATCCGCGCATCGCCGTCGCGCCGGTCTCCGCCGCCCACGCAGGGCGGTCGCTGGCCACCGATGCGCCGCCCGTCCAGCTCAGGATGGTGCGCGCCATGGCGATGCCGGTCGACGAGGCGCGACAACTCGTCACCCGCGACGTCGTGCACGAGATCGTCGCGTTGCTCGAGCGCGCACCGTCGTTCACGCCGCGAGTTGGCGCGGTGCGTCCGCTGCAGCCCGCGGATCTCGCGGTGATCGTGCGCACCAACGCGCAACTCGATCTCGTGCACGAGGCGCTGCTCGCCGCGGGCGTGCCGTCCGTGCAGCGAACGACGTCGAGCGTGTTCCGCACGTCCGCGGCGGCCGACTGGATCGTGTTGCTGGAGGCGCTGGAGCAGCCGCACCGCTCCGGCCGGGTGCGCCGGCTCGCGGTGTCGCCGTTCGTCGGATGGGACGCCGCCGGTCTCCTCGACGCCGAGGACGTCGACCGGCTCGCCTTGCGGGTGCGCGGGTGGCTGCGGGTTCACGAGCAGCGCGGCGTCGCGGCGCTGCTCGAGACGATCAGCCGCGACGAGCGGCTGCCGTCCCGGCTGCTCGGCCAGGTCGACGGCGAGCGGCTGCTGACCGACCTTCGGCACGTCAGCGAGGCGCTGCACGCCGCGACGCTCACCGGACAGCTCGGGCTGACCGCCGGCCTGGAGTGGCTGCGACACCGCGTCGAGGAGGCCGGCGAGGACTCCTCCGTCGAGCGCAGTCGGCGCCTCGACTCGGACGCGGCCGCGGTGCAGGTCGTCACCGTGCACGCCAGCAAGGGGCTGGAGTTCCCGGTCGTCTTCGTGCCCTTCGGCTGGGATCGCTGGGTCCGCGAGCCGGACATCCCGCTGTTCCATGAGGACGTGACGGAGCGCCGGGTGCGCAACGTCGGCGGCCCGGGCGGTCCGTCGTTCCGGGCCGACCAGGCGCGGGACAAGAGCGAGGAGTTCGGCGAGGACCTGCGGCTGCTGTACGTCGCGCTCACCCGCGCCCAGGCGCAGGTAACCGCATGGTGGGCGCCGAGCACGAAGAACACGCCGTTCGCACCGCTGCACCGGCTGTTGTTCTGTCCCGCGCCCGCTGACGGAGTGCCGGAGCGGGTGCCGGTGCGCGGCGAGGCGGTGGCGCAGGCGGCCACGCTCGCGGTCGACGGCTGCCTCTCCGTGGACGTCGTACCGGAGGCAGGCGACGTCACGTGGACGCGACCGACGGACGCCCCGGCAGTGCTCACCGCTGCGATGCTCGGGCGCACACTCGACACCTCCTGGCGGCGGACCTCGTATTCGGCGCTGACGTCCGGTGTGCACGAGAGCGGGCCGGCGATCGGCAGCGAGCCGGAGGTCGAGGAGAAGGACGACGAGCCGGTGACGGCGGTGCCGGCGGCTGCGGCGCGCGAGCTGCGCGAGGTGGTGTCGCCGATGGACGAGCTGCCTGCGGGCGCGGCGTTCGGGACGCTGGTGCATGCCGTGCTGGAACACGTCGACCCGACCGCCGGCGAACTGCTCGGCGAAGTGGAGCAACATGCCACCGAACAGGTCGCGCGGGTCGGGCCGCCGGACGTCGATCCGATCGCACTGAGCGCGGCGCTGCTTCCCGCGCTGCGCACCCCGCTGGGCTCGATTTTCGAGGGACGCGCGCTGGCCGACATCGCGCCCGCCGACCGGCTCGCCGAGCTCGACTTCGAGCTGCCGCTGCGCGGCGGTGACCGCCCGAACGGGACGTCCCGGCTGGGCGATCTGGCCGCGCTGCTGGATGCGCACTTGCCGCCCGACGATTCGCTGCTCGGTTACGCGGACGTGCTGCGCGATCCGATGCTCGGCGACACCGTGCTGAAGGGCTACCTCGCCGGGAGCATCGACGCGGTCGTCCGGGTCGGTGGGCGCTACCTCGTCATCGACTACAAGACGAACCGACTCGGCGTGCCGGACGCGCCGCTGACCGCGTGGGATTACCGGCCGGCCGCGCTCGCGGCGGCGATGATCGAGGCGCACTACCCGCTGCAGGCGCTGCTCTACGACGTCGCGGTGCACCGTTTCCTGCGCTGGCGGCTGCCGAGCTACGACCCGGCCGCGCACCTCGGCGGGGTGCTGTACCTGTTCCTGCGCGGCATGTGCGGGCCGGACGTCGCGTTTGCCGACGGCGCGGTGCCGGGCGTGTTCGCGTGGCAGCCGACGGCGGCGCTGGTCGTCGCCGCCTCCGACCTGTTGGCGTTCGGATGACGGGGCTGCAGGCGCTGCGCGCATCCGGACTGCTCCGCGCGTTCGGCGCAGCCGGCCTGCTCGTGCCCGCCGACGTGCACGTCGCGCTGCGCCTCGGAGAGTTCGTCGGCGAGCCGGACGAGCGGGTGCTGCTCGCGATCGCGCTGACGGTGCGCAACACGCGGCACGGCTCGGTGGTGCTCGATCTCGCCGACGCGGCGACGACGATCACGCCGGACACCGACGACGGTGAGCCCGTCGACGTGAGTGCGCTGCCCTGGCCGGCCGTCGAAGCATGGGTTGCCGCCTGCGCGGCGAGTCCGGTGGTGCGCGACGGCGGCCCGCTGCACCTCGTCGGCGCGCGGCTGTGGCTCGACCGCTACTGGCAGCAGGAGGCGTTCGTCGCGGCCGACCTGCGGCGGCGCAGCGCGGACCGGCCGGCCGACGTGGATATGGCCGTGCTCGATGCCGACCTCGACGCGCTGTTCCCCGACGCGGAGCAGCGCCGCGCGACGCGCAACGCCGTGACATCGCGGGTGAGCGTGATCGGCGGGGGACCGGGCACCGGCAAGACGACGACCATCGCCCGGCTGGTCACGACCCTGCGCCGACAGCGTCCCACGCTGCGGATCGCGCTGGCCGCCCCCACCGGCAAGGCGGCCGCGCGGCTGCAGGAAGCGGTCGAGCTACCGGCGTCGACGCTGCACCGGCTGCTCGGGTCGCGTCCGGACGCCAGGAGCCGGTTCCGCCACGATCGGGACAACCGGCTGCCGTTCGACGCGGTGGTCGTCGACGAATGCTCGATGGTGTCGCTGACGATGATGACGCGGCTGCTCGAGGCGTTGCCACCGACCGCCCGCCTCGTGCTCGTCGGCGATCCGGATCAGCTCGCGTCCGTCGAGGCAGGCGCAGTGCTCAGCGACCTCGTGGACGGGCTGCCCGGCGAATCGGTCGCGATGTTGCGGACGGTGTACCGGTTCGAGGCCGGTGGTTCGATCGCGCGGCTCGCGGCGCGGGTGCGCGATGGACAGGCCGACGAGGCGCTGGAGATGCTGCGCGCACAGCCCGCGGGGATCGCGTTCCACCCGGCGCCCGATGACGCGCCGGTTTCCGGCGCCGCTCTGCAGGTGCTGCGCGAGCAGACCGCGCACGAACTGGCAGTCATCGAGGCGGCGCGGTCGGGTGACGTTCCTGCCGCGCTGGATGCGCTCGATCGGCATCGAATGCTGTGCGCGCACCGCAGCGGACCGCGCGGCGTCCAGCGCTGGAGCGATGCGATAGAACGCTGGCTCACGGTGGACGATCCGCAACTGGCGCCGCGCCTGGACGGCCGGTACGCGGGGCAGCCGCTGCTCGTCACGTCCAACGACTACGAGAACGGACTCTTCAACGGTGACACCGGCGTCGTCGTGCAGCACGGCGACGATCTGGTGGCCGCGTTCCGGCGCGGCGGGACGCCGGTGCTGCTGCCGCTGGTGCGGTTGGCCGACGTCCGCCCGATGCACGTGATGACCGTGCACCGCGCGCAGGGCAGCCAGTTCAAGGAGGTCACCGTCCTCCTGCCGCCGGCCACCTCGCCGCTCGCGACGCGGCAGACTTTCTACACCGCGATCACCCGCGCGTCCGAGCGAGTGCGGGTGATCGGTTCGGAGGAGGCCGTCCTCGCCTGCGTCAACCGACCGGCCGCCCGCGCGACCGGCCTGCGCGACCGCCTCACCGGCCGGCTGGGCTGAACGCGGCTTCGGGACGGGCGGCGTCCTCATCCGGCGGCTCGACGGGCACGGTCGGAATCAGTCGATCGAGGACGCGCGGCAGCGTCCAGTTGCGCCGGCCGATGAGCAGCATGATCGCTGGCAACAGCAGCGTGCGGACGATCAGGGCATCGATGAGCACCGCGCTGGCCAGGCCGAGACCGAACAGCTTGACGATGCGATCGTCGCCGAGAACGAAGGACGCGAAGACCGCGAACATGATCGCCGCGGCCGCGGTGATCGTGCGGCCGGTGCGCACGAGCCCGGACGTGACGGCGTGTGCGTTGTCGCGCGTGTGATGCCACAGCTCGTACATGCGTGATACGAGGAACACCTCGTAGTCCATCGACAGGCCGAACAGGATCGCGAAGATGATCACCGGGATGAACGGCTCGATCGGCCCAGTGCGCGCGATGCCCAGCCAGCCCCAGTTGAACACCGCGGTGACGACGCCGAACGCGGCGGCCACCGACGCCAGGTTCATCACCGCGGCGACTAGCGGGATCAGCACGCTGCGGAACACCATCGCCAGCAGCAGCGCCGAGATCACGACAACGACCGCGACGAACAGTGGCATGCGCTGCGCGAGCCGATGTGAGAAGTCGACGTCGACCGCAGTGACGCCGCCGACCGCGACCTGCATGCCGGAGCCGCCGGCCGCCGCGGGAATCACGTCGTCGCGGAGTCGGGTCACCAGGTCCGCAGTCTGCGGATCCTGTGGCGCGGTCGTCGGGTAGATCTGCGCGGCTTCGACCCGGTCCACACCGCTGCCGAAGGACGACGGCGCGCTCACAGCGGCGACTCCGGGCTGTCGCGCCGCAGCGGACAGCACTGCGGAGAACGCGCCCGCGTCCGCGGGGTCGGAGAGTCGTCCGACGATCTGCAACGGCCCGTTGAAGCCGGGACCGAAGCCGCGCGCCAGCAGGTCGTATGCCTGTCTGGTAGTGGAGGTCGGCGGGTCGTTGCTCGCGTCGGAGAAGCCGAGTCGCAGGTTCAGCAGCGGGATCGCGAGCACCACGAGCGCGAGCGTGCCGGCCGCCGCGAAGGTGACCGGGCTGCGGCGCAGCCGCATCGCCCACGCGGACCAGCGCGCCGAGTCGCCCTGCGCCGCGATCGGTCCAGCCGCGCGGAGCCGCCGCGGCAGCACGCGGCGACCGAAGAAGCCGAGCAGCGCAGGCTGCAGCGTCAAGGCCGCCAAGAGCGTGATCAGTACGGCGAGGCCGGCGGCGATCGCGACGCCGTAGAAGATGCTGACGCCGAGCGCGAACATGCCGAGCAGTGCGATGCACACCGTCGCGCCGGCGAACAGCACCGCGCGCCCCGACGTGTTCACCGAGGTCGCGGCCGCGTCCTCCGGGTCGCTGCCGGCGAGCAGGCTCTGCCGGTAGCGGCTGACGATGAACATCGCGTAGTCGATCCCCACGCCCAGCCCGATGAGGCTGGCCAGCTGAGTAGTGAACGTCGCCATCGAGATCGCGCGGGACAGCATGCCGATCAGCCCGAGCCCGGCGCCCAGCGAGACGAGTGCGGTGACGAGCGGCAGCGCCATCGCGGTGATCGAGCCGAAGGCGAGGAAGAGCACGATCGCGGCGACAGCGATGCCGAATCCCGCGCCGCCGATCGACGGCTTGTTGGTCTCTGACACGGCCAGCCCGTTGAGCGCGACGTCGAGCTGGTCGGCGGCGGCCGAACGCGCCGTGCTGATCACCGCTCGCGTCGCGGCCGTCGGCACCAGCCGGCCGTCCGTGTCGAACGTGACGGTCGCGAACGCGACCGTGTGATCGGCCGAGATCTGCCGCGCGTTGGCGTACGGCGAGGCGACGGAGCTCACGTGCGGCAGTCGGCTGATGCTGGCCAGCACCGGGCGGATCCGCGCGGCGATGACGGCGTCCGTGATGCTGCCGGTGCGGACTGCGAAAACCACTTCGTCCACGTCGCCGGCGCGCGGTGCGGCTCGGTGCAGGAGATCAGCGGCCGTCGCGCTGCCCGTCCCGGGCAGTTTCAGATCGTCGCGATACCGCGAGCCGACGACCTTCGAGCCGAGGATCGCCGCCATGACAGCGAGCAACCAGATCGCCGCGACGAGACGACGATGGGTGAACGACCAGCGAGCGAGTTTCTGCATGCCCATCAAGGACGCTCGAGCAAACTCGAATGTGACGTCTCATCGCGCGAGCGCCCTGCGCACGGTGGCAATCGTCGCGGGTGCGGTAGTCACGTGGATCTCGCTGATCCGTCCGTCGTCGATCGTCAACTCGATCAACGCCCGCAGCTCGCGCTCGACGAAGCCGAGCAGCGCGGGCGCCGGCCCTGTGGTGACCGCGACGAGCCGGGCCGGCGGGCTCCAGAACTGCAGGAAGTTGCGCGCCACGGGATCCGCGCCCGTAACGACCAGGTCCGGGAACATGTCGACCCATCCCGACACCGCGGGGTCGAGGGCTTCGAGCAGCCCGTCCAGGTTGCCGGTCGCGCAGGCCTCGATGAACCGTTCGGCGACCAAGCGGTGTTCGGCGCTGGACAGGCCGATGTCCGCGCCACGCGTCGCGTCGTCGATCTTGGTACGCGCGCGGCGCGCGAGTTGGCGACACGCCTGCGCCGTCCGCCCGACGGTCTCGGCAACAGTCTCGAACGGCACCTGGAAGATGTCGTGCAGCACGAACACGACGCGCTCGGCGGGCGTCAACCTATCCAGGACGACGACGAGGGCGAGCCGCACGCCGTCGTCGAGCGTGACCCGGTCGGCCGGGTCGACGAACGACGGCCCGGTGCCGGGCAGCGTCGACGCGATCGCGTCGAGGTCGTGCGGGCGCTGCAGCCGGTGCCGCGCGGAGCGGATGTGGTCGAGGCACAACCGGCTGGTGACGACCGTCAGCCAGCCGCGTGCGTCGATGATCTCGTTGGCGTCGACAGCTGCCAGCCGGGCGAAGGCTTCCTGGACGGTGTCCTCGGCCTCGCCGATGTCGCCCAGCATCCGGAACGCCAGGCTCACCAGATACGGCCGGTGCTGGAACCAGGCGTCTGCGATGCGTGCGTTCGATGACATGTCCGTCACAGCATCTACGACGAACGACGGCCGCGCGATGTGACGCCGTCACACTTCGCACGGCCCGCCCGTCCTTGATTGGCATGGAGTTCGTCCAGGCACGATTCGTCACCGACGACGTCGCGTCACTAGCCCGGCACTACTCGGTGCTCGTCGGCGTCTCGCCAGCGTTGAACGACTACTACGTCGAGGTACCGGCCGGTGCGACGTCGATCGGGTTCTCGCACTGTCGATTCACCGAGGATCGGCGATCGATCTCCGGCTGCGGGCGCGAATACGCAGTCCGCCGCGGAGAGGTGATCCTCGACTTCCGTGTCGACGACGTCGACGCGGAGTTCGTTCGCATCGACGCACTCGGCGCGCAATGGGTCTTCGGGCCGACGACCCAGCCATGGGGCGCCCGCTCAATGATGCTGCGCGATCCCGAGGGCCATCTGATCAACATCGCATCCGACCGATGAAAGGCACCGAAATGACAACCACCGCATCCGTTGTCGAAGCGGATCAACTCGTCAAGATCTACCCCGGCGATGTCCCGGCCGTGAACGGCGTCAGTTTCGCCGTCCAACCCGGCGAGGCGTTCGGGCTGCTCGGTCCGAACGGCGCCGGCAAGTCCACGACGATCGGCATGCTCACCACGACGGTGCGGCCGACCTCCGGACGCGCCACGCTCGGCGGTATCGACGTGGCCCGCGACCCGGTTGCGACGAGATCGATCAGCAGCGTCGTCTTCCAGGACGCGGTCGTCGACCGTCCGCTGACCGGCCGCCAGAACCTCGCGCTGCACCTGCGGCTGTGGGGAGTTGACGCCGCCGCGGGCCGGCAACGCAGCGAGCAGCTCGCCGAGGCAGTGGACATCGCCGACCTGCTTGATCGGCCCGTCGCGACCTACAGCGGCGGTGAACGGCGCCGCCTCGAGATCGTGCGGGCGCTGCTCTCCGGTCCGCAGGTGCTGTTCCTCGACGAACCCACGGTCGGGCTGGACACACGCGTCCGGCACGACCTGTTCGACGCGATCATGACGATGCGCGAGCGCACCGGCGTCACGATCATCATGACGACCCATTACCTGGACGAGGCGGAGCGGCTCTGCGATCGGTTGGCGATCATCGACGCCGGCACCATCGTCGCGTGCGACACCCCGCGCGCACTGCTCGCATCCGTCGGTGACGAAATCCTCGAGCTGCGGGTGCCCGAGCCCGAGGCGGCGGTAGCCGTCCTGCACGGTCGCGGTGTCGCACCCCGCGATGTCGTCGTCACCGGGTCGACCGTCACCGCATCGCTGCGACACATCGCAGGTCGCGCGATCACCGAATCGCTCGCCCAGCTCTCGGTCGCCGTCCACTCGGCGACGACCCGGCGCGCCACTCTCGATGACGTCTACCTCCGACTGACCGGCGGTCGCATCGCCGGCTCCGGCAATTGAAAGGCGACCAGATGTCCACCACTGCCACGACCGCGCCGGTTACCGCGTTGCCGGTGACCATCGCGTCGCGACCCTCCGCAGTCGTCCCCACCCTCGCCCTGCGCCGACTCGCGCTGAGCATCCGCTCCCCGCGCGCCGTCGCCATTCCACTTCTCGCGCCGCTGCTGTTCGCAGTGGTCGTGGCGCCCGCATTGGGAAACACGCTCGCCGCACCGGGACAGCAGAAGACGTACATGACGTTCGTCGCGCTCGCGGCCGCCGGGCTCGTCATACCGCTCAACTGCATGTTCGCCGGCCTGGGCGTGCTCGCGGATCGACAGCACGGCGCGCTGCGTGAGTTGCTCGTGGCGCCGATCCGCCGGACGTCCATCGTCCTCGGCAACCTGGTCGCCGCGCTTGTGATCACAGCGGTTCAGGTGAGCGTGCTCCTTCTCGGGGCGACGGCGCGCGGCGCGCAGTTCGAGGTCGGGCGCCACCTCGTCTGGCTGATCGCGGCATCGCTCGCCTTTGCGGTGTTCGTCTACGGCTTGGCAGAGGTGTTCGTGACCAGGATCGACAACGCGGAGGAGTACACCGCGCTCGTCCCGCCGATCGCGATCGTGCCGTTCTTCTTCGCCGGCACGCTTTATCCGATCACGTCGCTGCCGACCTGGCTGGCCGATGTCGCCAAGGCGCTGCCGCTCACCCACGCGGTTGCGCTGTTCCGGTACGGGCTCACCTCGCAAGGCGGCCAGGCACTGCACAACATCTGGGGCGGCACGGACACTCGCATGATGGCTGTGCTGTCGCTCGCCGTCGTCATCGCGTACGCCGCTGCCGCGCTTGCCCTCGCGCTGCGGATGTTCGAGAAGGCCGGCTCGAACTGAACCGACGGGCGAGCGCCGCCGCGCTATGCCGCTTGGAGACGCGGCGGCGGTGGGGCGCGACGTCGGGGTGTTCGTCCTCGACAGCGGGGTCGGGTCGGCGTGATCGGCGGGTTGACGTGTCGGGGGAGTTCGCGGCCGTCGGCGGTTTGGAATCGGTACCGACCGCCGCCGAGCGGGGTTGATGCAGAACTCGCGGTCGTGCAGCGCATGGTGATGCCGACGGCACAGCAGCACGAGGTTCACCAGCTTCGTCCTTCGGCCGTGCAGCCAGTGCCTTACGTGGTGGGCTTCGAGCCCGATCCGGCTGCCGCAACCCGAATGGGCGCAGCCGCTATCGCGGGCAGCAGGGCGCGGAACTGTTTGTCGCCGACGAGCCGGCGAGAGTCGCCGACATCCAGCGGGGTCGGGGCATCGCCCGGTGCGACGGGTGGGTCGAATGTGATCAACCGGATCCGGCCGCGACAGTCGCCGTGATCGTCTCGATCGCCGACCAGACCAGTGCGCCGGCCGGTCACGGCGACGACGCTCGGCGGCGCCTGACCGGCCGCGGCGTGCGGTCGCGGTATGAATGGCCGGTGCCCGATTCGGTGGTCGCGTCGCTGGAGTCGTGGCTGCGCTCGAACGGCGCGCCCGCGCTCGTGTCGCGGCGCGGGTTGATCCTCGCGATCAGCGGGCCGTTCCTGCTGATCGGGTTCATGGTGCGCTCGCTGGTCGAGACCGTCCTGCAGCGCAGCAGCCTGATGCTGCAGGTCGTCCCGCTGCTGCTCGTCGCGCTGACCCTCTCGTTCTTCAGCACCGAGGTCTGGCAGACGATCGGCACGCTGCACGGGCTGCCGCTGGTGCTGACCACCCTGCTGTTCGTCGGGCTCGCTGCCGCATTCGTCACCCGCCAGAGCCGTCCCGATCTGGAGCGGCTGGCGACCTTCACCGATGCGGACGAGGTGCGCGCGGCGCTGCCCGAGCGCATCACCGGACGGCTCGTGGGTCTGTCGTTCGATCAGGACGCCGCGCCGCCGCTGCATCGGCGAGAGCGCACCAACCTGGTCGTCATCTCGGTGCTCTCGCAGGTCGTCACCGCGGCCGTCATCGGGTTGATCATCTTCGTGTTCTTCGTGGTGCTCGGCGTGCTCGCCGTCGACCGCGCAGCCATCGTCAGTTGGCTCGCGCACGAGCCGCGCGTCGCCGCCAGTTGGACGCTCGTCGGCCACGAGTACGTGCTGACGAACGAGTTGCTGCGCGTCAGCGCATTCCTCGGCGCGTTCACCGGCTTCTACTTCATCGTCTCGTCGAGCACCGACGCGGCGCTGCGCGCTGAGCTGGCTGCCGGCCACGAGCAACACATCCGCGCGTGCCTCGCGGTGCGGCACGCCTGCTGGGAGTTGGCGGAGGAGCGCCGTTAGTCGAACAGCTCCGGCGTGAGGTCGGCGAGGGTGTTGAGCCGAACGCGCGCGAGGGCCAGCGCGTCGGGCACGGGAGGGTATAGCTCGTTCGGTGCCGCCACGACGAACAGCCCCGCGGCGTGCGCCGAGCGCAGCCCGTTGGACGAATCCTCGACGGCGGCCGTCTCCGCGGGCGGCACGCCGAGCCGGCGGACGATCTCGAGGTAGACCGCGGGCGACGGCTTGCCGGCCGCCACCTCTTCGGTCGACATCGTCGCCGCGAAATGCGCCGCCAGGCCCGCGGTGTCCAGCACAGCGTCGATCAAACGGGGAGGGGAGGACGACGCGAGCCCGAGCGTGAATCGACTCGCCAGCCGCGTCACCGCCTCGACCGCGCCGGGCATCAACGGCACTGCAGTCTCGTACCGTGCTGCCATCGCGCCGACGACCTGCTCGGCGATCGTCTCCGCAGGCTCCGGGATGCCGACGGTGTCGGCGAGGTAGCGCGACCACTCCGCGGTGCTCATGCCCTGCATCTCGCGGGTGGCGTCGGTCGGCCACGGCCGTCCGGCCGAGTCGGCGAGTCCGTGCCGCACCTCGTCCCACACCGGCTCGGAGTTGATCAGTACGCCGTCAAGATCGAAGACGATCGCCCGCACGGCATTTACCGTACGGTCCGGCGCTCAGCCGGAGTGCACCAGCCACAGCCCGAGCACGCTGGTGATCACCAGGAACGCCGCGGTGCCCATGAGGACGGCGAGGTCGGGGGCATAGCGGCGCAGCAGCGGACGCGGCTTCCGGATGCTGGTCATCGCGAGTCCCCGCACAGCCGGGCGAGGGCGAGGCCGCGGACGCGGTCAGGGTGTGCCGATCCGTGCAGGATGTCGAGTTCGCGGCGGCAGCGCCGGACCGTCGCGATCACCTGGCGCCGCGGGACGGTCGCCCGGACGATGGTAAACACCTCGTCCACCACATCGGCGAGCGTCGCTGTCTGCTGACTCTCGTTGGCCAAAACGTCCATGGCTGCCCCCCGCTCGTCTACGGGTTAAGACGCGCGATACCGGTGAAAGGTTGCAACCCGGTCGAATTTGATCATCACCTGCGTTTGCTGCCCGGTGCGAGAATGGGCGCATGACGCTTAGCGCGCTGCGAGGGATCGCGCCATAGCGCCGGTCGGTCCCGCTCCGGGACGGCGGGCCGGTGCTCCCGATCCCCGGAAATCCCACATGTTCTCCATGAGCACCAACCCTGAACCCGTCGACACCGATGGAACCGCAGCGGACCTGCGCGCCGAATCGCCGCAGGTCCGGGCCGCGCTGTCCGCGCTCGGTCGGCTGCTCGGCGCGTCGTTGGCGGGCCCGCCGCGGGATCTGAACGCTTTCGTTTCCGGACGCCTCAGGGCGCGCGCCGATCGCATCGCCACCGTGAAGGCCGACCTCGTCGGCGCGGACGGGCCACTCGTGCAGTGCGCCGTCGCGGGGCTGCTCGATGCGGCGCCGAGTGCCCTGCTGGTCGACGCCACCGGCTACCGCGCGCCGGGCTATGACCTGATCGCCACCGATGTCGACGCACAGGTCGCCGCACCGTACGACCTGGCCGCCTATCTGCCGGCGGCCGAAGGACTTGGCATCGAAGCCGTCCTCGTGGTCACGACCGTGAAGAGCCGGCTGCAGATCTCGCTGCGCGTCCGGCGCGAGGACATCGAGCGCGCGCGCACCGAACTCACCGCGCTGGTCAACCGGGCCCGCGGGCCGGAGAACTTCCTGCGCGGGAAGACGCTGCGCGCCGCGGCTCCGGAGTGGGAGCTGGTGCTCACGCCGGTCGTCCGCGAGCAGGCCGACCGCAGCGAGGTGCTGCACAGCGCCGCGGTGTGGAGCGCCATCGACGCCAACATCGGCGGTCTTGCCCGGCACGGTGCGGCGCTGGCAACGGCCGGCCTCGGCGCCGCACGCGGTGTGCTGATCGCCGGCGCGCCCGGAGTCGGCAAGACCGCCTGTGCCGGGTCATCGCCGCCGAGTTGCCCGGCGGCACGACGATCGTGCTGGTCGACAGCGCGCTGACTCCGTTCGGACTGATCTCGCTCTACGACTCGCTGCCCAGCCTCGCGCCGGCCGCCGTATTCTTCGACGACATCGACCTGCTCGCCGGTGATCGCCGGCGCGGCACCTCGTGCGTCCTGCTGCAGGAACTACTGACCCGACTGGACGGCTTCGCGCCGCCGGCGCCCGTCGTCACGGTCACGACCACCAACGACGCCGGCGCCATCGATCCGGCGCTCATCCGGCCCGGCCGTTTCGATGCGATCATCGAGGTCCGCCCGCCTGATCGGCCGACGCGCGAGCGCATCCTGCGCCGCTACCTGGCCCCGCTCGCGGAGTTCGACGTCGCGCCGATCGCGGCCGTCACCGAGGGCGCGACGGGCGCAGACCTGCGCGAGATCGTGCGGCGCGCAGTGCTCGAACGGGGCAGCGACATCACTGCCGCGCACCTGCTGGAACTCGTCCGCACGGGCCGCTGGAAGCCGAACGCGCCGACCGGCCAGTACCTCTGAGCGGCGCCGGAACTCACGTCGCGACGAAGCAGGCCCTCGCGCTGAACTGACGACGGTCGTGCGCGTCGGCCGCCCGCATCAGTGCGCGAGTGCCAGCAGAAGAACGGCGAACATCAGATAGAGGATCAACCCCATGCTGACCACGTATGACGCCCTCATCGAACCCTCCCTGCGCACGGTTCAACGAGCGCCATAGCCCGAAGTCACTTACCGGCGGGTCAGGGCGGGGTAGGTCTGTATCTGTTTCGGGCCATCCGCCTACCGCGTCATCAGCGCGCATCTCGGTGGGCGTAGCGACAAAGGCCGACGTCGTCGAGGATGTTGCCATGCTTCTCGACGGCTTCAATCACATCGCTCTGTTGACCGGGAACACCGAGCGGTTCGTCCGCTTCTACAGCGAAGTGTTCGGCGCGGAGGTCATTGGCACCCAGGATGCGCCCATGGGGCGGTTGACGTTCGTCCGGATCGGACCGCACACGGAGTTCAACCTGTTCGAGGTAGCAGGCAACACCGAAGCGGAGCGGCAGACGCCGATGTTCGGCCGCGGCCGCCTCGACCACTTCGGCCTGCAGGCGGCGTCGATCGAGGATTTCGAGGAGATTCGGCAGCGGCTGAGGGACCGGGGCGCAGCGGACGACTTCGTCACCGACTTCGGTCCGGTGCTGTCGATATTTTTCCGCGACCCCGACGGGCTGGAGTGCGAAGTGTGCGTCGCCAACCCGGATGCGGTGCCCGGTGTCAACAACCCGCCGGGCACTCGCGCGGCGCGCTACCCGGCAGAGGCGTGATCAGGCGTCGGCGGTAGGACAGTTCGACATTGATACGTAGCGTCGCGAAGCGGCGCGCAGCCCGATTCATGACCTTCGCGCTAACCAATTCACTGCGTTGTGCTCTGGTGCCCAGCGGGACGGCTGCAAGAGTTGTTCATGAGTCGGGGGGAATGCCATGGCCAGTCGGCGTCGCCATTCAAGACAGTCAATCCGCTTGGTGCTGATCGGCGGAGTCCCGCTGCTCGCGCTCGGTATCGCGGCCACCGGTCCCGTCGCAGGGCCGACGGGGGCCGAGACTGCCGTGCCGGTCGGAGTGGGTCGCTTCGCGTCGGATCAGCGGACGGCCCCGGCCGGACAGATGCGGGCCATCACCCTTCAGGTGGATCCAGGACGGCACGGGTTGGGCGCTTACTCCGACACGTGGGGGGACAACCTTGTCTTCGACAAGAACGACGACGGGATCCCGGACATTCTGCTCTCGAACCACATCGAGCCCTGGCAGATATGGCTGGGCAATGGCCATGGTGGCTTCACCTTCGATCAAGCCCTGCCGTCGACTGACCGGCACAACTGTGCAGCTGCCGACTTCGGCGGACCCGATGGCGCTCCACCGGACGGACGGCTGGACCTGTACTGCGTCCGCGGGGCGAACAAAGGCACGATCAACGACAAACGCAACACACTGCTGATCCAGCGTGCGGACGGAAGCTTCACCAACGTCGTGACGTCGTGGGGGGCAGTCGATCCCTCGGGACGAGGGCGAACGGTATCCATCCTCGACATCCGCGGCGATGGCCGGCCCAGCCTGTTCGTGGGCAACGCGGCGGGCAACCTTTACCCGAGCCTCGATCACATCTACGTCAACCTCGGCCGACACTTCGTGCAAAGGCGGACCGGAGGGCTGCCTTCGGAGCAGAACACCAAGTGCTCGGACACCGGAGACTTCAACCGCGACGGCCGGCAAGACTTCGTGACCTGTTCCTCTTCCTTGCGCCTCTATAAGAACCTGACCACCCCTGCCCGGCGAGTCGCCTACCGCAACGTCGCGCACACCGAGGGCCTACCACGGCACCGAACGGACGCCGAGTTGGTGGACCTGAACCATGACGGCTGGCCAGACCTGGTGACGGTTGGCGAAAACGCGCTGACGGTGCGGCTGAACCGGCATCGAACGCCGCACTTCTCGAAGGTCGACTTCAGCTTCCGGTTGATCGCCGGCCGCAGCTTCTGCGTCGGCCGCGCCAACGGCGACACCGCGCCGGACCTGCTAGTCGTGCAAGGGCTGAAGTCGATGACCGACAAACTCCAACGACGCGACTGGATGCTGATCAATTCCGGGTCGGGCACCCGCTTCAGGCCGCTGCCGGTGCCCCAACCACCGCTGCGCGACGGCGCGAACGGCAGCGGCGACACCTGCACCGCCATCCCCGACTACAGCGGAGCACGGGCGGCCTGGACGATCAACAACGGCTTCTCCGACGGAACCCCACGCAGCCACCGCGGATATCGGCAACTTGTGATCTACACGCCGTAAGCAGCTTGCCGGAGCCTCAATCAGCCTCGTCGAGCATCGCGGTGACCAGTGCCTTGGCCGCCCAGCGGATCACGCGTTCCTCGTCAGCGGGGCCGAGGCCGCGACTGTCGCGCAGCACGATCATCGCCTCCCAGCCAAGCACGACGGCGAGCGCCGACGTCAGCCGCTCGAACTGCTCGTCGTCGAGCTGACCACGCACCGGCTCGAGCACCCGGGTGATCCACTCCATGCGGCGGTAGCCCCGCCGCGCCGACCCGGGCGGGAGTTCGGCGTCGACCGTCAATTTCAGCATTCTTCGCGCCAGCGGCAAGCCCTCCGGCGCCAGCTCCAGCAGCGAGCGGGCCAGCGCGTCCACCCGCGCGATCGGGTCGGTGCCGAGTTCGGGAGAGTCGAGCACCGGCTCGACGGTCCGCTCGCTGAGCAGTCCCGAGGTGGCGTCGACGAGCAGTTGATCAAGGGTGGGAAAGTACATGTAGATCGTGCGCCGGGACACGTCGGCGTCGCTGGCGATCTCATCGATGGACGGAGTGTGCCCGTCGGCGAGCAGCCGCTTCGTCGCGGCGAGGATCGCCTCCCGGGTCCGGCGGCGCTGCGCGACTCGCCCGCTCGAGGATTCGACTTGACGCGTCGCCATGGCACAAAGTATAACCATGTGCAGTCATTGCACAACAGTGCAACGAACGGATGAGGAGAAGGGGATGTCAGTGCGATTCATCAACCTGTTCACCGTCCCGGTCGGTCGCGACGAGCGGTTCCTCGAGCTGTGGACGCGGGTGAACCGCTACATGGCTGCCAAGCCCGGCTACCGCAACCACCGGCTGCACCGCGCGATGTCCGACGAGGCGCCGTACCGCTTCGTCAACTACGTCGAGTGGGAGTCGGACGAAGCATGGGCCGCGGCGCACGACGAGGGCTTTCGCGAACTCGTGGGCGACCCGGGCTGGGCCGAGTTCACCACGACGCCGGCGTTGTACGACATCGTGCACGAAGGGTCGGCGGGCGCGCCGGCGAGGGCGTCATGACCAAGATCAGCGCAACGCTGCTGGGTGCGATCGCGGCGATGTCGTGGCTCGGCCCGATGCCCATCCCGCCACCGGACGCGGCGCAGTTGCTCAGCGCGGAGTCGGCGGCTCAGCCTGCGGACGGCGCGCGCGAGCGCGTCGTCCGCAGGAAGTCCGTGTGGGCGGGCGAACCCCTACCCGTCGGCTAACGGTCGTTGCCGACCGGCTGCTCGGCCTCCCGGCGGCGCAGCGCGCCGGCCACCTGCATGAGCATCCCGGCGGCGAGCAGCGCGAGCCCGGCGACGAGAGCCTGCGCGGAGGGTGCGCCACTGTTGGACAGGTCGCCGCCGCCTCCGCCGATGTTGGCCGGCGGCGGCGCCGGGACGTTGCCCGGCGGTGGTGGCCCGGTGTGCACCCCGCCGATCCCGTGGTTGCCGGTGCCTGTCCCGGAAAGCGCGACCGTGAACCGGCCGGCGCTGGTCGCCACGACCAGCGTGTCTGCCACCGGCCCGGTGCCCGTCGGCTCGAACGAGACGCGCACCGCACACGTGTTGCCGGGCTGCAGCGTCCGGCCCGTGCAAGCAGCGGCATCGATGACGAAGCCGGGATCGGTGACCTGGTCGACGGTGACGTCGACGTCGCCGGTGTTGTGTACTCGCAACGTCTTGGTGGCGCTGCGCTGCCCGACCGGGACCTCGCCGAAGGCCATCGCGCGCGGGGTGACGGAGAACGCGGAGGTCGCGCCGGAGCCGGACAGGTGCACGCTGGCCGAGCCGCCGTTCACGGTGGCGATCCTCAGATTGCCCGACTGATCACCGCCGGCGGTCGGCGTGAACGTCACGCGGATCGAGCAGGAGGCGCCCGGCTGTAGCGGCTTGCTCACGCAGCCCGGCCCGCTTGCGGCGAACGGCTCGGTGACGGACAGCGTGCTGACGGCGTCCGTCCCGTCACCGTTGTTCGTGACCGTCACCGTCCTCCCCGCGCCGTGCCGGCCGACGAGGACGCTGCCGAAGTTGATCGACGTGGGCCGGACCGAGAGCGCCGCGCGATCTTGGGAACCGACGCCGGACAGGTTGACCTTCTCGCTGCCGGCCACGTCGGTCTTGATCGTCAGCGTTCCCATCGCGTTGCCGCGCCGTTTCGGCGCGAACGTGACGTTCACGCCGCAGCTGTTGCCGGGCGGCACCGAGCCGCACGAGCCCTCCATATCCACGTCGAACGGGCCGTTGGCCGATGCTCCGGTAATGCGCACCGGCGAGTCGGCGCTCTCGTTGGTGATGAACACGGCCCGGGAGTTCGACGTGCTGCCGACCGGGACCTGGGCGAAATTCACGGACATCGGGGCGACGCTCACCTGCGGCGGGGAGCCGCCGGTGCCGGACAGGTGCACGGACTCGGTGACGCCGTCGAGGGTTCCGAGGCCGAATGTCGTGAGGGTGCCTTCCCGCGGGCCGGTGTCGGCCGGGGTGAACGAGACGGTCAGCGAGCAGCTCGTACCTGGCGCGAGGCGTGTCGAGCAGCCGGCGCGATCCACGTCGAACGGCGGACTCGCCGTCGCCCGCGTCACCCGTCCGCCGCCGGTGCCGATGTTGGTCAACGTGATGATTCGGGTGGGCGAGTCACCGACCGTGACACGTCCGAAGTCCACCGAACCGGGGCTGGCACTGAGCTTGAAGCAGGGCAGGCCGAGTAAGCAGGACGCACCATCCGGCTTGACGTCGTCGGCCACCGCCGGCGCCGCGCTGCCGATGCTCATCACCGCCACTAGAGCCAGGGTTGCGAGAACCGCGTAGCCGGCCTTTCGGGCACGGCCCAGTGCGCTCATTAAATGGTCCCTCCTGCTTAGTCAACTCCGAACAGGCTGCCAGTTGGTCCTATTTGCGTGCAATGCCCTTAACCAGCTGATCAGCCTTCCATTCGGCCCGGCAGGGCTTATTTCCGCTGCCGGGGTGCCGATGGGGAGGGCACAACCCGTCCGCCCCGAACGGAAGACTTGAACATGACCGGAGTCACCTCGAGCCGCCACGGACGCTGGGCGGACATGCCGTTGATCGTTGCCGCGGGTGTCGCCGCCGCCCTCGCGGTGCATGGTGCCGCCGCCGGCGGCGCGACCGCGCCGTCCGGGAGCCTCGCCATCGATTGTGCCGCCAAGGTCGACACGTCACTGCGCGCAACGACGTCCGGCACCGCCGACGTGATCGTTGTCGGCCGGTCCAGCGCCGCGGTCGCGCGCGCGGTACGCAACGTCGGTGGCGTCGTCATCTCGCCGGAACCGATGGTCGACGGGGCGCGCGCTTCGCTGCCCGCCGCGAACGTCACCCAGCTCGCGTGTTCGAGCGCGGTGTTGTCGGTGTCGCCGAACCGCGCCGTGCACTTCCAGAACCACGACTCGGAGCTCGGGACCGCATCCGACTTCGTCCGGGACACCGGCGCGGAACAGATGTGGAAGGGCGACAACGGCGATGGTGTCGGCGTCGCCGTCATCGACACCGGGATCTCGCCGATGACCGACCTCGGCGAGGTCGTCTACGGCCCGGACCTCTCCGGCGAAGGCACAATCGTCGACTCGTACGGTCACGGCACTGTCATGGCCGGCATCATCGCCGGCAACGGACACGACAGCGCGACTGCCGCCGATGGGCCGTACACCGGGATGGCTCCCGACACCAGGCTGATCTCCGTCAAGGTCGCCGGCCGCAACGGCGCCACGGACGTCTCCACCGTGCTGGAGGCGATGCACTGGGTGTCGGCGTATCAGCAGCAGTTCAACATCCGCGTACTGAATCTCTCGTGGGGCACGCCGGCCACGCAGTCGCCCACCATCGACCCGCTGGACTACGCGGTGGAGCGGCTGTGGCGGCAGGGCATCGTCGTCGTCGTGGCGGCCGGCAACAACGGCCCCGACCCGGGCACCATTCTCAAGCCCGCCGACGACCCGCTGGTGATCAGTGTCGGCGCGTACGACCAGGGCGACACCCCCGGCCGGTCGAAGGACACGATGGCCGAATGGAGTTCGGCCGGGCCGACCGCCGCTGGTTACGCGAAGCCTGACCTGGTCGCGCCGGGGCGCACGTTGACCGCGCTGCGTTCGTACGGCTCGCTGGTCGAGGCGGAGAATCCGAGCGCGCTCGTCGCGCCGAGCTACATCAAGGGCAGCGGTACCTCCGAGGCGGCGGCAGTGACCTCCGGCGCGGTCGCGCTGCTGCTTGCGGCCCGTCCCGACCTGACGCCCGATCAGGTCAAGCACATCCTCACCACGACCGCCCATCGGCTGCCCGGCGCGCCGGCGAACCAGCAGGGCGCGGGCCGGCTCGACCTGCACGGTGCCAAGGGCATCCCCGATGGCCCGCAAACTCAGCAGACGCCGATCGCGACCGGACTGGGCTCGCTCGAGGCCAGCCGGGGTGGGCTGCACGTCGACGTGGACTGCGACGCCGACGGCACGCCGGAGCTGATCAGCGGTGAGGTCACGGCCGACTGCCTGCTGTGGGATCCGGCCGCCTGGACCGGCGCGACCTGGAACGGCGATGCGTGGACGGGCGCGACGTGGAACGGGGCAACGTGGAACGGCGCTACTTGGAATGGTGCGACGTGGAATGGCGCTACTTGGAACGGCGCTACTTGGAACGGGGCGACGTGGAACGGGGCGACGTGGAACGGCGGCACTTGGAACGGCGCTACTTGGAACGGCGCGACCTGGAACGGCGCGACCTGGAACGGCGCGACCTGGAACGGGGCGACGTGGAACGGCGGCACTTGGAACGGCGCTACGTGGAACGGCGCGACCTGGAACGGCGCGACCTGGAACAGTGAGTTCCTGACTCTCTGGTGGGGCGACGAGCCCGCACCCGGCGCGCAGATCGCCGGCGAGACCGGCTAGTGCGGACCTAGTCGGATGGCGGGCACGACGGCGAAGCGGCCGCGCAGCGACCAGGGCCACTCCCTGCGCCTCAACGCGCTGGTCGCGGCCATGGTCGCTGCGGGCGGCACTGCGCTCGCCATTGCCGTCGTCCAGGCGGCAGCCGCGGCGGAACGCCCGGCGATCTGGCGGATCGTGCTCAGCGTCGCGGTGGCAGCGATCAGCGAGGTCGCCGTGCTGCACATGCGGTTCGGCGCCGAGAAGTACACCCTCACGTGGTCCGAGGGTGCGATCCTCGTCGGCCTGATCCTGACTCCCTGGCCGTGGATCCCGATCACCGCCGCCGTGGGCATCGGGATTACGCAGCTCATCGGGCAGCGGGATCCACGAAAGATCGCCTTCAACATCGGGTCGATCGCCGCGGTCTCCGCGCTGTGCACGCTGTCCTTGCGCCTGTTCGACGTGAGCGACTCCGCACGGTCGCTAGGGACGCCGCACGGCTACGTTGCCCTGACAACCGCGGTCGGCGTGTTCTTCGTCTGGAACAGCCTCTCGGTATCGGCAGCGGTGGCGCTGGCGAGCGGCCGCGGGATGGGCGCCGTGCTGCGCGAGGGCTTGCTGCTGAAGATCGGCATGATGGCCGGCAACACGGTGATCGCGCTGCTCCTGGTGAGTGTGCCGTGGCAGGGCAGCGTGGCGATCCTCGTCCCGTTCTGCCTTGTCTTGCTGTTCCTCACGTATCGCGCCTATTTCCACGCACTCGAGGACAGCGGCGTGTGGCAGCAACTCGACGCCGCCGCCAAGGAGCTGACGCTGCTCGACAGGTCGCATGTCGCGGAGGCTGCCGCCGGGCGCGCGGTCAGTCTGTTCAACGCGCAGTTCGCAGAGGTGCTGCTCGATCAGGACGGAGTCTGCGACCAGCTCGCCTTCCGGCACGACAACGCATCCGGGCAGTCGGACGAACTGCCGTCGATCGTCGAGGAACCGCTCATCGTCGCGGTCGACTCGGAGGCGTCCACCATCGGCGTCCTGCGGCTCGGGCTACGGCCGACCGCCCGGCTCAGCGGCCGGCAGCGGGTGGTGTTGCGCACGTTCGCGCACAGCGTCGCGACCAGCCTGCAGAACGCATCGCTGTACGCGGAGATGCGGCATCAGGCGAAGGTCAACGCATACGAGGCGACCCGGGATCCGCTCACCGGCGTGGCGAACCGGCGGGTGCTGCACTCCGACCTTGCAGCCGCTGTCGAGGCGGCCGCGGCATCAGGGATGACCGCGGCGCTGCTGATGATCGACCTCGATCACTTCAAGGACATCAACGACACGCTGGGCCACCACACCGGCGACGCCGTCCTGTGCGCGATCGCGACGCGACTGGAGCGCTCGGTCTCGTCGGAAGACGTCGTTGCGCGGCTCGGCGGCGACGAATTCGCCATCGTGGTGCGCGGGCTGCGCCAGCCGTCGGAGGCCGAGACCATCGCCAATCGGCTGCTCGGCGTGCTCGCCGGAGTGGTCGAGTACGAGGGACTGCATCTCGCAGTGGGCGGCAGCATCGGCATCGCGTGCTACCCGCAGGACGGCGACAACCCCGAGGATCTGCTGCGCCTGGCCGACACTGCGCTGTACCAGGCCAAGGAGCAACGCGGCGCCATCGCGCGGTACCGCAGCGACCGCGACGCACACAGCCTCGGCAAGATCACGCTCGCCGCCGAACTGCGCGATGCGGTGAACACGCACCAGTTCGTGCTGCACTACCAGGCTCAGGTGGATCTGCTGACCGGGCACGTGATCGGTGCGGAGGCGCTGGCGCGCTGGCGGCACCCGAAGCTCGGCTTGCTCCCGCCGGACCGGTTCATCGACCTCGTCGACCGATCAGCGGTCGTGCACGAGTTCGCGCTCGCGATCCTGGAGTCGGCCGTGACCGAGGCAGCGCTGTGGCAGCGCCGCGGCGTGCACGTGCCGGTGTCCGTGAACCTCTCGGCGCGCAACCTGCTCGACCCGCGCTTGCCCGGTGACGTCGCGGAGATCCTCATCCGGCACGCGCTGCCGCCCGAGCGGCTCATCCTGGAGATCACCGAGACGACGATGATCACCGATGTGCCCGCGGTCGAGGCCGTCCTCGCCCGGCTGCGCCGCGTCGGCGTGCAGCTCTCGGTCGACGACTTCGGCACCGGCTACTCGTCGCTCGTCTTCCTGCAGCGAGTGGCGGTCAACGAGATCAAGATCGACCGCTCGTTCGTGTCGGCCATGACGACATCCGAGAGCGATGCCGCGATCGTGCACGCGACGATCGAGCTCGCGCACGGGCTTGGCGTTCGGGTCGTCGCCGAAGGCGTCGAGACGCTCGACCACGTGGCGGCACTGCGCGCCATGGGTTGCGACGCCGCGCAGGGCTGGCACTACGGGCGGCCCGCGCCCGGCCCCCATCTGCGCAGTGCGTGGCTGGGTTTGGACGAGCCGCGCTCCTCCCGCCAACCGGCGTAGGCCCGCGCGGATCTGCCAGCGATAGGTTCGTCTCGTGAGCGAGACGGTCGAGGGGCATGGCGGCGAACTCGCGCTCGCGGCGGCGCGGGCGCACGGCGTGCAGCGGATGTTCACGCTCAGCGGCGCACACGTCTTCCCGCTCTACGACGCGGCGGTCAAGGCGGAGCAGCCGCTGCCCCTCATCGACGTCCGGCACGAGCAGACGGCGGTGTTCGCCGCGGAGGCGACGGCCAAGCTGACGCGCCGCCCGGGCCTGGCCGTGCTGACCGCCGGACCGGGCGTGACGAACGGCGTCTCGGCGATCACCACAGCACACTTCAACG
Organism: Jatrophihabitans sp.; assembly: GCA_035642535.1. Classification (GTDB taxonomy): domain Bacteria; phylum Actinomycetota; class Actinomycetes; order Mycobacteriales; family Jatrophihabitantaceae; genus Jatrophihabitans. The sequence goes on along the minus strand of DASQSE010000158.1, from coordinate 24,676 downwards.
GCTCGCCGATACTCGTCGTGGGCGGGCGGGCGCCGGCGTTCCGCTGGGGGAGCGGCGCGCTGCAGGAGCTGGACCACCCGCCGCTGCTCGCGCCGGTTACGAAGCATGCGAGCACGGTCGCCGAGGTGGCGGCGATCGGTGCCGCGGTGGACGAAGCGCTGCGGTTGGCTGGGCAGCCGCACCGCGGTCCGGTGTTCCTCGACGTGCCGATGGACCAGCTCTTCTCGCGCGCGGAGGCCGCGGCGATCACCGGCCCGGAGCGCACCGCCATCGAGCCCGATCCCGATCAGCTCGGCGCCGTTGCAGAGCTGCTCGGCGCGGCGCAGCGCCCCGTACTCGTCCTCGGCTCGGACGTGTGGACCGACGGCGCAGAGGACGCGGCGCTGCGGCTCGTCGAGTCCGTCGGGCTACCGGTGATCGCGAACGGGATGGGCCGCGGCATCGTGCCGGCCGGTCATCGCCTGCTGGTCACGCGAGCGCGCTCGCGCGCGTTCGGCACGGCAGACCTCGTCATCGTCGCGGGCACGCCGCTCGACTTCCGGCTCGGCTACGGCGTGTTCGGCGGAAAGGGCGGCGGTGCGCCAGCGCAGGTCGTCCACCTCGCCGACTCGGCCGGGCAGCTGGCGAGGCACTGCCCGCTCGCCGCGTCCGCCTCCGGAGATCTGACGCTCGTGCTCGACGGGATCCGCGCGGCGTGGGCGAAGCTGCCGAAGCGGCACGGCTACGCCGGCTGGGCAGACATCCTGAACCAGGATGCGCACGCCGCGGTCGCGCGTGACGCGGAGGTGCTCGGCGCCGCGAGCACCCCGCTGCACCCGGCGCGCGTCTACGGCGAGCTCGTGCCGCGGCTGGCCGACGACGCCGTCGTGATCGGCGACGGTGGGGACTTCGTCTCGTTCGCCGGTCGCTTCGTCGAGCCTGCGCAGCCCGGCGGCTGGCTCGATCCCGGCCCGTACGGCTGTCTCGGCACCGGGCTCGGCTACGCGATCGCCGCGCGGCTGGCCCGGCCGTCGGCGCAGGTCGTGCTACTGCTCGGCGACGGCGCCGCGGGCTTCTCGCTGATGGACATCGACACCCTCGTCCGGCACCGGCTGCCAGTCGTGATCATCGTCGGCAACAACGGCGTCTGGGGGTTGGAGAAGCACCCGATGCAGTTCCTGTACGGCTACGACGTTGCCGCCTCGCTGACGCCCGGCACGCGGTACGACGAGGTCGCGCGTGCGCTCGGCGCCGACGGCGAGACGGTCATTGATCCGGCGTCGCTCGGGGAAGCGCTCGATCGGGCGTTCGCCGCGGACGGGCCGTACCTCGTGAACGTGCTCACCGATCCGGCGATCGCGTATCCCCGTTCGACAACCGGGGTATGAGGAACCGCTCCCGGTCGACGATCACCCGCACGATCTCGCCCGCGGCCACCAGGCGATCACCTTCGTCCACACGCACCGCGAAGCGCAGCTGCCTGCCCTCGACCGCGACGAGTTCCGCGTCGACCGTGACGCTCGCTCCTACCGCGCTCGCCGCGCGATGCTCGACCGCGACGTAGCTGCCGACCGAGGTGCTGCCTGCTGCGAGGTGCCCGTCGAGTGCGGCCACCGTCGCGGCCTCCGCCCACGCGAGCAGCCGTGGTGTGCCCAGGACCGGCACGTCGCCGCTGCCGAGCGCGAGCGCCGTGTCGTGCTCCGTGACGACCTGCTGCAACTGCATCCTGAGGCCGACGACGAGTTCCATGCCGCTACGTTACGGGCCGAACCACGCGCGCAGCCGATTCCAACAAGATCCAACAGCCGCTCGATTGGGTCGCGCGAGCGTTGGCCTAATGCGGCACATTGCGCTGAATGTCTTGTCTGCGATGTGTGGAACTGTTAGGAAATCTGTATATATGTTCGACCCCGGGAGACCGTCGTGCTGCTGCGCAAGGCTCGCCACGCCCTGGCCGTCATCGCCGCGGCCACCCTCTTGCTCGCGGTCACGAACACGGTGACCGCCGTCGGCACCGCACCCGCCTCGGGCGCGGCGCACACCGTCACGTTCGACAACTACTCGCTGATGCTCGACGGAAAGCGGACGGTCATCTGGTCCGGCGAGTTCCACTACTGGCGACTGCCCAGCCCTGGCCTGTGGCGCGACGTGCTGCAGAAGATGAAGGCCGAGGGCTATAACGCGGTCTCGATCTACTTCAACTGGGCGTACCACTCGCCGGCGCCGGGCGTTTACGACTTCACCGGCGTGCGTGACGTCGACCGACTGCTCGACATCGCGCAACAGGTCGGCCTGTACGTCATCGCGCGACCTGGTCCGTACATCAACGCCGAGACCAGCGCCGGAGGCTTCCCCGGTTGGCTCACGACGCAAGCCGGCCGCGCCCGTTCGGACGCGCCCGACTACCTCGCCGCGGCCGACGACTGGCTCACGCATATCGACGCGATCCTGCAGCGGCACCAGTTCACCAATGGCACCGGGCCGGTGATCCTCTACGAGATCGAGAACGAGCTGGCGAACACCGGCACGTCGCAGCGCAACTACCTGCAGCACTTGTACGACAAGGTGCGCTCCGACGGGGTCACTGTGCCGATCTTCCACAACGACAAGGGCCGCAACGGCTTCTGGGTCCCGTCGAGTTCGGACGTGCCGGGGACGGTGCCCGGGCCCGTCGACATGTACGCGTTCGACGGCTACCCGGGCGGCACCTGCCACACCGACGGCACGCCGGGTGGCCCGTCCACCGCACCTGACTGGGGCATCTGGGGACCGGGCGGCGCCAAGGGCGGCGCGTCCGCGTCGCCGTACACGCCCGGTTTCGCGGCGGAGTTCGGTGGCGGCTGGTTCGACTACTGGGGCAGTGTCGGCACCTATCCGTGCACCGCGATCCGGCAGGGCGTCGGCTACGAGCGGGTCTTCTACAAGACGAACATCGCCAACCGGCTGTCGATACAGAACTTCTACATGACCTTCGGCGGGACATCCTGGGGCTGGCTGCCCGCGCCGGTCGTCTACACGTCATACGACTACGGTGCGGCGTTCGACGAGGCGCGCCAGATCCGGCCCAAGGCGACCGCGATGAAGGAGATCGGGCTGTTCCTGCAGAGCGTCAAGCCGATCACGAAGATCGATCGCGCGGACGCGGTGACGCCCTCGTCGAGTGCGATCAAGGTCTATCACGACGTCAACCCGGACACCGGCACGCACTTCTACATCGCAATGCACAACCCGTCGAACGCGACGACGAACGACGCATTCACCTTCCCGATCAGCACGTCGGACGGCGACTACACGCTGTCGACCGAGATCAACGGACAGGACGGCAAGATCTTCGTCGCCGACTACGACCTCGGCGGGCAGCATCTCGTCTACTCGACGTCGGAGATCATGACGCACCTGACGCAGGCAGGTAAGGACGTCGCACTGCTCTACGGACGCAACGGCGAAAACGGCGAGACCGTACTGCGCTACGACGACCAGCCGCACGTACAGGTGCTTTCCGGCAACGTCACGAGCAGCTACGACGCAGCCACCGGCGACCTGCGGCTCGACTACACCCATGACGGACTCGCCGAGGTGCAGATCAATGGTGGGAATCGCCCACAATTGACCTTGCTGATTGCAGATGATGCCAACGCCGGCACCTTCTGGCGGCAGGACACGTCCGCCGGGCCGGTCCTCGAGCGCGGCCCGGAACTGGTGCGCACGGCGGTGGCGACCGGCGCCTCGCTCGCGCTCACCGGCGACACCAAGCAGCCGAGCCCGTTGCAGGTGTGGGCGCCGCCGCAGCTGCAGACCGTCACCTGGAACGGCGCCGCGTTGGGCACGTCGCTCCAGCCGGACGGCAGCCGCACGGTGTCGCTGCCCGGTGCCGAACCGATCAGCCTGCCGAGCCTCGACAACTGGCGGTGGGCGCCCGGTTCGCCCGAGGCGCAGCCCGGCTTCGACGATTCATCGTGGATCGCAGCGGACAAGTCGACGACGAACAGCACTACCAAACCACCCGCCGGTCAGCCGGTGCTCACGGCTGACGACTACGGCTTCCATCAGGGCGACGTCTGGTACCGCGGCCGCTACTCCGGTTCGCCGGGCGCGACGACGATTTCGCTGCGCTACGGCGGCGGCGGCGCGGGCATGCTGCAGGCCTGGCTGGACGGCGTGTACCTCGGCCAGCACGTCCTGCCCAACGGCGTCGAGTCGCCGGCGACGACCGGCACTGTGACGTTCGGGATTCCGCACACCCTGCAGACCGAGGGTGGGCACACGCTCGCCGTCATGGTGCGCAACGACGGGCACAACGAGGACGGCGGCGTCAACGACGCGCAGAAGGAAGGGCGCGGGCTCATCTCCGCCACCATGGCCGACAGCAGCGGCGCCTCGGTGCCGACCGCCATCGACTGGCGGATCCAGGGTGACCTCGGCGGCGAGAACATCGTCGACCCGGTGCGCGGCGTCGAGAACAACGGCGGGCTCTACGGCGAGCGGCACGGCTGGTATCTGCCCGGCTACCCGGATTCGTCCTGGGCGCCGACCGCGGTTCCGGCCGGCACCGCGATGTCGGGCACGTCGTGGTATCGCACCCGGTTCGACCTCGACATCCCTGCCACGGACGACGCCTCGCTCGGCATCACGATCGGCGACCCGGCGACGCCACGGTCGGCTGCGAACTACCGCGCACTGCTCTTCGTCAACGGCTGGAACGTCGGCCAGTACATCGCGAACGTCGGGCCGCAGCACACCTTCGTGGTGCCGAACGGCGTGCTCGACCCGCACGGCACGAACACGCTCGCGATCGCGGTGACCTCCGACGGCGGGGCCGGCAACGGGCTGGAGAACGTCCGGCTGACCGATCTTGGCACGGTGCGCGGCGGCGTGCCGGTATCGGTCAATCCCGCACCCGCCTGGAGCCGGCAGACCTGGGGCGACCCGAGCGTGCCGAACACGGTGGCGATGGCGGGCTTCACCGGCGACGCGCGGTCGCCGGCGCGCGGCGGCGACACGTTCCACGTCAGCGGAACCATCGCGAATCTTCGCGGACCGGACGCCACCGACGTCGAGGTCGCGCTCGACCTGCCGGACGGCTGGACCGCGACCCCGGATCCGACGGTGCAGGTCGGCTCGTTGCCGGCCGGCGACTCCGCACCGGTGAGTTGGACGGTGACGATCCCGGACGACGCGCAGGGCAGGTACGCGGTCGGCGCGCTCGTCACGTACGAGCAGGACGGGGTCAGCGGGCGGACCGGCGCGGCCTACAGCCTGAACGTCCTGCCGAAGGGCCTGGTCTATCTCAGCGACGTGCCGTGGGTGTCCGCGGTCAGCGGCTTTCACGACGTCCTGCGCGACCAGAACGTCAACGGCGGCCCGCTCAGCATCGCCGGCGTGCCTTACGCCAAGGGGCTCGGGACGAACGCGGTGAGCTCGATCGTCTACGACGTCCCGGCCGACTGCACGTCGTTCGCCACCGACGTCGGCGTCGACGATGCGGCCGGGACGAGCGGCTCGGTGACGTTCAGCGTGCTCGTCGACGGCAACGTCGTGGCGAGCACCGGCGTGCTGCGTGGCAGGCAAGCTGCTGTACCGATCAACGTCGACGTGACCGGCGTCCATCAGTTGACGCTCAATGCAGGTGACGCGGGTGACGGGATCGGACACGACAACGCCGACTGGGCCGACGCGCACTTCGGCTGTCAGGGATGAGGTAACCGACGCGCCGTGCCGCTGAACCGAAAGCGGTCCGTGTCCGTGATGGCACGGGACCGTTCGCAACTGGGCGGGCGGAGAGCTTAGGAGGCGCGCAATGGATAGACGGCTCGGCTGGTTCGGCGCGGTGACCGCAGCGGCGCTCGTCGTCGCTGTAGCAACGCCGGCGGGCGCCGCCGGCGGCGGCTACATCCAGGAGAATCTCGTCTCCGACCAGCCCGGTGTCGCGCAATTGACCGACCCGCAGTTGGTCAACGCGTGGGGTATGTCGCGCGGTCCCAACACCCCGGTGTGGGTCTCGGACAACGGCGCGGACGTGACGACGCTGTACAACGGCGCGATCGGCAACCCGGAGACGCCGGTGGCCAAGGTGCTGACAGTCAGCATTCCGGGTGGCGTTCCGACCGGGCAGGTGTTCAACGACTCGGGCGCTACCAACTTCCTGCTGCCGGGCACCACGACGTCGGCGCGCTTCATCTTCATCGGCGAGGACGGCGACCTGTCGGCATGGGCCGGCGGTCCGGCTGCCACGCTCGTGGGCCACACCGACGGTGCCGTCTACAAGGGACTGGCGCTCGACCACAGCCCGTCCGGGCCGATGCTGCTCGCGGCGAACTTCCACGACAACCGCATCGACATCTTCGACGGCACGTTCGCGCCGGTGTCGAACAGCGGAATGTTCAGTGACCCGACCCTGCCGGCCGGTTATGCGCCGTTCAACGTGGCCGAGATCAACGGCCAGATCTTCGTGAGCTACGCGCTGCAGGACGCCGCGGGCGAGGACGACGTCGCCGGTGCCGGGCACGGCTTCGTCGACGTGTACACCACGTCCGGCGCATGGGTGAAGCGGTTCGCGACGCACGGCGTGCTCAACTCGCCGTGGGGAATGACGCTCACACCGGCCAGCTTCGGCCCGTTCTCCGGAGACCTGCTGATCGGCAACTTCGGCGACGGACGCATCCACGCGTTCGACCCGAACAGCGGCGAGGTGCTAGGAACGCTTCGCGGCACCTCCGGTCGGCCGCTGGCGATCGACGGGCTGTGGGCGCTGATGGTCGGTGACGCGTCCTCCGGCGGCGTCAACTCGCTGTGGTTCAGCGCCGGACCGGACGACGAGGCGCACGGTCTGCTCGGCGTCCTGCGCTCTCGCTGAGGGTGATTGGATAGCCGGATGCCGCACGTCACCTGCAACATGTCGGTATCGGTGGATGGCTTCGTCGCCGGGCCCCGCCAGAGCACGGCGAACCCGATCGGTGACGGCGGCATCCGGCTGCACGAATGGCATTTCGATCCGCAAGGCGACGACCAGCGGATCATCGATGAATGGCAAACCAGCCCGGGCGCGTACATCATGGGACGCAACATGTTCGGCCCGGGCCGCGGCGAGTGGGATCCCGCTTGGACGGGCTGGTGGGGCGACGAGCCCGACTACCACGCCCCGGTGTTCGTGCTCACGCATCACGCGCGCGAGTCGCTCACCATGCAGGGCGGGACGACGTTCCACTTCGTCACCGCGGGCATCGAGTCCGCGCTCGAGCAGGCCAAGGCAGCCGCCGGCGATCGCAACGTCGAGATCGCCGGCGGTGCCAGCACTGTGAACGCCTACCTGGCCGCGGGTGCGATCGATGAACTGCATCTGCACATCGCGCCGATGCTGCTCGGCGCGGGTGAGCGACTGTTCGACGGCGTCCCGGCCGACCTGCAGCTGGCGCCGATCGCGGTCTCCGGCTCGCCCGGCGCGACACACGTCAAGTACCGGGTCGGGCGAGCCGAATAGCCGCTGCTACGGCAGTCCGTTGGCCGGAGCCTGCGGTTGCGGCTTCGTGTACTCGGTGAGTGGGCCGTTCCCGTCATCGGTCGTGTAGATCGGGCCGGTCGTCGCTGCGACGCCATTGTGGATTATCGCGATCTGGGTACCGCTGTAGCCCGAGTGGTCGGTGCTCGAGAACCGGAACGGTGTGGTGCCCGGCCCGGCGAAGCCGCCCTTGTTGACGGCGTCGAGCAGCGAGCCGCGAGTCAGATCCGGCCCGGCCGCCTTGAGCGCCTGCAACGTCGTGTACGCGGTCGCCATCCCGTACAGCACGTTCCCGTCGAACGGCGCGTTGTCGTCGTACTGCTGGTCGACCTTCTGGAACAGCTTGATCCAACTGTTCGACGTATCCGTCGGAACCGGCAGGTAGGCATCGGTGACGAGGCCCTCCAGCAGCGGCTTCGTCGCGTCCTTCAGATAGCCGGTGAGCGTGACGATGTCGGAGCCGACGTTCGAGACGACCCACTGCGCCTGGTACTTCAGCTGGGCCGCCGTGCCGAGCGCCAGCGCGGTGAATCCGGGCACCGTGAACGCGATGTTGACCTCGCACCCGGCCGCCTTGAGCGCGCCGATCTGCGGTGCGACGTTGGTGTTCGTCGGGGTGTAGGTCTGCTTCGACTTCAGCTTGGTGCCCACCGTGATCTCGACGCCTTCGACGCCGTCGGTGCCGAAGTCGTCGCCCTGCCCGAACGAGCAGACCGTCTTGCCCGGGAACGTCTTCTTGACGTAGTCGCCGAGGATCTTGCCCTCGATCGTGTAGTCAGGTTGCCAGCCGAAGGTTGTCGGGTACTTATCGACGTTGTTCCAACTGCGGCTGCCGGAGGCCACGAACAGATCCGGCACCGAGTTCTGTGCCAGGAAGTCCAGGACCGCTGTGTGGGTCGGCGTACCCAGCGCGCCGACCATGGCGAACACCTGATCCTGCAGGACGAGCTCCCGCGTCAGGCTCGCGGTCTTGGTCGGGTTATATGCGTCGTCGAGCACCTTCAAGTTGATCTTGCGTCCGTTCACGCCACCGTGCGCGTTGGCGAACTGGAAGTAGGCGTTCATCGCGGCGCTGATCTTCGAGTAACCGGGCGCGGCGGGGCCGGTGAGCGGCTGCGTCGTGCCGAGCAGGATCGAGTTCGACGTGACGCCCGGCGCGCTGGTGTCGTTCGACGTCCCGCCGCCGCCCTTGCTGCTGCTGCACGCGGCGATCGTGAGCGCAGCGACCCCGGCCACCGCACCGAGGATCGTGCGCCGTCTTCTCGTTCGAGTCGTCATGTCGAACCTCCTGTGGGTGTGGTGGAGCGGTGCGGCCGAAGTGCGGTGAGGCGGCGGATCAGGCCCTGAATGCCGCCGGGCAGGGTGAGCATCACGACTACGAGCAGCAGTCCGTAGACGGCGTTGGGCAGGTTGTCGTGCAGCTTGGCCGCCGACGCGGAGGACAGCTTCAGATTGTCGACGCGATCGCGGATGAACGTGCCGAGATAGATCACGACGATCGAGCCCCATACGGCGCCGGTGAGACTGCCGAGGCCGCCGATCACCGCGGCGGTGAGCAGCGTCAGGGAAAGCACCAGGTCGAACGAGCCAGGCGACGCGGTCTGCAGCACCACGGCGAGCACGCCGCCGCCGAGCCCGGCGGCCGCGGCGCTGACCGCGAATGCGCCGATCCGCACCCGTGCCACCGAGACGCCGCACAGTGACGCGGCGATCTCGTCGTCGCGGACGGCGCGCATGTTCCGGCCGATCGCCGACCGGTGCAGGTTGGCGAGGAAGAACAGCACGACGAGCGCGGCGAACAGGCTGATCCACGACTGCCAGTGCTCGAGCGAGAACGTCCCCAACTCGCCCGGTGGGCCGTCGAACGGCACGAACAGCCCTTGGTCGCCCTTGAACGTGTTTGAGTAGTGCGACGTGATGTCGGGCAGCGCCACCCCGAGCGCGAGCGTCGCGCCGGCGAGGTACGGGCCGCGCAGCCGCGCTGCCGCCACACCGACGATCGCACCCGCGACGGCAGTCACCGCCGTGCCGGCCAGCAGCGAGAGCGGCAGCACCCAGACGCCGCTCACGCCGTCGTCGTAGAACCGGGTCTGGAGTAGCGCGACGGTGTATCCGCCGACCGCCATCAGCGCGGCGTGCCCGAGTGAGACCTGCCCATTGGTACCGGTCAGCACCGTAAGGCCGGCGACCGCGCAGAGGTACGCGCCGAGGGTGGCGAGCTGGTAGTCGTGGAAGTCGGACAGCGAGTCGGTGAGCAGGATGACGAACACGATGCCGACGACGAACAGCAACAGATGGCGAGCGAGGGTCGATGCCCGTAGCGCTGCGACGACGCGGCCCATCAGACCCGCCGGACCGGAGTACCGCTGAACAACCCGCTCGGCCGGACGAGCAGCACCACGACGAGCAGCACGAGCGCGGCCAGCTGGGTCAGGTCGCTGCCGAGGTATCCGCTGGCGTAGGAAAGTGCCAGGCCGGTGGTCACGCCGCCGACCACCGCGCCGACCGGACTGTCCAGGCCACCGACCACCGCGCCGACGAAGCCGAGCACGAACACGCCGTCCATGGCCTGCGGGTACAGGCCGAGCCCGATCGGGATGACGAGCATGCCGGCGAGCGCGCCGACGAGGCCGGACAGCGCCCAGCCGAGGGTGAGCATCCGTCCGACCCGGACGCCGAGCAGCCGGGCAATCTCGGGCGCGAACGCGGCGGCGCGCATGCGCAGCCCGGACGGGGTCCAGGTCAACACCGCAGCGAGCGCGATCATCAGGGCGAGCACCGAGCCGACGGTGAAGATGTTCTGGTTCGAGAAGAGCGCGGTTTTGCCGATCGCGTGCGTGCGAGTGCTGAACGAGGCCGGGAAGTCCCGGTTGGCCGCGCCGTAGATCATGCCGACGACTGCCTCGATGAGGATCAGCATGCCGACACCGATGACGATCGTGTTCAGCGCCGGCGCATGCTCGGCGGTGCCGAATGCGGTCAGGCGCACGACGGCGCCGAGCGCGAGCCCCGCGGCCAGCGCCGCGACGAAACCGAGCCAATAGGAATCGGTCGCCTGGGTGACCGAGATCGCGACGTAGGCAGTCGCCGTCGCCATCGCGCCCTGCGCGAAGTTCAGCACCCGCGTCGTCCGCCAGATCAGTACGAGCGCGAGTGCCACGGCCGCATACACCGCACCGAACGAGAGTCCGTTGAAGGTCAGAAAGATGAATCTGCTCATCGTCAGAACCCCAGGTAGGCGTGCCGCAGCGTCTCGTCGTGCTCTAGCTCGGCGGCCGGGCCGCGGACCACGATCTTGCCGACGGCCAGCACCAGCGCCTCGTCGGCGACGGCTAGCGCGGAGTGCACGTTCTGCTCGACGAGCAGCAGCGCGAGCCCGGTGGAATCCCGCAGGGTGCGCAGCAGCGCCATGATCTGCGCTGTCACCGGCGGGGCGAGGCCAAGCGACGGCTCGTCCAGCAACATCAACGCGGGCCGCGCGACCAACGCGCGACCCAGCGCGAGCATCTGCCGTTCACCTCCGGAGAGTTGGTGTCCGTGCGCGCGACGGCGCCGCGCGAGTGGCTCGAACAGGTCGTACACCTCGGCGACGGCGGTTGCGGTCTCGCGTGCCGCGGCGGCACCGCGCCGCCACAGCCCGCCGAGCCGCAGGTTGTCCTCGACCGTGAGCTCGGCGATCACGCCGCGGCCCTCCGGAACGTGCGTCACCCCGCGATGCACGAGTTGCTCGACCGGCACTTTGGTGATGTCCGCGCCGCGGAACGTGATCCGACCCTGGGTGGGCTTGATGAGTCCGGACAGGGTGCGCAGCAGCGTCGTCTTGCCCGCACCGTTCGCGCCGAGCACTGCGGTGATCGTCGCCGGCTCGACGCGTAGCGCGATGTCGTGCAGCACGCCCGCCCGGCCGTAGCCGGCGCACAGCCCGTCGACCTCCAGCAACGCGCTCATGCGACGCCCACCTTGTTCGCTCCGGACGACCGCTTGAGATGACGGCTTCCCTCCTGCGCTGCTCGGCACTCGTCCCTCGTGCCTGCGCTGCTCGTCAGTCCAGCCGTCATCGCGGCCGCCCGTCGCTCATGCGACGTCCACACCGAGATAGGCCGCGGAGACGGCAGGGTCTGCCTGCACCTCGGCGGGAGTTCCGCGGGCGACGCAGCGGCCGAAGTCGAGGACGAGCACCTCGTCGCAGACTCGCATGACCAGGTCCATGTGGTGTTCCACGAGCAGTACCGAGCACGGTGCCTCGGACGCGGTCGGCAGCGACCTGATGAGGTCGGCGAGCGGGTCGATGTCCTCGGCGCCTAGGCCGCCGGCCGGCTCGTCGAGCAGTACCAGGCGCGGCCGGCTCACCAGCGCGCGGGCGAGCGCGACCCGCTTCTGCACCGGGAAGGACAGCGTCGTGGGCAACCGGTCGGCGACGTCGGCGATGTCGAGGCGGTCGAGCCATTCGAGCGCATCGGCGCGCAGCCGCCGCTCGTCCCGATCGCTGTGTGGCAGCCCGAACAGCGCACCGGCGAAGCCGGCCCGGCGCCGGATGGCCGCGCCGACCATGACGTTCTCGCACGCGGTCAGGTGATCGAACAGCCCCACGGCCTGCATGGTCCGCGCGATGCCCGCGTGGACGAGGCGATCCGGCCGGCTCGGTAGTGGCCCGCCGGCCCAGGTGATCGATCCGGCGCTCGGCCGGACGAATCCGCAGATGACGTTGAACAGCGTCGTCTTGCCCGCGCCGTTCGGGCCGATCACCCCGACCACACGGGTCTCCGGCACGTCGAACGAGACGTCTTCGAGCGCGATCAACCCGCCGAACCGGACACTCACGTCACGGACGCTGAGCAGCACACGCACCTCGAGAGCCGGGAGCGGGGTCGTCTTGGCGGGGTACAGCGAATGCCCATGAATAGCAACATCGCGACCGCCGCGGCAATAGATTGGCGCAAGCGATTCGATAACAGTTGCGGCAAATGCGCACGTCAGCGGGTGCCGCGGGTCGGCGGAAGGAAGTCGCCGATGAGGGTGCGCTGCCACCAGGCACCGGTCGCGCGTCGCTCGCGCCTCGTGGTGAACCGATAGCGGTAGGTGCGGGCGCGGACGAAGCTCGGCGGGGCGTCCGGGAAGGGGTTGTGGCGCAGCAGTTTCAGCGTCGCAGGGTCGCCGGCGAGCAACTTGGCCACGAACGGCTCGAACCAGCCGTCCGCATAGCCGGGGGAGATGCCCGCGAACCACATCAGCCAGTCGAGGCGCAGGTGGTACGGCGCGAACTGGCGCGGCAGCCGCCGCAGCTCACCCGGCTTGCCCTTGAACTCGTACTCTCGCCACACCGTGTCCGGCGTGATGCGCTCGTCCGACGTGCCCTCGACGACCACCTCGCGGCGCACCTTGGTCACGCTGCCGAACGCGCCGTACGTGTTCACGAGGTGCCACGCATTGAACGAGGCGTTCATGAGTTGCCGGCTGCCCATCATGTTGCGCACCGGCCAGTAGCTGAGGACCAGCACGAGCGCCGTCGCGGCCAGGACCGCGATGACGAAGGGCAGCGGCGTCGCGCCCGGGTGATCGGGTGGCGCGATCGGAAGCAGGCGCTGCAGGAAGCCGTCCGGCAAGACCGAGAGGCCGAGCACGATCGCGATCCAGTTCAGCCAGGAGAAGTTGCCGCTGATCACCAGCCACAGCTGGGTGATGACCATGATCCCGGCCGCGATCCCGGCGACGGGCTGCGGCGCGAACAAACCGAACGGCACCACGAGTTGGGTGACGTGGTTGGCGGCGACCTCGACCTTGTGCAGCGGGCGCGGCAGCCGATGGAAGTACCAGCTCAGCGGGCCGGGCATCGGTTGCGTCTCGTGGTGGTAGTAGAGGCAGGTCAGATCGCGCCAGCACGGGTCGCCGCGCACCTTGATCAGCCCGGCGCCGAACTCGAGACGGAACAGCAGCCAGCGCAGCAACAGCATCGTCGCGATCGGCGGCGCGGCGTCGGCGTTGCCGACGAAGATCGCGAGGAAGCCGGTTTCCAGCAGCAGCGACTCCCAGCCGAAGCCGTACCAGCGCTGCCCGACATTGACGATCGATTGATACAGCGCCCACATGACGAACCAGACGAGCACCGTCACTGCTAGCGGTGCCTGCTCGGTGAGCCCGGCCAGGGTGAGCGCGGCGAGCACCATGCCGAGCCAGCACGTCGCGGCGAACAGCCCGTCCGAGTAGCGCCAGTGGAACAGGGACGGCGCGCGGCGGAACCGGATTCGCGTCAAGTAGCGCGGGATGGGCAACATGCCGTCGCTGCCGAGCAGCGCCCGGAACTGGTTCAGGGCCACGAGAAAGGCGACCAGATAGACGGCGCCGAGACCGCGTATGAACAGCAGGCGGCCCAGCCAGTAGTCGTCCGCGCGGAACCACGACATCCGATATCACCCTCGGATGCTCAGTCTTCCCAGCTTGTACGTTTGCGTCATGGTCGGGTTGGAAGATGTTGCTGCCTTCGCCCTCGCCCTGCCGGAGGTCACGGAGGACGAGCGACACGGCCATCGCACCTGGTCCGTGGCCGGCAAGGGGTTCGCCTGGGAGCGTCCGTTCAGCAAGGCCGATATCAAACGCTTCGGCGAAACACCGCCGCCGGACGGGCCGATCCTCGCGGTGCGCGTCGCCGATCTGGCGGACAAGGAGGCCGTGCTCGCCGCCAATCAGCGCGCGTTCTTCACGATCCCGCACTTCAACGGGTACGCCGCGGTGCTGATCCAGCTCAAGCAGGCGGGCCGCAAGGCGGTCGAGACTGCGTTGGTCGACGGCTGGCTGGCCTGTGCGCCCACGCAGCTCGCCCAGGACTATGCCAAGCGCGCCGGCCTGAGCCGTTGACACCCGCCCGTGACCGGAGTCTTCTAGTTGCGTCAGCAACCACGTGCGGTGCAGCCGGAAGGAGACGTGAGCGGGATGGGCAGCTGGGACGCGACCACGTACGAAGGCAAGGACACCATCCTGCGCGTCGTGCGCGACGAGGCCGCGAAGCTCTTCGACCTTGTCGCCGACTCCGATACCTGGGATCGGACCACCGCATGCGCCCGCTGGACGACCCGGGACGTCGTAGGCCACCTCGTCGACACCACTGAGGGCTACTTCGCCGCGTTCGACGCCGCTCGTGGGCATCGCGACACCGACGCGGAGTTCAGCCTGCCGGTCATGAGCCAGGTCGCGGGCGACCGCGCGATTGCGTTCCGCGCGAGCACGCAGCCGGAGATGTTGGAGCGGCTGCGCACCGACTTCGACAAGTGCATGGAGCTGCTCGACGGGATCGGTCCGGATGACTGGACCGGCATGATGGTGACCCACGCGTACATGGGGCGGCTGCCCGCCTACTTCTACGCCGCAGGGCAGTTGATGGACTACGCCGTGCACTCCTGGGACATCCGCGAGGGCGCCGGCCGTGAGCACGCGATGTCCGGCGAGGCCGCCGACCTGCTCGTGCCGTTCATGTTCGTGCTGTGGCAGTCGACGCTCAAGCCGGACTCGGACCTGTCGCCGTTCGAGATCGGGGTGCGGGTGTTCGGCGGGCACAACGCGGGCGAGACCCGGGTCAGCATCTCGCCGGAGGGGATGAGCTACGCGCCCGGCAATCTGGACGACCTGCCGTGCGTGCTCGAGTTCGACGCCGCGGGCATGGTGCTGACGACGTTCGGACGCTGCCGGGCCGGTACGGTGCGCGGCGATCAGGAGCTGGCCGAGCGCTTCCTCAACCTCTTCTACCGCATCTGAGCGCGCTGACGTCCGCGAGGCGTCTCACCGTCCACCTCACTCCCCAAGTTGTCCGCCCGTCGATGCGTCATGGCGTGCCGTTGGGCGGACAACTACGAGGGTTATTCGAGATCGTGCTCGCCGTCCGGGTGGCCGGTCGGGAGCAGGTGCTTGGCGACCCGCTGCGTCGGCGTGCGCGGCAGCGCGTCGACTTGCTGCCAGTAGCGCGGCACCTTGAACGGACTCAGCCGCTGCGCCGCCCAGCTGCGCAGCGCCGCGAAATCGGCCGTCTCGGACGTCACGACGAACGCCTTGATCTCGTCCTCGGTCAGCTCGGACTCGACACCGACCACCGCGCATTCCAGCACCGTCGGATGGGCGGCGATCGCGTCTTCGATCTCGGCCGGCGACACGTTCTCGCCGCGCCGGCGCAGCACGTCCTTCTTGCGCCGGATGAAGGTGAAGACGTCGTCCGCGTCCCGGACCACGAGGTCGCCGGTGTGCAGCCAGCCGTCGGGCGTGATCGCGGCCGCCGACTCGTCGGGCAGCTGCCAGTAGCCGGGCGTGACCACGGGGCTGCGCAGCAGCAGCTCGCCGGTCTCGCCGACGCCGACGTCTCGACCGGCGTCGTCGACCACGCGTCCCTCGTTGACGACACCGAGCGTCGGGTGCTGGCGCAGCGTGCCGAGCGTGCCGAACAGTCGCCGGCCGTGCGGCCAGATGAGCCCGTACGGGCTCTCCGACAGCGCGTACCCACAGACGAGGCGCAGTCCGAACCGCTGCTCGATCTCGAGTTGCCGCTCGCGGGTCGGCGCAGGCCCGGTGTAGCAGAGCCGCAGCGGATTGTCCGCGTCGTCCGGACGCTCCGGTTGCCGCATCAGGATCTCGAGCATGGCGCCGATCGCGTTGAACTCCGTCGCGCCGTGCCGGCGCGCGGCGTCGAGGAAGCGGCTCGCGGAGAAGCGCGGCAGCAGCACCAGCCCGGCGCCACAGGCCAGCGAGCCGAGCATCGAGTACGCCGGGGCGTTGATGTGGAACAGCGGCAGAGATGTCATCAGCCGGTCGGCTGCGTCGAGCTCCATCCAGAACGGGAAGCCCTCGCCGGCCATCGCATATGCGCGGTGCGTTTGCATGACCAGCTTCGAGCGGCCCGTCGTACCCGAGGTCGGGATCAGGACCGCGACGTCGTCCGGTTGCGCCATCCCGACCGGCAGTTCGGCAGGCGCCCCGTCCAGTTCGTCGACGTCGAGGACGAACGGATGGTCGTGCAGCGGCCGCAGCTCGGCGTCGGTGACGACCGCACGTGGCTGCGTCTGCGCGACCAGCCCGGCGAGCTCCGCAGCCGTCGACGCCGGGTTGGCGGTGACCGCGACCGCGCCGATGGACGTGATCGCCAGCCAGGTCAGCAGGTACGCCGGCGTGTTGCGGGCGGTGAGCAGCACAAGATCACCGCGCTCGACGCCGTGCCCGCGCAGCGCCGCGGACCGGGCGCCGACCGCGGCGCCCGCTTGCGCGAAGGTCAACGACACGTCGTCGGTGCGCAGCCAGGTGCCGTCGGGGTCGCGGGCCGCGGCGTCCGCCAACAGCTCGGGAATCGTCCGGTACGCCATTACACAGACACTAGGTCGTTCGTTGGACTAGATGTGCGGTTGACGATTGTCGCAGTGGCGCTGCTGCTCGCAGCCTGCGGCACCACGCCCGTCACCGGCGGCGGCACCACGGTCGACTCCGCTGCGAAGGCCACGCCGGTGGTGTTCGTCCACGGCTACTCGGGCGCGTCCTGCCCGGGCAACGACGTCACGCACAACATCTGGGGCGGCGCGTACCTCGAGCTCTCGAACGCGGACTGGACCGGGCCGTTGCTGCCCGTGAGCTACTACGCGTGCGACACGGACGGCGTCGACGTCACCGGGTATGGCGCGCACGCCCCTGCGGGGGCGACGGCGACGATCACCGATGCCCGGCCGCGGGTGCACTACGACCAGAACACGAGCATCGATCAGCTCGCGCACGACCTTGGCTGGTTCGTCTACGACAGCTACTCGGCTCAGAGCACGCCCGTCGACCTGGTGGGCGTCTCGATGGGCGGGCTCGTCATCCGCGATCTGCTGTATCGCGTCGCGCAGCACGACCCGCGCTTCCCGCCCCGCCTTTTCGTGCCGCGCGCGGTGACGTTGTCGACGCCGCACCTCGGGTACGGGACGACCGCCTCCAACATCGCGTTCTGCGGGGGGCACTTCGTCGAGTGCGACCAATTCGCGACCGACTCGCGGTTCATCGCGGAGCTCACCGCGCACGCCCGCGATCCGCAGGCCGCGGGCGGCACCCAATGGACGGTCGCCGGCTCCAGCGCCGGCTGCGACTTCATGCCCGCGCAATCGGCGCTGGGACTGCCGGCTGCGCAGCGCGTCGACTACCTGTCCCCCTGCTACGGGCACGCCGGCTACCTGTGGGATCTCGCGGACACCGACGACGCCGCGACCCGGGTCGTCGACCCGGGCAGCGCGCCGGTCATCTCGCACGACGCGCCGCGGTCACTGGCCTGGTTGGTGGCGACACTCGCCGCGCCGGCGTCGTGAGGTCCGGGGCGACTCGGTTCACCACGGCACCGGCCTGCCGTCGCGAAAGAAGCCGCCGGTCGGCCCGTCGTCGGGCAACGTCACGGCCCAGACGACCGAGGCCGCGCCCTCGCGGACCGGCCGTCCGGCGGAGCCGCCCATGTCGGTCGCCGTCCAGCCCGGACAGATCGCGTTGACGAGGATCCCGGTGCGGCGCAACTCACCGGCGAGCGTGCGGGTCAGCGCGTTCAGCGCGGCCTTGCTCACGCTGTACGCCGGCGTGCCGCCCGCCATGCTCGCGAGCGAGCCGCCCTCGCTCGACACGTTGACGATGCGCGCGTGCGGCGCTGCACGCAGCAACGGCAGGAAGGCGAGGGCAGTGCGCCAGGCACCGAGCAGATTGGTCTCGATCGCCTCCCGGACGACCGATAGGTCCGCACTCGTCGCGCGCTGCCAGGTGTCGTAGTGGATGGCGGCGTTGTTGATCAGCGCGTCGCAGCGTCCGAACCGGTTCGTCACCCAGTCGGCGGCCGCGGTCACGCTCGCGTCGTCCGAGACGTCGAGCTGCGTCGCTACGACCCGTCCAGAGCTCCCGAGTGCCGCGGCGGCCCTGCGTCCCTTCTCCGCGTCGCGCGCGCCGAGCACGGTCCGGTAACCGAGGTCCGCGAGTTGCCGGCAGACCTCGAGTCCGATGCCGCGGTTGCCGCCGGTGACGACAGCTACCGGCTCACGGGTGCTCATGACACCACCTCGTTCGCTCCGGTCGGCCGCTGGAGATGGCGGCTTCCCTCCTGCGCTGCTCGGCGCTCGTTCCTCGCGCCTGCGCTGCTCGGCGCTCGTTCCTCGCGCCTGCGCTGCTCGTCAGTCCAGCCGTCATCGCGGCCGCCCTCCGCTCATAGCCGTCCGAGCTGCCATCGCAGCGCCGCGGCGGCCAGCAGGGTCAGCGCGACGAGGGTCACCATGCCGGTGCGCAGCCCGAATTGCTGCGCGAGTGCGGCCACGACGACCGGCCCGGCGATCTGGCCGATCGACGCCACCGCGAGCACCTGGCCGATGGCGCCGTCCGCGCTGTGCGGGCTCGCCGCGACGTGCAGCGCGGAGGTGAGCGGGAACGTCGCCCCGATGCCGATGCCCGCGATCGCCAGCCCGACGAGCGCGACGACGGCACCGGTGGCCGCCAGCAGCACGGGCAGGCCGAGCAGCGCAACTGCGAGCGCTCCGCCGAGTAGGCGAGACGCCGCGACGGTGTGCGCGAGCCGCCCGGCCACCAGTCGGCCAACGAGATTCGCCAGGTACAGCGCGCTGACCATCGCGGCGGCGTCGGAGCGGCGCATCCCGACATCCTCGCCGAGATAGCTGGCCAGCCAGAAGGACAGTGCGAACTCGAGGCCGACGATGGCGAACACGATGACGAGCGTGGGCGGTAGGCGTCGCCGGTCGCCGGCCACGATGTCCGGACCGGCCGCCCGGCCGGGCAACGCAGGTGGCAGCCGCACCGGCATCGTCACCGACACGGCGACGGCGACCACCACGGACGCGAACAGGAACGCGCCGTGCCAGTCGAGCGCGCTGCCGGCTGCGACGCTGACGAGCAGCGGACTGACCACTCCGCCGAGGCTGACCGCCACCTCGCCCTCGGACATCGCAACGGCGCGCCGCTCGCCGTGCTCGTCGGCGAGCACTGCCCACACCCGGATCAGCGCCGCGGTGCCCAGGAAGCTCACCGCGAACGCGCCGGCCGCCGTCACCGGCAGCCGGTTGCCGTAGCCGACCGCGAGCCAGGCCAGCGCGGCCCCGAGCAGCCCGCCGCGGATGACCAGCGTGCGCGGCGGCATGCGCGGCGCGCGGGCGATGAGCAGGCCCGCCAGTCCACCGCCGATCGCGAACGCAACCTGGTGCAGCACGCCGCCGAGATAGCCGACGTGCTCGACATGTCGCAGATACGGCAGGGCCGGCCCCAGACCGGCGTTGAGCACCCCGAACGCGAGCAGTACGCCGAACGACGCCCAGGTCACGCGATCGCGGCGATACGCCGGCGCTCGTTGGGTCGATGGGATCACTACGGTTTCCAAGCTCACCGTGCGCCGGGCCATTCCCGCGGTCGGCGCTGGGTTCCAAGCCGTTGACAGCATCGCCGAGTTGGCGCAGCGTGAGCTTCATATCGTGCGTTATGCCGGAGGTGGCCGATGCGTCGCATGCGGAACAGGCGTCCAGTTTGGGCGATCGCGATTGCCGGGATCTGCGCCTGCGCCGTGGCGACGCCTGCCGCACTGGCCGCGCCACCGAGCCTGCATGCGCAGGGCCGCATCAGCTCCACTCGGGTGGCCGGCATCAACGTCGACAGCACGACGATTCCGCGGCTCGAGGCGCTGATGAACCGGCACCGGTTGACGTCGGTGCAGCTGGTGCAGTTCTACGTTCATCGCATCGCGAAGCTCAATCCGGCGCTGCACGCGGTGATCACGGTGAACGCGCAGGCCCTGGCCGAGGCCCGGCTCGCCGATCGGGAGCGCCGCGCGGGCGTGCGCGAGCCGCTGCTCGGCATCCCGATCATCGTCAAGGACAACATCGACACGACCGGCATGCCGACGACCGCCGGCTCGCTGGCGCTGGCCGGCAGCACGCCGCCCGACGCGTTCATCGTGCAACGCCTCGAAGCTGCCGGCGCGCTCATCCTGGGCAAGGCGAATCTGTCCGAGTGGGCGAACTTCCGATCGGCCCCGTCGTCCAGCGGCTGGAGCGGGGTCGGCGGCCAGACCAACAACCCGTACGTCCTCGACCGGAACCCGTGCGGTTCGAGTTCGGGTTCGGGCGTCGCGGCCGCGGCGGACCTCGCGACGGTGGCGGTCGGCACCGAGACCGACGGTTCCGTCGTCTGCCCATCCGGCGCGAACGGCGACGTCGGCATCAAGCCAACCCTGGGGCTTGCCAGCCGCTCCGGCATCGTTCCGATCTCGGCCGAGCAGGACACCGCGGGGCCGATCGCGCGCAACGTCACCGACGCGGCGGTCGTCCTGGGTGCGATGACCGGCGTAGATCCGGACGACCCGGCAACGGCCGCGCAACCCGGACACGTGACCAGCGACTACACGAAGTACCTCGACCCGCATGCGCTGGACGGCGCACGCATCGGTGTCTGGCGAGGCGGCGGCAACTTCGGGGTGAGCCCGGAGACCGACGCGATCATGGAGCAGGCCATCGACCGGATGCGCTCGCTCGGCGCGACGATCGTCGACCCCGCGAACATCCCGATCGAGCCCGCGTACGACCCCGAGTTCACCGCGCTGCTGTTCGAGTTCAAGCACGACATCGCGCAGTATCTGCAAGAGCACACCGCACCCGGATACCCGAAGACGCTGCAGGATCTGATCGACTTCAACAACGCGCACGCCGCGCAGGAGTTGCAGTTCTTCGGGCAGGAGATCTTCGAACAGGCACAGGCCACCGACGGCCTCTCGGACCCCGACTACATCAAGGCCCGCCACGACGCCACCTCGATCGCGCAGCACGCGGTCGACGAGACGCTCGCGAAGTACAACTTGGACGCGATCATCGCGCCGACGAACTCGCCGGCCTGGGTCAACGATCTGCAGAACGGTGACGCCTTCCTGCTCGGCTCGTCGAGCCCGGCCGCGATCTCGGGCTACGCGAACATCACCGTGCCTGCGGGCTACTCGACCGAGCTGCCGGTCGGCGTGTCGTTCATGGCGGGGAAGTGGTCGGAGCCGGAGCTGATCAAGCTGGCCTACGCATGGGAGCAGGCGACGCACGTCCGCCACCCGCCGCACTTCCTGCCGACGCTGCCATAGGTCACTGGCCGGACAGCCGCTCCAGCACCGGCGTGAGCTCGTCGATCTCGCCGAGCAGGATGGAGGAGATGCCGAGTTCCTCGCGCAGTTGCAGGAACTTCTCGACGAGCCGGTCGACGGAGCCGATGAACAGGTGCGGCGACTCGATGACGTCGTCCTCGGTGAGTTCGACGCCGGTGCGTGCGCGCAGGTCGTCGACGACGCGGCGCGCCTCGGCCCGCAGGTCGTCGGTGACTGTGACGGGCCACGCCGACGGATAGATGTTGAGCACGAGGGACGGGAACCGGTCACCCGCGGCTTCGCGTACCCAGTCGATCTTCTCGCGCGTCGCGACCCAGGTCAGCGACCGGGCGTCCACCCTTCGGTTCGGCCCGATGCGCGGCGCCAGCCCGACGATGTCTGCCTCCCGGCCGGCCAGTGTCAGCGTGCGCCGACCCCCGCCGCCGATGAAGAACGGCGGGTGCGGACGTTGCACCGGCACCGGCTGCGCGGCGTAGTCGGTGATCGTGTACTGCTCGCCGGCGAAGCTGAACGGGGCGCCGCTGAACAGCCCCTTCAGCACCGTGACGGATTCGGCCAGCCGGGCCTGCCGGATCGGCGTCGGGTCGAACGTCATCCCGATCGCGTCGTACTCGGGCTTGTTCCAGCCGGCCCCGATCGCGACATCGAGCCGGCCGCCGGACAGCACGTCGATGCTCGCGAGGTCCTGGGCGAGCACGGCCGGATGCCGCAGGTCGTTGTTCAGCACGTACGCCGACATGCGCAACGTGGACGTCGCGGCCGCGACCGTCGCCATCGCCACTGTCGGGGACAGCTGCCCGATCAGGTGATCGGGAACGACGACCGCGTGGTAGCCCAGCTGCTCGGCGCGGCGCGCGCGGGCAGCGAGCTCCGGACCGGGAACGATCTCGCCGACGTCCGCCAGAAATCGGAACGGGCGCATCCGAGCGGGACGAACCCGATCAGCTCTGCTCGCGGATCGCCCGCAGCGACTGCTTGAGCGAGCCCATCGTCGCGAGCACCGCAGTCGGCTCGTACCCGCAATGCGCCATGCAGTTGTTGCAGCGCGCGTCACGGCCGCGGCCGTAGGCGTCCCAATCGGTGGTCTCGAGCAGCTCCTTGTAGGTCTTCACGTACCCGTCCGCCATCAGGTAGCAGGGCTTCTGCCAGCCGAGCAGCGAGTAGGACGGAATCGCCCACGCGGTGCAGTCGAAGTCGATCTTGCCCTCGAGGAAGTCGAGGAACAGTGGCGAGTGGTTCAGCCGCCACTTCTTGCGGTTGCCGTTCGCGAACGCCTTCTTGAACAGCTCGCGCGTCTCCGTGACGCCGAGGAAGTGATCCTGGTCGGGCGCCTTCTCGTACGCGTAGGCCGGCGAGAGCATCATGCTGTCGACCTTGACCTCGTCGTTGAGGAAGTTCATCACGTCGATGATCGTCTGCGGCGTGTCGGTGTTGAAGAAGGTCGAGTTCGTCGTGACCCGAAAGCCCTTCTCCTTGAGGAACGCGATTGCCGCGATCGCCTCGTCGAATACACCTTCCTTCGACACCGACGCGTCGTGCCGCTCACGCAGCCCGTCGATGTGGATCGCAAAGGAGAAGTACGGGGACGGCTTGAAGTTGAACTTGTCCCAGCGCTTGCGGATCAGCTCGGCGTTCGTGCAGAGGTAGACGAACTTCTTGCGCTTGACGAGCTCGGCGACCATCACGTCGATCTGCGGGTGCATCATCGGCTCGCCGCCCGCGAGCGAGACCATCGGCGCGCCGCACTCCTCGATCGCGGCCACGGCCTGCTCGACCGGCATGCGCTGGCGCAGCACGTCGTGCGGCTGCTGGATCTTGCCGCAGCCGTTGCACTTCAGGTTGCAGGCGAACAGCGGCTCGAGCTCGACGATGAGCGGAAACTTCGTCCGGCCGCGCAGCTTCTGCTCGGCCAGGTACCGGCCGATTCGCATGCTCTGGCGCACAGGTATTGGCATCAGCCAGCAACTCCCTTTGGTAGCGAGAAGGTCAGATCTTCAGTGGTGACGACACGTTCGTCGACGTCGATGGGTCCGAGGGCACGCAGTGTGCCGACGAGCTCGTCGACCAGATGCGCGGGCGCGGACGCCCCGGCCGTGATGCCGACCGTGCGGGCGCCGGCCAGCCACTCGGGCAGCACCTCGGTGGCGTCCTCGACGAGATGGGCCGGGGTCCCCAGCGCCTCGGCGACCTCGACGAGCCGCCGCGAGTTGGACGAGTTGTTCGAGCCGATCACGAGCAGCACATCGCACTCGGGCACCATCGCGGTGACCGCGCGCTGCCGGTTCGTGGTGGCGTAGCAGATGTCGTCGGTCGGTGACGAGGCGATCGTCGGGAACCGGCGGCGCAGCGTCGCGACCGTGGTGGCGGCGTCGTCGATGCCGAGCGTCGTCTGCAGGACGAATGCCACCTGCTCGGGATCCTCGACCTCGACGGTCTCGGCCTCGGCAGCGTCCTGCACGAGCGTGATCCGCCCGGGCATCTGGCCGAGGGTGCCCTCGACCTCGTCGTGACCGGCATGCCCGACCAGGAGCACCTGCCGGCCACGGCCCACGAACCGGCGCGCCTCGGTGTGCACCTTCGCGACCAGCGGGCAGGTGGCGTCGATGACGTTCAGGCCGCGGCGGGCTGCCTCTTCGCGCACTGCCGGGGCGACGCCGTGCGCGGAGAACACCACCGTGGTGTCGTCCGGTACCTCGTCCAACTCGTCGACGAAGACGACGCCGCGGCGCTGGAGATCCTCGACGACGTGCGCGTTGTGCACGATCTGGCGGCGCACGTAGATCGGGTGCGCGTAGCGGCGCAGCGCGGACTCGACGATGTCGATGGCCCGCTCCACCCCGGCGCAGAACGAGCGCGGGCCGGCGAGTAACACCTGACGTGACCCGGCGAGCCCCGCCCAGGCGCGCAGCGGTGCGCCCACCTTGCGCAGATTGGCCAGCGCCTTGGCGCCGGCCGGGAGGGTGCGCAGCCGGGCGAGCGGCGTGTCGACGGTGTCGACGACGACGCGCACGACCGCCACCGGCGGATGTCCGGGCAGCGCGCGCGCCGCCCGCGCGATCGGCGCCGACTCCATGTCCACCGCTATCGCG
>DASQSE010000157.1:0-23276 GCA_035642535.1 Jatrophihabitans sp. | reverse complement strand
CCACGTCGACGGGCGGATCTGGCCGATTCTGGGCAAGCAGGTCAGGGCCGCGCTCAAACACTGGCGCGAACCCGACGCCGGCATCTGGGAGGTCCGTGGCCGGCTGCAGCACTTCACCTCCTCCAAGATCATGTGCTGGGTCGCCGTCGACCGCGGCGCCAAACTCGCCGCTCTGATCGGACAGGACGGTGCGGCCTCGGAATGGCAGATGGCGGCTGACGAGATCAAGGCCGACATCCTCACCCACGGCACCGACCAACGCGGCGTGCTCACCCAGCACTACGACACCACCGCCCTCGACGCGTCCCTGCTGCTCGCCCCACTCGTCCGCTTCCTGCCCCCCGACGACCCGCGGATCACCGCCACCGTCAACGCCATCGCCGACGAACTCACCGAACACGGCATGGTGCTGCGCTACCGCGTCGACCAAACCGACGACGGCTTCGCCGGCGACGAGGGCTCCTTCACCATCTGCTCGTTCTGGCTCGTCTCCGCACTCTGCGAAACAGCGCAATACACCCGCGCCCGCAAACTCTGCGCCCGCCTCCTCTCCCTCGCCGGACCCCTCGAGCTCTACGCCGAGGAGATCGACATCCACTCCGGCGCACACCTCGGCAACTTCCCGCAAGCCTTCACCCACCTCGCCCTCATCAACGCGGTGACGAGGGTGATCCGGACGGCGCACCTGCGCGATGGCGAGTTCGCGACGTGGCCGCTGGACGACCCGAGCGACCCGACGCGTCAGGCGCGCGCCGTCGCCTGATAGTCGGCGAGCTCGAACGGGTCGTCGATGCTGCCGTGGTGGAGCAACTGCGCCCATCGCGCGCGGCTCTCGTCCCAACCGAACAGCCGCGACGTACGGATGTCCAAAGTCACCCGGCGGCCGTCGTTGCGCCGGTACGTGCCGTGCTCGCGACCGGCGAATACGACAGCAGTAGCGAGGTCGTACGTCGCCGCGTCCGTGAACGTGAGCTGGAGCTGCATACCGCTCGCGAAGCTGCGCCGGTAGCTGTCGACGATCGCCGCGGTGGAGCGGATCGTGCCACCGAGCGGACTGTGCAACTGCGTGAGATCGTGCCGAAACCACAGGGCGCTGAGCACCGGCAGGTCGGCGCCGTTGAGCGCGTAGTAGAACGTCTCCAGGGCGGCAACTGCGCCGGCTATCCCTGGCGTGGCGGTGTCGTCGAGGCGGTTGCGGGCAGCCGGGCCGAAGTCGTAGTCGACGACGCGGATCACGCAGTCTCCTCCATGCGCTGCGACAGGGCGAGCCGGGCCTGGACCTCGAGGACCGCGAGGGCGGCGCACTGCGCCGGCTGGTCGACACCGAGGCCGGTGAGCTGCGAACCCGGCGCGAGTTCGAGGTACGCGAGCGCGGCGCGCAGCCCGGCTTCTGCACTGTCCAGGGCGCCGTGCCCGGCCCGCTCCGCGCGGTCGACGGCCCGCCAGACCAGGACGGCACCGAGCGTGCAGTCGAAGGCGCGCGCGGTCCCCGCGGGGTCGGCGCGCAACTGCTCGAGCATCGCCGCCGCGGCGCCCGGCTGCCGGGCGGCCGGCACGGCCAGCGCGATTGCACTGGCCGCAACGCGCTCGCCGCAGCGGCGGGTATGCCGCGCAATCGCCGCTTCGACGACCGATTCGATGGCGTCGAGGATGTCGATCACAGCGCTCATCGGTCGCACCCGCCCATGACCGAGTCGACGGAGGCCACCGAGGCGATCACGTCGGCGAACAGCCCGCCTTCGACGAGCGCGGGCAGCGCCTGCACGTTGACGAACGACGGTTCGCGCAGATGAACGCGGTAGGGACGCGTGCCGCCGTCGCTCACGACGTGCGCGCCGAGTTCGCCGCGCGGCGACTCGACCGGCTGATAGGCCTGCCCGGGCGGCACCCGGAACCCCTCGGTGACGAGCTTGAAGTGGTGGATCAACGCCTCCATCGAGCCGGTCATGATCTTCTCGACGTGCCCGAGTGCATTGCCGAGCCCGTCCGGCCCCAGCGCGAGTTGCGCGGGCCAGGCGATCTTCGGGTCGTCGATCCGGACGGGTCCGGGTTCCAGGCGCTCGACGACCTGCTCGACGATGCGCAGCGACTCGGCCATCTCGGCGACGCGCACCACGAAGCGCGCCCAGCAGTCGGCGCGGTCGTCGGTGGGCACGTCGAAGTCGAATGTCTCGTAGCCGAGGTACGGGTCGGTCCTGCGCAGGTCCCACGCCAGGCCGGCGGCGCGCAGGAGCGGGCCGGTCACGCCGAGCGCGAGGCAGCCCTCGACGCCGAGCCACCCGACGTCCTTGAGCCGGTTCACCCAGATCGGCTGCGCACCCACCAACCGGTCCAGCTCGGCGAGTTCGCGCCACATCGCGGCCACCCATGGCCGGATCAGTTCGTCGAACTCGTCAGGCAGGTCGAGCGCCACGCCGCCGGGCCGGACGTACCCGTGGTTCATGCGCAGTCCGGTGACCGCCTCGAGCACGTCCAGGCAGCGCTCCCGAGCCCGGATCCCGTTCGTCATCACGGTGATCGCGCCCAGCTCCAGGCCGGTGGCGCCGAGCGTGACGAGGTGCGAGGAGATGCGGTTGATCTCCATGAGCAGGATGCGGATGAGCCGCGCCCGGGCCGGCACCTCGACACCCAGCAGGCGCTCGACGGCCACGCAGTACCCGGTCTCGCTGAACAGCGGTGAGAGGTAGTCGGCGCGGGTCACGAGGGTGACGCCCTGGGTCCAGCTTCGGAACTCGGTGGTCTTCTCGATGCCGGTGTGCAGGAAACCGACCGCCGGCCGGCACTGGGTCACCGTCTCGCCGTCGAGTTCGAGCGCGAGGCGCAGCACGCCGTGCGACGACGGATGGGACGGGCCGAGGTTCAACCAGATGCGGTCCTGCCCGGCACGCGGGGCGTCGGCCAGGGCCGACCAGTCGCCGCCGGCGAGGTCGTACACCGCGCCCTCGGTGGTCTCGCGTGTTGGCACGAACGGCTCGGTCATCCGGGGCCTCCTCACGGATGTGGTGTGAGGAGCCTCCCGCCGCGCGCGCAGACGTCGCGCCGGTGATTTCGCCAGCGCCGCAGGAGACGAGGTTCTAGCCTTCGGCCGGCACCACTGGTTCCAGCGGCTGGCCGAGCTGCGGGCCGCCCGTCTCGAGATCGGCGTGCGCGAGCTGCGTCCGAGACGTGATGCCGAGCTTTGCGAACACCTTGCGCAGGTGGAAGTCGATCGTGCGCGGGCTGAGGAACAGCTGCGCAGCGACCTCGCGGTTGCTCAGCCCGCGCGCGACGAAGCGGGCGATCTGCAGCTCCTGCTGGGTGAGCTGCTGGCTCGTGTCGGCATTGCGCCGACGGGCTGTTTGGCCGCTGGCGCGCAACTGCTCGCGGGCCCGCTCTGCCAACGTGACGGCACCCAGATTCTCGAAGCGCTCCAGCGCCTCGCGCAGGTGGGTGCGGGCATCCACCCGCTGCCCGCGCCGGCGCAGCAGATCACCGATCGCGAGCTGGGTGCGCGCGCGCTCGAGCGGGCGAGAGCCGGCCTCGGCGAGTTCGAGCGCCCGGCTGAGCAGCGCCTGCTTCTCGTCCGAGTCGTCCATGAGCAGCGCGCGCAAGCGCAGTGCGGCCGACTGCGCCCACGCGGCCCCGGAACCGTCGGCCCAGGCGGCGAAGTCGGTCAGCCAGGCCTGCGCGTCCTCGATCTGCCCGGCGCGGGCGGCCGCCTCGATGCGCTCCGGCGCCGCCCAATGCCCGAGCGGCAGGTGTGGGATCTGCCGCGCGTGCAGATACGCCTCGTCGGGTCGGCCGGCGCCGAGCTCGAGGACGACGAGCGCCCAGCGGGCGGTCTGGTCCACGTGCACCAGGTGCCGGGCCGCGGCAAGCTCGCGAGTCTGCTCGGCGACGCTTCGGCACCGTGCTTCGTCGCCGCGCAGGGCCGCGAGGACGGCGTTCACCGCCAGCATGTGGGCGAATACCTGGTGCTGGCCGATCTCGGTGGCCAGCTGGATGCCCTCGCTCAGGTCGGCCGACGCGGAGGCCCACCGGCCGGTCGCGATCTGGTTCTGCGCGAGGCGCGGCAGCATCTCGTTGACCAGCGGGACCGCGCCCATCTCACGCGCCCTGGCGGTGAGCCGATGGTTGAGCGCCTCAGCGGCCCGGTCGTCACCGAGGAACATCGCCGACGCCCCGGCGAGCAGGAGCAGCCCGGGAAGCTGCGCGGAGCCGGCGGCGTCCGCAGCGTCGGCGGTGCCGAGGGCGGCGCGGAACGCCTCGCCGGCGCGGTCGTAGGCAGCGCTGAAGTAGCTGCCGATGCCCGTGACGAAGCTGTCCAGGAACGCGGACACGGGCGTGTCGTCCTGGCGGAAACGGCGCGCCGCGTCGGCGATCCCGGCGACGCGTTCCGCCTCGCCACCGTAGGCGGAGGCGACGCACGCGATGCCGAGCGTGTGCAATCCGCGGGGCGTGTCATTGGCGGGCAGATCGGCGGCCGCGCCGGCGAGCAGATCGCGCGCGGTGGCCGGCACGCCGATGCTCCACTCGATGAGGCCGCGCCAGCGATCGATAGCGGCGCGTTCGGCGGGCCCGGCGCTGAGCGGACGGGCGCGGTCCAGCAACTCCTGCGCGCGCGCCAGCCGGCCGGCGAACCACGACGCGTCGACGGCGCTGCTCAGCAGCCGGACGCGATGCGGACGGTCGGGAGTCAGCTCTGCCGCCCGCTCGAAGGCGAGCGACGCCGCCACGAAACCGCTGCGCCGGTAGGCGCGCGACGCGGCCTGCTCGAGTTCACCGGCGACAGTGGCGTCGACCTCTACGCTCGCGGCGGCACGATGCCACGCACGTCGGTCGGCGTCGGCGTCCGGATCGAGCACGTCGGCGAGCGCGGCATGCGCCGCGCGGCGGCGCGAGAACGGCGCCGCCTGATACACCGCGGAGCGGATCAGCGGATGCCGGAACTCCAGCTGACCGTCCCGCACCCGCAGCAGATCGTCGTGTTCGGCGGCGTCCAGCGCACGCGGCTGCACACCGAGCCGTTCGGCGGCGCGCAGCACGACCGACGCCGAGCCGGAGTCGTCCGCAGCCGCCACCAGCAGCAGGGTCTGCGTCTGGTCGGACAGTTCGGCCACCCGGGTCCGGAAGGCTCGTTCGACGCTCCGGCTCACCGGCAGCGGCGCCAGCCCGGCCAGCTCCGGCTCGCCCAGTGCCGCGGACAGTTCCATGAGCGCCAGCGGATTCCCGTCCGTGTCGCTGATCAGGCGATCACGCGCGTCCTCGGACAGCGTGGACCCGACCTGCCGATCCAGCAGCGCGGACGCGGCGTCGCGATCCAACCCGGCCAACCAGAGGTCGTCGAGGCCCGGGGCGTCGAACGTGCGCGCCTCGCCCTCCCGGGCCGCGAACAGCATCGCGATGGGCTCGGCCTGCAGCCGGCGCGCGGCGAACATGAGGGACTCGGCCGACGCGTCGTCCAGCCAGTGCGCGTCGTCGATGACGCACAGCAGCGGGTTCTCGTCCGCGCTCTCGGCCAGCAGGCTCAGTACCGCGAGTGACACGAGGAACCATTCGTCACCCGTGCCGTGCTCGAGCCCGAGCGCGGCGCGCAGCGCGCCGGCCTGCGGCCGCGGCAGCCGGTCGAGGTAGCCCAGCACCGGACGCACCAGCTGGTGCAGGCCCGCATACGGCAACCGCGCCTCCGACTCGATGCCGCAGGCGTAGAGAACGGTCATCCCGGCCGCTTCGCCGCGAGCGAGATCCAGTAACGCAGACTTGCCGACCCCGGCGACTCCACGGAGTACGAGTACCCCGCTGCGCCCGTCACGGGCCTCGTCCAGCAGCTCTGCGATCCGGGCTTGCTCGGCTGCCCTGCCGAACAACATGGGGCAAATCGTACGTCGATCCGGCGAAGCCGCCGACCGGCGGATTTCCCGGCGCGAGCAGCGGCGCGACGTTCCTAACCTCGGTCGGCGCAGGCAACCCCGACGGGAGACGTGATGACACTGCCCCGCGCCGCGACCGCCGACCCGGATCCACTCGTCGCCGGCCCGGACCGGCACGACTGGTGGGTGCTCGCCGTATCGCTGAGCGCCAGCGTGATGGCGATCTTCGACCTGTTCGTGGTCAACATCGCGCTGCCGCAGATCCGCGCCGGGCTGCACGCCGGGGACGCCGAGGTCGAGCTGGTCGTGTCGGGGTACGCGCTCGCCTACGCCGCCGGGCTCATCACCGGCGGCCGGCTCGGCGACCGGTTCGGTTACCGGCGGGTGTTCGCCGTCGGCATGGCCGGCTTCACCGTGGCCTCGCTGCTTTGCGCGATCGCGCAGACGGCCGGCGAACTGGTGGCGGCTCGGATCGCACAGGGACTCGCGGCGGCGGTGATGGTGCCGCAGGTGCTGTCCCTCGTCACCGTGACGTTTCCGCCCGCGCACCGCGGCCGGGCGACCGCCTGGTACGGCGTGGCGTCCGGGGTGGCGTCGCTGGCCGGGCAGATCGGCGGCGGCCTGCTGCTCGATTGGAACATTGCCGGTCTGGGCTGGCGGGTGATCTTCCTGGTCAACGTGCCGATCGGTTGCGCGGCCGTCGGGCTGGCACTGCGCTCGCTCCCGGCGACCCGGGGCCGCGCGGCCAGGGTCGATCCGATCGGCGCGACGACGATCACTGCCGTGATGGCGCTGATCCTGGTGCCGCTGGCGGTCGGCCGCCACGAGGGCTGGCCACCGTGGGTGTGGGGCTGCCTCGGCGCGGCGGCCGTGGCGGCGCCGGTGATCGTGGGTTGGCAGGCCGCACTCGGCCGGCAGGGCGCCGAACCGATCATCGACACTCGACTGTTCACCAACCGGCCCTACACGCTGCTGCTCAGCGCCTGCTCGTTCTTCCAGGCGTACTTCGGCTGCTTCATGTTCACGCTGTCGATGTTGCTGCAGCTCGGGCTGGGCGAGAGCGCCAACCGCGCATCACTCATGTTCGCGTGCCAGGGCGTGCTGTTCACCGCCACGTCGCTGCGCAGTGCGCGGCTCGCGAGCCGGCACGGCAGCCGCGTCCCGGTCATCGGGGCCGCGCTGGTGATCGCCGGGCTGGCCGCGCTGGCCGCGGAACTGGCCGCCGGCGACCCCGGCACCGCCGAGTTGATCGCCGCCCTCGGCGTGGTCGGCGCCGGCAACGGGCTGCTGCTGCCGCCGCTGCTCGGCGCAGCGCTCGTCCCGGTCGGGGCCGCGCAGGCGGGCGCCGCGAGCGGCCTGCTCAACACTGCCCAGCAGTTCGCCAACTCGCTCGGTGTCGCGGTGATCGGAACGGTGTTCTTCGCCGTCGCCGGCAGCGGCGTGGCCGATGCAGCGCGCGGGATGCAGGCCGTCATCGCGATCTACGCCGTGCTGGTCGTCGCGCTCACACCACTCGTCCGGCTCGGCTGGCCCGCGCCGGTGAGCGCACCGGCGATTCCACCGGCGCGAGCGGGCTAGCGCCGTTTCTAGCGTCGAACCGAGTCGAGGAGGACGAGCCATGAGAGTGTTTGTCGCCGGCGCCGCGGGCGCCATCGGGGTCCGGCTGGTACCCCAACTGGTCGCGCGCGGCCATCAGGTAACCGCCACCACCAAGAGCGAAACGAAGCTGCGTCTGCTGCGCGAACTCGGTGCCGAGCCGGTCATGATGGACGGCCTCGATCGGGGTTCGGTCAACGAGGCGGTGACGACCGCGCGTCCTGACGTGATCGTCCACGAGATGACCGCGCTGTCCGGCAAGGCGAACATGAAGCACTTCGACCGGTGGATGGCGGTCACCAACCAACTGCGCATCCACGGCACGAGCCACCTGCTCGCCGCGGCGATGAGTGCCGGGGTCGGCAAGATCGTGGCGCAGAGCTATACCGGCTGGAACAACGGCCGAACCGGCAACCGGATCAAGACGGAGAGCGACCCGCTCGACCCGTATCCGGCGCGCGCGCAGGTGAATTCGCTGCGCGCCGTGCGCTACCTCGAGGGGGCGCTGCAGGACGCGCCGGTGGACGCCGTCGTGCTCCGCTACGGCGGGTTCTACGGCCCGGGCGCGTCCGACGAATTCGTCGACCTGGCGCGCAAGCGCAAGCTGCCGGTCGTCGGCTCCGGGGCCGGCGTCTGGTCCTGGATCCACCTCGACGACGCGGCCGCGGCGACCGTCGCTGCCGTCGAGCGCGGTGCGCCGGGTGTGTACAACGTCGTCGACGACGAGCCGGCGCCGGTGTACGAGTGGCTGCCCTATCTGGCCGAAGCGGTCGGCGGCAAGCCGCCCCGCAAGGCCCCCGGCTGGCTCGCCCGGCTCGCGATCGGCCAGGCCGGCGTGCGGTGGATGACCACGGCGTGCGGCGCCGCGAACGAGAAGGCGCGGCGCGAGCTCGGGTGGCGGCTGCGCTACCCGAGCTGGCGGGCCGGATTCCGGCACGGCCTGCACGCCGCCCCGCTGGACGCCGCCGCGCTGGCCGAGCTGATCGGTGCGCCGCGAGCAGCCGGGCACCGCCCCGCTCCCCGTCCTCCGACGTTGCGGCCCGTCGAACGCGATCGCGGGCGGTGACTCCTGCCGTCGAGGTCGCAGCCGCCACCGCGGTGCGCGACGCCGCGGGTGCGCGCACCGTCCTCGAAGCGTTCTACCGGGCCGTCAACACCGCCGACCTCACTCTGCTGCGCGCCGTCTGGCTCGACGATCCGCTGGTGCAGCTGATCCCGCCGCACCGGCCGGGACTACGCGGGCCTGCAGCGATTGCCGCGCACTACCGGATGCTCCTGTCCCGCGGCCGCGGACTCCGTCTCGAACCGGAGAACTTCGTCGAGATCGGCACGGATCGCTTCGTGATCTTCGCCGGTCACGAGCGCGGCGCCTATCTCGCTGGTCACGACACGGTGCCGTTGCACCAGCGCGTCACGTACTGCTGCGCGCACCAGGCAGCGGTCGGCGGGTGGCGACTCGTCTATGGGCACGCCTCGCTGATCGAGCCCGCGATGCTGGCCCGATTCCAGCGCGCCGCGACGCAGGCCACGTCGCCGGGTAGGGCGCGACACCCTGATCGGATGGGTGCCGATTCCGACGACGGCAGGGCCGAACGCGACCAATGCTGATCATTCCCGCCGCCGGGCGTCTGGTCGGCCGTCCGGGTGCGGGTGGCCGAAAGATCGGGAATAGTAGTCCTATGCGGACGCCAGACGCGCCGGCCGCATTGGCTGCGGCCAGGCGAACAGCGGAGTGTCATGCGCGGGTGATCGAACTGGCGCAGCCGCGGGCGTTCGCCGCCAACGACATGTCATGCGCACGCGATTGCACGCCAGCGCGCGGACGCACGCCAGGCGCCGGGTCGCTGATGCCGACCTCCGTCACATGGCACGGTCCGACCGATCAAGTTCGGCTCGAGAGCCACCGACGGTGAACAGCCACATCGACCCGGACGACCTTCGCCGCAGGGTCGCAGCCCTCAATTCCGCCGACCTCTACCCCACCTACTTCGCGTTGGGCGGCGCCTGCACAGCCTTCGAGCTGGAGGCGTTTGTCAACGCAGCCCTCGAGCTGCCGGGGAGCGAGCTGGCGGCGCTGAATCACGCCGTCTGGGAAGTCGCCGAGTTCGGGCCGGAGCTCGATGCGCAGAGCAACAGCGACGGTCCACGGGCGACCTATCCCGACCGCGGACGCCTGGCCCCCGCGGTCGACGACGAGCTGCTCGAACAGACCGGGACGGGCGTGTTCGTCGCCGGTCCGGCCGCGGCACGGCGCGCCCGGGCATGGCTCGCCTGGCGGCTGGACGAGCTGGGCGTCTGCGACCCCGCATCACTCGTCCACGACGATGCGATTTTCGTGGCCAGCGAGCTGGTGACCAAGTCGGTGCTGGCACACGCGACGACGGTCTGCGTGACGGTGGACACCACACCCGCGCGACTGCTCATCGAGGTGGCGGACGACGCGCCGTTCCGTGCGCAGCTGCGCCAGAGCGTGCCGAACGCATCGAGCGGTCGTGGCTTGGCCCTGGTGATGGCCCTCGTGGCGGAGTGGCACATCGTATCCACGATGCTCGGCAGGACGGTGTCGGTCGTTCTCGACATCCCCGTCGCCGACGGAGCCTGATCAAGCTCTTCTGTCGGCAGGGTTGGGCTTGCCGGTTTCTCGCGGATCAATCGCCAGGCGCGTAGGCTCTCCGATGTCGCCGGACTGCAGAGCCCGGCTGTTCACCACTTCCTTGTGCGGTGGCGACAGGCAACCGGGGAGGGCTGGTGGTACCCGGACCTCGCGAGCTCAATGATCAAGGGGTGCGGCGGGCGC
This sequence comes from Jatrophihabitans sp., assembly GCA_035642535.1. Taxonomy (GTDB): domain Bacteria; phylum Actinomycetota; class Actinomycetes; order Mycobacteriales; family Jatrophihabitantaceae; genus Jatrophihabitans. The sequence goes on along the minus strand of DASQSE010000157.1, from coordinate 13,034 downwards.
CCAGCGTCCGCTCCACCGCGAGCGACCAATGGCGCGCGGCGCTCGCCTTGAGCGGCGAGATCGACCTGGCGATGGCGCCTGACCTGCGTACTGAGCTCGAGCGGCACCTCGACGCCGGACGCCGGGTGATCCGCGTTGACATGAGTGAGGTCAGCTTCATCGACTCGTCCGCGATCGGCGAGTTGATTCGTGCCACCGAGTGGTGCCGGCGAGAACACGGCTCCTTGATCCTGACGGGCGTGCCGCTGCGTGTACGGCGGCTCATCGCCCTCGGCGGTCTCGATGCCGTCCTACTCGTCGACACGGTCGGCGACGGACCTGCGACCTAGCAGATAGCTGGATCGCAAGCTGCCCCGTCGCCGCTCGCCCAAGATTTTGACGTCGACGGCCGCCCCCGGTACGCCCCTGGAAATGCACGCAGCCCCCCGACGACGTGCTACACAATGAGCGCCAGGCACACCGGCTTAGGCCGTGACGCAGAGCAAACCGTAGCGTTACACAGCGTCACCGGGAAGCCCCAATTCCGCGAACAGGGACGAAGGTCCTGAACTCCCTCAGACAGCCGCCAGCTATCCGGTGTCGGCGACCGGTGTTCAGCAGGTCGTGTGCCAGGTGCCCTGGTACGGCGCGGTTGCGTCGATCAGCCAGGCACCCCCTGGTCCGTCGATCATGGTGTACGCGATCGTCCAAAGATCACATACCTCACCGTTGGGTCCCTTGTCCGGAGCTTGGATGCTTGTGAAGCCAAGCACGACGCGTGCGGTCCTGGCGTCGAGCTGTCGCGCGGCGAGGATGTGCTGGTCGAAGTCGTAGCTCGTGGAGTCCCCGTCGGCGAATGACGTGAACGAACCGCGTACCCGCGGGCTGAGGACATGCCAGGCCGCGCGGTAGTGCCCGGTGTTGATGCCGTCGAAGTACCGTTCGAACGCCGCGACGACGCCCGCCGACGTCTCAGGTGTCAGTGCACGGATCGGCGGCAACACGGTAGTCGTCTGCCGCGGGCCGAGCGGATTCCCGCACGACGCCGGCATTGCCGGCCGCGGCGATTGCGCCCAGCGGGACATCTCCGGTGCGGCCTGGGTCGCCGGCACCGCATACGCGATGCCATTGGCATCGAGACGGAGCGCGTCGACGAGCCCTACGGCGCGACCGTCGGCCGTGAGCAGCGGGCCGCCACTGTTGCCGGGGTTGACGGCGGCGTCGGTCTCGACGAGCCCGGTCTGCCGCTGTCCCGTTGCGTTGATCGATCTGTTGAGACCGCTTACGGCGCCCTGGGTCATCGTGATCGGGTCGCCGATCGGGAAGCCGATGGCTGCCACTCCGTCGCCCACTCGAGGTGGCACGTCGGCGAATCGGAAGTGGTAGCCGGCTATCGGAGTGTCAGCGCGGACGAGCGCGAGGTCGCGCTGCGGGTCGGTGCCGATCACCTCGCCCGTGACGTGCTGATGGCCGGCGGTCAGCGATACGACGACTGCGTCCGTCACGACGTGGTTCACGGTCGCAACGAGAGTTGGCGAAAGCAGAAAACCCGTCCCGATACCGGACTCCGCGCAGCCGAGCACGTCGATGCGGACCACGCCGGATCGCTCGCTCGCGTAGATCGTGGCGAAGTCGGTGACCGGACTCGCTGATGGCGTCCGGCTTGCGTCCGTCGACACGGACGTGCCGGCAGGCCACGGTACGGCACGGCTTGCCGCCACCGGATGACCGGAAGTGCTGCCGCCGCCGCGCGCAACGGCGATGCCGACCACGGTGCCGGCCGTCAGCACCGCAGCGGCGAGGACCCCGCCGAAGACGTATTTCCCGCGAGCCGAGCCTGCCGGGCCCGGCGCTCCGCGCGGAGCGGGCGCACCACAGCGTGGACAAAACAGATCTTGCGGCCAAAGCTGGCCGCCGCACCGACTACAGACCATCGCCACCCCCAGTCGACGCGCTGATCCTGCTGCGCGGATCACGCCGCGGTCAACCGGTCGCGCTGATCAATCCGGCATCGTCGTGGCCGCAGCGTCTCCCGCGGTGTCGATGAGCAGCACGCCTTCCAGGCCGGCAATCTTGACGAGTTGCCGGAGCCTTGCGGGCGCGTTGGTCAAGATCAATGATCCGTGCGCCTCGCGGCAGCGGCCGCTGGCCTTGACCAGTTCGCCGATGGCAGTGGAGTCGATGAATGTCACGGCGCCGGTGTCGACTCTGAGCACGCCGCGACCGGCATCGAGATGCAGTGCGAACTCGGCACGCAGCTCAGGGGCATTGGCAATGTCCAGCTCGCCGTGCAGCGCGATCTCGGCCCGCCAGGCGTCATAGGTGATCGTTCGGATCGTGCTGGAGCCTGTGCCGTCCGCATGCTCGCGCGGGCGGATCGTTTCGCTCGACAACGGTGTCCTCCTGGTGGCCACTTCAGTAGTGCCGGGGCGCGGCCGGCGCCGTCGACGCCGGCCGGATCTACGCAGCTTATGTGAGTTCGATCGCCGTCCGCGGGGATGCTGCCTGGTGCGGGGGCGCCCGCTGCCAGGCCCGGCCGCCGATGCCGGAGCGACGTGGGCTGGCCGACGGCGCCGGCAAGGGAGACGCCGGAAGGCGATGTCCACCGCTTGCGCGGCGCCGCTCGAGGCCGCCGCGCCGCGACGTGTCCATCGGCGGGTCGGGCCATTCCGCGGCGATAATCGCATCGAACTCCGCCCGGAGCAGATCCTCGTCCGAGCACACCAGGGCAAGGAACTGTTCATCGATGGATTGTCCGACGTTGCTACCAGTCGCAGAGCTCGTAGGCATTCTGTTTCCCCCGGCCAGATCAGGCGTCGATGACCTGCCGCTCGTCGTTGTTGCTCGTGATGGTGATCTTGCGTGGTTTGGCCCGCTCGGCGACCGGGATCTGCAGGGTGAGCACACCGGCGTCGTAGCTCGCCGCGATGTGCTCGGTGTCCAGGTTGTCGCCCAGGATCAGCTGCCGGCTGAACGCCCCGCGGGGCCGCTCCGCAGCGATCAGCTCGGTGTCGCCTTGGGGGGCGGGGCGTTCGGCCCTGACGGTGACGACGTTGCGTTCGACGTCCAAATCGATCGAGTCGGGGTTGACGCCGGGCAGATCGAACTCGACGTGGAAGACGTCGCCGGCGCGCCAGGCGTCCATCGGCATCACCGCCGGTCGGGCCAGGGTGCCATTCGCGCCGAAGACCTGCTGGCTGAGCCGGTCCAACTCTCGGAACGGGTCGGAGCGCATCAGCATCGTGTCCACCTCCATCACTCCTTCTGTTGATGCTCCCGATAGGGCCACAGACCGCTCATCACGATCTGTCGCGTGCGCTGTAGATTTCATATAGCACTCGTGGCATGCTGAGGCAAGAGACGGATGTAAAACCCCGGCGGAAAGGAATCGCCGAAGTGGGAACACCCAGACCCGAAGACGATCGCGGCGTGTACGGCATCTCCGTCGCCGCGGAGCTCGTAGGCATGGGCGTGCAGACGTTGCGGCTGTACGAGGCCCGCGGCCTGCTCGAGCCGCAACGCACGTCGGGCGGCACGCGCCGCTACAGCGCCGACGACCTGGATCGGTTGCGCCGCATCGCCGACCTGCTCGACGCCGGGCTCAACCTGGCCGGCATCGCCATGGTCATGGAGTTGCAGGACGAGAACGGCGACTTGCGCGCGGACCAGCACGATTGGCTCCCGACCGCACCAATCTCGGCCGCGAGATCTCCGAGGCGGACCTCCTCGCGCCGGGCCCGCTCAACCTGACCGCAGCGAGGCCGGTCGCGACGCGTCCAACTCGGCGAGCGCCGCCCAGGTGGTGGCGGCGAGCGGCTCGGCGGCCCATCCGAGATTCCCCCTTGCTTGCGCATCGGTGCGCATCCCGACGACGACGGTCGGCACCGCCGGGTGGTGCAGCGGGAACTGCAGCGCGGCTCGGGGCAGCGAAACGCCGTCGGCGGCGCAACGCTCGGCGAGTGCCCGCGCGAACGCGAGGACGCTCGCCGGCGCGCGGTCGTAGTTGAAGTGGCTGTCGTCATCCGGGTACGCGTGTGCCAGCAGCCCGGAGTTGTACGGCGCGGCGGCCACCACTGAGACACCGCGCTCCTCGCACGCCTCGAGCAGCGGCGCACCGGTGCGGTCGGCGAGCGTCCAGCGTCCGGCGAGCATGACGGCGTCGACGTCGGTTTCGGTGACGAAGCGCAGCAGTGGCGCGACGAAATTCATGCCCGCCCCGACCGCGCCGATGACGCCATGCTCGCGCAGCTCGGCGAGCGCGGGAACACCCTCGCGCACTGCCTGGTCCAGGTGGTCGTCGGGATCGTGCAGGTAGACGATGTCGACGTGGTCGAGGCCCAGCCGCTCGAGGCTGCCCTCCAGGCTGCGGCGCACCGCGTCGCGCGAGTAGTCGTAGTGCCGCATGAGGTCGTCGGGCACCGCGAAGCCGCCGGACTCGAGGTCGGAGCCGGTCGGACCCGGGTTCTCGACGAGCAACCGACCCACCTTGGTGGAGATCACGTAGTCGGCGCGCGGCTTGTCGCGCAGCACCGCGCCGAGCCGCCGCTCGGACAGCCCCAGCCCGTAGTGCGGTGCCGTGTCGAAATAGCGGACGCCGCCTTCCCACGCCGCATGCACCGCCGCGTAACCGACCTCGTCGTCGATCGCGGTGTAGAGGTTGCCGAGCGGCGCGCCACCGAATCCGAGCTCTGTCACCCGCACCGCGGTGCGGCCGATCGGATTGCGCTTCATCGCACGGAGAGCCGGTAGCTGCGCGCAGCGGATCCGCCGAAGACCTCGGCACGCTCGGTCGGCGAGAGCGCGCGGGTGAGTTCTTCCGCAGCTTCGACGACCTGGTCGTACGTCGCCGCGAGCAGGCAGACCGGCCAGTCGGAGCCGTACATCAGCCGGGCCGGACCGAAGCTGTCGAGCAGTGCGTCGGCGTACGGGCGGAGGTCCGCGACCGTCCAACTGTCCGGCGCTGCCTCGGTGACCAATCCGGACAGCTTGACCGTCGCGTTCGCACATCCACCGAGCGCTGCGATGTGCGCACGCCACGGTTCGAGCTCACCCGCCCTGATCCGCGGCTTGCCGGCGTGGTCGAGGACGAACCGCAACTCAGGGATGGCGCGCACGGTCTCGACGGCCGCCGGTAGTTGGTCGGCGGTGATCACGAGGTCGTAGGTCAGCTCCGCGGCAGCGACGGCGGCCAGCCCGCGGCGCACGTCGGCGCGGCATAGCCAGCGCGGATCCGCCTCCTCCTGCACCTGGTGCCGGATGCCGACCAGCGCGTCGCCGCCGGGCAGGCCGCGCAGCCGGGCCAGCTCCTCGGCGATCGCCGCCGCCGTGAGGTCCACCCAACCGACCACGCCGGCCATGATCGGCTCGACCGCGGCGAGCGCCAGCAGTTCGGGCGTCTCTTCCGGCACGGTGATCGTCTGCACGACGATCGTCCCGGTGATGTCGTGCGCCACAAGGTGCGGACGCAGCTCGCCGACGGTGAACGTGCGCCGCAGCGCTGGGAGTTCCGCCGTCCACGGCTGATCGCGCACCGCCAAGTCCCAGACGTGGTGGTGTGCGTCGATCCGCGCGGCTGATTCGTTCATCAGTCGAGATGGAACACTTCCTCGGCCGGCGCCCACCACTCGCCGTCCGTCGCGGTGTCGACGCGTTGCTGGCACGGGTCGGTGACCTGCCACCATCGCCGAGTCGTCTCGTCCTGCGCCACCTTTGCCATGTCCGCCGCGTAGTCGTCGCCGGTGTACTCGAGGTAGCTGAACAGCACGCCGTCGCGCAGGAAGATCGAGTAGTTGGTCACGTGCGCCGCGCGCAACGCGTCGAGCACACCCGGCCACGCGTCGGCGTGCAGCGCGCGGTACTCGGCCTCCTTCTCCGGGCGCAGCCGGATCACCGACGCGATGCGTTGCACCATCAGTTCTTCGCCCGTAGTCGTACGCGAGCCATTCCGCCGTCGACGGCAAGGAACGTGCCGGTCGTCGAGCCCGCGGTCGGCGACGCGAGGTAGGCGATCGCATCGGCGACCTCGTCGGCGGTGACCAACCGGCCGTGCGGCTGGCGCGCCTCCAGCGCGGCGCGTTCGGCCGCCGGATCGTCGGCTGCGTCGAGCAGTCGGCCGATCCACGGGGTGTCGACGGTGCCCGGGTTGACCGCGTTGACCCGGATCCCCTCGGCCACCAGGTCGGCGGCCATCGCGAGGGTGATCGAGAGCACCGCGCCCTTGCTCGCCGAGTAGAGGACCCGGTTGGGCAGCCCGGTGGTCGCGGCGATCGAGCAGGTGTTGACGATGGCCGCCTGCGTCGAGTCGCGCAGCGCGGGCAGCGCGGCGCGCGTCACCCGCACCATCCCGACGACGTTGACGTCGAGCACCCGGTGCCACTCGTCGTCGTCGTTGGCGTCCACCCCGCCCTGCGCGCCGATGCCGACGTTGTTCACGAGCACGTCCAGCCCGCCCAGCGTGTCCACCACCGTCGCCACTGCCGCGCGCACCGCCGCGTCGTCGCGCACATCCGCGCGGACGTAGCCAAAGCCGTCCGGGCCGGCCTCGGCGACGTCCAGCACCGCGACCTCGGCACCCTCGCGCGCCAACCGCCGCGCAGTCGCCAGCCCGATGCCTGACGCGCCGCCCGTGACCAGTGCGCGCACGCCGTCGAGGCCGGCCATCTCAGGCCGCTCCGAACGTGTGCCGCTGCCGACCGAGACCGTCGATCTCGACCTCCACCACGTCGCCGGCACGCAGGTACGGCTTGTCCGGGCGGCCGAGCGCGACGCCGGCCGGGGTCCCGGAATTGATGACGTCGCCGGGCCGCAACACCATGAACTGGCTGACGTACCAGACCAGGTGGTCGACGCCGAAGACCATGTCCTTCGTGGTGCCGTCCTGCCGCGGCTCGCCGTTCACCCACAACCGCAGGCCGAGGCTGTGCGGGTCGGCGATCTCGTCGGGCGTGACCAGCCACGGGCCGAGCGGATTGAACGTCTCGCAGTTCTTGCCCTTGTCCCACTGACCGCCGCGCTCGAGCTGGAACTCACGCTCGGAGACGTCGTCGCTGATCGCATAGCCCGCTATGCATCGCCACGCATCGTCGGGCGAGTCGAGGTAGCGCGCCGTCGCGCCGATGACGATCGCGAGCTCGACCTCCCAGTCGGTCTTCGTCGACTTCCGCGGGATCAGCACCTCGTCGTCCGGGCCGACCACGGTGTCCGGCGTCTTGAGGAACAGGATCGGCTCGGTGGGCAGGGCCGCGCCGGTCTCCGCGGCGTGGTCGCGGTAGTTCAGCCCGATGCAGACGATCTTGCCGACGCCGCTGATCGGCGGGCCGTATCGCCGCACGTGCTCGACGCGCGGCAGCGTCGGCAACACGTCGGGCAGCGCGCCGAGCCCGGTGCCGAGGAACTCGGCGGTGATGTCCGGAGTGAGCGCGGTCAGGTCGCGCCACACTCCGTCCGAGCCGGCCGCGATCGGATGTTCGACCCCGGGCTCGCCGTGCCGCGCCAAGCGCATGCGATCTCCTTCTGTTCGGGTCGGCGGCCTATTGGTCGGTTCGGCCGCCGACGATGCGCTGCCCGATCAGGACGACCAGAATCACCGCACCGTTCAGGAAATCGAACCACTGGTCCGGCACACCGGCGAACGTCAGCACCTTGAAGATCAGGTTCAGCAGCAGCACACCGGTGAAGGCTCCGAACAGGCTGCCCTTGCCGCCGTTGAGGCTGATGCCGCCGATGACGGCCGCGGCGAACACGTCGAAGATCCGGCCGCTGCCCATGTTGGACGTCACTGACGCGAGCGTGCCGGACTCGATGATGCCGGCGAGCGCGGCGAGCAACCCGCCGATGATCAGCACGACCCATACGACGCGGTCGGTGCGGATGCCGGAGGCGCGGGCGGCGTCGAGGTTGCCGCCGACGGCGTACAGCGAACGACCGACGCGGGTCTTCGCGAGGACGAAGATGCCGATCGCAAAGATGATCACTACGACCCAGATCGAGGCCGGGAAGCCGAGCCAGGTCGCGCTGCCGAGGTACATCTGCGAGCCGGTCAGCCCGAAGAACGTCTGCCCCTTCGAGATGCCGGTCAGCACGCCGCGCAGCGTGATCAGCATGCCGAGCGTCACGATGAACGCGTTGATGCGGAGCCGGACGATCAGGAAGCCGTTGATCGCGCCGATCGCAGCGCCGACGGCGAGCGCGATGGGGATCGCCCAGAACCCAGGTATGGCGTGCAGGCCGTGGTTGATGCCCTTGGGCAGGGTCAGCCAGGCCGCGATGCCGGGGGCGAGCCCGACCGTCGACTCGAGCGAGAGGTCCATCTTGCCGGTGATCAGGATGAGCGACTCGGCCACCACCATCAGCGCGATCCAAGCCATGTTCGAGAGCAGGTCTTGGAACGTCGCGCGGGTCGCGAACGCCGGGTAGAGCACGGAGCCCACGATGATGATCGCGATGATGAGCGGCACGAGCGCGAAGTCGCGCATCCGGGCGATCGCGATCGACGCCGTGCGCGATCCCGCCGACGCCGACCGCGTTGCGTCTTGGGTCGGCACGGTCAACGCGTCCGTCATGAGACCTCGATTCCTTCCATCGCAGCTACCAACTGCTGGTCCTGCCAGGTGCCGCTGAATTCGCCGACGACCGCGCCCCGGAACATCACCACGACCCGGTGGCAGTAGCGCAGGTCATCCAGGTCATCACTGACGACCAGCACGCCCGACCCGTTCCGCGCCGCGTCCGCGGCGGTGTCCATGAGCGTCTGCTTGGCCTTGACGTCGACGCCGGCCGTCGGCGTCATCAGCACGAGCAGCCGCGGTTCATCCGCGAGCGCGCGCGCCATCACGACCTTCTGCTGGTTGCCGCCGGACAGGGCCGCCACCGGTTGTTCGGGGCGCGGCGGAACGATGTCGAGGCGCTGGATCGCCTGCTGCGCGAGTTCGGTGCGGCGCTTCGTGCTCAGCACCCCGTGCCGCTCCAACCGGTGCGGCACGGCCATCGTGATGTTCTCCGCCATCGACATCCCGCCGACGAATCCTTCGCGATGGCGGTCCTGCGGCACGAAACCGAGGCCGGCGAGCAGCGCTTTGGCGACGTCGCCGCGGCGTGGCGCCCGGCCCTCGACGAGCACCGTCCCGGAACTGGGTCGCTGCAGTCCGACGATCGCGTTGGCGACCGCAAACTTGCCACTGCTGACGGCACCGGCCAGGCCGACGATCTCGCCGGGCCGCACGTCGACATCCACGTCGCGACACGCGTCGCCGACAGTGAGGCCGCGGACGGACAGGATCGGCTCGGCGGGCGGTGGTGCGGGCGGCCGCGGGTCCGAGGTCTCGCTCACCTGCTCGCCCGTCATCGCGATCACGAGCTCGGCCCGCGGGAGCTCCGCGATCGGCGCAGTGACGATGTGCCGGGCGTCGCGGTACACCGTGACCGTCTGGCAGAGCTCGAAGATCTCCTGCAGGTGATGGCTGATGTACAGGAACGTGACGCCCTGCTCCTGCAGCGCGCGCACCCGGCTGAAGAGCCGGTTGATCGCTGCCGCGTCGAGTCGGGCGGTGGGCTCGTCCAAGATGATGAACCGGGCGCCGCGCGACAGCGAGCGGGCGATCTCCACCATCTGCCGTTGCTCGACGGTAAGCTCCTTGGCCTTGACGCGCACATCGACGTCGAGCTCCCAGGCGGCGAGCAGTTCCGCGGCCCGGCTACGCAGCCGTCGCCAGCTGATCGGCCGCCCCGCGTCGGCTTGATCGTTCACGAACAGGTTCTCCGCGACCGACAGCTCCGGGATGATCGTCGATTTCTGATAGACGCAGGCGACGATCGAGCGCCAGGCGTGCCTGTCACTGAGCGGCGGTGCCGGACGGCCACTGAACGCGACCGCTCCCGCGTCTGCCTCCTCCAACCCGGTGAGGATCGACACCAGCGTCGACTTCCCGGCGCCGTTGCGGCCCACCAGCGCATGGATCTCGCCGGGCTCGACCGTGAGCTCGGCCGAGTCGAGGGCGGTGGTCGCGCCGAAGCGCTTCGTGACCTTGACGGCCTCGACGATCGGCGGGGGATGCCCGCCGACCGTCGAGTGCTGCTCCGTCGATGACGTCATCAGTTCCTCAGCCGATCTGGTTGCCCCACAGGGACTTGTCGTTGACGTTCACCGAACCCGGGTACTTGCCGTCGACCGTGACGAGCGGCGCGGGCAGCTGGTCCTCGAGCATCCCGTTGCCGACGTTGACGACCGTTCCGCCGCCGTAGCCCGGACCGGTGTGCGCAGTCTTCCCGGCGATCGCGTCCTTGACGTACTGCAGCGCGACCTTGGCGTAGAGGTCGGCCGGCTGCGACACCGTCGCATCCATCTGCCCGGCCTTGATCGCCTGGTACTCCGCGGGGACGCCGTCGTTGGAGACGATCACGATGTGCCCGTCCTGGCCGCGCGGCTTGAGCAGGCCCTTCTGCTTCAGCAACTGCATCGTGGCGGGCAGGTAGATGCTCGCCTCCATGTAGATCGCGTTCACCGTGTGGCCGGCGAGCACCGACTGGAGCTGGGTGACCGCGGTCGGCGGGTCCCACTTGGTCGGCTCGGCGAAGACCTTCATGTTCGGGTAGCTGCTTTTCATGCACTGACTGAATGCGGTGGAGCGGTCGCGCCCGTTGATGGACGCCAGGTCGCCCTCGAACATGACGACGTTGCCGGCACCGTTGAGCGTGTCACCGATGTACTTGCACGCCTTCTGGCCGTAGGCCACGTTGTCCGCGCGTACCACCATGTACACCTTGCCCTGGTCGGGCCGGGTGTCGACCGACACCGCCGGGATGTTCTTCGCCTCCAGCTGCTGCAGGGTCGGGAGCACGGCGGCGGTGTCCTGCGGCGCGATCACGACGCCCTTGACGCCCTGCGACACCAGCGTCTGGACGTTCGACTGGAGCTTGCTGATGTCGTTCTGCGAATTCGTGGTCTTGATGCTGACGCCGACCTGGTCTGCCATCTGCGGCACGTACTTGATGTATGCGTTCCAGAAGTCGGAGTCCGAGCGTGGGTAGTCCACGCCGACCAGCGGTTCGCCCCCCGATCCGCCTGCGCCGGCGCTCGAGCTACAGCCGGCGGCCAGCACACATGCGGCCGCAAGCGCGATCGAACCCTTGAGGGCGGTAGAGCGTCTCACGATGTCTCCTCGAATTGTGAGTTGGCCGCAACCGTGTCGGCCGACGACCGGGAATGGGTCCAGACGGGCCCATCGGGGAAGCGGTATCGGGTCCGCGCGTCGAGCCGGATCGCGGCGCTGGTGCCGGGCGCAGTCGGCGCACGGTAGTGGCCGCCGACGATCTCGACCGGATCGACGAAGTGCTCGTGCAGGTGGTCGACGTACTCGATCCACCGGCCGTCCGTGCTGCCGCTGACGGCCAGGAAGTCGAACATCGACAGGTGCTGGACGACCTCACACAGACCGACGCCCCCGGCGTGCGGGCAGACCGGGATGCCGAACTTCGCAGCGAGCAGCAGGATCGCGATGTTCTCGTTCACCCCGGCCACCCGGCACGCGTCGATCTGGCAGACCTGGATCGCATCGCACGCGAGCAGCTGCTTGAAGATCACTCGGTTCGCCACGTGCTCCCCGGTGGCGACGCGAATCGGCGCGATGGCCTCGCTGATGCTGCGGTGGCCGAGCACATCGTCGGGGCTGGTCGGCTCCTCCACCCAGTAGAGGCCGACCCCGGAGAGCATGCGGACGTTCCGGATCGCCTCCGCGACCTCCCAGCGCTGGTTGGCGTCGACCGAAACGAGTACCTCCGGTCCGACCAGATCGCGCACCATCTGCACGCGGCGCAGATCGTTGTCGGCGTCGGCGCCGACCTTGATCTTCAGGTGGGTGAACCCGTCGGCGATCGCCTCGTTCACGAGCCGGGCGACCTTCGCGTCGCTGTAGCCGAGCCAGCCGGCGGAGGTGGTGTAGGCCGGGTAGCCCTTGTCGAGCAACTGATGCTCCCGCTCGCGCCGGCCGGCCGCTGCCCGCGCCAGGATCTCCAGCGCCTCGGCGCGGCTGAGCGCGTCGGTGAGGTAGCGGAGGTCGATGAGGTCGACGATCTGCTCCGGGGTCATGTCCGCCAGCAGCTTCCAGAGCGGCTTGTCCTCGCGCTTGGCGAACAGATCCCAGACGGCGTTGACCATGGCGCCGATCGCCATGTGCATGACGCCCTTCTCCGGGCCCAGCCAGCGCAGGTGGCTGTCATGGACCAGCCGGCGCCAGAACGCGCCCATGTCGGCGAACGCTTCGTCGAGGTCCAGGCCGAGCACGAGGTGTTCGAGCGCCTGCGTCGCGGCGAGCACGACCTCGTTCCCGCGCCCGATCGTGAACACGAACGCGTGACCCTGCGCGCCGTCGGTGGCAGTGACGATCACGTAGGCCGCCGAGTAGTCCGGGTCGGTGTTCATGGCATCCGACCCGTCGAGATCGACCGACGTCGGAAAGCGCACGTCGGTGAACTCCAACGAGGCGATGCGGTTCGGCACGAAGTGCTCAACTCCCAAAACGGACAACTCTGGCAAGTCGGGGCAGTTCTCTGTTTAGATCGGATGTCTACTCTCTCAAACATCGGATGTCTAGTGCCAAGCCGACCGGAGGCTGGACGACAGTCCGTCCGGAACTACGCGTTCTTGGTCAACAACTCGGAGAAACGCGGGATAGTATCGGGCTACACGTCCGATGAATTGGGAGGCACCGCATGGCGGTCACCGACGAAGCGATCGAGAAACTGCGCTCGATGATCGTCTCCGGGCAACTGCGCCCGGGCGACCGCCTGCCCCGCGAGGCCGACCTCGCGACCACCCTCGGCCTATCCCGCAACTCGTTGCGCGAAGCCGTCCGTGCCTTGTCGCTCGTGCGGATCCTGGACGTGCGCCAGGGTGACGGAACCTACGTCTCGAGCCTTGCCGCCGACTCGTTGCTCGAGGCGCTCAACTTCATCGTCGAGTTCCATCACGACGCCTCGGTGCTGGAACTGCTCGAGGTGCGGCGCATCCTCGAGCCGGCGGCCAGCGCGCGCGCCGCAGTGCTGATTACGCCGTCGTCCAT
>DASQSE010000156.1:0-16903 GCA_035642535.1 Jatrophihabitans sp. | reverse complement strand
TACAAGGACGGCATCCTCGAGGTGCGCGTCCCGATCGCGAAGGCCGGCACCGAGACCGTCACTCGGATCCCGATCACCCACGACTGACCGACCGCCCGACAACAGAGAGCGAGGCGTCCGGACCTGGTCCGGACGCCTCTCGGCGCTGTGCGGCGCTAGTTCCCAGGGCGAGTTGCGGCGTTGCGGTGTTCGACGCCGGCGTCCGGTCCTGGGTACATCACGACGGGATGGCTCCCGCCCTCCCACTGGACGACGTACGGCGGTGCGCCGTCGTGGCCCTGCACTTCGAGGATCTCGCCGACCCGGTTCGGCTCGTCGACATGCCGGGAGCGAACCACCAACCGGTCACCTACGGCTGCCTGCATTGTCGCCACCTCCATCCGCTCGACGTTCGAACACCTTCGGCCTTGGCCTTCACACGACGGTGAGCCCGCACGAGCGCGCCTGCGCCCGGAGGTTCTTGCGTCGCTGCCAGAGCCCCTTCTGCTCCGCGCGCCAGCGGGCCAGGCGGCGTGGCTGCCAGCGGTGCGGCTCACGCTGGGCCCAGTCCCACATCGCGATCTCCCAGCAGAGGTCCTCGATCACCAGAGCGGCCAGCACGGGGTCCGCGAGGATCTCATCGCCGCGCAGCCAGGCCCCGGCCGCGCGCAGCCGCACCCACCGCACGCCGGCGTCAGCGCTCATCGGGTTCTCCGGCTCTTCGCGCAGGTGCTCAGCGGGTCGGCCGTGATGCTGCTCGACGTCATCATCCGATCACCCCGCCACGCTTGTATCGACTTCACACTCCCGCACCGGAACACCCGACGGCAGGGCAATACGGCCCGCACACCCGCATGACGTTCGGCTCGTGCGTCGCTTCGCGCGGCTGTCCGCGCCCGCCGGAGGGACGTTCGAACCGCCGCCGGATGGGTCGTTCGACCGCTGTCGTCAGGTGGCCGCGAGCGACTGCAATTGGAGGTGCAGGCCATGGCTGCGTGGTGGCGCACACCCTCGGGGAGGCAAGCGATGCGTGATCAGCGTGGTCGTGATCGCCGCCATTCGCTTGCGGTGCTGCTGGCGCTAATGGTGGTCGCGGGGATGACGGTCGTCGCGTGCGGCAGCGGCGGCAGGACGGCTCCGTCGCCGGGCGGTCCGGGAGGTGCGAAGCCGGACGTGCCCTCGGGTCTGACGGTTGATTCGTTCGACGTCAGCTTCTCGTCGATGGCACAGCTCACCGGCCTTGCTGCCGCGGGTCAGGGCATGGTTGGGGTGATCCTGCCGGACACCACCTCTTCCACGCGCTACGTCGATTTCGACGCGCGGTACTTGGCGAAGGCCTTCAAGATGGCCGGTTACAGCTCGTCGGAATACAAGATCGACAATGCGCGGGGCGCGGACGCGACGGAGCTGGCGCTCGCGCAGGCCGATATCGGCCGCGGCGCCTCGGTGCTGATCTTCGACCCGCTCAACTCGACGGTCGGTGCTCAGGTGCAGCAGTACGCCGCCTCGCACGGCGTGGCGCTGATCAGTTACGACCGGGCGATCTTCACCGGCAGGAACACCTACTACGTCAGCTTCGACAACGTCGAGGTGGGCAGGCTGATCGGCAAGGGCTTCACCGACTGTGTATCGGAGTGGGGCGTCAAGAGCCCGAAGGTGTTCGAGTTGGACGGCGGGGAAGACACCGACCCGAACGCGGTCTCATACGCGCAGGGCTACAACTCGGTGATCTGGGGCAGGGCAACCACCCCGTTGTCTCCCGGTATTGCGAATGGCAAGGGCTACAAGCTGGTCGGCGACAAGATCGCCCCCGGCTGGACGAACGCGACCGGTGCAACGATCTTCACCCAGCAGTTCCCCGCGCACCCGGAGATCAACGCCACGGTCGAGGCCAACGACGGCCTCGCCAATGCGGTGATCACTGTCCTGAAGAGCAACGGAGTGGGGTCGAAGGAGATACCGACCACCGGCCAGGACGCCACCATTCAGGGCATGCGGAACATCCTGCAGGGCTACCAGTGTGGTTCCGTCTACAAGCCGGTGTACCTCGAGGCGCAGGCTGCCGTGGCACTCGCCACGATCCTGCGCGCAGACGAGACACCGCCGGCGTCGTTGGTCAACTCGACCACCTCGCCGCCCAGGGGTGTGTCGGGCGCCAAGCAGCCCGCCTCGCTACTAACCCCGGTCTGGGTGAACGCGTCCAATATGACCGACACGGTCATCAAGGACGAGTTCGTCGACGCCACGGCGTTGTGCAGGTCCGTGGGGAGCAAGGTCTGCACGTCCGCGGGTATCAACCCGTAACGCAGATGACACACCCGAGCGTGGGATCGCCGCCGATCGACGGCGGCGATCCCACCACCACGCCCAGCGCGTGAC
Source organism: Jatrophihabitans sp. (assembly GCA_035642535.1). Taxonomy (GTDB): domain Bacteria; phylum Actinomycetota; class Actinomycetes; order Mycobacteriales; family Jatrophihabitantaceae; genus Jatrophihabitans. Next base: position 14,545 of record DASQSE010000156.1, on the reverse strand, counting down.
GACTGGGTCGCTTCGCTGCGACGGTGTGACCGAACTGAGTCGCGCAGCGATCGGGTCCTTTGTACCGATGCCCACACCGGCTCGCCCATGACAGTGTGAAGTCGTGGCGCGCGCTAGTCATCCGCCCGGCTACCCGGACGGCTATGACCTACGGCTGCGGCTCGACGACGGCCGCCGCGTTCAGGTCCGGCCGATCCTGCCGTCTGACGCGGACGAGCTCGCCGAGGCGATCCGCACCGCTGATCCGGAGACGCTGCGGGCCCGCTTCCTCGGTGCGACGCCGCGGATCACCCCCGCCCTGCTGGATTCCCTGACCCGGCTCGACTACACGAGCCGTTTCGCGCTCGTCGCCCGTGCGCACCGGCACGGCGTCGCCATTGCGCGGTACGTCTCGTCGCCGGCCGAGCCCGGCACGCGGGTCACCGCCGAGGTGGCGGCGGCAGTGGACCCGGAGTGGCGCCGCGTCGGCCTGGCGACCCGACTGCTGCGCCTGCTCGCGCGGCGCGCCACCGAGTGCGACATCGGTACGTTCACGGTGCTGTTCTCGGCCACGAACCGGCCGGTGGCCGAACTCGCGCGTGACGTACACGCGCGGCTGTTCATCGCCGACGGCCTCGCCCGCTTCGAGATCCCGTTGGACACGCTGCCGGCCGATCTATGAGCGGTGGCCGACACCTGTGGCTAGGCGAGCCGCGCCGCGCGCTGCCGGACGTGCTCGCGAAGCGCCACGCGCCATCCACGCGGCATCGGCAGCCCCGCTGCCGTCCAAGATCGGGTCGATAAGACCGACCATGCCGGACGCGGTGCCGGTCGCGGGAACTGCGCGCTGCTCACTGGCCGCACCCGGCCCGGGTCGGCGCCGATCTGCCGGAACACCTCCTGCGCCAACTCGTACCACGACGCCTGGCCGGTGTTGACGTAGTGCAGGACGCCCGGTCGCACGCCGGCGGTGCCCAGTGCGACGAGTCCGCCGGCCAGGTCGCGTACCCAGGTCGGCGAGCCGACCTGATCGGCGACGACGTCGACGGTTCGTTGGGAGCGCTCCTGACCCAGCATCGTGTCGACGAAGTTCGGACCAGGGCCGCCGTAGAGCCACGCCGTACGCACGATGTGGCAATCGCGGAGCGCGGTGCGAGCAGCGCGTTCCCCGGCGAGCTTGCTACGCCCGTACACGGTGCGCGGTCGGGTGGGATCGTTCGGCTCGTACGGCCGCTTCGCCCGTCCGCCGAACACGTAGTCGGTGGAAACGTGAATGAGTCGGCCGCCGTGGGTCGCCAGTGCGGCGGCGAGGAGCCGCGGCCCGGCCTCGTTCACGGCGAACGCAGTGGCCTCCTCGGACTCCGCGGCGTCGACCGCGGTGTAGGCCGCGGCGTTCAGCACCACGTCGGGCCGCAGCCGCCGGATGGCGTCATCGACGGCCTGGGGGGAGGTGATGTCGAGGTCGTCGATCGTGAGGCCGATCGCGTCCTGTCCGGCCAGCAGGCTGATCAGATGACTACCGAGTTGACCGGACGCTCCGATGACCAGCCAGCGCATGGTCAGAACGCCGCCCGGGCGCGCAGCGGCGCCCACCAGTCGCGGTTGTCGCGGAACCAGTCGACGGTGCGAGCGAGCCCGTCCTCGAACTTGGTCCGCGGCTGATAGCCGAGTGCCGCGATCTTCGAGTGGTCGACGGAGTAGCGCAGGTCGTGGGCAGGGCCGCGCGGGTCGACGATCTCCTCGACCGACGACCAGTTCCGGCCGGTGGCGTCGAGGAGCAGTTCGGTGAGCGCGCGATTGGACAGCTCACGGCCCCCGCCGATGTTGTAGACCTCGCCCGGCGCCCCATGCTCCATGACGAGCGCGAGAGCGTGACAATGGTCGCCGACGAACAGCCAGTCGCGCACGTTCGTGCCCACGCCGTAGAGCGGCACCGAGAGCCCGTCGAGCAGGTTGGTGATGAACAGTGGGATGACCTTCTCCGGGAATTGGTACGGCCCGTAGTTGTTCGAGCAGCGCGTGATTCGCACGTCCAAGCCGTAGGTCACAGCGTAGGAGCGGGCAACGAGATCGGCGCCGGCCTTGGATGCGGCGTAGGGCGAGTTCGGTTGCAGCAGATGATCTTCGCGCCACGATCCTGACTCGATCGACCCGTACACCTCGTCGGTGGATACCTGTACGACGGTCTGCACTCGGTGGCGCAGCGCGGCGTCCAGCACCTGCTGTGCGCCGACGACGTTGGTCCTGACGAACTCGCTGGCGCCGCCGGAGACCGACCGGTCAACGTGCGATTCCGCTGCGAAGTTCACGACGACGTCGTGGCCGGGCAGCGCGGCGTCCAGGTCCGCGGGCCGGCAGATGTCGCCCTGCACGAAGCGGTAACGCGGATTGCCGGCGGCCGACTCGAGATTGGCGAGGTTGCCGGCGTACGTGAGCTTGTCGAAGACCGTGACTTCGGCACCGGCAAGGTACGGATACTTGTCGGTCAGCACCGAACGCGCGAAGTGCGAACCGATGAACCCCGCGCCGCCCGTGACGAACACCCGCATCTGCTCAACCTCGCAGTTCTGCGAACAGTGGTGCGGTGGCATCCTTCGCCGAGATCGTTGCCGGGTCGATCGCATCGATCGGCAACGGCCAGGCGATGCCGAGTGCGGGGTCGGTGGGCCGCACCGCCACGCCGGGCATGTCGGGCTGCCACTCGGCGTCGAAGAGGTAGAGGTACTCGCAGTCCGTGATGGCCTGGAAGCCGTTGCACACACCCGGCGGGACGAGCACCTGCATGCCGACCTCGAGTTGCTCCGTGACAACCGTGCCGTACGTCGGTGAGTCCGGACGGGCGTCCAAGTAGGCGCCGAGCGCAGTGCCGGAGGCGAGTCCGATCAACTTGGTGACCGCTTCACCGTGCAGGCCGCGCACGGCGCCGCGCCGAGTTCTGGTGAGGTTGATCTGCGTCCACCGGTCGGGTGCGGGAACTCCGAGTTCGGCGAAGGCGCTGGCGCGCAGGAACTCGCGCACGGTGCCGCGGTCATCGGTGACGGTCTTCAGCCGAAGTTCCCATAGCCCGGCGATCGCCCGTTCCCTGGCCTCGGCGAGGCACACCTGCGCAGCCATGACGTCAGCCGGCGAGCAGGTAGTCGATGGCGGCTTGCCGCAGGTACTCGCCGTAGCTCGACTTGCCCATCTCGTCGGCACGCGCGATCGCCTGCTCCGGGGTGAGCGCTCCCTGCCGCATGGCGATCTCCTCGAGGCAGGCGATCGTCACACCCTGTCGTTGCTGGAGCACCTGTACGAACTGGCCGGCCTGCATGAGGGAGTCGTGCGTCCCGGTGTCGAGCCAGGCGATGCCGCGGCCGAGGTCGACCAGCCGGGCGGTGCCGCGCGCGATGTAGGCGCGGTTGAGATCGGTGATCTCGAGTTCGCCACGCGCAGACCGGCGCAGCGAGCGAGCTAGGTCGACGACGTCTCCGTCATAGAGGTACAGCCCGGTGACCGCGATGTTCGAACGCGGCTTCGGAGGCTTCTCCTCGATGTCGATGAGATGGCCCGCGGTGTCCAGTTCGGCGACGCCGTAGCGCTCGGGATCGCTCACCCGGTAGCCGAACAGTTCGCAGCCGGCGTCCTGCTCGACGCGCTGCACGGCGTCGGAGACCAGCTTCGGGACGCCGTGGCCGAAGAAGATGTTGTCGCCGAGGATGAGTGCGGCCGGCGACCCGGCCAGGAAGTCGGCAGCGATCAGGAAGGCCTGCGCAATGCCATCCGGGGCGGGCTGCTTGGTGTAGCTGAGCCGGATGCCCCACTGGCTGCCGTCGCCGAGCAGCCGCACGAACTGGCTCTGTTCACGTGGCGTGGTGACGATCAAAATGTCCCGGATGCCCGCGAGCATCAGCACCGAGAGCGGGTAGTAGATCATCGGCTTGTCGTAGACCGGCAACAGCTGCTTGCTCACCGCGTGGGTGATCGGGTGCAGTCGGGTGCCGTTACCGCCGGCGAGGATGATTCCTTTCACCGCGCACCCCCGTCACAACCCATCGGCGAGCCGCGCAGTCACCAGGCGGCGCAGCGCCGAGCTCGAGGTGTGGACGGTGTAGGGGAGGTAGACGACCTCGACGCCGACCGGGCCGAAATCGCGCTCCAACTTCTTGCCCTTGGGTGTCCCGCGCCAGTCGTCGCCCTTGATGATCAGGTCGAAGCCGAGCTGCTGCCACATCTCGAGCTTGTCGGGGACGTCCTCGACGACCGCCCGGTCGACGTAGCGAATGGCGCGCACGATCTCGAGCCGCTCGGCGAGCGGCACAATCGGCGCGCTGCCCTTCGCGATCGCGGCCCGCTCGTCGCTGACCACTCCGGCGATCAGCTCGTCACATACGGAGCGTGCGTGACGCAGGATGTTGAGGTGGCCGATATGGAACATATCGAACACACCGGGCACGTATCCGACTCGCACTTCGCCCCCTCCCGGCGCTCACACCGGCGCGCCGAGGATGGTCGGCGGCGCGTAAATACGACGTTAGGTCGCCGTTACTCGCCGAACCAGGGACTCTGGCCCCGACGACGCCGGACGTATCCCCGTAGAGACGGGCCAAAGGACCGTGTTTATCGACACGAAGGCACGCTTAGCGTCGGGTGCACATAGGCGGCGAGAGGGACGGCCCGGGTGACGAGCAAAGCTGTGACCGGTGGCCGGCCACCTCGTAACGTCGTGCTCGCCTCGCTCGCCCGCGCGCAGAAGAGCAACCGCGGCGCGGCCGGATACTCACGGTGGGTCAACCGTCCAGTGGGGCGGCAATTGGCGGCAACGGCATATCGCGCGGGCCTGTCTCCGAACCAGGTCAGCGTGATCAGCGCGGGATTCACCTTCGCCGGAATCGTCCTGCTCGCAACGCTTCGCCCCACGTGGCCGCTCGCGGTGGTTGTGACCGCGAGCCTGCTGCTCGGCTATGCGTTCGACTCCGCCGACGGCCAGGTCGCCCGGCTGCGCGGCGGCGGCACCCTCGCCGGCGAGTGGCTCGACCATGTGCTCGACGCACTGAAGCTGTCGACCTTCCATATCGCGATCGCGATCATGTGGTTCCGGTACTACGACCTGCACCGGGTCGTGCTGCTCATCCCGCTCGGATTCGCGGTGGTCTCGGCGGTGTTCTTCTTCGCGCTCATCCTGTCCGACTTCATGCGCCGGCTCGCAGACGCACGGACCGGTGGTGGCGGCGTGCCGACCGCGAGCGTGCGGCCGCGCGAGGCTGCGCCGGTGTTGCGTTCGCTGGTCGTGCTGCCGAACGACTACGGCGTGCTGTGCTTGAGCGTGCTGCTGATTGCCGCGCACCCTGCCTTCGTGGCGACCTACGCCGCGCTGTTCGCCGCGAACGCGATCTTCCTGGTCGTCGGGTCGGTGCGCTGGTACCGCGAGGTGGCCCGGCTCTGAGTCGTCCGGCTCAGAACGCGCCGATGTGCGCCGCGCCGGTGGCGACGCCGATCGCACGGGCGACATCGCCGGGCAGCGGGATCGCCACTCCCGTCCCGTCATACGCACCGACGGGCGCGGCCAGCGCGTCGGTCGCGGGTTGCGCCGAATTCGACCAGCCGTTCATCGAGTCGAACGTGGCGAGCGCGTTGTAGCTCGCGACGGTGACGTTGTCGGAACCACCCCAGCCGACGAGTGTCGGGTCTCTGGTCACGCTCTTCGTGTTGAAGACGTTGCCGTCGACAGTGACGTTCATGGCATCGGCAGAGGTGTGGGTCGCCTTGTCGAGCGCGTAGAACTGGAACATCCCGCTGCCGAGCGAGCCGTCGCGCCCGAAGAGGTTGTCCGAAAAGACGATGTTGCGCGAGATCCACGGACACGTCGGATCCGACAGGTTGCGCCGTGCGTCCATCGTCATCCCGACGTCCCACACGCCGTTGTCGTCCAATGTGTTGTTGTAGACCTGCACGTTGCCGGTGTTGTACGCCGTGTAGCCGTACTTCGCGCCGGAGATCACGTTGTCGGCGACGATGCCGGTGTCGGACAGTTCGGTCTCGATGCCGTAGACCGGGTTACCGAGCACCTTGTTGCCGACGATCGCAAAGCCGACGGTGGTGACGTCGGTCCAGATGCCGGTCGCGCCGCGCGTGTTGCTGACCACGTTGTCCCTGATCGTGAGGCCACGGACCCGGGTGACCTTGATGGCCGCCGCGGCGGGCTGGACGTTGAAGTGCTCGGCGTTGTTCGCGTCGATGACCGAGTTCTGCACGATCAGGCCGTCCGCCGCGTTCGCGTGGATGCCGGTCATGCCATTCCCGCTCGACGTCAGGTGATCGATCGTCACGTTCGGGGTGTCCGCGGACACTCCCTGGGTGGCGTTGTCCTGGACGGCGAGGTCGCGCAGCACGTCGCCGCCGATCGAGCCGCCTAGGAAGACAGTGCCCATCTGCCACAGCGAGGTGGCGTAGCGCCGAATGCCGATGCCCCGGAGCGTCACGTTGCCGGCTGATGCCACGACGGCCTGCTGGATGTTGCTGGCTCGGATCGCGTGGCCCGTCGGATCGGAGCCGAGCGTGATCTGCTGCGCGGCGTAGTCCACGGCGAACTCGCCCGGCCCCGGGTTCGACGCGACCTGGGTGAGCCCGTGGCCGTCCATGAACACCTGATCGGGGTGCGCGGCCATCGGGTAGTTCGGGTTGACGAAGCCCCCGGCGTCGGAGCCCTTGGTGAACGAAGCGCTGCTGTCGAACTGGTATGTCCAGCCGCTGTGCATCCAGGTGCTGCCGGTCTGCGTCCAGTCGGTGACGGGCACCGAGCCGTCGAGCCACACGGCTTGGCCGGGTGCGTTCTGGATCGTCAGCGGCTTGCTCAGAAAGACGTGCTCGTTGTAGATCCCGGCGCGCAGCACAACCGTGCCATCCGACGGCGCGGCGGCGACAGCCTTCGCGAGCGTCCGGTAAGGCGCGGCCGCGGTGCCCGTGCCGGCGATGTCGCTGCCGACCGGCGCTGCGTACACGGCGTCGGCGGGAATCGGGTAGTCCGTCGAGCCGAGCGCCGGCGCTCCGACCGTCGGCGGAGGCGAAGGCGAAGGCGGCGGGGGCGGCGGTGACGTCGTGGTCGGGCTCGGTGTCGGGGTGGCCGATGCCGACGGACTCGCGGTGGCCGATGCCGGCGCGCTCGACGACGTGCTCGGCTCGGCTGTGCCGGTCAGCGCCCAACCCTGGAACGCCCGGGCGTCGATCCGCCCGGATCCGGACGCGCCGGACTGGTAGGTATCGACGCCGTAGGTGCCCGCGGTGCTGATGACCGAGGTGGTGTCTACCGCGACGCGCTGCCAGTCGGGCACAGCGGTGTCGGCCAGCCACGCGCGCGCGGCAAGCGACGGCGCGCCCGCTCGGGTCACGCGACCCTCGAGCACGACCTGTCGCCCGGCCGTGGCGCGCTGCGCAACCGCGATCTCCGGAGCGAGTGTGCGCTGCCGCCCGTCCTGGTTCTCGAGCAGGCTCAGCATGAGCCGGCCGCCCGGAGCGACCCGGACGCGGGCCAGGTACTCGGCGCCACTTCGCTGGCGGCGCAGTTGGAGGGACACGAACGTGCCGTTGCCAGATGTGGGCAACCGCGGCACTGAGAACCGCAGCCGGACCCGTTCGTCGCGACACACGACAGCGCCGAGCCGCGCGACCGCGCTGGTTCCCGGATCGAGGATCCCCACCTTGCCGTGGCCGGGCGTGACGGCGAACTGTGCGCGGGACGAGGTGCTCCACGGTCCGCCGACCGACGCCACGCCGAGCCCGTGCGGCACGGTGCGGCCGAACCAGTCGGCGATGTTGCGAGTGGCGGCGTATGCAGCGGTGTCCGGCTGCGCGGCGGCTTCGGCCGAGGCGGTCGTGAGCAGCGCGCCGACGGTGGCGCCGGCGAGGACGGTGTATACGCAAATCAGTGCGGCGGGTCGAGCGAGGCGGCGGGACATCGGTCCTCCGAGGTCGGACCCGTCTCCCGACTGAGCGGGTCAACCCCCGCAGGCTGAGCGGTTCGGTTCTCGCTGCCTCGTTCCCCGTGCAGCGACTACCTGAATATCGGCACTACGTCCCGCAACATGACTTCTTCGCCGTGACGAATTCGAAAGCGTGAGTGCTCGGCGCGCGGCTACCGGGTGGCGGTGCCGACCGGCGTCGGCGCGTGCGTGCCCCGGCGCCGGCGCGGGACGCGGGCGAGCAGCCCCGTCAACCGCTGCGGCCGGGTGCGGTCGACCTGCTCATCCGGACCATAGGTGTACCCGTACCCGCGATCGTCGCCTCTGCGCAGCGGCGACATGTTGAGGACGGCGCCGACGAAGCGACCCTCCGCGGCGCGCAATGCGTGGGCGGCCGAGGCGGCGTGCGCGCGCTTCGTACGCCCACAACGCATCACGAGCAGCGTGCCGTCGACGGCGCCGCCGAGGACTGCAGCGTCGGCCAGCGGAAGCGCCGGCGGGGTGTCGAACACGATGTAATCCGCCCGCGCTCGCAGCGCTGCCACCAGCTGGCCCATCGCCGGGCTGCCGAGCAACTCGGACGGGTTCGGCGGGATCTGCCCGGCGGTGAGGACCTCGAGTTGGCGCTCGCCCACGGACTGCAGCGCCTCGTCCAGCGGGATCATGCCGGCGAGCACCGTCGTGAGTCCCACCGTGCCCTCTATGCCGAGATACCGCGCCACGGACGGCCGGCGCAGGTCGGCGTCCACCAACACCGTCCGTCCGCCGGATTCGGCCAGCACCAGCGCGAGGTTGACCGCGGTGAGGGACTTGCCCTCGTTGGGCAGCGCCGACGTGACGGCGATGACCTTGAAGGGCTGGACGGCGTCGATGAACCGGACATTGGTGCGCAATCGCCGCATGGCCTCCGCGCGCGGTGTATGGCGCCACTCGTCGACCACCAAGGGGTGCTCGCGGGCGCCCGAGTCGACCGGAATCGTGCCCAGCAGCCGGGTGCCCGTCGCGCCGGTGGCGTCATCGGCCGTGCGCACCGAGACGTCCAGCAACTCGCGGAGCAACGCGAGCGCGATGCCGGCCGCCAGCCCGAGCGCGATGCCGAGCGCCACGTTGAGATTGGTCCGTGGCGACACCGGCGCCGAGCCGACTATCGGGCCGGACACGACCTCGAGGTGCACCTCGGCGTCCGGTGACATCGGGTTGTCCAGGGCATCGACCATCGCGGGAAACTGCCGAGTGAGGGCGGACGCGATCGTGAGGGCACGGCGCGGCGACGGATCTCGCACCGTGGTCGTGACGATCACCGTGCTCAGGTGGGCGGTTCCGGAGACCTCATGGGCGATCGCCCGCGGGCTCATCGCCAGACCGGTCGACTGGCGGACCATGCCGGCCAGCCGATCGCTGGACGCAAGCTCGGCGTAGGTCGTGGCTCGGGACTGCGCGAACTGGTCGACGCCGGACACCGACTGGACGTCGGTGAGGTGGGTGCTCACATAGAAGTCCACGTGGGCGGCGTAGATCTTGGTCATCCGGGCGCTCCACAGGTACGCGCCGGCGCCCCCGGCCAGTACCGCGATGATGACGATCCACCAGCTTTTGCGCAGAGCTGCCAGATATCGATGAAGATCCACCCGTTCCCGTCCCTTTCCGCCCCGGCGCGATCGGGCGTTAGTCCCATGCTAAGTGCGCTGGGCCGCCCGGTCAGGGGCCCAAAGGCCCGTTACGCGGGGGGTCTATCCGATTACCGTGCAAGTTGCGAAGCAGGGAGGGGGCCTCGACGATGGCTGTCGCCGCGCGTCCGGACGCCGAGGTGACGGTTGCCGTGCTGACCTTCCGCAGGCCGGAGCGCGTCCCGCGCCTGGTCGCCGAACTGGTGCGGCAGGCGGACTCGATCACTCCGCCGGCGCGCGTCCTCATCATCGACAACGACCCCGCGGGCAGCGCCGCGCAGCCGGCCGCGGCCTCGGGTCTCGACCGGATCGACTACGTTCGCGAGCCGCGACCGGGCATCGCGGCGGCGCGCAATCGCGCCCTCGCGGAAGCCGGCGGCTCGCGTGCGCTCGTCTTCATCGATGACGACGAACTGCCTGCCGGCGACTGGCTCGGCCAGCTCGTGAGCTGTTGGCGGGCCTGGGGATGTTCGGTGGTCGGCCCGGTGCGCACCGAGTTCCAGATCCCGCCGCCGGACTGGGTGACGGCCAGCGGCGTCTTCGACCGCCGGCAGCGCAGCACCGGCGAGCCGGTTACGGGTGCGGCGACGAACAACCTGCTGCTCGACCTCGAATCGGTACGCCGCTGCGGAGTGCGCTTCGACGAGCGCCTCGGGCTGGTGGGCGGCGAGGACACGCTGTTCAGCCACGAGCTGCTCAGTCGTGGCGCCGCGATCCGCTGGTGCGACGATGCCGAGGTGATCGAGTCGGTCCCGCCGGATCGGGCGAGGGCAAGGTGGGTGCTTCGCCGTATGGTGCGCGACGGCACCTCGTGGAGCTACATGGAGCTGAGGCTGGCGCAGACGCGGGCCGCCCGGATCCGGGTCCGGGCATCGCTGACGCTCCGTGCGCTGGCCCGGGTCGGTGCGCTCGGCGGCCTGGTGTGGGGGCTCGTCACCGCGAACCCGGTCCGATGGGCTCCCGCGGTGTGCCGGCTCAGCGGCGGGGTCGGGCTGTTTCTGGGCACGCTTGGCTATCGTCCGGCGGAGTACCGGCGCCGCCCCGTTTGACCGTCAGGCCGAGGCCGACTGCGAGCGCGAGGATCGGGGCGGACGCGAAGAACGGGCTGAACGCAAGACACCACAGCGACCAGACGGAGACGAACACCAGCAACGCACCCGCTGTGCCGTTCGCGATGCGCCGGACCAGGCCGCCCGTGATCAGGTAAGCGAGCATCGCGACGAGCGCGATCCCTAGGACGCCGGCCTGTGCCCAGATGTCGCCCAGCACGGAGTGCAGCTCGATCTGGTTGCCGAACATGTAGCGGTCGACGTAACCGTTGTTCGGCGCGTAGTTCACGTTCGTCAAGCCGGACTTCGCGACGAGCACGTCGTGTGGGTTGGCGACCACGCCCATCCCGAAGCCGAGCGGCCGTTCCTTGAACAGCGCCAGCGTGGCCTGCAGCTCCGGGCGGCCACCGAGGATGAGCGATCCCGACGTCTGTATCTGCGCGATCGAGCGGGACTGCGCGTCGGCGCCCAGGTATCCGTTCACGAGCAGGGTCGTGCCGACGAAGTACGTCGCCGCCCCGATGAGCGCGAAGACGACTGCCGTGCCGGCCGCCGACGCACGGCGGCGAACCGCGCGCGGGCGCACCTGCCACAACACGACCGATCCGGTCAGCAACAACGTCGCGAAGTAGGAGCGCGAGTCGAAGTGGATCGACGTCAGCGCCAGGCCGGCCAACGCAACGAACTCCCAAGCTCGGGAGCGCCGGCCGGCGATGGCGAGTACGACGATGGCGACAGGCAGTCCGAAGACGAACTTCCACGCGTTGCCCTGGCTCGGCGTGCGCTCGAGCACCGGGCCGACGAGCATGCCCACGCCGTACCAAGCCGCGACCGCGGAACCGGACAGCACGGTGCGCGCCCACAGCACCACGCCGATCGTGCAGAGCGTCCCGAGGAGCAGCGCCGTCGAACTCAGCCGGAAGCTGGCGACGACGACATTCGTGTCGCTCGAGTAGGCGCTCAGCAGCTGGCCTGCGATCACCGCCGCCGATCCGAGGAGGAGCAACGGGATCGCGCCGCGGTATCGACGGATACGCACCAGCCAGACCGGCGCAAGCAGCATCGCGAGCAGGAAGCCGGTGGTGATGCCGGTATGGATGGGCTGCCGCAGCCCGAGGGCGAACAACGTGAGCATGGCACCGGCCCGTTCGAGCGCCCGCTGGGCGTCGCTCGACATGGTCAGCCTCGTGGTGCTGAGGTCGGTCACCGGATCACCCGCCTCAGCACGTCCGCGGTATCGCGCAGGTCCTGCCGCACCGCTGTGGTGAGGACGGCGCCGGCGATGTACACCGCGACCAGCACCAGGCACGCCGCGCCGAGTGCCACGAGGCTCGACCGGGTCGAGAGTTCATTGCACGTCAGGTACACGGCGGCGCACGCCGCGCCGGCCATCGCCAGGATGCGGACCGCGCCGCGGTACAGCTCGCCGATCGGCAGGACTGTCACCCTGCCGAGCCACATCAGCGACAGCGGCCACGAAAGCGCCTGGCCGACCGCGTACCCCGCCGCCACACCGACGACGCCCCACGAGCTGCCCGCGACGATGCACGCCACGCGCACCGTGGTCGAAACGAGTGTGAAGCGGAACAGCGAACCGGTGAGGCCGCGCGAGATGAAGGTCCAGTATCCGATGTAGGAGACCATCTGGAACGCCGCGCCGAGGGCGAGCAGCGACAGGATGGGTGGGACCTTCGCCCATTGATCGCCGAGCAGGAGCTCGACCAACGGGCGGGATGCGCCGGCCACGAGCGCCAGGCCGGCGACGATCGTGTAGCCGAGTGCGATCTGCGCACGGCGCAGGTAACGGCCCGATCGTTGTGGTTCGTCCTGTAGCCGGGCGAGCACCGGGAGGGCCACGGTCGTGGCCGGTACGCGGAACCGGTTGAGCGGGTTCATGAGCAGCTGGAACGCCCGGTTGTACATGCCGAGCGGGCTACCGCCGAAGCGCAGTCCGGCGACCACGGCATCCGTGTTGCTGCCGACGTAGTTGGCGAGCTGCGCGCCGATGAAGCTGCGTCCGTAGATCAGGAGATCGCGCACGTCAGCCGTGCGCCAGGGCGGGCCGGGAAGCCATGCGCAGAAGCATGCGACGGCGGCGAGCACGGTGCTGACCTGCGCCAGTTGGGCACCGACGAGCGACCAATACCCGGCGCCGAGGGCCGCGCAGGTGACCCCGGTTCCGACGGCGACGGCCTGGGCGAGCAGATCGGTCAGAGCCAACCGGCCGAAGCGCATCCGACGGTTCAGGTCGGCGCGGTACTGCGTGGCCAGGCCGTTGATGAGGAACGTCGGTGCGAGGGCGCGCGCGATCGGGGTCAGCGCCGGCTCGCCGAACAGCGCAGCGACAACGGGCGCGCCGGTGAACAGCACGATCATCAGGGCAACTCCGATGGCCGCGTTGATCCAGAACAGCTGATCACGCTGCGCCGCTGACAGGTGCTTCGCCTGTACCGCGGCCGAAGACAGCCCGAAGTCGCGGAAGATCTCGCCCACACCGACGACGACGAGCACCATCGCGTACAGCCCGAAGCTGCGCGGGTCGAGCAACCTGGCCAGGATGACCACCGAGGTCGTCTGCAGAACGAGTTGCCCACCCTGGCCGACGAGCGTGGTGGCGATCCCGCGCGCGGCGCGGCTCGCGAGCCGCAGCTCGGTCCCGCCGTCGGGTCGCACGAGGTCTACCTGCTCGGCCATCAGGCACCGCCGTCGGTAGTGCTCGCTATCGCGTCCCGGTACCAGTCCTGGACGAGGGCGGGCAACCGCTGCGCTGACCAGCGGGGGTAGCCGATACGGGCAGCGGTGCCCGCGGTCTCGAGTGCCCGCGCCAAGGCGCGGACGACGTCGCGGGAGGGAGCCGCGACATGTCCGTTTGGGCCGGCGAGAAGCGGCGGGCCCCCGATATCGAGGCAGACCACGGGGCAGCCGACCGCGCTCGCCTCGGCAACCGCCCAGCCCGCCGAGTCGTGCATCGACGGGAAGAGCAGTGCGTCCGCCCGGGTGAAGGCATCGAGCACCTCGGCGCGTGGCCGCCAGCCGTGGAAGCTCACTCGCTCGGCCAACCCGAGCCGCCGGGTCCTGGCCGAGAGCGCAGCCGCATCCGGCCCGGCGCCGTATACGTCGAGACGCCAGCCGGCCGCCTCGGGTCGGGCGAGCGCATCGAGCGCGAGCCGGCAACCCTTCCACGGCACGAGCCGACCGACGAACACTGCCTCCCGGTATTCGCCGTGTCCGTCCCGGCTGCGACGCGGCTCGGCCGGCTCGAGTGCGGCATTGGGCTCGACGACCACCTGGCGCGCGTGCGTGGCGAAGCGGGCCGCGACGTCGCCGTTCTGTGCGACGACGACGGCCGCACGCCGCGCCGCGCGGTCGCCCCAGACTGCACGGGCAACGCGGGTGCCGATCGATCGGGCCAGCTCGCTCAGCACGCCGCGCGGACCCAGCCACGGAGCCAGCGACCAGCGGAGGTAGGAGGCGCCACCCACCGGACCCCAGACCAGCGGCACGCCGCGCAGCCGGGTCAGGCCGCACGGTAACCAGTCGGCGGCGAAGGTGGCATGGTGCGCGACGTCGAATCGGATGTGGGCGTGCAGGTCCCGGGCGCGCCGGCCGAGCGCCCATTGCCACAGGACGTAGTACCAGTAGACGTCCCGCGGGCGGCGCTTGAAGCGCAGCACGGCCGCCGATAGGTCCAGGTAGATCGGGACGAGGTGTGCGGCGAGTTCGGGCTCGGCGGCGAGTGCGGCGGTGATGGCGGGCGCGAACCGCGGGCGGGTGATCAACCACACGTCGTACGACGTCGCCGCCGCGCGTGCGAGGGCCCAGCCGGCGGCCGCCTCGGACTCGTCGCCCGGGCCGCAGGCGTACCCGGCGACGAGTGCGCGGCGCCGCTGCGCGCCGCTGCCGTCGCGGACCGCCG
>DASQSE010000155.1:0-50356 GCA_035642535.1 Jatrophihabitans sp. | reverse complement strand
GCTAGAGCGGCAGGTCGAGGGTCGCGAGGCGGGCCGGGTCGCTGATCGCGTCGATGGCAGCGACCCGCCCGTCCACGACCGTGAAGCCCATGACCGAGACAGGCCTGCCGTCGACGGTGATGAGTACGCCCGCGGCACCGTTCACCAGCACCGGCAGCACGACCGCCGCGGGCAACCGGAACATCATCGCTCGGCCGGCGACCGCCGCAGCGCCGCGCACGAGCGCCGACACGTCCGGCCGCTCCGGGCCGGCGTCCGCGCGCAGCACCACGTCGGGTGCGAGCACTGCGACCAACGCCTCGAAATCGCCCGCCCGGGCAGCCGCGAAGAAGGCGTCGACGACCTCGCGCTGCCGGGCGATCCCGGTGTCCGGAGTCGGGGCCGCGCCGCGCAGTCGTCGGCGGGCCCGGCTGGCGAGCATCTTGGTCGCGTCCGGGGATCGCTCGAGCAGCGTCGCGATGTCGTCGAACGGAACGCCGAACATGTCGTGCAGGACGACCGCGAGCCGCTCGGCCGGCGCGAGCGTGTCGAGCACGACGCCGAGCGCGAGCCCGACCGAGTCGGCGAGCGCGGCCTCCTGCTCGGGATCGGGGCCCTCGGCACGGGTCACGATCGGGTCGGGGATGCGTACGTCGAGCGAGTCCTCCCGGCGCGCGCTGCGGGTGCGCAGCATGTCGAGGCAGACCCGGCCGACGACGGTCGTCAGCCAGCCACTCAGGTTCTCGATCGCGTCGGCATCCGAGCGGGCCAGCCGCAGCCATGCCTCCTGCACCGCGTCGTCGGCCTCGGCCAGCGAGCCGAGCATCCGGTACGCGACAGCGCGCAACCGCGCGCGATCCTGCTCGAACCGCTGCGCCAGCCAGTCGCGCTCGTCCGTCACGGCCACCACCTCCTATGACCCTGACGTGCCGGACGGCCGATAGGTAACAGACCCCGCTGCCATACTCGCGCCATGGCGTATGACGAGCAGCTCGCCGAGCGGATCCGGGCGGTCGTCGCGACCGAGCCGGGGCTTACGGAGAAGCGGATGTTCGGCGGGCTGGCGTTCCTGATCAACGGGAACATGGCGGTGAGCGCCAGCGGACAGGGTGGGCTGTTGCTGCGCGTCGAGCCGGCGCAGACGGACTCGCTCATCAGTACACCGCACGTCCGCCGCTTCGCGATGCGCGGCCGGGAAATGGACGGCTGGCTGCGCGTCGACGAGCAGGCGGTGGCAACGGACGACGAGCTGCGGCGCTGGGTCGCGCACGGGGTCGATTACGCACGTTCGTTGCCGGCCAAGTAACACTGGTGGGGTGATTTCGCTCGAGCTGGCGCGCAAGCTTCGCGACACGGGGCTGCGGTGGTCGCCCGCGTCCGGCGATCGCTTCGTGGTCCCGAACCGCGACATGGACACCGAGGTGTTCGTGCTCAGCGACATGACGGTCGAGGTGCACGAACTGCCGCACGGGCCGGTGATCGGCTTCAACGGCACCGTCGAGTGGGCGCTCGACTCGGTAGAGGCGGATAACGCGCTGTGGCTGCCGCGCGAGACGCAGCTGCGGGAGTTGCTCGCCGGCACGTTCCGCGGACTCGACCGCACCGCCGACGGCTGGCTCGTTCGCACCGAGGTCAACGGCGTGCCGCACACCAGCGTGGACGCCGACGCCGAGCAGGCGTACGGACTCGCCCTGCTCGGCCTGCTCGAAGCTACCCGTTGATCATTTCGTCAAGCGTTCGACGGCCTCGCAGGCGGGAACGATGTCGCTGATCTTGCCGACCGTCTCGCCCGCGTAGAGCGCCGTCCGTTCGACGGCCGCATCGGGCATGCCGCGAAGCGGCAGCGCCGGACCGAACAGCGGCAGCGAGACGCGCTGGCGGGCGGCGAGGAAGGCGCCGGCGCTCACCGGCAGCACGCGCGACGCGGGACCCGACGCACGTTCCGTCCAGCGCAGCCAGCGCGGCGGATCGCCGTCCGGTCCGCACCACCGGTCGGTCGCGGCGTTGGGCACCACGCGATGGGCGAGCGGCCAGCCGAAGCCGAACAGCGTCGTCCGCAGCGTCTGCGTGGCGGCCGCGACGCGGCGCTTGTACTCCGGGTGGGCTCGCGATTCGTCGGTGAGAAGGAAGCGGGTTCCCGCAACGGCGGCCGCGGCGCCGGCGTCTAGCACCCGCGCCACGTCGGCGGATTCGGCGATGCCGCCCGCGGCCAGCACGGGCAGGTTCGCGCCGAGGTCCCGCACCTTCGGCAACAGCGCGTCCAGCGGCTCGGCGCCCATCAGATGTCCACCGGCCTCGACGCCCTGCACCACCAAGCCGTCGGCACCCGCAGCCACCGCAGCGCGCGCCTGCGCGAGACTGCCGACGGTGCAGAAGACCGGAATCCGCGCGTCCCGCAGCGCGGCGAACCACCGTCGGCCCAGCCCGCCGTGGAACACGACGAGGGCGGCGCCGGCTTCGACGCAGCCGCGCACGTGGGCGGTTCGGGTGAACGGCACCAGCAGGTTCGCCGCAACGGGCCGGCCGGGCGCGCGCTCCCGTGCACGCTGCAGTTCGGCGCGGAACAGCGCGGGAGGCAGGATGCCGATCGTGCCGAGCGCACCCGCCGCCGAGACCGCGCCGGCGAGTTCGGCACGGACGACCCCGCCGCCCATGCCGGCCTGCACTACTGGGTGCTCGAGTCCGATCCGGTCCAGGTAGTCCATCCCCGTCATTCTCGCGCCATGCGGCGCTCCCGCCAGCCACGTTGCACACTGCGTAGGTGGCGGATGCGGAGGACGTGCGGCGGATCGCCTCGGCGCTGCCGGCGGTCGAGGAGATTCCTTCGGACGGCTTCGACTTCCGCGTTGGCAACAAGGGCTTCATCTGGTCGTATCCGGAACACATCCCGGGCCAGCGCCGGCAGATCCGCGTCGATATCGCGGTGCTGTACGTCGGAGACGAGTCCGAGCGCCAGGCGCTGCTGCTCGGCGAGCCCGAGCTGTTCTTCACCGCGCGCGGTTACGAGGGCTGGCCGCTGGTGCTGCTGCGGCTGGCCGCGGTCGACGCGCAACGCCTCGCGGAGCTCATCACCGACGCGTGGCACATGCGCGCGCCGAAGGACATCAGGACGCAGTTGGGCTCAGTCGGCCGTCACGGTGACGTCGGCCTGCCGCACGAGGGTCGATAGCACGGCCGCCTGCTCCGGCGTCAGCGACAGCACGGCAGCGAACTCGCTGCTCGACATCGTCAGCAGGTTCGCCTGCCGCCCGGCAGCGGCCGCGCCGGCGAACCGCTGATCGATCAGTCGCGCGATCTCCGCCTCGGTGCGCGGATCGTCCGGTCCCCAGGTACACACCACTGCCAGCACGTCGCGCGGCACGCCCAGGAAGGCCGCGACCTGCGCGATCAGCCGGTCGACGTCCGGCAGGCCGCGCGATTCGCTGACGGTCGTGATCCGGTAGCTCGCGTCGAGTTGCTCGTGCTCGGCGATGACGAACTGCTCGGTGGCGTGCTCGACGAGCGCGTCGATGACGGCGTCGACGTCGTCCTGGCGCAGCGCAACCCATACCGCGGCGGGCAGTGCGGCATCGTCCGGCCCGGCCGCGGCGAACTCCACCTCGAGTGCGGCGCCCGTCCCGCACGTCTCACGCGCCTGCGCGAACCCGGCCACCACCGCGACCGGGGCGCGGGCTGCCGCCAGCCGGGCGTCGTATTCGCGGAGCCGGTCGCGCGTCTGTTCCTGCTTGGTCGCCTGACCCACAGCCCTCAGTCTGCCTCGAACGGCTGCGATTCGCGGTAACTGGCCCTATTCGGCCTCGATCGCAGCCTTGATCCGTTGCGCCATCGGGTCCGCGTCCTTCGCAGCAGCGGTGCGGGCGAGGCCGACGATCAGCCTGCCGAAGCCGTGACCCGCGAAGGAGTTGAAGATCGTGACGCGGGTCTGCGAGTTGCCGAGGTCCTCGAGGTCGTAGCCGCCTTCGGTGACCGTGATGAGGTTCTTCGACCGCTCTGCCCAGCGGATCTGCGTCGGTGCCTCGACCTGCGTCAGTTCGAAGCGGCGATCCGTCTTCATGCCGGCGTCCTTGACCCTGCTGACGAACACCGTGCCCGCGCCGGACGGGCCGTCCGGCTCCTTGCGGATCTCCTGCACCCGCGGGCTGAACTTCGGATCGTTCGTCCCCTCGGCCAGGTAGGCGAACACCTGCTCGATGGGACGGTCGATCACTGCGGAACCGCTGAATTGGCCAGGCATGCCATCACCCCCGTTGGCGCCAGCCTAGTCACCGCGCGGGCGCTGCAGGGTGGACGTCTCGAACACCGCGAGCCGGCCCTCCGTGCCCACGACCTCGTAATAGGTCACCTCGAGCCGGGTCGTGCCGCCGCGCCTGGTGCCGGGGTCGACGGTGAACGCCGCGAACCCGTAGGACTTCGCGGCGTCGCGCACTGCCGACCAGGGCGCGTCCTCTCGGACGTACACCGGGGCGCGCTTGCCCGTCGTCGGGTCAGGAGGCGTGACGGACGTGATCACCCGGCAGGCGGGCGGGTTGAAGAACAGGCCGTTGGAGGGGACGGACGTGCCCCCGCCGCCGAGCACCATGTGCACCGTTCCCTTCGTGGTGTCGACGACGTCGGTTGCGGTGGCCGCCAGGATCGGCGTCAGCGTGGCGTTGGCCTGCTGGCCGCGGATCGGATGCGAGCGCTCGTAGTGGTGCTCGTGTCCGCACACCACGAGGTCGACGCCGTACTGGTCGAACAGCGGCACCCATCCCTGCCGGATGCCCAGATCGGCGCCGTTGAACTGATCGGCGGTGCTGATCGCGACCTGGTGCATGCAGACAACGACCCAGTCGACGTCCCGGTCGCTGCGCGCGGCGGCGAGCTCGGCCTCCAACCACTCCTGCTGCGCCCCCGCCGAGTAGCCGCGCACGTAGCTGTTGCCACCGTCCTGGTAGCAGACGTCGTCGTTGGCGACGCTGATGACGCGCACCGAGCCGACGGTGAACGAGTACCAGAGCCCGCGCGTCACGTCGGTCTGGCCCGGCTGCGTCGGCAGCGCGAAGTAGGTCTGGTACGCGCGGTAGCCGATCGGACCGTTGCCGAGTTCGTTATCGTGGTTTCCCGGCGCCGGCATCCACGGGCGGTAGCGCGCGCTGCGGGTGTTGTTGTCCCAGAAGTCCGACCAGGTGCGCACCCGGTCGTTGGCCAGGTTCGCGTAACAGAGGTCGCCGAACCCGCGGTCCCTGCACCGGCTGTACTGCGTGCCACGACACGACCATCTCGTTGCTCGCGTCCGCGCCGAACTGCAGGTGCAGACCGCTTACGACAGGCCTGGTGGTGGCGTCGGCTGTCGCGGCGGTCGGCACCGCGGCCGGTACCGCGGCCCCCGTCAGTGCGGCAGCAGCGGTGCTGCTGCCGCACCGACGCCGATGGCGCCGGCCACGGCCAGGAAGCCACGGCGCGACAGACCCGCACGGAACAGTTGCTCGTCATCGGAAACCATGCCGGGAGCATCGCGGTCCCGGCCGGCAAGATTCCGACAAATCTGCGAACGCCGCGCAAAGCGCCGATGACCGGCGTGCGCTTTGATTGTCGGGTGCCGGATGCGGACGCACTGCTGACCGAGTTGGCCGCCGCCTACGGAGTGGCGACCGAGTACTGGGACTGGCGCGGTGAGCACGTGTCCGTGCGCGCCGAGACGCTGGCCGCGGTGCTGGGCGCGCTCGGCGTGGACGCCGCGACCGAAGAAACCCGCGCCACAGCTCTCGAGGCCCACCGGACGGACTCGTGGCGGCCGGTGTTGCCGAAATACGTCGTGGCGCGGGCGGGTGTCGAGCGCACCGTCGAGGTGCATGTGCCGCACGGCTCCGCCGTCCAGGTCGGGCTGCAACTCGAGGACGGAACGGACCAGCCGGACCTGACGCAGGTGGACAACTGGGAGCCGCCGCGCGAGGTGGACGGGCAGCAGGTCGGCGAGGCGAGCTTCGCGGTACCGACCGATCTCCCGACCGGCTACCACCGGCTCATCGCACGCACCGGCGGGAGCGAGCACACCTGCCCGCTCATCGTCGCGCCCAGCTGGCTCGGCATGCCGGAGCGGGTGGGCGACGCGAAGCTCTGGGGTTTGGCGGCGCAGCTCTACAGCGTCCGGTCGCGGAAGTCGTGGGGCGTCGGCGACCTGTCCGACCTCTGCGATCTCGCGCGGTGGGGCAGCGAACACGGTGCGGCGTTCGTCCTGGTCAACCCGCTGCATGCGGCGGAGCCGGTGGCGCCGATGGAGCCGTCGCCGTACCTCCCGACGACGCGCCGGTTCGCCAACCCGCTGTACGTGCGCATCGAGCGCATTCCGGAGTACGCGGCGCTCAGCAGCGCCGGGCAGCGCGAGATCGAGCGGCTCGCCGAGGAGGCGCGTGCCGCGGTCGATGTCATCGACCGCGATACCACGTGGACCGCCAAACGCACCGCGCTGCTGACCGTCTACACGAGTGGGCTGGCGCCCGAACGGCGCGCGGCGTACGACGCGTTTCGAGAACGCGAGGGCAGCGAGCTCGACGACTTCGCGCTCTGGTGCGCGCTCAGCGAGCGATACGGCCGCAGCTGGCGTTCGTGGCCGGCGCCGCTGCAACATCCGCGCAGCCCCGATGCCGCAGCGTTTGCGGCAGAGAACGCGGCCCGCGTCGACTTCTACCGGTGGCTGGAGTGGGTGCTCGACGAGCAACTCGGCGCGGCCCAGGACGCGGCACGCGAGGCCGGGATGCCGCTGGGCGTGATGCACGACCTGGCGGTGGGCGTGAGCCCGATCGGCGCCGACGCGTGGATTCGCCAGGACGACCTGGCGCGCGACATGACCGTCGGCGCGCCGCCCGACCCGTACAACCAGATGGGGCAGGACTGGAATCAGCCGCCGTGGCGGCCGGATCGGCTGGCCGAGCAGGCGTACGCGCCGATCCGCGACCTGCTGCGCTACACGCTGCGCCATTCCGGTGGGCTGCGCATCGACCATGTGATGGGGCTGTTCCGGCTCTGGTGGATCCCGCAGGGTGGCGCTCCGACCGAGGGCACGTATGTGCGCTATGACCAGGATGCGGCGATCGGTGTGCTGATGGTCGAGGCGCAGCGGGCCGGCGCCGTCGTCGTCGGCGAGGATCTCGGCACGGTCGAACCGTGGGTGCGCAACTACCTGCGCGAGCGCGGCATCCTCGGCACGTCCGTCCTCTGGTTCGAGTTCGACTGGGACGGCGGCGGCGGGCCGTTGCCCCCGGAACGGTGGCGCGAATTCTGCCTGGCGTCGGTGACCACGCACGATCTGCCGCCGACCGCGGGCTACCTCGCCGGCGACCATGTGCGGCTGCGGCACGAACTCGGCCTGCTCACCCGATCGCTGGAGGACGAGTTGGCCGCCGATCGGAGCGAGCAGTCGGCGTGGCTCGACCTGCTGCGCTCGCGCGGGTTGCTCGCGCCGGACGCCGCGGAAGAGGCAACGACGATCGCGCTGCACCGGGCGCTGAAGGGCGCGCCGTCGCGGCTGCGTTGCCTGGCGCTCACCGACGCCGTCGGCGAGCGGCGCACGCAGAACCAGCCCGGCACGATCGACGAGTACCCGAACTGGCGGGTGCCGCTCGGCGGCCCGGACGGCCGGCCCGCCTATCTCGAGGACGTCCTGACGAGCGAGCGCGCGGCTGCGCTCGCCGACGTGATGCGCGGGGAATCGTCCTCATGAGTGCGGGACGGCGGCCGATGAGGATGGTGTGCCGAACCGTTCGATTCGCCGACTCGCCGTTTTCGCCGCGGCGAGCGCTTTCGCGACCACGCTTGCATTCGTCGTCCCGCCCGTGACGCCCGCGGCGGCCAGCGGGATCCAGCTGCGACAGTCGACGAAGATCAAGGTCACCCGCGGTGTGCAGCGCTGGTCGATTTCGTGGCATAACGACCACGGCTACCAACACGGCTACGTGATGTCCGTCGACCTGACCGTCAAGGGTCTTTCCATCCGGCCCGGTGTCGGGCACGGCATGGTCAACGACCGCGAGCCCACGACCGGCATCGCGGCACGAAGCAAAGCGGTCGGCGGCATCAACGGCGACCTCTTCAACTGGGACACCGCACTGCCGTGGGGCGGCGTGGGCATCAACGGCGGCGTTTACAAGTCGCCCAAGCAAGGGCGGCCTTCGCAGTTCTACGTGACCGCCGCCGGCAAGGCCGGGATCGGCGAGGTGAAGTGGAGCGGCTCCCTCACCCAGGTGAGCCGGAAGGGCAAGCTGGGCGCGAGCCGCGGCATCGTTGCCGTCAACACGCTCGGCTTGGCGAACAAGGGCTACCTGACGCTGTTCACGCCCGCCATCACCAGCCAACGGCTGCACAACTGCGCCGCAGTGATCGGCAGCCTGGATTCGCGCACGCTCACCGTGCACCGCGTCTACAAGCGGTTGACCCGGTTCCGTCAGCTGACGAGCGGGCACCGGATGCTGGCGGCGTGCGGCACCAGCGGCCAGTGGCTGCTCAACCACGCGCAGGTGGGGCAGCGGCTGCGGATCAAGCAACAGCTCACCAACAAGGGCGGCACCCGCGTCACGAGCTTCATCTCCGGCGAACGGACGCTGCGCATGCACGGCCGCGTCTACCGCGACAAGACCGGCTTCCACACCAACGGCATCAACCCCGAGACCGCCGCCTGCGTGTCCCGCGACCGCCAGCAGGTGCTGCTCATCGCCGTCGACGGCTGGATCGGCTGGGCCGGCGAGGGCAATGGCATCACGCTTCCGGAGCTGGGCGACCTCACCGCCGCGCTGCACTGCTACTCGGCGGTCGTGTTCGACGGCGGCGGCTCCACCACGATGGTGGTCAAGCAGGCCGGAAAGATGCACATCATCAACCGGATGCCGTCGCACTACGGGCAGCGGCCGGTGCCGAACGCGCTGCTCGTGTTCAAGTCCTGAACGCGCGCCTCTGCGGAAGGTGCCCCCGGTCGGACTCGAACCGACACTGGGACCCTTTTAAGGGGTCTGCCTCTGCCATTGGGCTACGGGGGCGCCGCCCATTCTGCCGCTGCCCCCGACCCGGCTCTGGCGCGAATCAGGCGCATGGGCCCGGATAGCACCCCGGGTCGTGGTGCGCGGCGAGGCGCAGCAGCAGGTCATGAAACGTGCTGCGGCTGGCGGCATCGAGCGGGGCCAGGAACTCGTCCTCGAGCCGATCGATCGTCGTCCGCAGCCGGGTGAGCTTCTTGCCGCCCTCGGCCGTCAGGCTGACAACGTGCCGGCGCCGGTCGTCCGGATCCCGCTGGCGGACGATGAGGCCCTTGTCCTCGAGGGCGTCGAGGACGCCGACCAGTTGGCTGGGATCGACGCGGAGGGCTTCGGCGATCATCGATTGGGCCTTGCGCGGCTGCTCGCGCAGCATCGCCAGCACGCTGTAGTGGTACTGGCTGAAGCCGAACTCCTCGAGCGCCTCCAGCGCATGGGCCTTGAATTCCAGGGCCAGGCGCACCATCACGAAGCCGCTCTTCTCCAGCAGTTCGTCGGGTAACCGCAGCGCCGGTACGGGCTGTTGGACAACCGAACTGTCAGGCACGGAAATAAGAGTACCCACCAAGCGTTTAGACTAACAATTCTGGAAGCGCTCAACGATTTACGGGAGCAACGGATGGTAAGCGAAACACTCTTGGACCGCGACCTCGACGCCGGTCCCGACCGCAGGCGCTGGTGGGCGCTGGCGGTCATCGTCGCGGCGCAATTCATGGTCGTGCTCGACGTGGCGATCGTGAACGTCGCCCTTCCGTCGATCAAGACGGATCTCGACTTCTCCCAGGAGAGCCTGCAGTGGGTCATCACGGCCTACGCGATCTTCTTCGGGGGCGTATTACTGCTCGGCGGCCGGCTGGCCGACCTACTCGGCCGGCGCCGCCTCTTTATGGCCGGGCTGGCGCTGTTCACGGTCAGCTCGTTGCTGGATGGCTTGTCGTGGTCAGAGGGCTCGCTCATCGCGTTCCGCGCCATCCAGGGTCTCGGCGCCGCGCTGCTCTCCCCGGCTGCGCTGTCGATCCTGACGACCACATTCCGCGAGGGCCGGGAGCGCAACGTCGCGCTCGGCATCTGGGGCGCGGCATCGGGTAGCGGTGGCGCGGCCGGCGTGCTGCTAGGTGGTGCGCTGACCAGTGCCTTCAGCTGGTCCTGGATCTTCTTCATCAACGTGCCCGCAGGCGCGATCGTGCTCGCCGTCAGCCCGTGGCTGTTGCGGGAGAGCCGCGCCGAGCTCGCGCACCGGCACTTCGACTTCGCCGGAGCCGCGTCGATCACCGGCGGCTTGATGGTGCTGGTGTATGCGATGACGCGCGCCACGCAGCACGGCTGGGCCACCGGCACCACGGTCGGACTGCTCACAGCATCGGCCGTCCTGGTCATTGCATTCGTGGTGATCGAGATGCGCTCTGCCGCGCCGCTGCTGCCGATGCGGATCTTCCGGCTGCGGACGCTGACCGGCTCGAACGCCAGCGGCCTGCTGTTGGGTGCGTCGGTGTTCTCGATGTTCTTCCTGCTCACGCTGTACATGCAGCAGGTGCTGCACTATTCGGCGCTGAAGACGGGCGTCGCCTACATACCGCTGACCGTCACGATCGTCAGCTTCTCCGCGGTCGGCCAGGCGCTGGCCACTCGAGTCGGGATCCGGCCGATCCTGCCGCTCGGCCTCGCACTGTCCGCGGCGGCGATGGTCCTGTTCGCCCGCCTCCCGGTCTCGGGGCACTACTGGGCCGATCTGTTCCCCGGCTTCATGATCAGCGGCGTCGGCCTGGCGCTGGCGTTCGTGCCGATGTCGATCGGCGCGCTGACCGGGGTGCGGCCGGCCGACGCCGGCATCGCGTCCGGGCTGATCAACACCACGCAGCAGATCGGTGGCGCGATCGGCGTCGCGGTGGCCACGACGGTCGCCACGACGTTCACGAACCACTTCGTGGGATCGCACGCCGGGAGCTCGCCGACCGGCCCCGCCGCGCTGACGCACGGCTTCCAGATCGCGTTCTACGTGCTCGCGGCGCTGGCCGCCCTCGGTGCGCTGGCGGCGGCGCTGCTGGTCGAGTCGAAGAGTGCCGAGTTGGTCGAGGTCGAGGGTGTGGAGCGGTCCGAGCTGGCGATGGAACCGGTCGCGTAACTCCCCGCATTTCGCTACTGGCGGGACTGCCTCAGGGCAGTCCCGCCAGTTTTGCTGCGCGGGTGAACACGGCGTCGAGCATCGGCTCGGTGAGCCGTCCGGTGAACGTGTTCTGCTGGCTCACGTGATAGCAGCCCAGCACGGTACGGCCGTCCACCTCGGCCTCGGTGCCGTGCCCGAAGGCGGGCGTACGCAGCGGCACCGGGATGCCCGCCGTGCGCAGCGTCGACCACAACGCCGCCCAGCCGAACGCGCCGAGCGTGACGATCACGCGCAGCCCCGGCCAGAGCAGTTCGAGTTCCCGCACCAGCCAGGGGCGGCAGGTGTCCCGCTCCTCAGGCGTCGGCTTGTTCGCCGGCGGTGCGCAATGGACGGGCGCGGTGATGCGCACCCCGCTCAGCTGCAGCCCGTCGTCGGCCGACACCGACGTCGGCTGGTTCGCTAGGCCGACGCGATGCAGCGCGGCGTACAGCCAGTCGCCGCTGCGATCGCCGGTGAACATCCGGCCCGTCCGGTTCGCGCCATGCGCCGCGGGCGCGAGACCGAGGACGAGAATGCGCGCGGCCGACGGCCCGAAGCCGGGCACCGGGCGTCCCCAATAGGTCTGGTCGGCGAAGGCGCGCCGCTTGTCCCGCGCGACCTGCTCGCGCCACGCGACGAGCCGTGGGCAGGCGTGGCACACGCTCAGTCGGGCGTCGAGCGTCGGTAGGTCCCGAGCCGTCGACTGCGCCGCTACCTCGGCCGCGGAGCGCGCGATTCTCACGTCCGACAGCCTTGCAGGCCGCCTGGGTAGGGTCAGAAGCGACCGCGAGGACGGGAGTGGCCATGGCTGTGGCAGGCAAGATCGGCTTGAAACTGGTCAGTGCGGCCATCGGCATACCAATCGGTATCGCGAGCAAGAAGCTCGTCGAGCGGGCGTGGCTCGCTGCCCGCCCGGAGGACCCGCCGCGCAAGCCCGCCGAACCCGAGGTCCGCTGGGCGGACGCAGTCAGCTGGGCGGCGCTGTCCGCGATCGGCATCGTCGTCGCCGAATTGATCACGCGACGCAGCGCCGAGGCGACCTATCGGGCTCTCACCGGCAGCGAGCCACCGCCGCGCAGGCCGGACAAGCACGCCAAGAACGCCTCGAAGGAGGCCGCTGCCGCGCGGGCGAGCGCATAGCAGTTCCTAGATCAGGCCGAGCGCGATCCCGTCCAGGATGTCGTGCTCGCTCGCGATCACCGCGTCGACGCCCGACTCCTCGACCAGCGTGCGCAGCACCAGCGCGCCGCCGCCGATCACGTCGACCCGACCCGGATGCATGACGGGCAGGGCCGCCCGCTCGGCGTGCGTCATGTGCAGCAGTTGCTCGGTGACGTCGGCGACCTGGCCGGCCGTGATCGTCGAGCCGTGGATCGCCTCTGCCTGGTAACTGTCGAGGCCCAGCGCGATCGCCGCGACGGTCGTCACCGTTCCGGCCACCCCGACGAACGTGACGTCCGGGTCGAGCGGGACGTCGGCCCGCGCGAGCTTGATCGCGGCGTGCAGGTCGGCGACCGTCGCGTCGATCTGCTCGATGGTCGGCGGATCGTCGCGCAGATGCCGCTCGGTCATCCGAACGCAGCCGACGTCCATACTGTGCGCGCGCAGGTGGTCACCATTGCCACGGACCAACTCCGTGGAACCGCCTCCGATGTCGGCGACGAGCAACCCGCCGCGCACGCGATCGAAGACGCTCGTCGCGCCGGCGTAGGTCAGCGCGGCTTCCTCGTGCCCGGTGATCACCTCCGGTTCGACACCGAGCTCGGCGTGCACCATCGCGACGAAGTCGGCGCGGTTCGCCGCGTCCCGGGTCGCGCTGGTGGCAACCATCCGCACCCGCTCGGCGTCGTGCGCACGGATCTGCGCCGCGTAGTCGGTGAGCGCGGCGCGGGTGCGGTCGAGCGCGGCCGGGGCGAGGCGGCCCGTCCGATCGACGCCCTCGCCGAGCCGGACGATGCGCATCTCCCGCACAACGTCGAGGAGCCCGGTCGCCCCGGGCTCGGCAATCAGGAGCCGAATCGAATTCGTCCCGCAATCGATCGCCGCTACACGCATGGGCCGGAATCCCACCACGCGGGCAGCTGCGCGAGCGCCTCGTCGCCGAGCGGGTTGACGCCCGGCCCGGCCGCGAGCGCGTGCCCGACGAGGACGTGCAGGCACTTGACGCGGTTCGGCATGCCGCCGGCGCTCACCCCAGCGATCTCCTCGACGTGCGCGATCTCCTCGCGCCGGGCCAGGTAGCTCTCGTGCGCGGCTCGGTAGGCGGTGGCGAGCGACTCGTCAACACGTAGCCGGTCGGTCATCTCGCGCATCAGCCCGCTCGACTCGAGCGTGCCTACCGCGGCCGTGGCGCGTGGGCACGTCAAGTAGTACAGCGTCGGGAACGGCGTGCCGTCCGGCAGCCGAGGCGAGGTCTCGACGACGTCCGGATGGCCGCAGGGGCAGCGGTGCGCGACGGCGCGGATGGCACGCGGCTGCCGGCCGAGCTGCGCCGCCACCGCCGCGCGATCGTGTTCGGCGACGGTCACTTCGCGGATGCGTGCACGCTGTCCATCAGCCGAGTGTTCCAGCCAGAGCCGGGCGCCGGTGCGGCCGGTGGGCCGGACGTGTCATCGATGCCGGACGACTGCCCCTTGTCGACGACGACGTACACCGTGTCGCCGGGCATCGCGTACTGCAGCCGGGCGCGCGCCTGCTGCTGGATGTAGCCCGGATCCGCCCAGCGCGTCTTCTGCCGCTGCAGCTCGGCGAGCTGCTGCTGGTCGTGCTGCAGTTGCTCGGCAGCGCCGCTCAGCGCGTGCCGGCTGCCGAGGTAGCGGTTGACCGGTGCGGCGAGCAGCACGACGAGCAGCACGACGACCCCGCCCAGCGCCAGTGCTCGTCCGGTGAGGACCGGCCGCGCCCCGTCACCGCCCCCGGACACCGCGACTCACTCCCCCGCCGCGACTTCGGCCGGCGTGTGGCGCGGGAACGCGCCACCGCCCGCGTAGCGTGCCGCGTCGTCGAGTTCGTCCTCGATGCGCAGCAACTGGTTGTACTTCGCGACCCGCTCGCTGCGCGCCGGCGCGCCGGTCTTGATCTGCCCGCAGTTCACCGCGACCGCGAGATCGGCGATCGTGGTGTCCTCGGTCTCGCCGGAGCGGTGGCTCATCATGCACCGGTAGCCGTGCCGGTGCGCGAGGTCGACAGCGTCGAACGTCTCGGTGAGCGTGCCGATCTGGTTCACCTTCACGAGCAGCGCGTTGGCCGCACCCACCTCGATGCCGCGACCGAGCCGCTCCGGGTTGGTGACGAAGATGTCGTCGCCGACGATCTGTACGGCGTCGTCCAGCCGCTCGGTCAGCGCGACCCAGCCGTCCCAGTCCTCCTCGTCGAGCGGATCCTCGAGCGAGACGATCGGGTAGCTGTCGACGAGGCCGGCGTAGAACTCCACCATCTCGGCCGCGGACTTGGCGCCGCCCTCGAATTGGTACGCGCCGTCCTTGTAGAACTCCGACGCTGCCGCGTCGAGCGCGAGCGCGATGTCGACGCCCGGAGTCAGCCCCGCCTCGCCGATCGCGTTGACGATGAGATCGAGTGCCGCGCGCGTCGAGTCGAGATTGGGCGCGAAGCCACCCTCGTCGCCCAGCCCCGTCGCCAGCCCACGGCTCTTCAGCACCGACTTCAGCGCGTGATAGGTCTCGGCGCCGGAGCGCAGCGCCTCGGCGAAGGTCGCCGCGCCGATCGGCGCGATCATGAACTCCTGGATGTCGACGTTCGAGTCGGCGTGCGCGCCGCCGTTGAGGATGTTCATCATCGGGACGGGCAGAAGGTACGCGTTCGGCCCGCCCAAGTAGCGGAACAGCGGCAGGTCTGCGGAGTCCGCGGCGGCCTTGGCGACGGCCAGCGAAACGCCCAGGATCGCGTTCGCGCCGAACTTGCTCTTGTCCGGCGTGGCGTCGAGGTCTCGCAGCGTCTGGTCGAGGATGCGCTGCTCGCTGGCCTCGAGCCCGACGATCTCCGGGGCGATGTCGTCCATGACAGCCGCGACCGCCTTCTCGACGCCCTTGCCGCCGTACCGGCTGCCGCCGTCGCGCAGCTCGACGGCCTCGAAGGCGCCGGTCGACGCCCCGCTCGGCACCGCGGCCCGGGACAGCGTGCCGTCGTCCAGTGCGACCTCGACCTCGACGGTCGGGTTGCCGCGCGAATCGAGGATTTCTCGCGCGCCCACGGCTTCGATGCTTGCCACGCTTGCATCCTTTCAGGGCTTTCGGAAACGGCGCCGCTTCACCCTAGCCGCGGGTCGGCGGACCCCCGTGGTGCCCCGCCGGTCGGGAGAGTCGGACACGCCCGAAATTCACAGTCCGATCCCACTTGTTGCGATTTGGCCAGACGTGGTTATGATGGGTCGAGTCCCAGGTGGTAGTTCCCCCCGTACTACCAACTGGGACCTTTCTTTAACCCTTAACCCGCCGCCTCGCGCCGGATCATGGCGTCCCGGTAGCCGCGCGCCGTCCGGCGCAGCGCCGCCTCCGGATCGACGCCGGCCGCCACCGCCTCGGCGACGAGGGCCATGAGCCGCCCGCCGATGTCCTCGGCCGGCCCCGGCGTTGCTGGATCAAGGTCCAGCTGGGCGCGCCGCGCGCGGGCGACGAGCTTGGCCGCAAGCGCCAGCGCGGGTTGGTTGAGCGGGACGCCGTCCACAGCCGAGGTGCGCCCCTTCTCGTCGACCTTCTGCCGCTCCCACGTCTCATTGAGCTCGTCGGCACTGCGCACCTCGGCGCCGGCGAAGACGTGCGGGTGTCGACGCACGAGCTTGGCCACGAGGTCGTTGGCGACGTCGTCGATCCCGAATGCCTGATCGGGCGGCAGCTCCTGGGTGATGCGCGAGTGGAACAGCACCTGGAGCAGCAGGTCGCCGAGCTCTTCGCGGAGCAGGGCCAGATCGCCCGTCTCGATCGCCTCGATGACCTCGTAGGCCTCCTCGAGCAGGTAGGGCGTCAGCGACTGGTGCGTCTGTTCCGCGTCCCACGGGCACCCGCCCGGCGAGCGCAGCCGATCCATCACCTCGACAGCGCGTTCGAGCGGGGTCGGCATCGTAGTCAGCCGGCCGGACCACCCGGCTGCACGCTGAGATACCCAGGAACCGGGGCCTTCGGGTTCACGGCAAGGCTCTTCGGCTCCCACGTGCCGTATCGGGGGCTCACCGTGACGGAGATCTTCGCCCGCTCGATCAGCGTATTGAGCGGGGTGTTCTGATTGTTGACGTGCAGCAGGTACTTGAGTTCGGCGACCCGCACCAGCTTCGCGATGAAGCTCGAGTCGATGCCGAACTTTGGCAGCCGCTGCGCGAGCTTGTTCTCGAAGGCGGTGCCGCTCAGCGTGCCCTGGAAGAACTCGCTGATTGCGGCGTCATGGACACTTGTCAGCTTGCCCTCCGTGTATTTGACGTTCTCTGCCGCGAGCGTGTCCTCATACACCGCCTCTTGGATCAGGAACGTGAGTACCTGGCTCTTCGGGGGCTGGATCTGCTGGTGCTGCGCAGCGGCCTGGGCCGCGAGGCTCGGATCGATACCGGTCGGCGTGACCAGCTCCTTGACGTCGGAATCCGTGATGCGGTGGCCGTCCACCCAGGCGGCGGTGCCGACGTTGGTCCGGCAGCCGGCCAGTCCTGCGACGGCGAGCACCACGGCGACCGCCGCGCCAAGAGCGCGAAATCTCACCGCGAAAGAATCTCATGCACGGCGGGCGCGGATCGCATCGCCCTCCCACGATGACTGGCCCGAAATCGCATCACTGGCCTGTTGCGGCCGGCTGCGGCGCGACGGACTCCAGCACCTCGGCGCACCAGGTGAGCAGTGCGATATCGCGCAACGGCCCGTCCGAAGCCTTCGGGCGCGGCACGGACATCGTCGAGACCGCGGTCTTGTAGTGCGACCGGTCGTAGAGGCGCTGCAATCTCAGCTGCGCGGACTCGGGCAGTTCGATAGGCGAGAACCGGACTGTCCCACCCTGAGCGTTGCCCTGCAGCGACACCTCCGTCATCCCATAGCGTCGGCACAGCACCTTGAACCGCGCCACCGCGAGCAGGTTCTCCACCTGCGGCGGCAGCTGCCCGTAGCGGTCGAGCAGCTCGGCGCGCACAGCGTCGACGTCCGCATCTGTCGTCGCGGACGCCAGCGTCCGGTACGCCTCGAGGCGCAGCCGCTCACCGGGCAGGTACTCCACCGGCAGGTTCGCGTCGACCGGTAGGTCGACCTTGACCTCGGCGAACTCCGCCTCGGCCCGCTCCCCGCGATAGTCGGCCACCGCCTCGCCGACCAGCCGTACGTACAGGTCGAAGCCGACGCCGGCGATGTGTCCGGACTGCTCGCCACCCAATAGGTTCCCGGATCCCCGTATTTCCAAGTCCTTCAGCGCGACCGCCATGCCGGCACCCATCTCGGTGTGCTGCGCAATCGTCGACAGCCGGTCGTACGCCGCTTCGGTGAGGGGCCGCTCCGGCGGATAGGTGAAGTACGCGTACCCGCGCTCGCGGCTGCGCCCGACGCGGCCGCGCAACTGGTGCAGCTGAGCGAGGCCGAACATGTCCGCGCGTTCGACGATCAACGTGTTGGCGTTGGGGATGTCGAGGCCTGATTCGACGATCGTCGTGCAGACCAGCACGTCGTAGGTCTTCTCCCAGAAGCCGATCATGACCTGCTCGAGCGCGGCCTCGGGCATCTGGCCGTGCGCCACCGCGATGCGCGCCTCGGGGACGATCTCGGCGAGCCGCGCCGCAGCGCGATTGATCGACTCGACGCGGTTGTGGACGTAGAACACCTGCCCGTCGCGCAGCAGTTCGCGGCGGATTGCGGCGCCGATCTGCCGTGGGTCGTACGCGCCGACGAAGGTCAGGATCGGGTGCCGCTCCTCCGGCGGGGTGAGGATCGTCGTCATCTCGCGGATGCCGGTGAGCGACATCTCGAGCGTGCGCGGGATCGGCGTCGCGGACATCGTCAGGACGTCCACGGCGGTGCGCAGCCCCTTGAGGTACTCCTTGTGCTCGACGCCGAAGCGCTGCTCCTCGTCCACGACGACGAGGCCGAGGTCCTTGAAGCGGACGGTCTGCTGCAGCAGCCGGTGGGTGCCGATCACGATGTCGACCGAGCCGTCGACGATGCCCTGACCGATCGCGTCCACGTCGGAACTCGGCGTGAACCGGGACAGCTCCTTGATCGTCACCGGGAACTGCGCCAGCCGCTCGGAGAACGTCTGGAGGTGCTGGTGCGAGAGCAGCGTCGTCGGGACGAGGACGGCCACCTGCTTGCCGTCCTGCACCGCCTTGAACGCGGCACGCACCGCGACCTCGGTCTTGCCGTACCCGACGTCGCCGCAGACGACGCGATCCATCGGGACGGGCTGCTCCATGTCCCTTTTGACCTCGTCGATCGCGGCGAGCTGATCCGGCGTCTCGACGTAGGCGAACGCGTCCTCGAGTTCGCGCTGCCACGGCGTGTCCGACGCGAACGCGTGGCCGCGGGTCGCCATCCGTGCGCTGTACAGCCGGATCAGCTCGGCGGCGATCTCCTTCACCGCCTTGCGGGCCCGGCCCTTCGTCTTCGCCCAGTCGGCGCCGCCCAGCCGGTTCAGCGACGGCGACTCGCCGCCCACGTAGCGGGTGATCTGGTCGAGCGAGTCGGTGGGGACGAACAGCCGGTCGCCGGGCTGGCCGCGTCGCGACGGCGCGTACTCGATGATCAGGTACTCGCGCTCGCCGCCGTTCACGGTGCGCCGCACCATCTCCACGTACTTGCCGACGCCGTGCTGCTCGTGGACGACGTAGTCGCCGGACTTGAGCTGGATCGGGTCGATGGCGTTGCGCCGACGCGACGGCAGCCGGCTCTTGTCGAGCGTCGTGGAGCCGCGCTGACCGGTGAGGTCGGCCTCGGTGAGGAACGCCAGCTTCAGCTCGGCCGCGACCACGCCGGCGACCAGCCGTCCGGTCGTGACATCGACGACGCCGGGCTCCACGGTCGCTTCGGCGACCAGCCGGGCGGGGATCTCGGCGGCGGTCAACCGCTCGACGGCACGCTGCGCCGAGCCGTGCCCGTCGAACACCAGCGCCACCCGCCAGCCGTCGCGCGTCCACGCCTTGAGGTCGGCCAGCGCCGCCTCGGTGTCGCCGCGGTAGGCGGGTGCGGTCGCGAACGCGCTCGCCGCGGCATCGGGTTCGGTGAGCGCGGTGACGCCCCACCACGGCAGGCCCAAGGCGCGCGCCTCCTGCTGCACGTCGTCCAATTCGCGCAACGAGGCGGCGGCGAGGTCGACCGGCGCCCGGCCGCCGCCCGCCGCGACCGCCCAGGACGCCTCGAGGAACTCCTGCGACGTCCGGACGAGGTCGTAGGCGCGCGCCCGCACTCGCTCCGGGTCGCACACGATCACGTGCGCCCCCGCGGGCAGCTCGTGCAGCACCAGGGCGAGGTCGTCGACGAGCACCGGCGCGAGCGCCTCCATGCCCTCGACGGCCTCGCCGCGGCTGATCGGGTCGAGCAGCTCGGTGAGCTCCGGATGTTCGCCGAGCAGCTTCGCGGCCCGCGCCTGCACCTCATCCGTGAGCAGCAGCTCGCGGCACGGCGGCGCCCACAGCCCGTGCTCGGATATCTCCAGCGACCGTTGGTCGGCGACCTTGAAGTAGCGGATCTCCTCGATCTCGTCGCCCCAGAACTCCACCCGCAGCGGGTGCTCCTCGGTGGGCGGGAACACGTCGAGGATGCCGCCGCGGACGGCGAAGTCGCCGCGCTTCTCGACCAGCTCCGCGCGCGCGTAGCCGGCCGCGACCAGATCTTGGACGATGTCGGACAGCTCGCGGCCGTCATCGCCGGCGTGCAGTTCGACGGGGACGAGTTCGCCCAGCTGCGGCACCTGCGGCTGCAGCACGGCGCGGATCGGCGCGACGACGACCGACAGCCGGCCGGCCGCTGGGTCCTCCTCGACCGGATGGGCGAGCCGGCGCAGTATCGCCAGCCGCTGACCGACCGTGTCGGCGCGCGGCGAGAGCCGCTCGTGCGGCAGCGTCTCCCAGCCCGGGTAGAGCGCGACCTCGTCCGGCGGGACGAGGCAGCGCAGCGCGGTGACCAGATCCTCGGCCTCGCGGCCGCTGCTCGTGACCGCCAGGACGAGCCGCCCCGCGCGGGCCGCCGCCGCGATCGCGAACGGCTGCAGCCCGGCGGGGCCGCTGACAGTCAGGCCGGCCGCGTCGATCGAGGACGTGACGGCGGTCAGCGCCGGATCGTCGGAGGCGGGGTTGAGCAGGCCAGAAAGTGACACGAGCAGCCTTCCGTACGCACGACGAACATCCCCAACCGAGAACCGGGAGGGGATGTCATCGAGCTTAGTCCGCCGCTTCGGGGCCGAGCTGACCAACATCGCGGGTCGAATCTGGTCGGCTCGGCCCCGAAGTGCGAAATGGGCGGGCCCGAACACGGCTGATCCCCCTCAGACCCGTCCGAGGGGGATCAGCGCGCTATGCGATTACTGCGCGTGCCGTCCACCGCGGCGCCGGCGGCCGGCGACCACGAACACGATGCCGCCACCGACCAGCAGCGCCACGAGCAGCAGCTGCAGGTCGAGCCGGCCGACGCCGGTGAAGGCAACCGGCCCGCTCGGCGGCGTCGACGTCGACGGCGGCGGTGCCTCCGTCGAGGTCGGCTCGGTGCCGAGGCAGGTCGTCACCCGGGTGTTCGCGTCGGCGGTGAGCTCCGGCGCGTTCGCCGCATCCAGCGTCGCGACGTTCGGGTACTTGGCGCAG
This sequence comes from Jatrophihabitans sp., assembly GCA_035642535.1. Classification (GTDB taxonomy): domain Bacteria; phylum Actinomycetota; class Actinomycetes; order Mycobacteriales; family Jatrophihabitantaceae; genus Jatrophihabitans. The sequence goes on along the minus strand of DASQSE010000155.1, from coordinate 29,463 downwards.
CTGTCGAGCGTCGACGCGCTGACCAGGTGCACGGTCAGCGAGGCGCCTGCGTCAAGGTCACCGAGATCGCAGCTCAGCGTGCCGTCCGAGATCGAGCAGCCGGACGCCGATGTCGCGGCGTCGTCGATCGACCACGACACACCCTTGCCCTGCGGCAGCGGGTCGGTCAGCGTCACGCCGCTTGCGGTACCCGGACCGGAGTTCGTGACCGTGATCAGGAATCCGATCTGGTTACCCGCCTTGACGCTGTCCGCATCGGCGGTCTTGCCGATCGCCAGCGCCGGGCACTGGACGTCCTCGCTCGCCGACGCCGGATCCGGCACCGTCCCGTTGCTCAGCGTGAGCGACGCGGTGTTGTCGTACGTCGCGCAGCTGGCGAAGGCGGTGTCGCTGACCAGGTGCACGGACTCACTGACACCGGGTTCGAGATCGACCGCGGTGCACTCCAGCGTCTGGGTCGGCGCGGTGCCGGTGATCGAGCAGTTCTGCGGACCGGACTCGATCGACCAGTCGACCCCCGACCCGCCGGGCAGCGGGTCCTCGATCACGACGCCGCGTGCGATCCCCGTGCCCGGAGCGTCGCTGTTGCTTGCGGTGACCGTGAACCCGATCTGCGAGCCGGCACTGACCGTGGCGGCATCGGCGGTCTTGACGATCGACACGTTCGGGCATTGCACCGTTGTGTCCGCATCGTCCGTCACGTCGGGGTGGTTCGTCGCCGACAAGGTCGCGGTGTTCGGGTACGTCGTGCAGCTGTCCAGTGTGGTCGCGCTGGTCACGTGCACCGACACGGTCACGCCACTGCCGAGCTCATTGAACGAGCACCCGAGCACCTGAGCGCCAACGGGACCGGTGACCTGGCAGCCGTTGACCGCCTGGTCGATGCTCCACTCGACGCCGCCACCTGCCGGCAGCGGGTCCTGCAGGGTCACCGACTTCGCCGTACCCGGCCCGTCGTTGTGCATGGTGACCGTGAACCCGATCGTGTCGCCGGAGCTCACCGTCGCGTCGTCGGCCTCCTTGACCACGCTCAGCTTCGGGCACTGCACCGTGGTCGAGTCGCTGGCCTTCAGCGACGGATGGTTCGCCGCGGTCAGATTCACCTCGTTCGGATAGACGTCGCAGCTCGCATACGCGGTGCTGCTCACCACGTGCACCGTCAGCGACACGCCCGGACCGAGGTCGAAGGCGGTGCAATGCAGCGTCTCGTTCGGCAGGTTGCCGACGATCGAGCAGTTGGCCGGGCCGACGTCGATCGACCAATCGACACCGTCGCCGGACGGCAGCGGGTCGTCGAGCACCACGCCGTGCGCAGTGCCGGTGCCGGCCGCATCGCTGTTGCTCGCCTTGATCGTGAAGCCGATCGCGTCACCGGCGTCGACGGTGTCCTTGTCCGCTTCCTTGGTGAGCGTCAGCTCGGCACACTGCACGTCGACGGACGCCTTGGCCGGATCCGGCGACGGCGAGTTGCTCGCCGTGACCGTGGCCGTGTTGTCGTAGACCGTGCAACTCGCGAACTCGGTGCCGCTCACCACGTCGATGACCTCGCTGTCACCGGAGCCCAGCGTGACCGCCGTGCAGTGCAGCGTCTCGTTCGGCGGGTTGCCCTGGATCGAGCAATTGCCCGGGCCGGACTGGATCGACCAGTCGACGCCGGTGCCACCAGGCAGCAGGTCGTCGACGACCACGTCCTTCGCGTCACCCGGTCCGCCGTTCGACACCGTCACCGTGAAGCCGATCTGATCGCCGGCGTCCACCGTCCCGTGATCCGCGGTCTTGGTGAGCGTCAGCGACGGGCACTGGACCGTGGTGTCGGCGTTGGCGGTGATCGGGTCGATGTTCGATCCGGTCGCGCCGGCCTCGTTCTTCAGCACGTCACAGCTGTCGAACGTCGTGCCGCTGGCGACGTGCACGGTCTCGCTTTCACCAGCTGCGAGGTCGACCGCGTTGCAGTGCAGCGTTTCGGTCGGCGGGTCGCCCTGGATCGAGCAGTTGCCCGGGCCGGACTGGATGGTCCAGTCGACGCCGGCGCCGGCCGGCAGCGGGTCGTCGAGGACCACGGCCCTGGCGGTGCCGGTGCCTGCGGCCGCACTGTTGCTCACCGTGATGGTGAACCCGATCGGGTCGCCGGCACTCACCGTGTCGTCGTCGGCGGTCTTGATGATCGACACGTTCGCGCAGAGCACGGACGTCGACGCGGACGCGTGATCGCCGGGAACATTGCTCGTCGTCAGCTTGGCCGTGTTGTCGTAGCCGGCACAGCTCTGTTCCGTCGTCTGCGCGCTGATGTGGATCGTCACGTCCGCGTTCGGGCCGACATCGCCCAGGTCGCAATCGAGCGTCTGCGCGCCCGGGTTGCCGCCGAGCATGCAACTCCCCGCCTGCGCCGGGTCGATCGTCGCGCTGCCCCAGATCACGTCGGTGCCGTTGGGCGTGGGCAGATCGTCGTGGATCTGCACGTCCTTGGCCGTGCCGGCGCCCGTGTTCGTCACCTCGATCGAGAATCCGATCGGGTCACCCGCGCTCACCGAGGCCGCGTCCGCGGTCTTCGTGATCGTCAGATCCGGGCACAGGACCGTCTCGGTGGCCTCGTTCGAGTCGAACGTGCCGTTCGGGCCGTTGCGCCACTGGAACTGCGCCGTGTTCGGATAGACCCCGTCGTTGTCGGGGCCGCCGTCACAGGACCGCTCGTCCTGGCCGCCGACCGTCGTCCACGCCGTGTGACTGAACACGTGCACGACCTCGGTCGCACCCGCCGCCAGGTCACCGGTGCAGGTGAGCGTGCTGCCCGAGACGCCGCAGCTGAGCGCGCCGGTCGCCGAGTCCAGATGCCACTCGATGTTCGGTCCGGTCGGCAGGTTGTCGGAGATCGCCACACCGTTGGCGTCGCCGTCACCGGTGTTGCTGATCGTCACCTTGAACCCGATGTCGCTGCCGACGCTGACCGGCTGGTTGTGGTCGGCCTCCTTGACGACCTCAAGGTTCGCGCAGACGACCTTCACCGATGCCGAGTCCTCCGGCTGTTGCGGCGTGTTGCCCGCAGTCAGTTGCGCGGTGTTGTTGTACGTGCCGCAACTGGAGAACGGCGTCGGCGCAGAGAGCGTCACGACGATCGAGTCGCCGGGCGCCAGGTCGAAGCCCGAGCAGCTCAGCAGGTTGGACGCGTCGATCGAGCAGACGTTCACGTCCGTGCCGTTGATCTGCTGCGAGTCGATCGTCCAGTTGAGTCCGGTAGGCAACTGGTCGTTGATGTCGGCGTCGGTCGCCGTGCCGGCACCGTTGTTGGTGCCGGTGATCGTCCAGCCGACCGGCGTGCCGTCCGTGACCTGCACGCTGTTCTGGTCGCCGGGCTCGGCCACCTTGGTGATGTCGATGTCCGGGCACAGCACCTTCTCGGACGCGCTCGCGTTCGGGTCGTCGATGACTGCGTTGTCAGCCGAGACGCTGGCCGTGTTGTCGTACGGCGAGCCGCTGCACGAATTGGCGTTCGAGTTCCAGACCGTCGCGCTCGTGACGTGCACGACCTCCGAGACGTTCTCGGGCAGTGACCCGGTGCAGTGCAGCGTGTTGTTCACGATGGGGTCATCACACGTCAGCGGGCCCGTCTCACTGACGATCGACCAGCTGATGCCGGGGCCGGACGGCAGCGGGTCGCTGATCACTACGCCCGTCGCGGTGCCGGCACCGTCGTTCGTGACAGTGATCTTGAACCCGATGTTCGAGCCGACGTCCACCGAGCCGGCGTCCGCCTGCTTGGTGATCGTCAGATGCGGGCATTGCACGTGGACCTTGACCGGGCCGGCCGTTTGGCTCACGTCCGGGTCTGCCTCGAGCACTGCCGAGTTGTTGACGTCGCCGCAGTCGGCGGTGCTCGTCGGTGCGCTGACCTCGGCGATCTGCGTCGAGGCGGACGGGTCCAGCTGGCCGATGCTGCACGTGACGACCTGATGGCCGGCGTTTCCTCCTGTGCCGTCGGCGATCGAGCAGTTGTAGCCGCTCGTCCCCGCCAGCGTCCAGGTGCCGCCGCCCGCCAGGGTGGGCAGCACGTCCGTCACGACGACGCCGGATGCAGTGCCCGCGCCGACGTTCGCGAGGTTGAGGTCGTAGACGATGTCGTCGCCCGCGGTGATGGTGGCGTGCGGAGTGCCCTTCTCGAGCTGTAGCAACGGGCCGACGAGATGCTGTGTCTCGTTCGCGGCACCGCAAGCGCCTGCGGCCGAGTCGTTGATCTGGTCGCCGCCGTAACTGGCGACCCACGTGTAGTAGCCCGGGCCGTTCGAGGCGGTCGGCTTGAAGGTCGGCGCGATCGCCTGCCACGTCGTGTTGTCGACCTTGGTCAGCGATGCGACGACCGGGCCGAAGACCAGTGCACCGGCGGTGCAGTCGTTCGCACCCGGGGCGCTGCTCAGCGGACCGTACAGCTTGAACGTGACGTTCTGGTTGCTCAGGTCGGCACCCGAGTACACGTTCGACAGTGTCGCCGTGTCACCGAGCGTGGTGTACCCGATGCTGTTCGTGGCCGCGCTCGAACCGGTGTCGGCCGAGCTCTGCGTTGCGATGTTCGGGCTGGCGTGCGCCACCGTGAAGCACTCGGTGGTGTTGTTGGTGTGCGAGCCCGCCAGGTAGTTACGGTCGTTCGCGCTCGGCGTGAACTCGGCACGCCAGCAGTACGTGCCGATCCCGTTGTCGTTCGGCGTTGTACCGCCGTTGATCGTCGGCGAGTCGGCCGTGCCGTTCGCATCCAGCGTTACGGAGTTGCCGTTCGACGGGACCGGCGATCCGCCGCTCTCACACCCGTTGGCCGTGACCTGAGCCGGCTGGCACAGGAAGAACTTGACGCTGCCGACGCCGGGCGCCTGCGCGGTACCGACCGTGACCTCGTCGTGCTGGTCGCTGCCGATTGGGGTGACCTGCAGCCCGTCGATCGTGCTGTTGCCCGGCGTGGCGGTGGTGTCGATCGGCGGCGCCACGCACGTGGAGTTCGGAGCGACGCTCAACGGCGCCATGTATCCCTTGAGGTTGCCGTTGTGAGTCTGGCCGGTGATCGAGCGCAAGTACACGCTGTTGGCGGCGGCACCAGGGCAGCTCGGCGCGATGCCCGTGTAGGACGTCACGTCGATCGCAATCTCGAAGAAGCTGCCCGCCGGTTGTGTGGTGCCGGCCAGCGGGTCGGAGATCGACCCGGTGTTGATGGCCGCCGTCACGCCCATCGACGAGTTGGTGCAGGTCTGGCCATAGGTCGACTGGGTTGTGAACGTGCACGCGCTGTCGAATTGTGGCGCGGACGAGCCCTGCGAGGAGATGTAGAAGACCGCACCGCCGCTGCCGCGGTTCGGCTGCGGGGTGCCATCGGCCGCTGTGTTTGCGCCCGAGTTGTCGATCTCGATGGCGTAGCCCTGCGTGCCGGAGGTGCTGGTGCGCTCCCACGCCACGTACACGTAGAAGTGCCCGTTCACGACACGGCTGGTCGCGTAGGCGCGCTCGAAGTTCGTCTTGTCCGGCGTGCTGCCGCTCGAGACCCAAGTGGACGGGTTGCTGTCGTCCTTCCCGGCGGTCGAGTACGTCCCGCCCTGGGTGGTCGACTGCACGCCGATGTTCGGTGTGTTCCAGTCGTCCTGCGGACCCGGGTTGCAGGTGAGCTGCAACATGTCGCCGTCGATCTCGAAGTTGCCCGGCGTCGGACACGACGCCGCTTGGGCAGGAATTGCCGCCCAGATCAGACCACTGGCCAGCAAGAAGCCGACCGTTGCGATACTCCGGACACGGCGAAAACGCCGCACCTTGCCATTTGCCCCCACGTAACTACCCTTCTCGTCCCCCCGCTCGGCTGAGGGCAATCCCCACTGCCCTCAGCCCCGAGCAGACCCCATCAAAGATGGAGTACGGCGGTGCCACCCTCCCGCGATATACGGGTGGCACTTTGCATTCTGACGCGCGACGTACATGCCGCGTGTCATCCATTCGGCTGGCATGACCTGACTTACAAGGTCAACTCCGTACTATCGACTATGCCCGTCGTTTTGGCAATTAGTGACGACGCAGGTACCCCCGGCGCCGCCCGACATAGGCAAGTGCGCTGCCCAGGACGAGCAGCCCCGCCGCCCAGATCACCTCTCCGCGAACCGGCCCGGCGCCGGTGTTCGCGACCGGCCCTACCGACGTCGCGGACACCGACAAACTCGGCGGCACCTCACTCGTCCCGGAGGTCTCGTGCGACGGCGGTGGCGTCGGTGTGGTGGAACCGGACGACGGCGGGGTTGCCACGACGACGAAGCACTCCGCATTGTCCACGGCGACCTTGTCATTCGTCTCCGAGGACGGCAGGTAGACGCCTGCGGATGCTTTGTCGGGGGTGTACTCGGCGCGCCAGCAATACTTGCCCGGCTCGTTGTCGTTGGGCGTACTGCTCCCGTCGACGTCAGCGGAAGTGGCCGTGCCGTTGTTCACCGTCGCCGGGGTGCCGACCTGCGTGCCGCCGCTCGAGCATCCGTCCGTCGTGACCTCGTCCGGACCGCAGAGGAAGAATGTCACGGTGCCGGTCGGAGTCCCCAGGTCGTCGACCGTGCCCAAGGTGGCCACATCGCGCTGCGTCGTGCCGGGCACGACCGCATCGCCGCCCGGCGTTGCCGTGGTGGTCACCGGGGCCGGCGGGCAGGTGCTGAGCTCACCGCCGGTGAAGTCCTTCAGCTGAGCGGTCTTCTCCTGCGAACTGCGTGTCTCCGCCAGGAAGGTGCTGAAGCACGATCCGCCCGGACCGTCGAGCAGTGCGGTGAGGTCCACCCCGGCCTCGACGAACTGATTCGCTCGGAGCCCTTGCTTCTTCTTCTTGCCGACGCTCGGGTCCCAAGAAGGCTGGATCGTGGTGCTGTTCGCGATCGCGCAGACGTTATCGGCCCCGCCCGAACCGCAGATGCCGCCGTTGGCCACGAACCGGAGGTTGCGCCGCGCATTGGGATCCCACGCGTACACCGTGACGGCGTGCTTGGTACCGCCGTTGGTGTAGTCGCTCACGACGAGGAGGTCGCCCACGGTGTGCTGGCCGGTGAAGCCGGTAGTGCCGGACGCACTGCTGCAACCGGCGTTCGGATCCTTCAGCAGCCAGAAGCCGGCGAAGACGTCGCCCTCGTTCGTTCTGCGCTCGGACCCGAGGTAGAGGACCTTGTCCCCCGCGTTGTCGGGTGCCGTCTTGGGCACGTGGACGACCGCGGCGTAGGCGTTCAGCAGATCGTCCTTCGGGGTGGGCATGTGCACGCTCTTGCACTTCCACGTGCTGACGTCGTGGATGTCCTTGTCGGACCTGGCGAAGTAGCTGTGGTCCGGCTTCGCCGCGTCGGGGAAGAAGCCGGAAGCGAGCAGACCGTCCGTACCTGGCGTCACCGTCGGGTTGCCGGTCGCGTCGAACAATCCCTCCCAGTCGTACGGCGGTCCCGCTGCGGGCTGGGCGGTATTTCCGTCCAGTTCGAACATGCCGTTGTCGTGAACGGCGAAGCTCGGCTGGGCCGCCCAGATCAGGGCTCCCGCCGCGAGCAGACTTGCAGTGATCGTGCTTCGGACAAGCCGAGCGCGCCGACCGGACACGTGCGCCTCCTGTATTGGACTGGCGCACTCCGGGTCACGAAATTGGTCCCCAGGAGTAACGACAGCACCGCCGGTGCCCCCACTCCGCGATACCTGTCGATTACTCGACCGCATAGTTATAGCGCATCGGCATCCGGTCGAAAGCAACACGCAGCTAACGGAATTGCAACGTCGCTAACATTCCATGACAAATCGGACAAGGACAGCTACGCAGGGTGCCGGTACCGGCAAGTTGTCACTGTGCGTACCGAGAAATTTCCAGCTCGAAGCGCCACGCGTCGTCGACCATCGCGGCGAGTTCGCGGCTGGGCTGCCAACCGAGCAGCTGCGCGGCCTTCGCGTTCGAGGCGATCAGCACCGCGACGTCGCCGGCCCGCCGATCGGCCTCCATCAGCGGGACGTCCTTGCCGGTGACGTCGTGCACGGTGTCGAGCACCTCGCGCACGCTGTGTCCGCTGCCCGAGCCGAGGTTGACGATGTGGTGCGCGCCGGACGTCGCCGCGTTGAGGGCGCGCATGTGCGCCTCGGCGAGATCGACGACGTGGATGTAGTCGCGCACGCAGGTGCCGTCGGCGGTCGGGTAGTCCGTGCCGAACAGCGACATCGCCGGTCCGGTGCCGGCCGCGGCGCGCAGCGCGTTCGGAATCAGGTGGGTCTCGTTGCCGTGCCGCTCGCCGTAGCTGCGCCCGTCCGGCGCGTGCAGTGCGCCGGCGACGTTGAAATAGCGCAGGCTGACCGGCGCCATTCCGTACGAGCGCGCGTAGTCGGTGAGGGCGAGGTCGATCGCGAGCTTGGTCGAGCCGTACGGGCTGTTCGGCCGGGTCGGCGCATCCTCGGTGATCGGCTGCTGCTCCGGCTGCCCGTAGGTCGCGGCCGTCGAGGAGAAGACGATCCGCTCGACGCCGGCCGCGTGCAGCGCGTCGAGCAGCGTCACGGTGGCGATCACGTTGCTGTGCCAGTAGAGCGAGGGGTTCGCGCTCGACTCGCCGACCAGCGACTTCGCCGCCAGGTGGATCGCCGCGTCGATCCGCCAACCGCCGAGGACCTCGTCGAGGTTGGTGATCGAGAGTTCATGGAACTCCGCCCCGGGCGGCACGGCGTCGGCGTGCCCGGTGGACAGGTCGTCGACGATGACGACCTCCTGCCCCTGCGCAAGCAGTTCCGCCGCGATGACGCTGCCGATGTAGCCCGCGCCGCCCGTCACCAATACCCGCATTTCCCGTCCTCTCGAGTTTGTTCGCGACGCTACCGGGACAATTGAGGCGTGAGCCACGCCCTCGACACTCCGGACATACTGCGCGACCTCGACGCCGACGCCGAGCTGCGCGCCGACGTGCGCCGGGTGGCCGCGCTGCTCGGGGAGTCGCTGGTCCGCCAGCAGGGTAGTGGAGCGCTCGAGCTCGTCGAGCAGGTGCGCGGCCTGACGAAGCAGAGCAAGTCCGGCGACGACGCGGCGCGCGACGAGGTGCGCGCGCTGCTCGCCAAGCAACCGATCGAGACGGCCGCGGTGCTCGTCCGCGCATTCGCTGCGTACTTCCATCTCGCGAACATGGCCGAACAGGTGCATCGCGTCCGCGGGTTGCAGGCTCGGCCGGTCGAGCAGGGCTGGGTCGCACAAGCCGTTGCGGCGGTGGTCGACGAGAAGGGGTCGGCCGCGTTGCGTGCGGCGCTCGATGAGCTGGCCGTCCGCCCCGTGTTCACGGCGCATCCCACCGAGGCGAGCCGCCGCTCGATCCTCACCAAGCTGCGCCGCGTCGCCGACATCCTCGCCACCCCCACCGAGCCCAGAAGTACGGCGCGGGCTCGGCAGGATCGCAACCTCGCCGAGCTCGTCGACCTCATCTGGCAGACCGACGAGCTGCGGCAGCACCGGCCCACACCGGTCGACGAAGCGCGCAACGTCGTCTACTACCTCCAGGATCTCGCCAACGAGACGTTGCCGGATCTGGCCACCGAACTCGCGGACGAAGTTGGCCGGTACGGAGTGCAGCTTGGCAGTGACGCGCATCCGCTCACGTTCGGCACCTGGATCGGCGGCGACCGGGACGGCAACCCGAACGTCACCGCGGCGGTCACGCGCGACGTCCTGCGTCTGCAGCACCACGTTGCATCGCGCGCCCTCGACCGCGCGCTCGACGCGCTGATCGCCGAGTTGTCCTCCTCGACCGCGGTCGTCACCGCGTCGGCGGAACTCATGGCCTCGATCGACGCCGATCTGACCGTCCTCGAGATCGAGCCGCGGCTGCGCACCCTCAACGCGACCGAGCCGTATCGGCTCAAGCTCACCTGCATCAAGGCGAAGCTCGCGAACACCCGGCGGCGCATCGACGAGGGTCTGCCGCATCGACCCGCCCGCGATTACCGCGGCACCGCGCAGCTGCTCGCCGAGTTCGACCTGCTCGCCGCGTCGCTGCGCGAGAACGCCGGCGCGCTGATCGCCGACGGGATGCTTGCCCGAGTGCAGCGCACCGCCTCGGTCTTCGGACTGCATCTAGCGACGATGGACGTCCGCGAGCACGCCGACGCGCACCATCACGCAGTGGCGCAACTCGTCGACCGGCTGGTCGAAGAGACGTGGCTGTACGCGGACGTGCCGCGCGACTACCGGCGGCAACTGCTCTCCACCGAGCTGCGCTCCAGACGCCCGCTCGCCGGCTCGCCACCGCCACTGGACGAGGCGGGCGCGGCGACGTTCGCGGTCTTCACCGCCATTCGCGAGGCGCTCGACACGCACGGGCCGGAGGTCATCGAGAGCTACATCGTGTCGATGACGCGCGGGGCGGACGACGTGCTGGCGGCCGTCGTGCTGGCCCGCGAAGCGGGACTGATCGACGTGCACGGCCCGGGCGTCGGCGGCGCGAGCAAGCCGTTCGCACGCATCGGGTTCGTCCCGCTGCTCGAGACGGTGGACGAGTTGCGGCGCGCGGGCGATGTCCTGGACGAACTGCTCAGCGATCCGACGTACCGGCTGATCGTGCGGCTGCGCGGCGACGTGCAGGAGGTCATGCTCGGCTACTCCGACTCGAACAAGGAAGCCGGTATCGCCACCTCGCAGTGGGAGATCCACCGCGCCCAGCGGGTGCTGCGCGATGTCGCAGCGCGGCACGGGGTGCGGCTGCGGCTGTTCCACGGCCGGGGCGGGACGGTCGGGCGCGGCGGCGGGCCGACGTACGACTCGATCCTCGCGCAGCCGTACGGCGTGCTCGACGGCGAGATCAAGTTCACCGAGCAGGGCGAGGTGATCTCCGACAAGTACGCGCTGCCCGCGCTCGCGCACGAGAACCTGCAGCTCACGCTCGCCGCCACGCTGCGCGCATCGGCGCTGCACCGCGCGCCGCGCCAGTCGGCGGCCCAGCTCGCCCGCTGGGACGAGTGCATGAGCGTGGTCAGCGATGCCGCGTTCGCCGCCTATCGCGCGTTCGTCGATCATCCGGAGCTGCCCGAGTACTTCTTGGCGTCGGCACCGGTCGAGCAACTCGGCCAGCTGAACATCGGCTCCCGCCCGGCCCGCCGTCCGTCCTCCGGGGGCGGCATCGAAGGGCTGCGCGCCATCCCGTGGGTCTTCGGGTGGACGCAATCACGGCAGATCGTGCCCGGCTGGTTCGGTGTCGGGACGGGACTGGCGGCCGCGCGCGCTGCGGGCCTGTCTGACGTGCTCGCCGAGATGCACGAGCAATGGCACTTCTTCCGCACGTTCGTATCGAACGTGGAGATGACGCTCGCCAAGACGGATCTCGACATCGCCGCGCACTACGTGCGCACCCTGGTGCCCGAGCACCTGCAGCACATGTTCGGCGTCGTGCGCGCCGAGCACGACCGGTCCGTCGCCGAGGTACTGCGCGTCACGGGCGAGCGGGAGCTGCTCGACAACTCGCCGGTGCTCAAGCGCACCTTCGGCGTCCGGGATGCCTACCTTGACCCGATCTCCTACCTGCAGGTCGATCTGCTCGCCCGAGAGCGCGGTGGCGACGATTCGCCCGAGTTGCGCCGCGCGCTGCTGCTGACCATCAACGGCGTCGCCGCCGGCCTGCGCAACACCGGCTGACTCCGCGCGACCCGAGGCGGCCGTCCTGCGCAACCTGCGCCAGTGGCGCGCCGTGTGCAGGAAGATCGCGGAGTTCGCGCGGATTTGGGCGGCGAGTTTGAGCCGCGGCGCTGCCCTGCGGGTCGGCGGACAGTAGCTTCGCGCCACGTTGGCGGCTCGGCCGTGCGCCGGTGCCACAGCTTGGTGCGCTCTCGGGGGAGGACCCTCATGCGAATTCGCTCGACTGTGCTGTGGCTGCCGTTGCTGGTGGCTGGACTCTTGATCAGCTCAACGACGACGGCGGGTGCCACCCTGCCGAGCAACGTGGATCACGTCGATGCCACAAGCGGCAGCCCGACAACGGGGATCGACGCACACCTCACCCCGTCCGCTTCGATCTCAGGCAATGTCAGGTCGGTGGCTGGGAACCGGGCGGTGTCCGTGTTCGTGACGGTATACAAAGCCGGCAGCTTCGTGCGCGGGCGCTCGACCAACGGGACTGGTCACTACGCGATTCCCGGACTGCTCGCCGGCACCGGCTACACGGTGTGCGTGAGCGGCAACGGCGCGTTCGGCGGCGGCTCCGCCACCGGCTATCTCGGTCGCTGCCTGGGCGGGGCGACCTTCAACGGGATCCGCGTCCCGTCCGGGGCGACGAGGTTCTCGCTCGCGAACGGGCAGCGCAAGACGGTGGCAGACATCAAGCTGCCCAGCGCCGCAGCGATCTCGGGCAAAGTGACCACGAAGAGCGGGAAGGGGCTGAGCGGGCTGACCGTCCAGGCCCGAAACCGCAGCACCGGCGCGACCTTCTTCGGCTCCAGCATCACTGGCGGCAAGTACAAGGTCAGGGGGCTGACCGCATCGGCTAAGGGGTATTCGGTCTGCTTCGACGCCAGATTCCTCTCCAACGGCGCCACCGGGTTCCTGTCACGCTGCTTCAAGAACGTCGCGTGGCGCGGCGGTGGCTTCCCGTCGGGCCTCACCAAGGTCTCGGTTTCGCTGGGCCACAACCACACCGGGGTCAACCAGGCGCTGCCCGCCGCTGGGGCGATCTCGGGCAAGATCACCAACGCTGGCAATGGCCACCCGCTCGCAGGCGTCTCGGTCGCGGTCTTGAGTCCGTCCGGCAGCTTCCTGGCCTTCGCAGCCACCAACGGCAAGGGCGGCTACACCGCAAAGGGCCTGGCCGCGGCGAAGGGCGACCGCGTCTGCGCTTTTCCGCATTTCGTCTCGCGGAGCGTGCACTACAAGGGCAAGTGTTGGAAGAACGTCGCATGGAACGGTGGGCGGCTCCCGAAGGGCGCCACCGGGGTGAAAGTGACCACCGGTACGACGCACGGCGGGATCAGTCTCAAGCTGCGCAAGGTAACGGTCCGGCTCGGCTCGGTTGCCGGCAAGGTCACCGAGAAGGCCGGGGGCCACACCCTGCAGAACGCCGATGTCGAGATCTACACCAGCGGTGGCTCGTTCGTGGCCAGCGCGCTGACGAACTCCACGGGCAACTTCAAGGTGACGCACCTGCCCGCGAGCTCGAAGGGCTACGTCGTGTGCGCCAGGTCGTTCCCGAGCACGTCGTCGTCCGTCGCCGCGCCGCTCACCGGCTGGGCACCGCGGTGCAACGTCGACGTGGCGTGGACGACGGTCGGCGTGCCGGCCGCGGCCAAGCGGTGGGCGATCGGTGCCGGCCGCTGGAGCCGCACCCGGGTGAATGTCGCGCTGCCGGTCGGCGGCGAGATCACCGGGACGACTTACGCCGGATCAGGCACGACATCGCCGGAGGGCTCGATCATCGTCGAGCTGTTCACGTCGGGCGGCAGGCTGATCACCCAGGATGTGAGCGGCGGCCACGGCAGGTATTCGTTCTCGGGTCTGACACCGAAGTCGAACTTCTACGTAGTCTGCTTCGACGGCCGGTTCGCCACTGTCGGCTCGTCGTCGTCCGGATTCCGGCCGCAGTGCTTCGACCAGAAGAACTGGAACGGGACGCCGTGATCATCTGCTCCCTTCGCGAGTTGTCCGCCCTCCGTTACGCTATTGCGCGCCGGAGGGCGGACAACTGGCGGTGATTACGGGGGGGCATTGAGCATGATGCTGCGTCGCCATATCCGATACGTGAGCGTGGCCGCCGCGCTGGCTGTGGCCGGCTGCGCGACCACGGTCTCCGGGCACGGCGGCGCGGCATTGCCGCCCACGCCGCCCGGGCCGTCCGCATTTTCGACTTCGTCGGCGGACTTTCCCAGCGCTTCCGCGACGTCGTCCGTCCCCGCGCCGGCGCCGAGCAGCAGTTCAGCCGCGCCGCTTGCGTCGCAGGACATCACCGACGTCCACTGGCGCATCCCGCCCGGCTTCGCGAAGGGCCACGGCTACCACCCGGTGACGCCGCTCGAGCACCACTACAGCTCCGGCTACATCGTCCCGGCCAATGAGCGCGCCGGGCTCGACGTCATCTCGATCGTGCTCTACCGGCTGCCGTCCTACATTCCGGTCAACACGATCCTCGCCCAGAAGGTCCGGGTCCGTTACTACAACGACCTGGCGCACGCCCGGACCCAGAGCGGATTGCACGTCGAGTCGCTGCAGGGCTGGCCCGCAATTCAGGAGAACGCGATCGAGCGGAACAAGTATCGGTACGCCGCGTGGTTCGTGTTCAGCCGTCGCCACGTGCTCGAGGTGTCGTGCCAGGTCGACCAGCAGGTTAACAAGCTCGCCCGCGGTTGCCAGGCCGTCCTGAAATCGATGAAGCTGAGCTGACGACCGCGTCCGAAACCCGCCAGTCGTTGTCGGTGCCCGGCGGCAGACTGGACGGGTGATCCTCCCGGACGCCGATACCTGCTACCGCGCGCTCCAGTCCCACGACGCTCGTTTCGACGGCTGGTTCATCACCGCGGTGCGCACTACGGGCGTGTACTGCCGCCCGTCCTGCCCGGCGCTCACGCCGCAGCGGCGCAACGTCACCTTCTACCCGAGCGCGGCCGCGGCCCAGCGCGCCGGCTACCGGGCGTGCAAGCGGTGCCGGCCGGACGCCGCGCCGGGCTCGCCGGAGTGGAATGTGCGCGGCGATCTCGCCGGCCGGGCATTGCGATTGATCGCGGACGGCGTGATCGACCGAGGCGGCGTTCCGGCGCTGGCTGCGCGACTCGGCTACTCCGAACGACAACTGCACCGCACGCTCGTCGCCGAGGTGGGCGCCGGCCCGTTGGCGCTGGCCCGAGCGCAGCGTGCGCAGACCGCGCGGATCCTGCTCGAAACGACCGACCTGCCCGCCACCGACGTCGCGTTCGCGGCCGGCTTCTCCAGCGTGCGGCAGTTCAACGACACCGTCCGGGCCGTCTTCGCCACCACGCCCAGCGGGCTGCGCCAGGCACGCCGCGGCGGCACCGCGCCGGAACCCGGAACCATCGCGCTGCGGCTGCCGTACCGCGAGTCGATGGACTTCGCCGCGACCCTCGGCTTCCTCGGCGGGCGCGCGGTACCCGGCCTCGAAGACGCCGAGCCGCACACGTACTCGCGCACGGTCAACGCCCCGCACGGCGCCGCGCTGGTGACCGTCACCGCCGGCGAAGGACACGTCGCATGCCGGCTGCGGCTCGCCGACCAACGCGACCTCGTCACCGTGGTCGCGCGGGTGCGGCGGCTGCTCGATCTCGACGCCGATCCGCAGGCGATCGACGCGGCGCTGGCCGCCGACCCGCAGCTGTCGCCGCTGGTGGCGAAGCATCCGGGGCTGCGCTCACCAGGTGCCGTCGACGGCCTGGAGATGGCGGTGCGCGCCGTCGTCGGCCAGCAGGTCAGCGTGCGCGGTGCGCGCACCGTGCTCGGCCGTTTGGTCACGCAGTTCGGCGAGCCAGCCTTTCCGGAGCCGGGCACGCCGTGGCGGTTGTTCCCGTCTGCGGAGGCACTGGCCGACGCGCCACCTGAGGCGTTCCCGATGCCGCGGGCGCGGGCCGCGACGATCCAGGTGATCGCCGGGGAGATAGCGGCCGGACGACTGCTGCTCGACCCGGGCGCGGATCGCAGCGAGGCCCGCGCAGCACTGCTCGCGCTGCGTGGCGTCGGCCCGTGGACGGCCGATTACCTGCGGATGCGCGCGCTCGGTGACCCGGACGTCCTGCTCGGCGACGACCTCGGCATCCGGATCGCGGCGGAAGGATCCGGTATCGACGTCACGGGCGGCCGTCCTGAGTGGGCACCGTGGCGCTCGTACGCCACGCACCACCTCTGGACGACGCTGTGATCGGAGGCGAGATCATGAAATACACGATCGTCGAATCACCGATCGGTGAGTTGCTTGTCGCTCGTGATGACGAGGGCGTCACCGCACTGATGCTGCCGGCCGGGCGTCGACCCGCGCGTCCCGCGCCGACGTGGGTGCGCGACGACACCGCATTCGACGACGTCCGGACACAGCTCGCCGAATACTTCGCGGGCGCGCGGACGACGTTCGAGCTGCCGCTGCACATGATCGGCAATGCGTTCCAGCGGCGCGTGTGGGAGGCGCTGCTCGACATCCCGTGCGGTGAGACACGCAGCTACGGACAGGTGGCGAACACGATCGGCGCACCTGGCGCGGCGCGCGCGGTGGGCGCGGCCAACGGGCAGAACCCGATCGCGCTCATCGTGCCGTGCCACCGCGTGATCGGGGCGAACGGCGCGCTGACCGGCTACGGCGGCGGGCTGCCCACCAAGCGCTGGCTGCTCGAGCACGAGGCCGCGCAGGCCGGGCTGTTCGCTGCACCTTCCGCTTGAGATCAGGGCGCTGCGTTCAAGCGCACCTTGGCGACTGTCGACGCGTGGTCTGATGGCCAGAAGCCGTGCGGCTGCGACAGCTCGGCGGCCGTGTCGCCCACCACCGACGTCTGCAGCGCCGCGAACCCGGCGCCGAGGAACACGTCGTCGATGCGATGCGTCAGCGTGCTCACCGGTCCGGACACCGAATCCTGCCCACTCGTCCAGCTCGCCGGCGAGCACGGGTCGGCCGGGTGAAGAAGCGGCCACACCTCGGTGAGCGCGGCGCCAACGAGCGTGCCGTACGCGACATTGTTGTCGCCCTGCCCGGGGCACATCGTCGGCGTGGCGTTGATGTCGCCGACGACCGTCGTCGGGTATGGCGAGGCAGCGACCAACCCGGCAAGTTCGACCGCCTGCGGATTGCGGATCTGGTCCTTCAGCGGCGGCAGTCCGTACGCCTCGAGATGCGTGTCGACGAACCGGAAGGTGCGGCCGCGCGCGGTGAGGTCGATGCTCGTCCAGCCGCGGTGCACCGGGATGGTCTGCCCGAGCAGTGTCACCGTGAACGTCGCCTGGTAGTTCGCCTGTTGGGGGTTGGTGGCGTCCAGATGAGAGCCGTCGCGGACGATGATCACATTCCGGTCGGTGTAGCGCGCCGCCGTGGTGTCCGAGATCGGGACAGCGATCGGGATCGCGGTGCCGCTGTCGAAGTTGGTGTTCACCGCGACCGCGCGGTAGTGCTCGCCGAGCGCGGCCAGGTCGCCGAGCAGCAGGGCGAGGAAGTCATAGCTCGCGACGTAAGGTCCGGTCGCGATCGGGAAGCCGCCTACGAGCTTGTAGGGTGCCAGCGACCACAGTGCGACCTCCTGCAGTCCGACGACGTCGGGGCGTTGCCCGGCGATGATCTGGGCAATCGCCCGCATCCGCTCCTCGGGCAGGCTCGCCACGGCCTCGCCGTAGACGTGCGTGGCCGCGGCCTGCAGCGAGGCCAGATCGGTCGCGCCGAACAGCGGCGTCAGATCCGCACCCAGATTGAGGTTGTACGTCTGCACGTCGAGAGTCACGGCGGACGGTGTCGCGGCGGCCGGTCCGGCGATGCCGAGTGGCGCCAGTACGACGCACAGCGAGGCGAGCAGTTTGCGCATCGATGCGATCCCTTCTGAAACGTCCCGGCAGCGCGAAGCCTAGTGAATCGTCGGGCATACTGAGGACTGGTTGCGCGTGCGCCCCTGTCTACCCGGCAGACGCAGCCCGCCCGGATGGCGCTTTTCCGGGGAGTGGTGCGCATGACGACAACTTTGGCGTTCGCCGCCGGCAGTTGGGCGATCGTGATGGGCCTGGCCCCGTTGCTGCAGGTGCGGCGCATGCTGGTGCGCCGCTCGTCGGCAGACGTGTCGCTGGGCTACCTGCTCGTGCTGTTGCCCGGATTCGCGCTGTGGTTCGCGTACGGGCTGGCGGTCGGCGATGCCGCGCTCGTCATTCCCAACGCCGTCGCGTTCCTGGTCGACGCGGGGACGATCGGCTGTGTGCTCGTGCTGCGCGGTGCGCTGCGCCCACGGTGAGTGGTCATTCGTTGTATGCGTTCTGCGCAGGCTCGAGGCCGTCGCGCAGCAATGCCTCGACGGCGTCGGCCGCGCGGTCGACGTGGAACCCGAGGTCCTTGCGTTCGGCGGCGGAGAACTCGCGCAGCACGTAGTCGGCCGGATCCTGCCGGCCCGGCGGGCGGCCGATGCCGAGCCGGACCCGCAGGTACTCCTTCGAGCCGAGCGCGGCGGTGATCGAGCGCAGCCCGTTGTGGCCGCCGTCGCCGCCGCCGCGCTTGAGCCGCAGCGCACCGTAGGGCAGGTCTAGGTCGTCGTGGACGACCACGACCAACTCGACCGGCACCTTGTAGAAGCGGGCGACCGACCCGACGGGCCCGCCCGAGTCGTTCATGTACGACCGCGGCTTGACCAGGACGACGGGCCCGCCGGCAAGCCGCGCCTCGACGACGTCGGCACGGCCCTTGTGCGCCTTGAACCGGCCGCCGATACGCTCGGCGAGCAGGTCGACGACCTGGTACCCGAGGTTGTGCCGGGTGGCCGCGTAGCGCGGCCCGGGATTGCCGAGGCCGACGAGCAGATGCCGGTCGTCGGCCATCGTGCGCAGCCGGACGGGTTACTCGGACTCGGCGGCCTCGGTCGATGCGGCGCCGCCTTCCTCGGCCGGGGCCTCCGCCGCTGCGGCCTCCTCGGCAGCGGCGGCCGGAGCCTCCTCGACGATGCCCAGCTCGCCGGCTGCCTCGGCAACCTCGGCCTCGATCTCCTCGGCGGTCGGCGCCTCGGCGATGATCAGCACGACTGCGGCCGGATCGGTGACGAGCGTGGAGCCGGCCGGCAACGTGACGTCGGCGGCGGTGATGTGGCCACCGATCTCCAGGCCCTCGATGCTGATCTCGAAGCCGGTGGGCAGGTTGGTGGCCTCGGCCTCGACCCGCAGCGTGGTGTTCTCGTGGTTGAGCAGGCCGCCCGGCACGATCTCGCCCACCACGTGCACCGGGACGTCGACCGTGACCTTTTCACCGCGGCGTACGGCCAACAGGTCGACGTGCTCGAAGTATCCCTTGATCGGGTGCCGCTGGATCGACTTCGGGATGACGAGCTGCTCGCCGTCGTCGTCGCCCTTCAGCTCCAGGGTCAGCAGCACGTTCGATCCGCCGTGCCGGATCGCGTTCGCGAACTCGCGGGCCGGCAGCGCCACATGTCGTGGGTCGGCGCCGTGCCCGTAGATCACGGCCGGCACCAGTCCGGCCCGCCGCGTCCGACGGGCGCCACCCTTGCCGAACTCGGTGCGCGTCTCGGCGGTCAGTCGAACCTCGGACACAGCTATATCTCCTTCGAACCCTTCGTCTGCTTGTGCGCGGTGTCCTCGGACGCGGAACGCGCGCGTCGACGATCGACACCGCGTCGATCACGGACGCCGTAGCCGGGCCGTCCCTCGCCGAGGCAACGTGCCAAAGCCTACCGGTCCCGGGTCCGATACGGCGCATCCGGGTCCTCGAGTGTGCCGAGAAGGTGCTGCTGCCCGCTCTGGCGCGCATGTAAACCCGAGGCCTGCGTGGGCCTTGCGTGCGCAAATCGATGCCTCGACATCTCGGCACGACGCGCATTCGATTCCGGGATCGACCTGCCTAGCGTCGTCGGGCATGGCTGGTATTACGCAAACGTCCGTGGGTCGCTCGTCGGTCGCGCTTGGCATCGGCACCGCGTTGATGAACGCGACCATGGCGCTGTCGAGCGCGGCCGCGACGCTCGTCGTCGGCATGCGGCTCGACGTCGCATGGGCGGCGCTGCCGGCGACTGCCGGCATCCTCGGCACCGGCCTCGGCTCGGTGGTCGTGGCCGGGCGCATCCAGCGGACCGGACACGCGCGCGGGCTGCGGTCCGGCTATCTGCCGGCCGTCCTCGGTAGCTGTGTCTGCGTTGCCGCGACCGCGCGTTCGTACGCCACGTCCGTGACCGTGCTCGCGTTGGCCGTCGGACTGTTCCTGCTCGGCATCGGCAACGCGTCCGCGCAACTCTCGCGATATGTGGCGGCCGAGTTGCAGCCCGCGGCGCGCCGCGCGGCGGCCATCTCCGTCGTCGTGTGGATCGCGACGGTCGGTGCTGTCGCGGGGCCGGCGCTGCTCGGCTCGGCCGGCCGGCTCGCCGACGCGCAGGGGCTGGCCACGGACAGCGGCGCGTTCCTGCTGGCCGGTGTGTTCGCCGTGCTCGCCCTGCTCTCCACCTCGGCGGTGCCCGGCGGACATCGCGCTCAGCTGCCGAGCACGACGCCGGCCCGACCGTTCGAGCGCCCGTCGGCACGCCGCGCGTTGCTGGCGATGGCCGCGGCACAAGTGATCATGGTGGCGGTCATGACGGCGACCCCGATGAACATGCACATGCACGGCGCGGCGGCCGCGTCGATCGGTGCGGTGCTGTCGGCGCACACGTTCGGCATGTTCGCGTTCTCGCCGCTGACCGGTGCCGCGGTCGTCCGGTTCGGCGCTCCTGCTGTCATCCGGGTCGGCCTGGCGCTGCTCGTTGGAAGCTCGACGGCGGCGGCGATCAGTGGCGGTCCGGCCCAGGCGATCACGCTGCTGCTGCTCGGCTACGGCTGGAACCTCTGCTTCATCGCGGGGAGCAGCTTGCTGGCCGGCGACCGGGACGTCAGCGACCGGCTCGCGCTCGAGGGGCGGGTGGACGCGACGGTGTGGGCATTCGCCGCGGGCGCCGGGCTGCTGTCGACGATCATGCTCGCGGCCGGTGGCGCTGAACTGATCGCCGGCTTCGCTGCGCTGGTCGCGCTCGCGCCCGCGTTTCTGCTGCGTTCAGCACACCATGACACGTCTCGCCGTTGAGCTAGGGTCTGCGGGATGCCTGCCCCCGTCCGCGTGCGCGTGCCGGCAAAGGTCAATCTGCAGCTGTCCGTCGGGCCACTGCGCCCGGACGGCTACCACGAGCTCGTCACCGTTTTCCACGCCGTCGACGTGTATGACGAGCTGATCGTCGGCGCCGGTGAAGGAATCACGCTTGCTGTCTCAGGCGCGGACGCGGTGCCCGCCGGTCCGGACAACCTCGCGTGGCGAGCCGCGCAGTTGCTCGCCGAGACCGCCGGCGTCGCCGCGAACGTCCGGCTCGAACTGCACAAGCGGATCCCCGTTGCCGGCGGGATGGCGGGTGGGTCGGCGGACGCCGCCGCCGCGCTCCTCGGCTGCGCTCGGCTGTGGGGAGTCGCGGCCGACCTGCCGGTGCTGGCGGCACTGGCGGCGCAGTTGGGCGCCGACGTCGCGTTCTCGCTGCTCGGCGGGACAGCGGTCGGGACGGGGCGCGGCGAGATCCTCGCTCCGCTCCCCAGGCACATGCCGCTGCACTGGGTGTTCGCGCTCGCGGATGGCGGGATCTCCACTCCCGCGGCGTACGGCGAGCTGGATCGGCTGCGGGCCGCCGGCGCAGCACCGGCGCCGATCGGCCCGCCTGACGCGTTGCTCGCCGCACTCGCCGCGGCCGATCTCGCCGGCGTGGCAGCCGGGCTCGGCAACGACCTCGAAGCGGCCGCGCTCGCGCTGCGCCCCGAACTGGGCGCCACCTTGGACGCCGGGCGGCAGGCGGGCGCGCTGGCCGGGCTCGTGTCCGGCTCCGGACCGACCTGTGCCTTCCTGTGCACCGATGGCGCGGCGGCCGAGACGGTTGCGCAGCAGCTGCGCACGACCGGCGGGTGCCGGCAGGCGCTGGTGGCGAGCGGGCCGGTGGACGGCGCGCACGTCGTGTCCTAACGCGAAGTTGTCCGCCCTTCGGTACGCGTACGCGTACCGAAGGGCGGACAATTCGGTGGAATGGGTTAGCCGACGAGCGTGATTCGCGTGTACCAGTTCGCGAGCGCCGTCCGGGTGTTGCCGCACGTGAAGTTCGTCGACACGTACGTCTGGAACGTGCAAGTCTGCCCGATCCATTCGTTCGCTACCCATAGGCGCCCGCCGGCGTCGACCGCGGCCGCGCCGTAATCACCCCATCGAGGGCGCGCGGGCACGAAGCCGCGGTAGCCCGCGAAACCGTCCTCCGGGCCGAGGCCGGCCGTCACCACATGGACCGGACCGGTTGCCCCGCCGACGAGATCGACGTACACCGGCGACGGGTAGTAATCGGTGCCCGCGAGTGTCATCCCGATGACCGCGGTGCCGTTCGGCCGCACGCCGAGAGCCGGCATGATCAGATTCTGGCCGGCCGCGGCAATGCGGCCCTGCGCGGCCACCGTCGTCGACAGATTCCCGTTGGTCGCGGTGTGCGGAGTGGTCACGTACCACGCCACGCCGGCACGCTGCTGGGTGTCACCGGCCGGATCGAGCGCCGTGCCGTGGCTGCCGTAGAGGTGGCCACCCGCATAGGTGACCTGCTGCATGCGGGAGTCGAGGCTGTCGAGCGGCCGCTCCGTCTCCTTGAACTTGTCCGGGGTGCCGAGGGTGGCCTTCGCGCACGCGGTGACGTTCAAGCAGTCGGCGAGCGGCGTGGGGCCGACCTTCTGGTTGGTGGCTATCGGCACGCCGTAGGTGCCCACTGTCGACCCGACCACCCTGAGCGCGAGCGCAGGCGCCGACGCCAGACTGCTGGTGTTCGTCAGCGACCAGGTGAGCAGCGTGTCGGACGTCCCGGTGCCGTTCGCCTCCTCGGCGGCGTTCGTGCTGAGGAAGTACTCGGTGCCGCCCGCTGCATGCGAGTAGTCGGAGATCGTGGGCGACTGTGCCGGCCAGATGGTGAAGCCCGGTTGCCGGTTCGGTGCCCCGCGCGTCGTGTCGAACTGCGTCACGGTCAGCGCAGTGGCGCCCGCCGCGAGTTGGGCCTTCGACATCGCGTAGATCTGCGCGCCGTTGAAGCCGTCGACGAACCACGGGTACTCGTTCGTCGTGATGTAGTAACCCGTCGCGTCCACGCCGATGTGCGGGTAGTCGCCGAGGCACGGGCAGTTCGGATGCGACGGCGTTCCGTTGCTGCCGTCATCCGTGGCGTCGATGTGACTGATCGTCCAAGCGCCCACCGGGTTGCCAGTGGCACTGACCGCGGTGTCGAGCGTGTTGACGCCCGTCGGGTTGCCGGCGGCGTCCACGAAGTAGGTCAGGATCGTCAGGAAGAAGCGGCCGGTCGCCGGATCGAACAGACATGTCGGGTCTGTCGTCTGCGGACCTTGTACGCCGGTCGTCCGGTTGATCTCGAAGTCGTACCCGAAGAAGTGGTTCAGCGAGTCGAGCGCGAGCCGATTGCCGCTCGTGTCATACACCGCGACGGCATTGTTGATCGCCTCGAACACGAAGCCGTTGCCGACGCACAACGCTTGGTCCGGTGGCTCGATCGACCACTGGTTGCCGCCGGCCACACCAAAACGCTGCGTGATGTGATCGATCCCGTTGAACGAACTGGTCGCGCCGTTGCCCGCGATCGCAGAACTCGGCGCGGAGATCCCGGACAGCCCGGGGCCGCTGCGGGTCACCTTCGCGTTGGAGGACAGACTGCGGTTCGCCACCGGCTCACGTACCGTGCCCGCCTCGGGACCGACTGCTGGAGCGAGCTCGCCGTTGCCGGCACCGCTCAAGGTGGTGTGCTGGCCACCGGGCACGACTCGGGTCGTCCCGCTGATCGGAGCGGGCGCGGCGGATGTCGATGCCGGTAGCGCTACGGCCAGTCCGGCTGTCGTGAGCGCGGCCAGGCCGAGGACAAGAAGCCTCGAATGCTTCATCAAGAAACCCCCTAGATTCCGGCGGGGTCGCCGGGCGTTGTCACACTGGCATCCGACTCGGGCAACGCCAAGAGACCTGCACGAAAGCGCAGGGTTGGATCGCGACGAATGACGACAATGGGTGCGAGCGGCCGGTGTGCAAGTGCACGTCGGCCGGCTCGGTTACTCGGGTTCGGCGATCAATGAGACCGCGACGCGTTCGTCGCGATCCTCGCGCAACAGCCACTGCTGCTGCGCCACGGCGACGTAGAGGCGAAGCTCGGCGGCACCGGTGACGCGGTCGAGGGTCCATTGGTCCTCGCCGGTCGCCGCGGAGCGCGCATTGAAGATCTCGAGCGCCGCCGCGACATCCGGCTCCGGCACCGCGGCGGCGACGGCCGCGACGTAGACCGCCTGCCGCTGCGCCGGCGGCAGCGACGAGTCGAAGACGACGAATGTCACCTCCGGCCGGCGTTGCACGTTGACGGAGTGCCGAGTGTCCGGGCGGGAGACCCAGACGAACTCCCGGTAATCGCGGTGTGAATACCAGACCGGATTCGCCCAGGGCCGGCCGTCGCCGTCGGCGGTGGCCAGCGTGAGGTAGCGGTTCGTGTCGAGCAGCGCGCGACCGACCGACCGGAGATCGACGTCAGACATTCGAGACATCCTCTCGCTTCCCGCAAGTTGTCCGCCCTACGCGACGCGTGCGCGCACCCAAGGGCGGACAACTCGACCAACGGACTTGTCCGCCCCACGCCACGCGTCCACACACCCAAGGGCGGACAACTCGACGACGTAACCCAAGTTGTCCGCCCTACGCGCCGCATGCACCTACCCAAGGGCGGACAACTCGGAGAGGGAGGTGTGTGAGCTGCGGCTAGCTTCGCTTCGCGTCGTCGATCGCCTCGACGACCTCCTCGGCCACCGCCGCGCCCGCGGTGCCCTGCAGCGTCGCGAGCATCTGCCGCACGTTCGACAGCTGCGCGTTGATGGCGTTGCGGCGCTGCGTGGCGGCCGCCAGCTCGCGGTCGGATTCGGCGCGGATCCGGTCGGCGCGCTCCATGGCGTCGGCGACGATCTGCTCGGCCTTGCGCTCGGCGTCGGCCTGCAGTTGCTGCGCGCGGCGCTGTGCCTCGGCCTGCAGCTGGTCGCCCTCCGCGCGCAGCTTGGCCACCCGGTTGCGCGCCGCCTCCAACTCCTTCTCGGCGATCTCCGTCCGCTCCTGGAACTCCTGCTCGGCCTTCTCGCGCCGGGCCGCCAGCGTCTGCTCGAAGTCCGCCGCCGCCTTGGCCGAGCGCGCCCGCTGCTCCTCGTAGAGCGCCTCGGCCTCGCCGCTGCGCGCTATCGCCATCCGCTCCGCCTCGTCGGCCATCTGGTCGGCGGCCCGCTTCGCGTCCTCGACCAGCTTGGTCGCGTGCTCGTCGGCGGATGCGCGCGTCTCGGCCGCGTAGGCGTCGGCCTCCTGCTTGGTGCGCGCGGCCGTTTCGTCCGCTTCGGAGAGCCGGCTGTCGACCTCGGTGACCGCGGCGGTGCGCATCTCCTCGGCCTCCTCCTCAGCCATCGCGAGGATGCGTCCGATCCGCTTGCCGAAGTCATGGAACGTCGGCTCGGCGGGTGGCATCGGCTTGCCGCCCTTGGCCATGTCCACGTTGGCCTGCTGCGCGAGGTCGTCGGCGCGGTTCTGCGCGTCGCTCGCGGCCTTGGTCAGCTCGGCGATGTGCGCCTCGACCTCAGCCGGGTCGTATCCATGGCGAACGCTCTTGAACGGAAGCGAGTTAGGGGCGGTCATGACTCTGTGGGTACCTCGTGGGTGTCGGAGGGTATGGATCTCGAGTTCTGCGGACGTTCGGACACGGCGAGCGCTTCGATAACGCCGGACAGGTCTCCCAACTGCTTGCTGATCTCGTCGCGGTGCGCGCTGAGTACGGCGACCTCGGCCCGTGCCTCTGCCAGCATTGACCGCGCTCTAGAGCGTAGTTCGTCAGCCTCCGTGCGTCCGGTCGCGATCGTTTTCGCAGCTTCCTCCTTGGCCGCGCGCCGGACATCGCGCGCGTCGTCTTGCGCCTTGGCCAGGTGATCGGCGGCGCGTTCGCGGACCGCACGCGCGCCGGTCTCGGCCTCCGCGATGCGCCGCTGCGCCCGCTCCTCGGCGGCTCGGACCTGCTCGGCGGCCTGCGAAAGCATCGACTCGGCGTCGTCGCCCGCCCGCTGCCGGATGAGGCCGGCGTCCGCATCGGCCTCCTCGAGCGCCGCGTTGGCCCGCCGCGCGAGATCCTCCCGTTCGCGCAACGCCGTGGCGGCGAGGTGCTCGGCTTCGTTGCGCGCCTCGATCACGAGGGACGTGGCCTCGGCCCGAGCCCGCTCGAGCGTCTGGTCGGCCTCGGTGCTCGCGTCCTGCCTGACCTTCGCGGCGTCCGCCTCGGCCGCGGCAAGTAGATCGGAGATGGTCTGCTGCGTCCACGCGGTTTGTTCGCGTGCCTCGGCGAGCTCCAGCGCGACCGTCTCGCGGGTCTCTTCCAGCATCGCCGCGCTGTGGTCGCGCGCCTCCGCCCGGATCCGATCGGCCTCTTCTTTGGCGCCGGCGACATCCGAAGCAGCGGCCTCCCGCACCGATTTCGCCTGCTCGCGCGCCTCGTCGACGAGGGACGCGGCGCGGGTCTGCGCGACCTCGGACTCGGCCGTCAGCTGCCGCTCGTGCGCGGCGCGGCGGACGGCGAGATCTTCGTTGTGCGCGGTCTTCGTCGCGTCCAGCTCGGCCTGCAGCTGACGCTGCCGCTCGGTGTGCTGGACCTCGAGCTCGCCGCGACGCTGCTTCGCCGACGCGACGATCGCCTCGGCCTGCTCGCGCAGCACCCCGGCGGTGGCCTTGCCGTTCTCGATCTCGCGCTCGGCGTCCTCGCGGGCCTGGGCGAGCAGCGTCTCGGCGCTGCGCTCGGCGTTCGCGATGACGAGTGACGCCTGCTCGAGCGCGTCGTTGATGATGGCCTGCGCCTCGTCGTGCGCGCTGGAAAGCTGGGCCGGGTCGGACCCGCCCGACGCGCGCACCGCGTGCCGTCCGCCGAACTCGTCGCCGTCGACCGGCAGGTAGCTGTCTGACTCGAACGGGGCACCCGTCGACCGGAACGGCGCGGGACGGCCGGGCGACGCCGAATCGGCCGCGTCGGGCCGCTCCGCGCCGCTTGCGAACTCGTCCTGCATGGCCTTCATGGTCTCAGGCGAGCCTGACTCATGCGAGCCGCCCCGGATTGCGGGTGCTCCTCGCCCCATTTCGTGGGCACCTCGCTTCCCCGCCCTTGATCAACAGGTCCGAACCGTCGCCGGCCGAGGTTTCAGCCCTGTTGATCACGGAAGAAGGGAGGAGGTCACCTGGCCTTCGAGCGCGGGATCGGGGGCGGCTTCGGTTCGAGGTGCGCCAGGCCGTTCCAGCCCAGATTCACCAGGTGCGCCGCGACCTCCTCGCGCTTCGGCTTGCGCTCCTCCAACCACCACATCCCGGTCACCGCGACCATCCCGACCAGCATCTGCGCGTACATCGGGGCGTGCTTGGTGCTGATGCCGCGCTGCCCAAACTCGCGCACGAGGACGTACTCGACCTGGGTGGCGATGTCGTTGAGCAGCGACGAGAACGCGCCGGCGGTCGAGTCGCGGGAGAGAATGCGAAAGCCGTCCGTCTCCTCCTCGATGTAGGTGAGCAGCACGAGCGCCGCCTGCTCGACCATCTCGCGCGGATGTTGGCCCGCCGAGAGCACCCGGGTCAGGCGATCGAGCAGGTCGCTCATCTCACGGTCGACGACGACGGCGTAGAGCCCTTCCTTGCCGCCGAAGTGCTCGTAAACAACCGGTTTGCTGACCTTGGCCCGGGCGGCGATCTCCTCGATGGAGGTGCCGTCGTAGCCCTTCTCGGCGAACAGCGCCCGGCCGACCTGAATCAGCTGCTCGCGCCGCTCCCGTCCCGTCATCCGGACCCGGGCGACAGCAGCGCGCTCTTCGATGTGCTGCTCAGTCATCAGACGACAATGGTCGCATGACGCGCACCGCACCGGACGAGGTGACGTACGGGAGCTACCTGCGGCTGCCTGAGCTGCTCTCCTGCCAGTCGCCCACCACCGACCAGCACGACGAGCTGCTTTTCGTGATCATCCACCAGGTCTACGAGCTGTGGTTCAAGCAGATCCTGCACGAGGCGACGCTGCTGCAGTCACAGCTCGAGGAGGGCGACGGCCCCGATGCGCTGCACACCGCGCGGCGCATTGCGAAGATCCTCAAGACAATCGTCGGGCAGTTCGACATCCTGGAGACGATGACGCCGCGGCAGTTCGCGGCGTTCCGTCCCCGCCTCGGCTCGTCGAGCGGCTTCCAGTCCGACCAGTTCCGGGAACTCGAGGCCGTCCTCGGCCGGCGTGATCTCCCGACGGACGACCCCCGCACGGCGGCGGCGATGGCCCGGCGGTCGGTGTTCGACTCGCTGCTGCGCTTCCTTACCGTCTCCGGATATGACGTGCCGCCGCCGGCGCTCGAGCGCGACCCGGCCGAGCCGTGGCGCGGCGGTGATCAGGCGATCCTCGACGTGCTGAGCAGCACGTACGCCGATGACGAGGGCGCGGCCGCCGAGGTGTGCGAGGCGCTCGTCGACATCGACGAGGGCATCCAGGAGTGGCGCTATCGGCACGTCAAGATGGTCGAGCGGATCATCGGCGCGCGGCGCGGCACGGGCGGCTCGGCCGGCGCCAAATACCTGCGCTCGACGCTGTTCAAGCCCGCGTTCCCGGATCTGTGGGAGGTGCGCTCGATCGGCTGACCGCACGGCCGACGCGGATCGCGGCTATCGCTGCCCCGGCCAGCACGGCGGCCGTCGCGCGGTGCTGGCGGCGCATCCGGCCGGGGATCTCCGAGTACGGGACGGTCGTGAACGACACCAACTCGTAGCGCGAGACGTAGTGGCCTGGCAGCCGCCGCTCGAGCGCGTGTTGCAGCGCCGTCTTCGCCTGGAACACTCGCGAATTCACCCGATCGCGCATCTCGACGAAGTTGTCGAGCGCCATGTCGGCGATGGTGTCGCAGTTGACCTTGCGCCGCTGTTCGTACGTGGCCAGCGCGGCGCTCCAATCGCCGGACGTCTCGGACAGGCAGCGGTCGATCTCGATGCAGTCCTCGAAAGCGCAGTTCGCGCCCTGCCCGAAGAACGGCACGATCGCATGCGCGGCGTCCCCGACCATGGCCAGCGTCGCGCCGGCGCCGTGATGCACCCACGGCCAGCAGCGGACGGTGACGAGCGAGCCGACCGGGTTGTGCGCGAAGTCGTCCCCGAGCGCAGGCATGAGACCGACGACGTCCGGATAGTGCTGTCGGAAGTAACGCTCGACAAGATCAGCGGTGGGCAGCGCGGCGAAGTCGTCCTTCGGCCAGAAGAGTGTGCAGGTGAAGGATCGGTCCAGGTTCGGCAGCGCGATCATCATCGACGAACCGCGCGGCCAGATGTGCAGCGCGTCGGGGTCCATCGCGAACTCCCCGTCGCGCGCCGGAATCGTCAGCTCCTTGTACCCGTGCTCCAGGTAGTCCTGGCTGAACGTGAAGCCCTGCCGGAAGGTCACCGACCGGCGGGCCACGCTGTAGGACCCGTCGGAGGCGAGCACGACGTCGGCCTTGGCCTCCTCCGTTTCGCCGGAGCCCGTCTCGAAGACCAGCGTCCCGCTGCCCAGGTCCAGGTCTTTCAGCCGGGCGGAGAACTTCAGGCACACGCCGGGAGTCGCCGCGGCGGTCTCGAGCAGGGCGACGTTCAGTTCGGCGCGGCTGATCGAGTTGATGGCGTGGGTGCCGTCCGCGCTGTACGGGCGGAAGCTGTGTTTCCCCGACCAACCGGCCCCGACCGACCTCCCGGGCTCGCCGGCCACCCGCGGATCGGGACGTCG
>DASQSE010000154.1:0-74213 GCA_035642535.1 Jatrophihabitans sp. | reverse complement strand
CGCACCCGCGGTGAGGTCGAGCAGCCAGGACGAGATCACCGAGCCGCGGCGCCAAACCTCGGCGACCTTCGCGATGTCGAGGTCGTACTGGAAGTACTGCGGCTGGTCGAGCGGCGTCTCCTCGGCCGAGTGCGCCTGCTCGTTCGACCCGGCGTTCGCCTTGGCGAGCACGTTGAGTCCCTCCGCGTAGGCAGCCATCAGCCCGTACTCGATGCCGTTGTGCACCATCTTGACGAAGTGCCCGGCCCCGCTCGGCCCGCAGTGCAGGTAGCCCATCTCCTCCGGCGTCGGCTCTCCGCTGCGGCCGAGCGTGCGGCCGATCGAACCCACCCCTGGGGCGATCGAACGGAAGAGCGGGTCGCAGTGCTGCACCGCTTCGTCGTCGCCACCGATCATCAGGCAGTAGCCGCGTTCGAGGCCCCACACGCCACCGCTCGTCCCGACGTCGATGTAGTGGATGCCGCGCGGGAGCAGCGCGGCGGCCCGGTCGTAATCCTCGCGGTAGTTCGAGTTGCCGCCGTTGATGATGATGTCGCCGTCCTCCATCAGGTCGGCGAGCTGTTGGACGACCTTGTCGGTGATGCCGGCCGGGATCATCACCCACGCCACGCGCGGCGTATCGAGCTTGGCGACGAAGTCCTCCAGCGACTCCGCACCGACGGCGCCTGCCTCGGCCAGCTGATCGACGGTCTTCGAATTGGTATCGAAGGCCACCGCCGTGTGGCCGTCACGCATGATGCGCCGGAGGATGTTCGCGCCCATCCGGCCCAGTCCGATCATGCCGAGCTGCATGGCTCTAACCCTCTCGACGGGCCGCGCGGTAGCGGCGGATGAGTGCGTTGGTGGAGCTGTCGTGCTGCAGATCAGGATCGCCGTCCGACGACAGCTCGCCGGCCACCCGCTTCGCCAGCACCTTGCCCAGCTCGACGCCCCACTGATCGAAGGAGTTGACGGACCAAATCGTGCCCTGTGTGAACACGCTGTGCTCGTACAACGCGACGAGCGTGCCCAGCGCATGCGGCGTGAGCCGGTCGAGCAGCAGCGTGTTGGACGGCCGGTTGCCCTCGAAGACGCGGTGCGGGACGAGCCAATCCGCCGTGCCCTCGGCGGCCACCTGCTCCGGCGTCTTACCGAACGCGAGCGCCTCGCCCTGCGCGAAGACGTTCGCGGTGAGCAGATCATGGTGCTGGCCGAGCGGGTTCAGCGAGTGGACGAAGCCGATGAAGTCGGCCGGGATCAACTCGGTGCCCTGGTGGATCAGCTGGTAGAAGCTGTGCTGCCCGTTCGTCCCCGGCTCGCCCCAGTAGACCGGCCCCGTCGGGTAGTCGACCGTCTCGCCGCTGAGCGTGACGTGCTTGCCGTTGGACTCCATCGTCAGCTGCTGGAGGTAGGCCGGGAACCGCTTGAGGTACTGATCGTACGGGAGGACGGCCTGCGTCTGCGCCCCGAAGAAGTCGGCATACCACACGGTCAGGAGGCCGAGCAGCACCGGCAGATTCTCGTCGAACGGCGCGGTGCGGAAGTGCTCGTCCATCTCGTGGAAGCCGGCGAGCAACTCGCCGAAGGCGTCCGGGCCGATGGCGATCATCGTCGACAGCCCGATGGCCGAGTCCATCGAGTACCGGCCGCCGACCCAATCCCAGAAGCCGAACATGTTCATGACGTCGATGCCGAAGTCCGACACCGCCTCGGAATTCGTCGACACGGCGACGAAGTGCTTCGCGATCGCGGCCTTGTCCTCGAGCGTGGCGAGCAGCCAGTCGCGCGCCGTCGCGGCGTTCGTCATCGTCTCGAGCGTCGTGAACGTCTTGGACGAGACGATGAACAGCGTCTCGGCCGGATCGAGGTCTTGCGTTGCTTCGGCGAAATCCGTCCCGTCGATGTTGGAGACGAAGCGGAACGTCAACTCGCGGGCGCTGTAGTGACGCAGCGCCTCGTAGGCCATCACCGGGCCGAGGTCCGAGCCCCCGATGCCGATGTTGACGACGTTACGGATCGGCTTGCTCGTATGCCCGAGCCACTTGCCGTTGCGGATGGACGTCGCGAATTCGGCCATCCGATCGAGCACCTCGTGGACGGCCGGCACGACGTTCACGCCATCCACCTCCACGCTGGCCCCGCTCGGCGCCCGCAGCGCGACGTGCAGCACGGCGCGATCCTCGGTGATGTTGATCTTCTCGCCCGCGAACATCGCGTCGATGCGCGCTCGCAGGCCGGACTCGTCCGCGAGCTGAAGGAGCAGCCGCAGCGTCTCGTCGTTGATCCGGTTCTTCGAGTAGTCGAGGTAGATGCCGCATGCCTGGGCCGTGAGCCGTTCCCCTCGAGTGGGGTCTGCGGCGAACAGCTCGCGCAGCTGAGTTTGCGCGATGCTGCTGTGCTGCGCCCAGAGGGCGGCCCATGCCGGGCGCTGGGTTAGTGGCGTCGTGGTTGTCGCAGTCCCCATAGGTTCTGCCTACCAGAGTCGCCTCCGCGCTCGCACCGGGGGAATCGCCAGCGCGCGCTACGGGTCGAGGCGGATGCGCACTGCGCGGAACTGTCCGGGCGTCGCGGCGAGCACCTTCTGCCTCGGGTCCTTGACCTCGAGCCACGGTCCGGACGGGTGCAGGTGGGCGAGGCGGTGGTCGGCGAGCACGGCTCGGACGGCAGCCCGATCGCCACCTGCGACGATGGCGTCGAGCTCGGCGGCCGCGAGCACCCGGGCCGCGGCGTCGGCCGCTTCGGCGAATGCGGCGTTCGCCTGGTTGGCGCGGCGGCGGGCGAATCGCTGCTGCGACCACCCGCCGGCCTTCGTCGTGCCCTGGACGTAGCTGGAACCGACCTTGGACGCGACGAGTTCGGCGCCTTCGAAGACGCCCGCCGCGTAGCCGCCGCGCCGGACGAGCAGCACGCCGACCCGACGCCGCTTGGTGACGTGTTGCACGAGGTCACCGGTCAGCGGCGGGAACGGCACCTCGACCCACGCGTGTGCGTCGTCCGCGCCCACGAGCTCGACGAGGTCGGCACCGGTGATCGTCTGGGTCTCGCCGTGCCGCTCGGCGAAGCCGGCCAGCCAGCGGTCCAGCCGCTCGGCGGCAACGTTGACCTGGCGCACTCCCCCATTCTCTCGTGATCGACAGAGCCGAACCGCCGTGGCACGACGGTTCGGGCCTGTTGATCACGGGAGGGTGGGGAGGTCAGGCCGGAGCGGGGCTGGGTTCGAGGCCCGGTTCGGGTCCGACTACGACGACGGGCTGCTCTCGCTCGTCCGCCTTGACGAGCGCGATGCCCGCCAGCACGACCACTCCGCCGACGGCCTGCAGCACCGTCGGCCGCTGCGCGAGTAGGGCCCACGCGACCAGCACGGCGAACAGCACCTCGGAGAGGCCGACGAACGATGCGAGGCGAGCGCCGAGCCGGCGCGCCGCGCCGATGCCCGCGCAGTAGGCGATCACGGCGGCGACGATCGACATGCCGGCGACCGGCAGCAGCCAGCTCGTGCGGTGCCCCGCGAAGTCGGCGTCGGCCGTCGACGCGTGCATCGGGACCGCGCCGACCAGCCCGGCGAGCAGCAGGAGCACGGCGCCCACCGTCAGCCCGGACCAGGCCAGCGCGATCGGCGGCAGCGGGCTCTCGTCATGCGACGAGATCACGAAGTACACGGCGAGCCCGGTCGCCGCGCCCAGCCCCCACAGCACGCCAACGACGTCGACCCGCTGCGAGCCGGTGAGGTCGAGGACGAGCACCAGCCCGGCCAGCGCGACGGCTGCCCCGGCCGTGGTGAGCCGGCGCGGCCGTTGCCCGTGCCGCAGCCACACCCAGGCCACGACGAGCAGGGTGCCGGAGTACTCGAGCAGCAGCGCGACGCCGACGGACACGTGATCGACCGCGTTGAAGAAGCACAACTGCGCCCCGGCAACCGCGAACATGCCATATACGAGCACCGTGGGCAGGCTGGCGCGCAGCGCGGACCACCGGCCGCGCAGCTGCATGACGGCAGGCACGCTCAGGACGAGCGCGGCGACGCCGATGCGGATGCTGACCGCTGCACCCGGCGTCCAGCCCACCGCCATCAGCGAGGCGGCGAACGAGCCGGACGTGCCGAAGGTCGCCGCCGACAGGACGGCCAGCCCGAGCCCGAAACGCATGCTCACCTCCGTAATGAGTAAAACGGCGTATGCTCATGACGCTAGTCAGGTCAGGTGACAGGAGTCAACTTGATTTTTGCTCATGACACCGAGGTGGCGCTGAACGCCGCGGTCTCGCTCATCAACAGCGAGTACGACGGCGGTTTGGACGACCTGGCCGGCCTCGACGCGTACGTCGCCGAATGGGGCTGGACGGGCTCCCGGCGTCGTACCCGCGCCGAGCTCGAGGCGGTGCAGGCGCTGCGCCCCCGGCTGCGGCAGGTGTGGTTCGAGGACAAGGACGGCGCCGTCGCGATCATCAACCAACTGCTGCGCGAGGCGAGCGCGCTGCCCCAACTCGTCAAGCACGACGGATGGGATTACCACCTGCACGCCACGTCGCCGGATCAGCCACTCGCCGACCGGATGGCGGTCGAGGCGGCGATGGCGCTCGTCGACGTGGTCCGCACCGGCGAGCTCGACCGGCTGCGCGTCTGTGCGGCTGACGACTGCGACGACGTGCTCGTCGACCTGTCGAAGAACCGGTCCCGCCGATTCTGTGACAAGGGCTGCGGCAACCGCGCGAACGTCGCCGCCTACCGCGCCCGGCTGCGCGCTACCGGGCGCTGACGACGGCCCGCGCGACGACGGCCGCGGCCTCGCGCAGCCGGTCGGGCGGCTGGCCGGCGTAGCCGAGTACCAGGCCGGGTGTCCCGGGCCGCACCCGGTGCCAGGAAAGTGGATGCACCTGCACCCCGGCCGCGCGAAGCCGCTCGGCCAGCGCGACGTCGTCCACGCCGGCGCGCAGCGTGATCAACAGGTGCAACCCCGCCGCCACGCCTTGGATCCGTGTGTCGGGCAGCACCGCACGCAACGCGCCGGCCAGCGCGTCGCGGCGCGCGCGGTGCCGGGCGCGCATCAGCCGGACGTGCCGCTCGTACTGCCCGTTCGCGAGCAACCGGGCCAGCGTCAGCTGCGGCAGCGTGGGGCTGCCCAGGTCGGCGGCGTGCTTGGCGGCGACGATCGCGTCGTGCAGGTGCGGCGGCGGGATCAGCCAGCCGAGCCGCAAGCCGGGCGCGAGCGTCTTGGACGTGCTGCCGGTGTAGGCGATCCGCTCCGGCGCGCTGGCGTGCAGCGCCGGCACCGGAGCGCGGTCGTAGCGGTACTCGGCGTCGTAGTCGTCCTCGACGATCAGCTCGGCGTCGGCGGCCCAGTCGAGCAAATCGCGCCGCCGTTCCGGGGCCAGCACGAAACCGGTCGGGAACTGGTGCGCGGGCGTGACGAGCACGGCAGGTGCTCGCGTGCGGCGCAGCCGATCGACCTGCAGCCCGGCCTCATCGACCGGGACGGGGACCGGCCGGATTCCCCACCACCTCAACTGATCGAGCGCACCCCGCGAGCCCGGGTCCTCGACGGCCATCGAGTCGATGCCGCGCGCCAGCAGCGCCCGGGCCACGAGTGCAAGCGCCTGGGCGACGCCGGCGACGATCACGATGTCGTCGGGGTGGACGCGCAGCCCACGGGTGCGCCCGAGCCAGCCGCTCAGCTCGACGCGCAACGCTTCGGCGCCGCGTGGGTCGCCGTAGCCGAACTCGCCGGCGTCGCACTCGGCGAGGACGGCCCGTTCCGCGCGCTGCCAGCCCGCACGCGGGAAGGCGGACAGATCCGGGACGCCCGGCGACAGATCGATGCCCGCGCCGCTCGGCAGCCGTGCGACGGGCAGCCGGAGACCGGTGGACGGCCGCGGGCGGCCAGTCACCGGCCGCTCCCCCGGGGCATTGAGCACCACCGTCCCCGCGCCCTGTCGACCACCGATCAGTCCTTCGTCGGCGAGCCGCTGGTAGGCGGCCACCACGACGCCACGCGCGAGGCCCAGCTCGGCCGCGAGGGCGCGACTGGCGGGCAGCGTGCGGCCCTCGGGCAGCCGGCCGTCGGCGATCGCGGCCCGGAGTTCGGCGACGAGCCAGCTCGTCCGGCCGCGCGGCGGGGCGGCTGACGCGTCGAGCAGCAGGAAGTCCGGTGCCGTCGAAATTGGTTCACCTATCAATGTATTGATTGGTCCTTCTTGTGGAACCACTCCA
The DNA here is from genome assembly GCA_035642535.1 of Jatrophihabitans sp. GTDB lineage: Bacteria > Actinomycetota > Actinomycetes > Mycobacteriales > Jatrophihabitantaceae > Jatrophihabitans. The sequence continues at coordinate 68,029 of DASQSE010000154.1, read as the reverse complement.
CGTACAGCATGGACCCGTGGTCACGTCCGAAGCAACCGTCCGCACTTCCGTTGCCGAACTCTCCTCCGTTCGGGCAGCCGTCAGTGGTGCGGCCGGAATGGTCTTCGTCGGCGGCAGCGTCGCGGTGTCCGGGACGCTCGCCGGCGCACCGCTCTACACAGCGCAGGCGCTGCGCTACGGCGCCGCCTGCCTGTTGCTCGGGTGGTTCGCGCGGCGCAGCGGGCAGCGGATCCAGCGACCGCGCGGCCGCGAGTGGGCGTGGCTGAGCGGCGTCGCGGTCAGCGGCCTGCTGCTGTTCAACGTCGCGCTGGTGCACGGCTCGCGGCACGCGGAACCGGCGGTGCTCGGCGTCGCGGTCGCGTGCGTCCCGGTGGTACTCGCGCTGCTCGGGCCGATGCTGGACGGCGGCCGGCCGCGTGGCCGGGTGCTGCTCGCGGCCGTCGTGGTCACGAGCGGCGCCGTGCTCGTCGAGGGCGGCGGACGCACGGACGGGCTCGGCCTGCTGTGGGCGTTGGTCGTCCTGGCGACCGAGGCGGGCTTCACACTGCTCGCCGTGCCGGTACTGGGCCGGCACGGCCCGTGGGGCGTCTCCGTCCACACGACGTGGCTGGCGACGATCGCCTTCGGGGTCGTCGGGGTAACCGTCGAAGGGCCGGGAGCGGCGGGCCGACTCGATGCGTCCGACCTGCTCGCGGTCGCCTACCTCGCCGTCGGGGTCACCGCGATCGCGTTCGTCCTCTGGTACTCGTGTGTGGGACGGATCGGCGCCGGACGGGCGGGGCTGCTCACCGGCGTCGCGCCCGTCGCGGCGGCGTGGATCGGGGTGCCGCTCGGCGACGGCCTGCCCTCCGTCGCGGTATGGGCCGGCATCGCGCTGATCGCCGCCGGCCTGGCCGTCGGCGGCGTGGCCGACGGGTAGGTTCCGTCTTCCCCTGTGGTGTGGGCAGATCCGGCCTCGAGATTTGCCCACACCAGAGGGGAAGACGCGACTTCGGTGGCGCGGGGCAGCAGGAGGCGGTTACTCGCTCAGGCGAGCTTGCAGCGCGGCGTCCTTCGCGTTCGCCATCTCGGCGAGGGTGTCCTGGAAGACCGCCAGCTTGGCGGCCAACTCGGCGTCCTGTGCGGCCAGCACGCGGACCGCGAGCAGGCCCGCGTTGCGGGCACCGCCGATCGACACCGTCGCCACCGGGACGCCGGCGGGCATCTGGACGATCGAGAGCAGCGAGTCCATCCCGTCGAGGTATTTGAGCGGGACGGGCACGCCGATCACCGGCAGCGTCGTGAGAGACGCGACCATGCCGGGCAGGTGCGCCGCGCCACCGGCACCGGCGATGATCACCTTCAGCCCGCGCCCGGCGGCCTGCTGCGCGTATTCCGCCATGCCCAGTGGTGTGCGGTGCGCGGACACGACGCGCACTTCGTGCGCGACGTCGAACTCCGCCAGCGCCTCGGCGGCAGCGCTCATGACGGCGTAGTCGGAGTCGCTGCCCATGATGATTCCGACGTCGGTCATTCCGCGTCTCCGTTCATCAGGTAGGCGGCCGCGGCCTGAGCGCGGTGCCGGACCATGTGCAGGTCGTCGCCGAGTGCGGTGACATGGCCGACCTTGCGACCCGGCCGGAACTGCTTGCCGTAGAGATGCAGCTTCACGTCCGGCCAGCGCCCCATGAAGTGGTGCACCCGCTCGTCGATGCCCTTCGGCACGATGTCGTCCGGCCCGGCGAGCAGGTTGGCCATCACGATGACGGGCGCCCTCCGCTCGGTCGTGCCGAGTGGATAATCGAGCACCGCGCGCAGGTGCTGCTCGAACTGCGAGGTGCGCGAGCCTTCGATCGTCCAGTGCGCCGAATTGTGCGGGCGCATGGCCAACTCGTTGACGAGCAATCCGTCCGGCGTCTCGAACAGCTCCACGGCCAGCACGCCGGTGACGCCCAACTCCGCCGCGATCCGCAGGGCCAGCGACTGCGCCTGTTCCGCAACGCCGTCCGCGAGATCGGGTGCCGGCGCGATGACCTCGACGCAGATGCCGCCCTGCTGCACGGTGTGGACAACCGGCCAGGCCGCGCCCTGCCCGTACGGCGAACGCGCCACGGTTGCCGCCAGCTCCCGAACGATCTCGACCCGCTCCTCGGCGAGCAGTTGCGTGCCGGACGCGAGGACGTCCTGCACGTCCTCGAGCTCGTCCGCCATCCATACGCCCTTGCCGTCGTATCCGCCGCGGGTCGCCTTGAGCACGACTGGCCAGCCGACCTCGGCGCCGAAGGCGGCCAGCGATGCCGCGTCGGCGATCGGGGCCCACCGGGGGCACGGTATGCCGAGCGCGGTCAGCCGCTCCCGCATCGCCTGCTTGTCCTGCGCGTAGTGCAGTGCGTCCGGACCCGGGTGGACGGCAACGCCGTCCGCGACGAGCGCGCGCACATGCTCGTTCGGGACGTGCTCGTGATCGAACGTGACCACGTCGCAGCCGCGCGCGAAGCTGCGCAGGTCGTCCAGCGACCGGTAGTTCCCGAGCACCACGTCGGCGGCCGCCAGCGCGGCGCCGTCTTCCGCCGAGTCGGCGAGGATGCGCAGCGACTGCCCCAATGGGATCGCTGCCTGATGGGTCATCCGAGCCAGTTGGCCGGCGCCCACCATGCCGACAACGGGCAGGCCGGTGCGATGGTCCACGGTTGCAGCCTAGGGCGGGGCTGTGCGAGCCGCCGATGGTGGCGGCCCGGCGCGGTAATCTTCGGCCCGATGCCTGCCATCCGCCTCTCCGAGATGCGCACCTACCTGCGCAATTACGGGCGCATCCTGCTCAAGGAAGTGTCCGCGTTCGGGCTGGTCGGCGCGCTCGCCCTGGTGATCGACGTCGGGATCTTCACCTGGCTGGCACCGCATGGGGCGCTGAAGGCCAAGGCGGCGTCGACCGTGGTGTCGACGGCCTTCGCCTATTTCGGGAACCGGTACCTGTCGTTCTCACACCGGGCGCGCACCGGCATCGCGCGCGAGACGTCCTACTTCTTCGGCATCAACCTGATCACGCTCGTCTTCTCCGAGGCGATCATCGGCTTCTTCGTCTACGTGCTCGGCTACGGGCACGGCAGCCGGGCGGTGTTCCTCGTGAATCTGGGCACGATCGCGCTCGGCACGCTGTTCCGGTTCTGGTCCTACAAGCGATTCGTGTTCGTGCACCCGGATCGCGTGCACGCCCGCGAGGTCGACCTGGCCGAGGAACTGGCCGAGTAACCAGCGAGCGGAGCATCGCAGCGAGCGCCAGCGAGCGAGGAGGGCAGCGAACGGGCGATGAGCGCTTGCGCGAAGAGCAAATGACTAGTCGCATCCGCCGACGTCGGTCGCGTAGGCCTCGTAGATGAGGTCGGCGCCGCGCTGCCGGTGCCGAGCCAGCTGGGCAAGCAGCCGAGTGGCGCGCTCCCGCAGGTTGTCGATGTCGTCCTCGGTCACCGGCGCCAGGCTGTCAGCGACCAGGATGGCGATCGCCTCAGCGAGTTCCTCATGCTCGGCGGTCAGCGCCTCGACGGCGTTCGCGAGCCGGATGTCGCCGGCGAGGATCGCCTGGTGCAGCCCGTTCGGGCCCTCGGTGACCTCGACGTGCGCCCCGAAGTCGTCGGCGATCATCATGAGCGAGGCGTGCACAACCTCTCCCCAGACCACCGCCCTGCCCCGTGCCGGTGCCGCTAATGCGGCCTCCATGAGATTGATTGTCTCGCGCAGCTCCGCACGCCGGGCGCGGACCACATCGAGCTCGGTCGGGGCTGAGACGGCCGGTTCCATGGGCACCTCCGGGGCTCACGTCCATGGTGATATGCGAAGTACGTCCGCGTCTAGACCCGATTCAGCGCGCTGGCTGCGCAACTGCGTATCGTGCGAATTATGACGGCACTGGGGCTTGATCGCGCAACCGCAGAGGCAGCGATCGCTGTCGCCGTCCGGGCTCCGTCAATCCACAACACGCAGCCGTGGAGCTGGCGCCTGGACGGGGACGGGCTGGTGCTGGTGGCCGATCGCACCCGCCAACTGGCAGTGGCCGACCCGGACGGGCATTCGCTGCTCGTCAGCTGCGGCGCGGCCCTGCACCTCACCGAACTCGCGCTGCGCGGCGCCGGAGTTGCCGTCGAAACGGCACTGCTGCCCGATCCGGCGCAGCCGGACGAGCTGGCCGTTTTCCGTCCTGTGGGCCGCACCGAGGTGGACGAGCAGACGCTGCGGGAGATCGAAGCCGCCCTAAAGCGGCGCAGCGACCGACGGCCGTTCGCGGCGCACGAGGTGGCGCCGGAAACGGTCGACGAGCTGCACGCTGCCAGCAGCGCCCCGCAGGCGCGCGTCGACTTCCCCACGCGCGAGGACGAGCGGATCGATCTTGCCGTGGCGGTGAGCTGGGCCGACCGCGTCGAGCGCGACGACCAGGCCTACCTCGAGGAGCAGAAACAGTGGTTGCGCGATCCGGACGTGCACGCGCTGGTCGACGGGGTGCCTGCGGACGCGATCCCGCACGTCCCCGCGGAGGCGCCGCGCCACACCGACGTGCCGCTGCGCGACTTCGAGGTTGGCTTGACGGGGCGGCAGTTGATCGCCCGGGACGTGGACGAGCGCCCGCTGATCGCCGTCGTGCTGACCGACTTCGACAACGCGATGGACCACTTGACGGCCGGGCAGGCGATGATGCGGCTGATGATCGCGGCACAGTTGCGCGGGCTGGCCACCTGCCCGCTGAGCCAGGCCGTCGACTTCGCTGAGTTCCGCACCCGGGTGCAGCGGGTGATGGGCTGGGTGGGCTATCCGCAGATCATGCTGCGCGTCGGCTATCCCGGCGGGCCGGCGTCCGATTTGGTGCGCACGCCGCGGCGCGAGGTGGGCGCCGTGCTCCGGGTGGTCGAGTAGGCCGAGCAGCGCCGGACCGTCCGTGCGGGCGACATCCAGGATCAGGTCGGCCGCGGTAGGCGGTTCTTGTCGAGCTCACCGCGGATGCCGGCGTTGCGCCTGAAGATCAGGAGGCTGCGATGGACGGTGAATTCGCCTCGACGCGCCCGTTGGCGCAGTCCACGTGGCGCTGAAGACTGCTGACCGCGTGTGTGCACTCTGCGTGTGGCCACCCCGGCCTCGACGGCCTCGTTGTCGGCTCGGGTGGCGCAGCCGGCCGCTGCTAGTGCCGCGGCGGTGGCGAGGGAAATCGTCCTCATCGGGTGCTCCTTCCGGGTCTGCGTTGGAGGAGTAACCCGGACGGTGCTTGATACGGATATGCGCCTGTGCCCGGTGCCAGCGCGCAGAAACCCCAGAGTGATTACTGCTGCGCCGCGGCACAGATGAGCCGACGTCGACGCGTGTGCGTCACCGAAGCCCGGTCGGGCGCGCACCGGCACGGAAGCTGGTCGTCACCGCTTGCGGGCGAGGACGTAGAGGCGTTCGGTGGTTTCGCCGCGCCCGGTGAACGGACCGCGGTGATACCACTCGACGTCCCGCAGCCCGGCTTGGTCGACGATCGCCAGGACGTCGGCGGGATCGTGCAGCACGAAGTCGAGATCGATCTGGTGCCCGAGCCACTCTCCGACGTTGTGCACCTCGGCGCCGGCGTGCAGCGCGAGGACGAGCCACCCGCCTGCGCTCAGCGGCCGGACGAGCGACGCGATCGTGTCCGGCAGCTCCGATGCGGCGAGGTGGATGAGCGAGTACCAGGCCAGTACCGCGGCCCACCCGTCATGGGCGGCCGGGCGCATCAGTCGGCGCAGGTCACCGACCTCGTAGGTCACTCCCGGGTGCCGGCGCCGGGCCTGCTCCACCATCTGCGGACTCAGGTCGAGGCCGGTGGCGTCGGCCCCAGCTTTGGCCAGGAAGGCGGCGATGTGCCCCGGGCCGGTACCGACCTCGATCACCGGCGCGCCGCCGGCGAGTTCGGCCACCCGACGCAGCAGCCATGACTCGAAGGGCAGGCCGGCGAGTTCGTCGTCGAAATGGTCGGCATAGGAGGCGGCGACCGCACCGTACGCGGCCCGCACCTTCTCGTCGCGAACCTCTGGGCCGTCGGCGAGCACCGACTCGCGGTCGATCGACTCGGGCTCCGGATGCGCCGCCGCCGCCTCGACCGGGCCGAGCAGGTGGATCCACCTGGTGTCGTGCTGACCCGGCTGACGCGCAAGCTCGCGCACGTAGGGCGGTTCGGCGGCCGCCATCCGCGTCAGGCATGCCTCCACCTCGGCGCGATCGGCAAAGCGGTGCAGCCGCTCGGTGCGGGCCTTGAGCGCGCCGGCCGGCTGCGCGCCGCGCAGCAGCAGGACAGTGAGCAGGGCACGCTCGTCCGGCGCGAGTCCGCGCCGCTGCGCGAACGTCTGCGCGTACTTCACCACCCGGCTACCCGCGCCCTGCCAGGAGAGGACGACCAACTCCTTGTCCTTGAGCGCGCGCAGCGTCTGATGCACCTGCTCGTCGTCGTAGTCGACGACCGGCTCGCGGCTGCTCGTCTGGTTGCACGCCACTCGTACCGCGTTGAGACTCATCGGGTACGACGCCGGGACCGTGATCTCCTTCTCCAGCAGGCCGCCGAGCACCCGTTGTTCGGCAGCATCAAGCACAGGCAGCTCCGGCACGACGACGAGGCTAGCGTGCGCTCTCGGAGCCCGGCGGGCCGCTCGACTTGATCACCCGAGCGGGATCGACCAGACGCTGCGACCGAACGTTGCTGCGTAGAGCGTCGAGTCGTCGCCGCTGATCTTCACGTCGAGCACCGGCGAATTCGGCAGCCCTTGCCCGACCCGCGCCCAGTTGCTCTTGTCGTTCTTGTCGGCGAACAAGCCGAGATCGGTGGCCGCGTAGAGGTCGCCGCGCGCGCTGTCGAAAGTGAGCATCTCGACGGGACCGTTGGGCAGGTTCCCGCTGATGTTCGCCCAACTCGCACCACCGTTGCGGGTCTCCCACACATTGGCGGCGAGATCGCCTTCGCGGTAGCCGGAGAACGCTACGTAGACGTGGTTGGCGTTCTTCGGGTCGACGACGATCGAGTTGACCCAGCGCGTGGGCAGGCCCTTGCCGGTGAACTCCGTCCAGTGCGCGCCGAGGTCGGTCGTCTTCCACAGCCGGCCGGTGTCGGTGCCGAGATAGATGGTGTTCGGGTCTGTCTTGGCCGGCGCGATCCAGGTGATCGTCGCGTACTCGTTGGCGTAGAACGGCCCCTGGTCGTTCTCGTCCGGCGGCACCGGCCCGGTGAGGTAGTCGCCGTCCGGGCTGATTTGCGTGAACGTGGCGCCGCGGTCGGTCGAACGGTCGAGCACGTTGCCGCCGAAGTAGACGACGTTCGGGTTGGACGGGTCGAGCACGATTGGCGCGTCGGTGGTGATCCGTGCCGAGTGCCGGGGACCGAACCTGAATCGTTGCTGCGTGCCGCCGGTGTCTTCGTGCCTGGTGCATACGCCGACCTGCGAGCACTCGTAGTAGATGTTGTGGTCGGTGTAGTCGATGAGCACCTCGTGCCCGTCGCCACCGCCGTATGCGTTCCACTGCGTCAGGTCGCCGGGCGGCGAGGTTTCCGTCCAGGTGCGCACGCTGCCGTTGTCCTGCAGTCCGGTCGCGAGCCGCGTCGGGTCATCGGCGGCCACCGCCAGATGATACGACTGGTTGAACGGCTCGTACGTCGCATGGATCCAGCTTCCCGTCACGCCGTTCTGGTCGGAGCGGTAGATCCCGCCGTCGTTGCCGAGATAGATGCGACCCGGCACGTTCGGATCCCACTCCATCGCGTGCTGGTCGGCGTGCACACCTTGCGAAACATGCCAGGTTGCGCCGCCGTCGTTGGACTCGCGCAGGTTCACATCGGCGTTGAACAGGTGGTTCTCGTCCTTCGGATCGACCCATAGGCGGCCGAACCACCACGCGTAGCCACTGCTTCCACCGGCGTGCCCGCCCGGGACGAACGAGTCGCCGCCGTCGTTCGAGACGTAGAACCCCTTGTCCGGTCCGTACTGGGTGGCCGAGACGACGTAGACGCGGTTGGGGTCGCTCGGCGCGATGGCTACCCCGATGCGGCCCAGGCTCACGTCGCTGGTCAGCCCGGTGCCGGCGTCGTCTGTCGGCGCGACGCCGTTGACGTTCTGCAGCCGCGTCCAGGTGTTGCCGCCGTTGTCGGAGCGGAACAGCCCGGATCCGACGCCGCCGTACACGCGAGCGCCGTTGTTGCGGTGGTGATCCCACAGCACGGCGTAGATGCGGTTGTGGTTCGCCGGATCGATCGCCAGGTCGACACCGCCGGTCGTGTTGTTCGGCGTCGGCAGCACCAGCTTCCAATCCTTCTGACCGTCAGTGACGCGGTAGATGCCGCGCTGCGTTGCCGTCCCGGACAGGTTGCCGGCGGCCGCGACGAGCACGCGGTTCGGGTTGGTCGGGTCGACGACGATCCGGCCGATCGAGCCGCTGTTGGCGAGCCCCCACTGGTTCCAGGTGGCGCCGCCGTCGGTGGACTTGTACACGCCATTGCCGAAGAAGGTCAGCCCGCCGCCGGACGGATTGGCCTCGCCGGTGCCGGCCCACAACGTGCCGTCCGAGCCCAACGCCAGCGCGCCGATCGTCTGCGTGTTCGCGGACGGCCACACCGGGGCGAATGTCTGCCCGGCGTCGGTGCTCTTCCACACTCCGCCACCGGACGCGGCGACGTAGACGGTGTCCGGGTGCCGCGGATCGACGGCGAGGTCGGTCATCCGGCCGCCGATGTTGGACGGACCGACGAGCCGCCAGTTCCGGCCGCTCCCGGACAATGCGGCTGCCTGCGCCTGCGAGCGGCGGACCTCGGCGAGCGTGACGTTCTGCCCGGAGGTGAACTTCTGCGTCAGGTAGTCGGCGGGCGCAACCGGACCGCCGTCCTCCTCCTCGCCCGCGCCTTCCTCGTGCTCGCCCTGGTTGTCGCTGTCGGCCTGTTCGGAAGTCCTCCCCGAGTGCTCGTCCGAGCCGGACGTCACCCCCACGGTGACGCCTACGACCAGCGCAGCCACGGCCAGCAGACCGAGCAGCGCGAGTACCCATCGAGACGGACGAACAGAACTGATCAGGCGCATCGCGACACTCCTTGCAGATAGGAGCAAACCGGACTCGATCCTCGCGCCAACGATTCCATTCGGTCAACCACGAGGGAAGGGCTGTGGATTGCCCGCCCTGCGACCAAAGACTCTGCTGCACGGGGCACCCATGGACGGACGCTGATCAAAGAAGGCACGAGCACAGGAGATGGACGCGATGATGCACCACTGGCACGGCGGCTGGGGCGTCGGCAACTGGTTGCTGATGGGCTTCGGAACGCTGCTGTTCTGGGCGCTCGTGGTGGCCGCGCTGGTGTGGCTGATCCATGCCACGACCGCGCGACCGACCGCCGGCGCGCTCGCAATGCGGCTGGACAAGCCGGTCGGGCCGAACCGGCCGAGCGCGCAGGACATCCTCGACGAGCGCTACGCCCGCGGCGAGATCGGCGACGAGGAGTACCGCACCCGCCGAGACAATCTCAACGACCAATGACCACTCCGGGCAGCAAGGTGCAGCTGAGCCGGCGCAGCCTGCTCGGCGCCGCCGGCGCCGTGGTGTTGCTCGCCGCCGGCTCGACGGTGGCGATGGCCGCCGCATCAGGCGCGTTCGAGACGCACGGCTCGCACCACGCGGCCCGCGGCCCGAGTTGTGCGGCGCCGGCGCTGCCCGGCACCACCGTCTCTGTCCGACTCGCGGACATGCGCGCGATGATGGGCCGCGGCAGCATGATGGGCCGCGGCAGCATGATGGGCCGCGGCAGCACGATGGGCCGCGGCAGCACGATGGGCCGCGGCAGCACGATGGGCGGCGGCGCCGGTGGGATGATGCGCCAGGGCGACTGGCGCTACTTCCGCCGTGGCATGATGCGGGTGCTGCCCGCCACGACCTCGGTGCCCGCCGGAATCGTCTCGTTGGAGGTCACGAACACCGGCTACCTCAAACACGAGCTGGTCGTGCTGCCCCTCGCCGCCGGTCACCAGCCCGGCAGCCGCAGCGTCGAGAGCAACGGAAAGGTCGACGAGAGCGGCAGTCTCGGCGAGGCGTCAGGGACGTGTCGCGCCGGCGAGGGCGACGGCATTGCCGCCGGGTCCACCGGCTGGGTGAGCCTGCGCCTGCCCGCTGGTCGGTACGAGCTGATCTGCAACCTACCCGGCCACTACGCGGCCGGCATGTACGCCGAGCTGGACGTGACGTGATCGTCGGAGGTGTGCCGCCCGCACGTCGAGTGGTCAGTTCGGACTCGAGTGGTCAGCTGTAGCTGACCACTCGGCGCACAACTGACCAACGTGTCGCAGGCTACGCGTCGGCGGGCGGGAACTCGCCGGGCGGAAACTCGCCGCGCGCGAGCGCGGCCGCAGCGTGCAGGCCGAGCTCGTGCACCAGCGGGTCGGCGTGCCGATGCACCAGTTGCCAGTCGTCACCCGCCCGGCGGAAGACCATGGTCACGCGCAACGACCAATCCTGATCGGGCAGCCCGCCGACCTCGCCGCGTTGCCGCTCGACCACGGCCAGCACGACGAGGTCGCCGGAGACGTAGGACTGCACCACGTCCAGCTGCGCCACCTCCCCGCCGGCGAAGAACCGCGACAGTCCTTCGACCGCCTCGTCGGAGACGTCGAAGCCGTGCCGAGGCGCTCCGCCGAACGGCGGTATGAGCGTGTAGTCGTCCGCGTGCACGAACAGGCCGAGATAGCCACGCACGTCGCCGCGTATCAGCGCGGCGGCGGCGTCCCGACAGCGTTGCACGAGCTCCGCGACGTCGGCTTCCGTGATGCTGCCCTGCGTCATGATCGCCCCCGTCGTACGCGCGGCCGGCCGGACCGCGTCCGCAGCATGCTACTGGCCGGGCATCAGCACTCCGCGGCGCGCGCGAGGAGCAGGTCGCGCTCCTGTTCGTTCGTCGTCATCGCTGCGGCCGCTTCGAACTCGACCTTGGCATCCTCCGTCCGGCCCAGTTTGAACAGCAGGTCGCCGCGCACCGATGGCAGCAGGTGGTAGTTCTGCAGCGTTGCGTCGTTCCGCAGCCCGTCCACGATCGAGAGCCCGGCCGTCGGGCCGTCCGCCATCGCCACGGCAACAGCGCGGTTCAACTCGACGATCGGCGATCCGGTGAGCGCGGCCAGTGTCGCGTAGAGCGACGCGATCCGCTCCCAGTCGGTGTCGTCCGGTGTCGGCGCCCGTGCGTGGCACGCGGCGATCGCCGCCTGCAGCGCGTACGGCCCGGAGCCGTGCAGCGTCTCCGCGCGTGACAACGCACCGAGGGCGTGGTTGATAAGTACCCGATCCCAGCGGGTCCGGTCCTGGTCGAGCAGCGTGACCGGAGTTCCGGCGGCAGAGGTCCGAGCCCGCAGCCGGGATGCCTGTATCTCCATCAACGCCACCAACCCGAACGCCTCGGGTTCGCCCGGCGCGAGCCCGCAGAGGATCCGGCCCAGTCGCATCGCCTCCCGGCACAGCTCGGGTCGCGTCCACGATGCGCCGGCCGTCGCGGTGTACCCCTCGTTGAACACGAGGTACACGACCTCGAGCACCGACTCCAGCCGCGCCGCCAGCTCCGCACCAGTGGGTATCTCGAACGGCACGCCTGCCGTGGAGAGCGCCTTCTTCGCCCGCACGATGCGCTGTGCCATCGTCGGGACGGGCACCACGAACGCCCGCGCGATCTCCTCCGTCGTCAGCCCGCCGACCATCTTCAACGTCAGCGCCACCCGCGCGTCCTGTGACAGCACGGGATGACAGGCAGTGAACATGAGCCGCAGCACGTCGTCCTGCACGGTCGGCTCGATTTCGATCTCGTCCATCGGATCGTCCGCTTCGGTGAGTTCCCGGCCGAGCTGCTCGACCTTGCGCTCGAACGTGACCCGGCGCCGGATCGCGTCCACGCCGCGGCGCCGGGCGACGGCCATGAGCCAGGCGCCCGGGTTGTCCGGGACGCCTGACTCCGGCCATTGCTCCAGCGCGGCGACCAGCGCGTCCTGCGCGAGATCCTCGGCCAGCCCGACGTCGCGCACCACGCGGGCGAGTCCGGCGATGAGGCGAGCTGCCTCGATGCGCCAGACGGCCTCGATGGTGCGCTGGACCGTCGGATCCGTCACTACTGGCGGTTCCCGGCGATGTCGTCGCGGATCCGCTGCTCCTGCGCGCGCAGCTCCGGCGTCATCTCGTCGCCGAAGTCGTCGTCCTCGAAGACCCGCCGGATCTCGACGGTGGTGTCTTGGAACGGCGCCCGCTTGAGCCACTCGGTGGCCTCCTCCATCGAGGCGACCTCCCAGATCCAGTAACCGGCTACGAGTTCCTTCGCCTCGGTGAACGGCCCGTCGATGACTGTCGGCTTCTTGCCGTCGAAGCGCACCCGCTTGCCCTGCGTCGTCGGGGCGAGGCCCTCTCCGGCGAGCATGACGCCTGCCTTGACCAGCTCCTCGTTGAAGCTGGTCATGGCCGCCAACTCGTCGGAGGTCGGCATCCGGCCGCTCTCAATCTCCTCGTCCGCCTTCACCAGCACCATTACCCGCATGTGCAGCTCCTTCGTTCCCGACCAGGACCACCCTGGCCTATGAATGCGTCGAACGGCTAGCGCCCGTTTCGACACTGCTGCGAGATCGTTCTTCGCTACGGACGAATCGCGCAAATGGGTTAAGGTGGCGACGTGGGGGTGGAGCACCTCGCAGGCGGCTTGTATCGCCTCCTCCTCGGACGCTTCCAGGCATATCTCTGGCGCGACGGGGATGCTGTCACGCTCATCGACACCGGCGCGGCGGATGCCGGCGGGCCGATCGCGGCCGCGCTCGACGAGATCGGGCTCGGGCCGCAGGATGTCGAGCGCGTCGTGCTGACCCACTTCCACGACGACCACGCCGGCGCTGCGGCGGAGATCCGCGACTGGGGCGGGGTCGAGGTCGTCGCCCATTCGTCGGACGCCCCGATCCTCCGTGGTCAGGTGCCCGGACCCGTGCCGACGCTTTCCGACGACGAACACGAGATACATGCGGAGGCGACCGACGGGCTGCCGCCGGCGGCGCCGGTGGTCGTCGACCGCGAGCTGGCCGACGGCACTGTGCTGGACTTCGGCGGCGGCGCGCACGTGATGGCCACGCCCGGACATACGGAGGGCAGCATCGCGTTGCACCTACCCGCGCACGGCATCCTGCTGACCGGCGACGCGGTCGCCGAGCACTTGGGCCGTGTCGTCCTAGGTGACTTCAATGTCGACCGCAAGCAGGCGGCGCGCTCGATGCAGCGGCTCGCCGGGCTGGACGTCGAGGTGGCCGCCTTCGGGCACGGCGAACCCGCGCTGCACAGCGCAGGTGAGCGGCTGCGTCACGCCGTCGAGGCCCTCGATCTCTGATCGCGCCGCCATACGAGCTTCAGCCCCGACCAGTCGTCGTCGATCGCCGCGACCTTGACGTCGACGAGGCCGAGCGGCAGGACGGCGTCCCTGATGCCGTTCTCGGTGACGTCGCTGTCGTGCCCTGCCGCGCGGCGTGGCCAGGCGACCCACAGCGCCCCGGCCGGGAAGATGCGCTCGCCGTGCGCGGCGGCCCCGGCGAGTTCGCCCGTGCTGCGCACGAACCAGAGCACCACGTCGGCAGGCCCGGCGCCCGCGTCCACGATCGGCGGCGGATCGGTCAGCCGCCAGCCCGCCGATGCGCCGTCGATCGCGACTCGCATGCCGGGCTTGATGCCCAGCTTGCGAACCTGCGGTGTCGCCGAGTAGCCGGCCGTCACGGTCGCGACCCTAGCGCCGTCGCGAGAGGCGAGGCGCCGATCGCGTCTGGACTGAGGAGCAATGGGCCGAAGGCCCGAGCGACGAGGGAAGGCGCGATCTCCAGGCGCCGAAGTCCCCGAGCGACCAATAGGCACAGCGCCGATCGCGTCTGGACTGAGGAGCAATCGGCCGAAGGCCCGAGCGACGAGGGAAGACGCGATCTCCAAGGCGCCGAAGCCCCCGAGCGACCATAGGTATGGCGCAGGGTCGTCGATGCGGGGAGTGCACGTCGCTCGGGCAACCGACGCTGCGACGGTTCCCGAACGCCAGGATCAGTACACGCCCTGCCCGCCGCATCGACGGCCCTGCGCACGAAACGCTAGCCCGGCACAAAGCAGCGTTCAAGGGGTGTCAGGTGTTACACCAAAAAGTCTCACAGCCGGATGGCATCGATCGCCCGGAAAATTCGCTGCTCGCTCACCGGCCGAGGCGTGCCGAGCTGCTGTGCCCAAAGGCTGACCCGCAGTTCCTCGAGCTGCCAGCCGATCGCTTGCACATCCTGCGCAGCTGCCCGCGCCGGTGACAGTCCGCGCACGAATTCCTCGTAGGCGCCCTGCACGGCGTGCACGCGCAGCATCCGCGCCCGGTCGGTGTCGAGATCGAAGGACAGCCGCTCGAGCCGTCGGCCGATCGCGGTCAGGTACCGGGCGAGGTCGGCCAGCCGGGCGAGACCGGCGGCCGCCACGAAGCCGGTCGGGAGCAGCCGCCGGAACTGCGCCTTGACGTCCTCGATGGCCGCGGCCTGCGCCTCGGGTGGCGCATCCGGCAGCGCGCGTCGGACCTCGTGCGCGGCGCCGAGCACCCGCTCGACCAGCGTGACCGCGCGCTGCGTCGTCGCGGGCAGCTCCGCGGCCACCCGCGCGCGGAGCTCGCCGAACGCGGCGCGCGTCCACACCGGCTCGGGCACCAACGAGTCGACGGCCGCGTCCGCGCAGTCGTCGAGCAATGCGGCGAGCGAGCCGTTCGGGTTGGTGCCGAGGACGAGTCGGGCGTGCGCGGACAGCGACCGCTCGGCCGATTTCACCGGCGACGGCAGCGAGAGGCGAAGCAGCCGCCGGGTGCCGGTGCGCATCGCCGCGGCCTGCTCCAGCTCGGTCGGCAGGACGCGCAGCGCAGCGTCCGCGCCCTCGGCGACGAACGCAGGGAAGGCGCGCACCACATGCCCGCCGCGGCTGCGTTCGACCCGCCGCGGCAGCTCGTCCAGATCGGCCGGCCAGTCGCGCAGTCCGGTGCGCTCCAGCTCGTCCGCGACCGCGGCTGCGACGGCGCGCCGCACCGGCGCGGCCAGCTGCTCCTGCAACGCGGCGAGGTCCTTGCCGCGCGCCACCTCGATCCCGTCCGTGTCCTCGACGGCGAACGTCATTCGCAGATGCGGCGGGATCTTGCTCAGGTCGAAGGCGTCCAGCGGGACGAGGACGCCGGTCCGATGCTGCAGCGCGCGCTGTATTGCATCGAGCAGCGGTTCCGTCCCAGGCGCGAGGTCGGCGAGCACGGCTCGCGCCGTGTCGGGCACCGGTGTGAGAGCACGGCGCAGCTCCTTCGGCAGTGACCGGATGAGCGCGATGACGAGCTCCTCGCGCAGCGCCGGCACCTGCCACGCGAACTGATCGCCGCCGAGCCTGGCGAGCACGTCCACGGGCACGTGCACGGTGACGCCGTCGTCCACCGCGCCGGGCTCGAAGCGATAGGTGACGGGCAACGCGAGGTCGCCGGCCCGCCAGGTGTCCGGCTGCTCGTCGGTGGTCTCGCGGCGGAGCAGGTCGTCCCGGCCGAGGGTGAGCAGCTCGGGTGTCTGATGACGCTGCTTCTTCCACCACGCGTCGAAGTGCCGCGCCGACACGATCGATGCCGGCAGCCGCGCGTCGTACCACGCGTACAGGTCGTCGTCGCTGATCAGCAGATCGCGCCGCCGGGCGCGCTCCTCGATCTCGGCCAGCTCGGCGCGCAGCTGTGCGTTGTCGCGGAAGAAGTGGTGCCGGGTCTGCCAGTCGCCCTCGACGAGCGCGTGCCTGATGAACAGCTCACGGGAGAGCTCGGGATCGATGCGCGCGAAGCTCACCCGGCGCCGGGCGACGAGCGGCAACCCGTACAGCGTCACCCGCTCGTAGGCCATGGTCGCGCCGCGTTGCGCGTCCCAGTGCGGCTCGCTGTAGCTGCGCTGGATCAGGTGGTCGGCGACCCGCTCCACGGCCTCCGGGTCAATGCGCGCCGCGACCCGTCCGTACAAGCGGGCCGTCTCGACCAGGTCGGCGACGACGATCCAGCGCGGCGGACGTTTGGTGAGCACGGAGCCGGGCGCGAGAACGAACCGGGAGTTGCGCGCGCCGGCGTACTCGCGGCTCTCGCCTTCACGCAGCCCGACGTGGCTGAGCAGGCCGGCGAGCAGCGCCGCGTGAATGCGGTCGGCGTCGGCTGCGTCGTCGCTCTCGGTGATGCCCAGGTCGCGGGCGATGCTGCGCAGCTGGCCCGCGAGGTCTTGCCACTCGCGCACTCGCAAGTAGTGCAGGAACTCGTCGCGGCACATGCGCCGGAACTGGTTGCCGGTGCGCTCCTTGCGTTGCGCGCGGAGGTACTGCCAGAGGTTCAGGTACGAGACGAAGTCGGAGTGCTCGTCGGCGAACCTCGCGTGCTTCTGCCGCGCCGCCTCCTCCTGATCGGACGGACGCTCCCGCGGATCCGGGATCGACAGCGCCGCGGCGATGACCAGCACCTCTCTGACGCAGCCCTCGACCTCCGCCTGCAGGATCATCCGGCCGATGCGTGGGTCGACGGGCAGCTGCGCGAGGCGTCGGCCGAGGTCGGTGATCTGCTGATCGGCGTCGAAGGCGCCCAGCTCCTGGAGCAGCGTGATGCCGTCCCGGATGCTGCGTCGGTCGGGCGGGTCGAGGAACGGGAAGTCCTCGATGTCGCCGAGCCGCAGCGCCGCCATCCGCAGGATCACGGCGGCGAGATTGGTGCGCAGGATCTCCGGGTCGGTGTAGTGCGGTCGTTGCTCGAAGTCCTGCTGCGAGTACAGGCGGATCGCGACGCCGTCCGCGATGCGCCCACATCGCCCGGCGCGCTGGGCTGCGGACGCCTGCGAGATGGCTTCGATCGGTAGCCGTTGCACCTTCGTCCGCCGGCTGTACCGCGAGATGCGCGCGGTGCCCGGGTCGACGACGTAGTGGATGCCGGGCACGGTCAGTGACGTCTCGGCGACGTTGGTGGCGAGGACGACCCGGCGCCCGGTGTGCGGTTCGAACACACGCTGCTGCTCGGCGGTCGACAGCCGCGCGTAGAGCGGCAGCACCTCGACATGCTCGGATCGCAAGCTCCCCTCGGCGGTGTTCGTGAGCCGCTTGAGTGCGTCGGCCGTGTCGCGGATCTCCCGCTCGCCGGAGAGGAAGACCAGGACGTCGCCGGGCGGCTCGCGCTCGAGCTCGCGCAACGCGTCGATGATCGCCTCGGTCTGGTCACGGGTCGCCACGCGGGTGATCACGTCGTCGTCGTCCGAGACGTCGAGCTCGAGCGGGCGATAGCGGATCTCGACCGGGTACATCCGTCCGGATACCTCGACGATCGGCGCGCCGCCGCTCAGCCCATCCTTCGCTCCGCTGCGCTGCGCGAAGTGTGCCGCGAACCGCTCCGGCTCGATCGTCGCCGACGTGATGATCAGCTTCAGGTCGGGCCGGCTCGGCAGCAGGCCGTGCAGGTAGCCGAGCAGGAAGTCGATGTTCAGGCTGCGCTCGTGCGCCTCGTCGAGGATCAGCGTGTCGTAGCGCCGCAACTGGCGATCGCGCTGGATCTCGGCGAGCAGGATGCCGTCGGTCATCAGCTTGACCAGTGTGCGATCGCCGGCCTGGTCGGTGAATCGGACCGTGTAGCCGACGGCGTCGCCGAGCGGTGTCTTCAGTTCGTCCGCGATGCGCTGCGCGACGGTGCGGGCTGCGAGCCGCCGCGGCTGGGTGTGCCCGATCGTGCCTTGCACGCCTCGGCCGAGCTCGAGGCAGATCTTGGGCAGTTGAGTGGTCTTGCCCGAGCCGGTCTCGCCCGCCACGACGACCACCTGGTGGTTGGTGATGGCCGCTGCGATCTCGTCCCGCTTGGCGGTGATCGGCAGGTCGGGGTAGCTGATCTCCGGGACCGCGGCAGCGCGCGCGGCGATGAGCGCGGCGGACGGTCGTGGCACTCCGGCAACGATAGCCAGCGGGATACGGTGGCGGCGTGCGGCGCCTCACGGACAAGGTCGTGCTCGTAACCGGTGGAACCTCCGGCATCGGCGCTGCGGTGGCGCAGCGGCTCGCGGACGAGGGCGGCACCGTGGTCATCGCGGCGCGGGACACCGGCCGGGGCAAGGCGATGGCCGCCTCGATCGGGAACGGTGCTTCGTTCGTCCATTGCGACGTCACGGTCGAAGGCGACGTCGCCCGGCTCGTCGACACCGTCATCGAAGAGCACGGCCGGCTCGACGCCGCGTTCAACAACGCGGGCTCGACCGCGGTCCACGGGCCGATAACGCAGATCTCGACGCGAGCCTGGCGCGACGAACTGGAGGCGAACCTGTCGAGCGTCTTCTACTGCCTCAAGCACGAGGTCGCCGTGATGCCGGCCGGCGGCGCGATCGTCAACAACGGCTCGCTCGCAGCCGTCGGCGGCATTGCGGGCCTGGCCGCGTACACGGCGTACTCGGTCTGACCCGCGCGGTGGCACTCGAGTGCGCCAAGGACGGGCCGCGCGTGAACGTGCTCGTCACCGGGAATGTCGATACGCCGCTCTACCGCAAGCTGTCCGGCGTCGACGCGGATGCCGACCTGCCGGCTGCACCGAACCCGACCGGCCGGGCGGCCGCGCCCGACGAGGTCGCCGCGCTCGTCGCCTACCTGCTCAGCGACGAGGCCGCGTTCGTGACCGGTGCGGCGATCGCGATCGACGGCGGCTTCACCGCGGGCTGAGCGCGGCAGGAAGTGTTGATCGCCGGTCCCTCATCGCCGGCGTGGCGAGTGGCTGACGATGTGCCGATCCGTCGGCGGCAGCGGCGAGCGGTGACACCCGCGTTGCGCGGCCAGCGCCTGTTGATCACCTTTTCCTGCGGCAGGGACGCTGAACGACACCGGCAGCGTCCTCAGGGCAGGAAAAGCTGATCAACCCGGGGGGTCGGCTGGGCGAACACGGGTTGCCGGGCGCGCCTGCCACGCGTATTGGGCGCCCCTGTCAACACTTCCTGCCGAGGTCACCGCCGGCTGAGCGCGACGCCGATGTGGTCAGGAATCGAGAAGTGCCGGGAGCGGGCGCGCGCTTAGCGTTTGGGTATGCGGCCGGAACACGTCGGGTCGCGCAACACGGAAAGGAATCGAGATGCCTCCGACGAAGGCCAAGACGAACTCCGACGGCTTCACCGCTGAGGAGCGCGCCGCCATGAAAGCGCGCGCCGACGAACTGCGCGCCGAGGGCAAGAAGGGCGCCAAGAAGGCCGACGGTCTGCAACAGGTCCTCGATGCGATCGAGAAGATGGCACCGGACGACCGCGCGCTCGCCGAGCGCGTCCACGTGACCATCACCAGGACCGCGCCGGACCTCGCACCGAAGACCTGGTACGGCATGCCCGCCTATGCGAACGAGGACGGCAAGGTCGTCGTCTTCTTCCAGGACGCCGGCAAGTTCAACTACCGCTACTCGACGCTGGGCTTCCAGGAGGCGGCGAATCTCGACGACGGTGACCTGTGGCCGGTCTCGTACGCGCTGCAGAAGTGGAGCACCGCGGTGGAAAAGAAGATCGTCCAGCTGGTCAAGGCGGCGATGTCCTGAGGGAGGCGGCTTACCCGGCGGCGTACGCCGCCAGCCGATCGGCGATTTCGCCGGGCCGGCTCACGGCGACGAGATGCCCGCCGTCGATGACATCGGCGTCGAGCCCGAGCCGCTCGCGCGCCACCCGGCGCTGGAACTCGAGCGGGAAGAACCGGTCGTCGGCGGCGACGAGCACCCGGGTCGGGATGTCCGGCCAGCGTTCGAACGCGCATGCATCGGCCATCGCGGTGGCCGACGGTTCGCGTGGCGTCTCGGCGAACAGCGCGGTGCGTGCCGCATCGTCCAGGTCGTGCAGGAAGTGCCGGTCGAGGTCGAACTCGGGGTCGCGGCCGGCGGCTTCGTCCGCCGCGCGGCGCGCCGCTCCGGAGCCGGTCGCGCCCCACCATTCGTCGGGTGTCTCGCCGGGCAGCGGGATCATCGCGTTCAGCAGCACGACCATCGCGGCGTGCACTCGCGTCGCAACGAGCGGCACCAGGAATCCGCCGAGCGACTGCGCGACGAGCACCGGCGCCGGCCGCCCGGCGGTCGCCGCCTCGACCGCGGTGGCCCAGTCGCGCAGGTGCAGCTCCGGGTCGTCCTGCCGGATGTCCACCGGGATCGCCTCGTGGCCGCGGCGCACCAGCTCCGGAACGAGTCGGCTCCAGTAGCCGGCGTTGCCGCCGGCGCCGGGGATGAGTACGAAGACGGCCACGGGCTAGATCACCGCAGAGCTTCGGGCGGTGCGCATCTGCCCAGGCTACGAGGTGGCGCGCGCCCATTCGCGCGCCCAGCGATCCAGCGGCTCGATCGCCGTGCCGAGCCGTGCCCCGATGCGGGTGAGTCCGTAGTCGCCGTTGGCGTCCTGGTCGATGAGCGCAGCCGACCGCAACTCGGTGAGGCGCGCATAGAGCACGCTCGGTGAGATGTCGTCGCAGCGCCGGCGCAGTTCGCGGGCACCGAGCGGTCCGTCGCGCAGCTCCCACATGATGCGCAACGCCCACCGTCGGCCGAGTAGGTCGAGGGCCACCATGATCGGACGGCCGCTGCGTGAACCACGCACAGGATCGCCGGGATTCGGCATCGTTTCTCCTTGACGTTACGGAATCAGTAACGTTAGCGTTCGGACATGGCGAATGTTACTGAATCCGTAACGAGGATTGCGCCGCTGTCTCCGCCGTACGAGCCGGAGGTGGCCGAGCAACTCGCCCGCATGATGCCCGCAGGAGCCGAACCGATCGGTCTGTTCCGGGTGTTCGCTCGCAACTTGCCGATGGCGCGGGCGATGTTCTCCTTGGGGCACTACCAACTCGGCCGGCAGCTCTCCCTGTCCCTGCGGGAGCGCGAGATCGTCATCGTCCGAACGTGCGCACTGTGCCGATGCGAGTACGAGTGGGGCGTCCACGTCGCGTTCTTCGCCGGGCGCGCCGGGTTCGATGCCGCCCAGCTCCGGTCGCTGACCCACGGCGATGCCGCGGACGCGTGCTGGGCTGACCCGCGGGAGCGGTTGCTGATCCGTGCCGTCGACGCGCTCTACCGCAACGGCGACCTCGACGACGACCTCTGGCTGGAGTTGCGCGGCACTTTCGGCGAGGCGCACATTCTCGACGTCGTGCTGCTCTGCGGCTGGTACCAGGCGATCAGCACGTTGGCCCGCACGGCGCGCCTGGCCAACGAGCCGGGTGCCCCGACCTTCGCGTCCGTCGGGTAACCGAACGACTTGACCTTTTCGAACACTCGTTCGATGATAGAGGGATGCTCGACGTTGCGATCCGGAAGGCCGACGGTAGTACCGCGGTCGACTGGCAGCGCGTCGGGCTCCGCGCCACTCCCCCGCTGCCGGTGGTGCCGGCGCTGAGTCCCCTGCTGCCCGGCGGGCTGCGCCGGGGCAGCACCGTCAGCGTCAGCGGTTCGGTCTCACTGTTGCTCGCGCTGCTGGGTGCGGCGTCCGCGGGCGGTGCCTGGTGCGCGCTGGTCGGGTTCCCGCGCATCAGCGCCGAGGCGGCCCGCGAGTACGGCGTCGATCTCGCCCGGCTCGCGCTGATCCCGTCCCCCGGCGAGGGCTGGACGACGGCGGTCGGCGCCCTGCTCGACGCCGTCGACATCGTCGCGGCCCGGCCGCCGCGCGGCCGTGGGCCGGCACCGGGCGACGTGCGCCGGCTTGCCGCCCGGGCGCGCAGCAAGGACGCGGTGCTGGTTCCGTTCTTAGCCGAGGCAGCCTGGCCGGGTGCGGACGTCCGGCTGCACGCCCGCGACGGTGTGTGGACGGGTATCGGCGTAGGCACCGGGCGGTTGCGCGCCAGGCAGGTCGAGGTCGTCGCGGAGGGCCGCGGCCAGGCAGCGCGCTCGCACACCGCCAGCCTCTGGCTGCCCGCCGACGCCGGCGGCATCGAGCCGGCCACCCCGCTCGCCGACGTCATCGACCTCGCCGGTTAGCTCCGTGATCGCCGATCACGCCTATCGGCCGGCGATCTTCCTGCGTCTACGGGCTCCTGGGCCACCAGGCGCATGAAGATCGCGAGCGCCGACCGGCGTATCTGCATCTGGTGCCCTGATTGGCCGGTCACTACCGCGCGGATCGAGGCGGGCATCGAGGCAGGCGCGCCGGTTGCGGTGGTCACGGCCAACCGAGTCGTCGCGTGCTCGCACGCCGCCCGTGAGCACGGCGTGCGGCGCGGGCTGCGGCGTCGCGAGGCGCAGGCGCACTGCCCGCAACTGATCGTGCTGCCGCGCGACGAGGCCGCCGAGGCGCGGGTGTTCGAACCGGTGGTTGCCGCGCTCGAGGCGATCGCGCCGGGCGTCGAGATCACCCGCCCCGGGCTGGCGGCGATCGGGGTGCGCGGCCCCACCCGCTACTTCGGCGGCGAGACGGGCGTCCTGCACGCGCTCTCCCGCGGCGTGGCCGGTATCCCCGTGCTCGGTGGGGCCGACCTGCTGATCGGGATCGCCGACGGCGCGTTCGCCGCCGAGCAGGCGGCCCGGCGTGGCGTGATCATCGAGCCCGGCGCGTCCGGGCAGTTCCTGCACGACCTGCCGATCGAGGTGCTCGACCCGTCCGGAGCATCCCCGCTGATCGACCTGCTGCGCCGGCTCGGGATCCGCACCCTCGGCGCGTTCGCCGCGCTGCCGCCTCGCGACGTGCTGGCCCGCTTCGGCCCCGAGGGCGCGTGGGCGCATCGGCAGGCCGGTGGCCGGGACGAGCGGCCGGTTTCCGGGCGCCACCCGCCGGCCGAGTTCACCGTCACGCTCGACCTCGAGCCGGCCGTCGACCGCGTCGACACGGTGGCGTTCTCCGCGCGCGGTGTCGCCGAGCGGTTCGTCACCGACCTCGCCGCGCACGGCCTGGCCTGCGCATGTTTCGAGTTGCAGGCGCTGAGCGAGAACGGCGAGGAGGCGGTGCGCCGCTGGCGGCACGCGGGCGTGCTCTCCACCGTGGACGTCCTCGATCGGGTGCGCTGGCAGTTGGAGGGCTGGCTGTCCGGGCCGCATCGACCCACCGGCGGCATCATCCGGCTGCGCCTCGTCCCCGTCGAGACGGTGCCCACCGGCGCACACCAGCAGGCGCTGTGGGGCGGCAACGGCGCCACGGACGAGCGGGCGGCGCGCGCGCTGGCCCGGGTGCAGACGCTGCTCGGGCACGGCTCGGTGCTGACGCCGGTGCTGGACGGCGGCCGCGATCCCGGGCAGCGGACCCGGCTCGTCCCATGGGGCGACGAGCCCACCCCACTGCGCTCCCCCGAGCAGCCGTGGCCCGGGCAGCTGCCCGCGCCGGCGCCGTCGGTGCTGCTCGACCCGCCGCGTCCGGCGCAGTTGCTCGACGCCGCACGGCGGCCCGTCCGGGTCACCGAGCGCGGCGCGATGCCGGCACCTCCGGCGCTGTTCGGGATGGGCAACGACGTAACTGCTGTGACGTCTTGGGCCGGGCCGTGGCCGGTCGACGAGCGCTGGTGGAGCCCCGACTCGGCGCGCCGCGTCGTCCGCTGCCAGATCGTGGACGTCCGGGGCCGCGCCTACCTGGTCACCGGCACGATGGGCACCGGAACGCCACAGTGGCAGGTCGACGCGATCTACGATTGATAACTTCCGACCAGCGTCGCCGCGACCGCGTCGGGCCCCTTCTCCGTCCGCTCCTCGATGCCGCGTTGGAACTCCTGGAACGCAGCCACCTCACCGAGCACAGCCCGCCCCGGACCGGCCGCGACGTGCACGAACGTCACGCCGTCGGCGAGGCGGAACGTCGAGTAGCGCAGGCCCTCCGGACGGCGCAGCGCCAATTCCGCGTACACCGCCTCGACCAGCCGCTGGTTCTCCTCGGCCGTCTCCGGCTTGGTGCGATAGCGCACCACGATCGCATCATCCATGACACGGCAGACTAGGCAACTCGCGAAAACTCATCGTCGGCGCGCGATTAGTTCCGCGCCCGCGCCTGGTCAGTACGGGCATGACAACCCGCATGCAGCGCTGGGTACTCGCGCTCACCGCCACCGCTGCGCTGATGGTGGCCCTCGACCAACTCGTCGTCGCGACCGCGCTCAACGCCATCCGCGACGACTTGCACGCGTCCATCACGACGCTCGACTGGACCGTCAACTCCTACAGCCTGACCTTCGCCGTACTGCTGATCACCGGCGCCGCGCTCGGCGATCGGTACGGCCGGCGCCGGATGTTCGTCATCGGCATCACGCTGTTCTGTGTAGCGTCGGCCGCCTGCGCGCTCGCCCCGAACACCGCGACACTGATCGCGGCGCGCGCCGCACAGGGGGTCGGCTCGGCGCTGGTCATGCCGCTGTCCGTCGCGCTGCTCACCGCCGCTTACCCGCCGGAGAAGCGCGGGCCGATCGTCGGCATCTACACCGCGCTCACCGGGCTCGCGGTCGTCGGCGGTCCGGTCGTCGGCGGCGCCGTCACCGAGGGCATCGCGTGGCAGTGGATCTTCTGGATCAACGTGCCGATCGGCGCCGTCGTCATCCCGCTCGCGCTGAGGCACATCGCGGAAAGCCGCGGCGAGCGCACCAGGCCCGACCTGGCCGGCCTGGTACTCGCGTCGACCGCGATGCTCGGCGTCGTCTGGGGACTGATCCGCGCGGATGCGGTCGGCTGGTCGAGCGCCGAGGTGCTGAGCACGCTGACCGGCGGCGCGATCCTCGCGATCGCGTTCGTCGCCTGGGAGCTGCGGGTGCGCGAGCCGATGCTGCCGATGAAGCTGTTCCGCGTCCGGGCCTATTCGGCCGGCAACGGCGCGACGCTGCTGCTGACGACCTCGCTGTTCGGGACGGTCTTCCTGTTCGCGCAGTACCTGCAGATCTCGCTGGGCTACAGCCCGCTCGCCGCCGGACTGCGCTTCATGCCGTGGACGACGACGCTGTTCGTGTTCGCCCCGCTCGCCGGTGCGCTGAGCGACCGCATCGGGTCGCGGCCGCTGCTCGTCAGCGGGTTGGCGCTGCAGGGCGTTGGGATGGGCTGGCTCGCCCACAACGTCGCGCAGGCCAGCCCGTACACGTCGTCGATCGCGGCGCTGGTGATCGCCGGATGCGGGACGTCGCTCGCGCTGCCGTCCGGGCAGAATGCGGTCATGAACTCGGTGCCGGCGGCATACGTCGGCAAGGCCGCCGGGGTGTTCAACTCCGTTCGCCAACTCGGCGGCGTGCTCGGCATCGCGATCGTGTCGGCGGTGTTCGCCGCGCGCGGCGGCTACGCCGGCCCGGACACGTTCCGCGACGGCGTGGCGCCGGCGCTCTACGTCGCCGCGGCGATCGCCATCGCCGGGGCGCTGGTGGGCGCGTTCGTCGCCCGGGCCCGGCGCGTCGTCGTCGTGGAGCCGCAACCGGAAGCCGTGCTCGATGCAGTCGGCTGACGAGGCCGAGTTCGCGCAGCGCAGCGATCCGCATCGGCGCGAGCTGCTCGTTCACTGCTACCGGATGCTCGGCTCCTTCCACGACGCCGAGGACGCGGTGCAGGAGACGTACCTGCGGGCGTGGCGCGCGTACCCGCAGTTCGAAGGACGCGCGTCGATGCGGACCTGGCTCTACCGCATCGCGACCAATGCGTGCCTGACGGCGCTGGAGAACAAGGGACGCCGGATGCTGCCGTCCGGACTGGGGGGGCCGAGTGCGGACGGGCCGTATGCGCTGGCCGACCGGCGCACCGAGATCCCCTGGCTCGAGCCGCTGCCCGACTCGGCCGTGTCGGGCGGCATGGACGACCCGGCCGCCGTGGCCGTGCGCCGGGAAAGCACCCGGCTCGCGTTCGTCGCGGCGCTGCAGCAGTTGCCGGCTCGGCAGCGGGCGGCACTGCTGCTGCGCGACGTGCTCGACATGTCCGCTGCCGACACGGCCGACGTCCTGGACATGACTGTGCCGGCCGTGACCAGCGCCCTGCAGCGCGCCCGCGCCCAGCTCGCCGGCAACGCGGCATCCGAGGAGGAGATCACGGTGACATCGGACGTCGACGAGCGACTGCTCGACCAGTACGTGCAGGCATTCGAAACCGCCGACATGGCGTTGCTGACCCGGTTGCTGCGCCGCGACGTCCAGTTGGAGATGCCGCCGATCCCGACGTGGTTCAGCGGTTACGACGCCGTCCTGGCGTTCCTGACCGAGCGCGCGATGGAGGCGGAGCGACGCTTCGTCCCGATCCGGGCGAACGGCTGCCCCGCTGTGGGTGCCTACACGCGCGAGGCGGACGGGCGGCTGCGTGCGCACAGCATCCAGGTCCTGGAGACGCGCGACGGCGCGATCGAGCGCATCTACGCCTTCCTCGAGCCGCGGCTGTTCGCGGCGTTCGGGCTGCCTGATGTATTGCTGGGTGAGTGACTGAGCTACGGGCCGACTGCACGCACTGCTTCGCGCTGTGCTGCGTGGCGCTGCCGTTCACCCGATCGGCCGATTTCGCGATCGACAAGCCGGCCGGGACGCCTTGCGTGCAGCTCCATCCGGACTTCCGCTGCTCGATTCACGACCGCCTCCCGGCCGCGGGCTTCGCCGGCTGCGCGGCGTACGACTGCTTCGGCGCCGGTCAGCGGATCGCGCAGCAGACCTTCGGCGGGCAGGACTGGCGGGCGCACCCCGAGCTGGCCCGGCCGATGTTCGCGGCGTTTCGCGCGATGCGGCACCTGCACGAGTTGCTCTGGTACGTCGGGGCGGCCCTGAGCTGGCCGGATGCGCGGTCGGTGCACGACGAGTTGCTGTCTGCGCAGGCGCGCGTCGAGAGCCTGGCGACCGGCGACGCTGCTGCGCTGGCCGAACTGGACGTCGACCAGCTGCGCGCCGAGGTCGCCCCGCTGCTGCGCCGGGCGAGTTTGCTCGTCCGCGGCGCCGACGCACCCGACCACAGCGGTGCCGACCTGTCCGGCCGCGATCTGCGTGCTGCCGACCTGCGCCGCGTCGATCTGCGCAACGCCCGGCTGATCGGCGCCGACCTGCGCGGCACGGATCTGTTCCGCACCGACCTGCTCGGCGCCGATCTACGCGGCGCAGACGTCCGCGGCGCAGACCTCAGCGCGGCGCTCTACTTGACGCAGCCGCAGTTGGCCGCGACGCGCCGCGACCCGTCCCCTACCGCTCCCGGGGATGGCGGGCTCGGCTAACCGGCGAGCGTCGCGGCGACCGTGGCGCCGAGATCCCAGCACGCCTCGATGTCGTCCTTGGCCGGGGCGCCGATGACACTTACCGGCGTGTGCACCCGCTCCCAGCCCATGCCTTTGGTGATCGACTCGGCAGCCCGGATCGCGCCCTCGGTGTCGTTGTTCCCGTGCACGTAGAGCCCGTACGGTGCCCCCGGCTTCGCGGTCAGGGTCGGGTAGTAGACGCCGTCGAAGAAGTGCTTCATCGCACCGGAGAGATAGCCGATGTTGGCCGGCGTGCCGAGCACGAATCCGTCCGCTTCGAGGACGTCGACCGCCGTCGCGGTGAGCGCCGGCCGGACCCGGACGTCCACGCCCTCGATGCCCTCGGCCCGGGTGCCGTCCAGCACCGATTCGAGCAGCGACTGCAGGGCAGGCGACGTGGTGTGGTGGACGACTAGCAGGACGGGCACCGATCCACGCTAACGCGCAGGCCATTAGCGCCGGAAAGATGGACTTTGGTCCCTTTATGCCGTCTCGCGCGCGGGTTAACGTTTGCATCGTCCGCCGAAGCGTGGAAGGGAAGCGGCGGCGGGCAACTCGGCGCGAGGCCATCAGAGCCAGGACATCTGGTGGCCCCGCGCCGATTTGCTGAAGATCAGAAGGCGCCGAGCCGGTGCGGGGTGCCGAGGCCCGTCGGCCCGTCGTATCCCTTCCGGGCGGTGCACAGGTAGGCCGGCTGGCACGTCCCGTTCGAGCCGGACCTGACGTCGAAGAGCGCGCCTCGATGCTGGTAGGCCCACCGCGCCTTGTGATGCTTACCGGCCAGCGCGTACACCGACGCGATGATCGGCGCCGACAGGCTGGTGCCGCCGATCTGCGCCCAACCATTCATCCCCTGAGCCAGGCCGCTCGCGATCTGCGTGTCGCACGACAGCGGCAGCACGGGCGAGCAGTTGTTGTACGTGTCGTACACGCCGAGCCCGGTGGCCGGGTTGGCCACGGCGGCCACGTCGGCGATCGTGCGCCGGTTGCACCCGTCGTCGTGCTGCCAGGACGGCTTGCGCTCGAACCTCGAGCAGCCGCTGCCGGTACCCACCCACACCTGTTCCGACCACCCACGGGAGGTGGTCGCGTGCCGCAAGGTCGTCCCGCCGACCGCCGTGACGAAGCGGGACGACGCGGGCCACTGCGGACCGTAGCCGGAGTCGCCGGCGGCCGCGGCGATCGGCACCCCCGGATGGTTCAGGTGCGAGTCGGCGCGCAGGATGGAGCTGTCCTCGGGACCGCCCCAACTCGCCGAGACGGCGTCCGCGCCCAACCGCACCGCGGTGTCGATCGCGGTCATGAGCGGCTTGGTGTTGGGCGCGTTGGCCTCGACGAGCAGGATGTGACAGCTCGGGCAGGTCGCGGACACCGCGTCCAGGTCGAGGCTGATCTCCTCGGCCCAGCCGTAGTCGCCCTGGGGCAGCGATGCCTTGCCCCCGTTCTGGTTCACCTTCCGGAAGCAGCCGTTGTCCGTCGTGCACGACGGCAGTCCGCGCGCCTTGCGGTAGACGGCAAGATCGGACTCCGCGTTCGGGTCGTTGTACGCGTCGACGATCGCGACCGTCCGGCCGTGCGCCAGCGTGCCGCGCAGCTTGTAGGCGCCGCGGATCTGCGTCGGCCCGTAACCGACCGGGCCCGGCGTGATGTCCGGCGCGAGGAACCCGACCCCGCGCAGCACCGCCCCGAAGCAGGTCACCTGCGCAGCGCCGGGGCGTGCGCAGCCGAAGGGCAGCAAGCCACTCAGCAGCCGCGGCGCCGCGCCGGCTCCAGCGGGCGCCGCGATTACCGCGGTCGTAGTAGCCGCCAGCGCCGCGAGCAGAGCCAGCATCGTCCGTCGAATCACAAACATCACTTAACCGGACGCGCGCCTAGAACGCACCGGTTCCGTTCGGCGAACCGAGGCCGGTCGGGCCGTCGTAGCCGGGGCCGGCGGTGCAAAGGTAGGAGCCGCCGCACGAGCCGTTCGACCCGGACGTCACGTCGAAGAGCGCGCCGGTGTGCGCGTATGGGTACGAGCCGTAGGTGACGCTGTTCCCCGCCAGCGCATAGACGGACGCGACCAGCGGAGAGGACAAACTGGTGCCGCCCACCTGCGCCCAGCCGTCCAGCCCCTGCACCAGGCCGAGCCGGATGAGCGTGTCGCACAACGACGACGTGCCGCAGGCATTCAACGTGTCGTAGACACCGAGCCCGCTCGACGGGTTGGCGTCGGCGGACACGTCGGCGACCGTGCGCCGCGCGCATCCGCTGTCGTGCTGCCAGGACGGCTTCGGCTCGAAGGCAGAACAGCCGCTGCCCGCGCCGGACCAGGTGGTCTCCGTCCAACCACGCGAGTTGCCCGCGGTCGCCAGGGTGGTGCCGCCGACGGCGCTGACGTACTGGGACGCTGCCGGCCACGAGACGCCGTACCCGCTGTCCCCGGAGGATGCGGTGATCGCGACGCCAGGGTGGTTCAGGTGCGTGTCGGACGTGAGTTCGGTGGCGTCCTCGGCGCCGCCGTAGCTGTTCGAGACAGCGGTGGCACCGAGCGAGACCGCGGCATCGACCGCCGTCATCAAGTTGGTGTCAGTCGGGGTATTGGCCTCGACGAGCAGGATGTGGCAGCTCGGGCAGGCGGCCGAGACGGCGTCCAGGTCGAGGCTGATCTCCACGGCCCAGCCGTAGTCGCGCGCCGGGAGTGGGCCGGCGGCACCGGACTGGTTGACCTTGCGGAAGCAGCCGTTGGCCGTCGCGCACGCAGGCAGCCCGTACGTGCTCCGGTAGACGGCGAGGTCGGACTCGGCCTTCGGGTCGTCGTACGCGTCGACGATGGCGACGGTGCGCCCGGCCGCGTTGCGGCCGGCGAGCTTGTATGCGGATTGGATCTGCGAGGGGCCGAGGCCGACCGGTCCCTTCATCACGGCCGGACCCAGGCCGTTCGCGGAGACGGCCTTCGCGAAGCAGGTGATGCCCTGTCCATGGGCGGCGGGCAGCAGCCGGTCGGCCGTGTGGTTGGCCGGGTTGGCGCAGCCGAGGTCGACGCCGTGACCCGACAGCAGTTGCGGCAGCCGCGACGCGGCGCCGGCGCCCGGCTGGGTGGCGACGAGCGCGAGGACGGCGAGCGCGACCACGGTGCAGGCGGCGAGCAACCGCCGCGCGATGGAGGGGCCTACAGCCGAGGACACGGGCCACCTCACAACAAAATCGGGCGCAGACGCGCACCTCGGAAATTGCCGGGACGGCGCGTCTCGGCTTGATTCGCGGTCAGAGTCGCAGATGCCCGTTATGTCTGCAACTTGTCGGCGACCCGCGATCAGCCGTCCGGCAGAATCCGGTTCCGTGTCCGAACCGCCGCGGCTGTCCACGGTGCTGCGCGAATGGGGGCGGATCGGCTGCATCGGGTTCGGCGGCCCGCCCACGCACATCCGGTTGCTCCGTCGGCTCTGCGTCGAGGAGCGCGGCTGGATCGACGCCGCCGAGTTCGAGGACGCGATCGCAGCCTGCAACCTGCTGCCCGGCCCGGCGTCGACCCAACTCGCGATCTTCTGTGCCTGGCGGCTTCGCGGTCGCCCCGGCGCGCTCGTCGGCGGCGCGGCGTTCATCGTCCCCGGGCTGATCGTCATCCTCGCGCTCGCCGCGCTGTTCTTCACCGGCGCCCCGCCCCGGTGGGTGCTCGGCGCAGGCGCGGGGGCCGGCGCCGCGGTGGCCGCGGTTGCGGTGCAGGCCGGCCTCAGTCTGGCGCCGTCGAGTTGGGCCCGACGCAACCACCGCGTGCGCTGGGCGGGCTACCTCGTCGCGGGCGGCGTCGCGGCGGCGACGATCGGACCCTGGCTCGTGCTCGTCCTGCTCGGCTGCGGTGCCGTCGAGGTTGCGGCCTGCTCCGCCGGCCGGTTCCGCACCGGTGCGCCCGGGATCTCGCCAGTGCCCTTCTTCGCGGCTACGGCTGTGACGGGCGGCGGCGCGCTGCTCAGCCTGTGCTGGGTCGCGATCAAGGTCGGCGCGCTCTCCTACGGCGGTGGGTTCGTGATCATCCCGCTCATGCAGAGCGACGCCGTCGATCACTATCACTGGATGAGCGGCGGGCAGTTCCTCAACGCCGTCGCGCTTGGCCAGATCACGCCCGGACCCGTCGTGCAGACCGTCGCCGTGGTCGGCTACGCCGCGGCCGGCGTCGGAGGCGGACTGCTCGCATCCGCCGTCGCCTTCACACCGTCATTCGCGTTCATCCTGCTCGGCGCCGACCGCTTCGACCGCATCCGCGCCGACGAGCGTGCGCGAGCGTTCCTGGACGGCGCCGGACCAGCCGCGATCGGCGCGATCCTCGGCTCCGCCGTGCCGCTCGCGCTCGCCTTGAGCGAGCCGTGGCAGTACGCCGTCCTCGGTGGCGCGGCAGTCGTCCTGCTCGCGCTGCGCCGCGGCATCGTCCTGACCTTGATCGCAGCCGGCGCAAGCGGCGTCGTCCTCACGGCGGCTGGTCTCGCGGTGCCGCACTGACGCGTGCGATTGCTGATCGACACGTCCGGAAGGATGCGGTCATGACCGAAGCCAACCTGGAACCCATCGACGAGAACTGGTCGAGCGCGCTGGCGATCGTCGCCCATCCCGATGACCTCGAATACGGCACGGCAGCCGCCATCGCACGCTGGACGGCGCAGGGCAAGCGTGTCGCGTACTGCTTGGCCACCAGCGGCGAGGCGGGCATCGACGGCCTGGAACCGGAGCGCGCGAAACCGTTGCGCGAGGCGGAAGAGCGCACCGCCGCAGGGATCGTCGGCGTCGACGCGGTCGAGTTCCTCGGCCATCCCGACGGCATGCTCGAATACGGGCTGCCGCTGCGTCGCGACATAGCGCGCGCGATCCGCCGGCACCGTCCGGACATCGTGATCACCGGCAACTTCCATGACTCGTGGGGCCCGGGCACCCGCAACCAGGCCGACCATATCGCGCTCGGCCTAGCCGTGCTGGACGGCGTCCGGGATGCGGGCAACCGCTGGGTCTTCCGCGAGTTGCTCGACGAGGGGCTGGAGCCGTGCAAGGTGTCGACGGTGCTGGTCAGCGGTGTGTTCGACGCCGCGCAGGCGGTGGACGTAAGCGACTACTTCGACGCGGGAATCGCATCACTCGAGGCGCACGCCGAGTACCTGCGCGGCCTCGGCGACGGGCCGATGTCGGACCCGCGCGAGTTTCTTGAGGCGTTCGCGAGGCAGATCGGCACCCGGCTCGGCGTGCGCTTCGGGGTGTCCTTCGAGGTGCTCAACCTCTGACGCCTACGTCCGTTGCAAACGCGTCACAGCGATTGCGCGAAGCGGAAGAACCGTTGCGGGTCGTAGTGCCGCTTGGCCGCGACGAGCCGGTCGTGGTTGCTGCCGTGATAGGCGGCGGCCGGGTCGGCCAGCCGGAGGTCGGGGAAGTTCGGGTAGACCCGCCCGGACGCGTGTGCGTGGGCGATCTCCCATGAGCGGTCCGCCCAGGCCGCAGCCTCGGCGCCGACCCCGACATGCTCGAGTACGAACCGGTCGCTGCGATGGACGAACGCCGTCGCATCGGCAGGCACCCGGTTGTACGCGCCGCCCAGCGGGGTGAAGTTGAGCTCCTTGCGCCCACTCGCGCCGGCGCGGAAGGCATCGATGAGCTCGCGGATCGCAGCCTCGGGCAACGGCGCGGCGATGAACTCGGACCGGCTGGTGCGCGGCTGCTCGGTGTCCGGCGTCCCCGCCTCGAAATCGGCGAATGACGTCTTGAGCGCGCGGTAGTCGAGTTCGGCGCGGAACTCCGACTCGGCGCCGGATCCGACATCTTGGATGTCGGCGAGCACCTCGCGGGCCGGACGACCTCGGCGGCGTCGGCGGCCGGCCAGCGCAACTCGAATCGAGTGGCCAGCGGTTCGGGGACGGTGTCGAACACGAAGGACGTGACGACGCCAAACTGGCCGCCGCCGGCCCCGCGCAGCGCCCAGAACAGCTCCGGCTCGCGTTCCTCGTCGCATTCGACGACACGACCGTCGGCCAGCACGACCGTGGCCGCTCGCAACCGGTCGCAGGTCAGGCCGTAGCGCCGGCCGAGCAGGCCCAGCCCGCCGCCGAGCGTGAGGCCTGCGATCCCGACGGTCGGCCCGCAACCGGCCGGCAGCGTCCGACCGTGCTGGTGCAGCACCTCGTAGACGTTCGCCAAGCGCGCGCCGGTGCCGATCACCGCGCGGCCGTCGGGCAGCACGGCGATGTCGGCGAGTCGGCTGACATCAAGCACCAGGCCGTCGGTCGACGAGCGTCCGACGAAGCAATGCCCACCGCTGCGCGGCACGAGGTGCGCACCCGATGCGCCGGCGAACGAGACTGCACGTACGACGTCCGCGGTCGACGCGCAGCGCACGACCGCACGTGGCCGGACGTCACGGAACTGCGCCAGCGCGGGTTGCCGAGCGGTGTCGTAGGACGGCGCGCCCGGTTCGATCACCTTGCCTTCGACGACTTCGAGCAGCGGTTCGAGATCAACGTAGGTTTGCGCCATCCGTCCATGCTGCATGCCAGCCGCGAGCGATAACCCGCGACTTGTCCGCCCTTCGACACGTGTGCGCGGCACGAGGGGCGGACAACTCGGGATTGAGTCAAGGGATGAACGGCCGCACCTCGACCTTCCGATCGCAGATCTTCGACGCCTCGGTGGCGAGCTTGAGCGCCACATCCAGATCGGGGGCCTCCCACACCCAGACGCCGGCGAGGTACTCCTTCGACTCCACGAACGGCCCGTCGCTGAACACCGCCTGCTCGCCTCGGTTGTCGATGACCGTGGCCGCGGTGGTGTCTGCGAGTCCGCCGGCGAAAACCCAGTACCCCTCGGCGATCAGTCGTTCGTTGAACGCGCTGATGGCAGGCCGCCTGTCCGTGCTGCCGGGGTTGCTCTTGTCATCGATCACGGAAACCAGGTACTGCATCTGAAGATCATCTCCTGGAGCGTCAAAGCCAGTGTGTGCCTCACCCCTGCTACGAACGCCACCGCCCCGATCCGACACTGCCTGCCGGATTTCTTTCCAGCACGAATCCGGCCGCAGGCGAGTGGCGAAAGCTCGAACAGATGTTCTAATCTAGTCGGATGGGATGGAACAACCCGAACATCCCCTGGCGGGAGCTGGAACGCCGGCTGTCCGGCCGCCCGCAAGCCCCGTGGGAGCAGGTGCTTGCAGGGGACGGCGGCGACTCGCCAGCGTGGTCGCGCAAGCGCCCGTCCTATGAAGCTGCCCAACTGCCCCGGCCCAGCACACCGGTCGCCTACGGCGAGTTGCACGCACACTCGTCGTTCAGCTTCCTCGACGGCGCGTCGGCGCCGGAAGAGCTCGCCGAAGAGGCGGTGCGGCTCGGCCTGGAGTCGCTGACCCTCACCGACCACGACGGTGTCTACGGCGTCGTCCGGTTCGCCGAAGCAGCCGCGGCGTATGGGCTCGCCACCGGCTTCGGTGCCGAGCTGGCGCTCGACGTCGCACTGCCGAGCACGCAGGCCGAACGATCGATCGCTGCGCGGGTCGGCGTCCCGGATCCGCCCGGCACCCACTTGCTCGTGCTGGCCCGGGATCCTGCGGGCTACGCCCGGCTGTGCCGGGCGATCGGCACGGCGCACCTGCGCGGCGGCGCGAAGGGCCGTCCGGTCTACGACGACATTGATGAACTCGCCACGCTCTCCGATGGTCACTGGCTGGTGCTCACCGGCTGCCGCAAGGGCGCAGTCCGCAAGGCGCTCGACACCGACGGCACAGCCGGCGCTCGGCACGCGCTGCGCGAACTCGTCGCGCGGTTCGGCCGGGAGAACGTCGCCGTCGAACTCAGTTACGAGCTCGACCCACTTGCTGACGAACGCTATGCAGAGCTTGCTCTGCTCGCCGAGAGTGAGCGCTTGCAGCTGGTCGCGACCACCGCCGCGCACTACCACGGCCCGCCGCGCCGCCCGCTCGCCACGGCGCTGGCTGCCGTCCGGGCGAGATCCAACTTGGACGAGATCGACGGCTGGCTGCCGGCATGGTCCGGGCAACACCTGCGCAGCGGGGAGGAGATGGCGGCGCGCTTCGCCCGCTGGCCGACCGCTGTCGCCAATGCGGCGCGGTTGGCTAAAGAGATCGCGTTCCCGCTCTCACTGATCGCGCCGGACCTGCCGCCGTTCCCCTGCCCGCCCGGCTCCGACGAGATGAGCTACCTGCGCGAGCTCGCGTACCAGGGCGCTGCTGAACGTTTCAGTGGCAAGCCGCACGCGGCCAAGGCGTACGACATGATCGAGCACGAGCTGGAGATCATCGAGGATCTGCACTTCCCCGGCTACTTCCTCGTCGTGTGGGAGATCGCGAAGTTCTGCCGCGACAACGGCATCCTCTGCCAGGGCCGCGGCAGCGCCGCCAACTCCGCCGTCTGCTACGCCCTCAAGATCACCGCCGTCGACGCCGTCTACCACGACCTGATGTTCGAGCGGTTCCTCGCGCCGGAGCGCGGCGAGCCGCCGGACATCGACATCGACATCGAGTCCGACCGCCGCGAAGAGGTCATCCAGCACGTCTACGAGATGCACGGCCGCGAGCACGCCGCGCAGGTCGCGAACGTCATCACCTACCGGCCCAAGTCGGCGGTGCGCGATGTCGCGAAGGCGCTCGGCTATTCGCAGGGTCAGCAGGACGCGTGGAGCAAGGAGATCGAGCGCGGCTACTACTGGTCTGCCGAGACCGAGGCGGACGCCGCTGACATCCCGCCGAAGGTCGTCGAGCTCGCGGCCGAGTTGCAGAACGCCCCGCGGCACCTCGGCATCCACTCCGGCGGCATGGTGATGTGCGACCGACCGGTCATCGAGGTGTGTCCGGTCGAGTGGGGGCGGATGCCGAACCGGACGGTCCTGCAGTGGGACAAGGACGACTGCGCCGAGATCGGGCTGGTGAAGTTCGACCTGCTCGGCCTCGGCATGCTCTCGGCGATCCAGTACTGCTTCGAGCTGATCACCGAGCACCACGGCATCACCTACGACCTCGACGCGATCCCCAAGGAACAGCCGTGCGTCTACGACATGCTCTGCGCGGCCGACTCGATCGGGACTTTCCAGGTCGAGTCGCGCGCGCAGATGGCGACGCTGCCGCGGCTCAAGCCGCGCAACTTCTACGACCTCGCCTGCGAGGTTGCGCTCATCCGGCCCGGCCCGATCCAGGGCGACGCGGTGCATCCCTACATCCGGCGCCGCAACGGCGAGGAGCCGGTCACCTACGCGCACCCGAATCTGAAGCGCGCGCTCGAACGCACTCTCGGCATCCCGCTGTTCCAGGAGCAGCTGATGCAGATCGCCGTCGAGGTCGCCAACTTCACCCCGGCCGAGGCCGATCAGCTGCGCCGGGCGATGGGCTCGAAGCGCGGCGTCGAGCGCATCGACGCGATGCGCATCCGGCTCTACGACGGGATGGCCGGCAACGGCATCACCGGCGCGGTGGCCGACGACATCTACGCGCGCATCCAGGCGTTCGCGTCCTTCGGCTTCGCCGAGTCGCACTCCATCTCGTTTGCGCTGCTCGTCTACGCGTCGTCGTGGCTGAAGCGGCACTACCCGGCCGCGTTCTGCGCGGCGCTGCTCAACGCGCAGCCGATGGGGTTCTACTCGCCGCAGTCGCTGATCCACGACGCGAAGCGGCACGGCGTCGAGATCCGCAAGCCGTCGCTGGCGGTGTCGCAGGCGAATGCATCCTTGGCGGACGGGGCCGGGCCGTCCCAATGCGAATGTCTGGACGTGCCGCAGCCGGCCGTGCGGTTGGGGCTGTCCTCGGTGCGCACGATCGGCGCCGAGCTGGCCGAGGCGATCGTCGCTGTTCGCGAGGCGGACGGGCCATTCACGTCGATGGCCGATCTCGCGCGCCGCGTCGGGCTGTCCGCCGATCAGGTCGAGGCGCTGGCGACCTCGGGTGCGTTCGACTGCTTCGGCGTTTCCCGGCGCGACGCGCTGTGGGGCGCCGGCGCGGCAGCCACCGCGCGTCCCGGCCAGCTCGACATAGTCGTCTTCGACGAAACGGCGCCGTCGCTGCCCCCGATGACCGAGCCGGAGCAACTGATCGCCGACATGTGGGCGACGTCGATGACGCCGGACATCTACCCCACCGCGCTGATCCGGCCGCGACTCGCCGCGCTGGGCATCGTGTCCGCGCACGACCTGCGCGAGCTTTCGAACCGGACACGAGTGACGATCGGCGGCGTCGTCACGCACCGGCAGCGGCCCGCGACCGCGCGCGGCGTCACGTTCCTCAACGTCGAGGACGAGACGGGCATGGTGAACGTCATCGTCGAAGAGACGGTGTGGCAGCGGCACCGACGGGCGGCGCGCGAATCGGGCGGGCTGCTGATCCGCGGCATGCTCGAGCACACCGGCGACGGCGTGATCAACGTCCTCGCCGAACGCATCGAGCGGTTGCACCTCGGCCTGCACACGAGATCGCGCGACTTCCGATGAGCGACTTCCGGTGGAAGGTCGCCGAGGGTGGCGAGCCTGCCCTGTTCGGAATGGACGACCTGCTCATTCCCGAGCGCGGGCCGGGGCGGATGTCCGATCTCGAGTTCCTGCACGTCACCGCGAAGCGCATCCTCAACCACGTCCCGGCCCCGTCGCGGGCGCCGGCGAACTGGACGATCAACGTCTACCGCGGCTGCTCCCATGCGTGCTCGTACTGCCTGCGGGGCGACACACGGATATCCATGTCCGACGGTGGCACCAAGCCGATCGCGGACATCCGCCCCGGCGACCGCGTGCACGGCACTGTCCGCTGCGGCGACCACCGCCACCAGACGACGACCGAGATCCTCGATCACTGGCAGACCGTGCAGCGCGCATACCGCGTCGCGCTGGCCGACGGGACGGCCCTTGTGGCAAGTGGCGACCACCGCTTCCTCACCGTCCGCGGCTGGAAGTACGTGAGCCGCGGCCGCAACCAACGCGCCTACCTCAACGCGAATGACCTGATCGCCGGCCTGTCGAACAGCGTCCGGTACTGCCCGCATCGGCGCGGGCACCACCGGACCTACGTCGGCAGCACCAGTCGGCGCGTCGTCGCAATCGACGATCTCGGGGTCGACATGCCGATGTACGACATCACGACGGGCACCGGGGATTTCATCGCCGACGGCGTGGTCAGCCACAACTGCTTCGCCCGGCCGACGCACGAGTACCTCGGCTTCAACATCGGCGACGACTTCGACCGCAAGATCGTCGTCAAGATCAACGCCGTCGAGAAGCTGCGCGCCGAGCTGGCCGATCCGGCGTGGCGGCACGAGCTGGTCGCGATGGGCACGAACACCGACCCGTACCAACGCGCCGAGGCGAAGTACCGGCTGACCCGCGGCATCCTCGAGGTGCTGGCCGAACACGCCAACCCATTCTCGATCCTGACCAAGTCACCGCTAGTGACGCGCGACCTCGACATCCTCGTCGCCGCGGCAGAGCACGCCGATGTCACCGTCAACTTCTCGATCGCCACCTTGGACGAGCGGGTGTGGCGCGCGACGGAGCCGGGCGCGCCTCATCCGCGGCGCCGCGTCGAGGCGATGGCCCGGCTGGCCGCGGCCGGGATCCGCACCGGCGCGCTGATGATGCCGATCCTGCCCGGCCTGAGCGATCGCCCCACGCAGCTGCGCGAGACCGTGGCTGCGATTCGCGAGGCGGGCGCGCGGCTGCTCGGCATCGGCCCGCTGCACCTGCGGCGCGGCGTGCGCGAGCACTTCCTCGGCTGGCTGGCCGAGCACGATCCTGCGCTGCACGCCGACTACGTGCGCCGATATGCGAACGGTGCCTACGCGCCGGCGCGCTACACCGACGAGCTGTACGCCCGCGCCGGCGTCGCACGGAACGGTACGAGGCGTTGAGTGGTCACTTACGACGCGAGTGGTCACGTATAACTGACCACGCGAGGCACAAGTGACCACGCAAGGCAGGGTCAGGCGGCCAGCGCGGCGAGCAGCGCTTCGAGGACGGCGACCACCTCCGCCCGCGCGCGGGTGGGCTCCTCGGACTGCGCGACGTAGAGCGAGGCCTCGTCGAGCGCGCCGATCAGGACGTGCGCGAGCGGCTCGACCGGCTGCCGCGGGATCGCGCCGACGTCCATCGCGAACGTCAGGATCGACTGCACCAGGCCCATCCCCTGCCGCAGGCTGATCTCCCGCCAGCGCTCCCAGCCGAGCACCGCCGGCGCCTCGACCAGCACGATCCGGTGCGCCTCGGGCTCCGCGCAGGCATCCAGCCAGGTACGGGCGCCGAGTTGCATCAGCGCGATCGGGTCCTCGATCCCGGAGCCGTCGACCGCTTCGCCGATGCGTCGGGTGAGGTCGGCCTCGACGGCCTCGAAAACCGCGGCGAACAGCTCGGTCTTGTCCGCGAAGTGGTGATACATCGCGCCGCGGGTGACGCCCGCAGCGCGCACGATCGCCTCGGTGCCGACCCCGCCGAACCCGCGCGCCGCGAACAGCGGACGGGCCGCCTGGACGAGCGCCTCGCGGGTTGCCGCGGAGCGCGCCCCCTGCGTCCGCTGGCCCGCAGAAACCCGTTTGCCGGACATACATACAGTATGTATGTTTGCAGGACGGAAGCACCACAACACGCCGGGAGGAACCAAGCATGCCGACCATCGAGCTCCCGCAAGGCCGTCTCAACTACCGCGTCGCCGGCCCCGAGGACAGCGCCGCCCCACCGGTCGTCCTCATCCACGGCCTGCTGGTGAACGGCGAGCTCTGGACGAGCACCGCCGCCGCCCTGGCCGAGCGTGGCATCCGCTCCTACGCCCCCGACTTGCCACTCGGCGCGAACGAGATCCCGCTCGCCGAGGACGCCGACGGAAGCCCGCGCGGCGTCGCCCGGCTCATCGTCGATTTCCTCGCCGCCCTCGATCTGCACGACGTCACGCTCGTCGGCAACGACACCGGCGGCGCGCTGTGCCAGTTCGTCATCGACACGGACGCCAGCCGCATCGGCCGGCTCGCCCTGACCAACTGCGACGCGTTCGACAAGTTCCCGCCGCCACCGTTCGGCGCCCTGGTCGCGCTCGGCAGTCGACCGGGGCGGCTGCGCTTCGCGATGCGCACCATGCGGCCCAAGCCGCTGCGGCACTCGATCATGGGCTACGGCGGGCTGGTGGCCAAGCCGCTCGACCGCGAAATGACCGCGCGCTGGACCACGGCCTGCCTCGCCGACCCCGCTGTCGCGCGTGGCGGCGCCCGGTTCATGAAGGCGATGGACAAACGCGAACTGCTCGACGTCTCCACCCGGCTCGGGGCCTTCGGCAAGCCGGTGCTGCTGCTCTGGGGCACTGCCGATCCGTTCTTCAAGATCAGCCTGGCGGAGCGGCTGCGCGACACGTTCACCGACGCCCGGCTGGTCACCGTCGACGGGGCCAAGGCGTTCGTCCCGTTGGACGAGCCGGACCGGGTCGCCGCGGAGATCGCGGAGTTCACGCACTCCCCGGCTCGCTGATCTTCGCGAATCGGGCAGCTTCGACGGCTTAACCTCACCTCCGCCCGGCCGATCAGTGCTCTGATCGACTCTGCGCGGAGGGACCTTTGACCAAGGCCGGCGAATTCTCAATTCGCACCATCTCGTTGTCGAGCGCCGTGTGGTACTTCTCGGTCGCTCTGGGTTGGACGCTGTTCGTGATCGGCCTTGTCAAGACCGCCGCGACCCCGTTCCCCGCCTTCGGCGCACCGCTGGCGATGACGGCCGTACTCCTGGTCGTGCTGGAGCTGCTGCCCCTGGTCCAGGGCCGCGGCCATGATCCGCAGGGCGTGGTCATGTCGACCGCGTTCGTCTGCGCGATCCTGTTCCTCTGGGGCCCCTGGCCGGCGATCATCATGCTCGCGGTGGCCTCGCTCGCCGCGGACCTGCGCGCCCGCAAGGCGTGGTGGAAGGTGCTGTTCAACCCGGCGCAGTACGCGATATCCGTCGCCTCGGCGTCGCTGGTCATGCTCGCGTTCCACCAGCATTCGTCAATCGCCCACCCGCTCACGACGTTCGACGTCGCCGATCTGGCGTGGATGGCGGGCGCCTGGGTCGTCTATTTCACGGTCAACCTCGCGCTGGTGGCCGGCGTGCTCTCCTGGGCCGGCTCGTTCCTCGACGTGCTGACCGACGACTTCGCCCACTACACCGCGATGACCTTCGCCGTCCTTGCCCTGTCACCGCTGGTCGTCGTCGTCGCACAGACGACTTGGATGCTCCTTCCGCTGCTGCTGATCCCGCTGCTGCTGCTCTTCTACACGGCGCAGATGTCGCTCGTCCGCGAGCACGAGGCGGCGCACGACGCGCTGACCGGGCTGCCCAATCGGGCCAGCCTGCGCTTCGCGATCGATCGGGCGCTGGCCAGGCATCGTCGGGACGGCAAGCCGTTCGGGCTGCTGCTCATCGACATGGACGACTTCAAGCAGATCAACGACACGCTGGGCCACCACGTCGGCGACGACCTGCTGATGTGTTTCGCCGAGCGGCTGCGCGCGGCGGTCCGTCCTGACGACGAGGTGGCTCGGCTCGGCGGTGACGAGTTCGCGGTCATCGTCCAAGAAGCCGAGGAAGCCGAGGTGCGCTCGGTCGCGGAGCGGATTCGCGCGTCGCTGTTCGACCCGATCCAGCTCCAGGGGGTCTCGCTCGATATCGAGATATCCATCGGGATCGCCATCTGCCCTTACCACGGCAAGGACGGGGACACCCTGCTGCGCTGCGCCGACGTCGCGATGTACTCGGCCAAGGAGACGCACGCCGGCATCGACTGCTACGCGATCGAGCGCGACCGCAACTCCCCCGACCGGCTCAGCCTGCTCGGCGATCTGCGGCAGGCCATCGACGAGAACGCGCTCGAACTGCACTTCCAGCCGAAGCTCAGAACCGCCGATTCGACGCTGATGGGCGTGGAGGCCCTGGTCCGGTGGTCGCACCCGCAGCGCGGGCCGGTGCCACCTGACGAGTTCATCCCGCTCGCCGAGCGCTCGGGCATCATGCCGCTGCTCACCGAGCGCGTGGTGACGCTGGCGCTCGAGCAGATGGTGACCTGGCGCGAGATGGGCGTGCACGTACCCATCGCCGTCAACGTCTGCCCCAGCGATCTCGCGGACGACCGGCTGACCCGCCTCCTCCGGCACGGCCTGGAGCGATACCGGATCGCGCCCGGGATGCTCCAGCTCGAGATCACCGAGCGCGTCGTGGCCAGGGACGGCGAGGAAACCACCGCCGTCCTGCGCGACCTGCGGGAGATGGGCGTGACCATCAGCCTGGACGATTTCGGCACCGGATACTCGTCGCTGCTGCGGCTCCAGTCACTGCCCGTCGACGAGCTCAAAATCGATCGCGTTTTCGTATCGTGCCTGTCCAACGGCGGCGAGGCCGAGGGCATCGTGCGCGCGGTCGTCGATCTCGCACACGCCCTCGGCGTGCCGGCGATCGCGGAGGGCGTCGAGACCAAGGACGAGTGGGAGCGGCTCAGCGCGCTGGGCTGCGACGGCGTGCAGGGCTGGTACGTAGCCCCGCCGATGCCGGCCGCACAGGCGACGGATTGGGTTCGCGGCGGGACCGCGGTGCCGCATCTTCCCAGGCGCGCGCGCATCGCGCCGTAGCCGGGGGTTCTGGCGCGTCCGGCCCGACTGCGGCAGGCTTTCAGCAAATCCCGCAGAGAGGTGGACGCTGTGAGCATCTCCGACATCCTGCGTTATAAGGGTGCCGATGTCGTCACGATCGCACCCGGGGAGACCGTCACCGCCCTGCTCCACTCGCTCGCCGAGCACAACATCGGCGCGCTGGTGGTCCTCGATGCCGGCAGGGTCGTCGGCATCGTCTCGGAGCGGGACGTCGTGCGCCGCATCGCCGAGCGCGGCGCCGCGCAGCTGGACGCCCCGGTCGAAGAGATCATGACCAGCGTGGTCGCCACCTGCACCCCCAAGGACTCGGTCGACAGCGTGGCCGAAACGATGACGGAGCGGCGGATCCGGCACATGCCTGTCCTCGACGCAGGCCGGCTGCTCGGCATCGTGTCGATCGGCGACGTCGTCTCAAGCCGGATGCGGCAGCTGGAGAAGGATCGCGGCCAGCTGGAGCACTACATATCGGGTTAGTGGGCGTGGCCCGCCGGCGTCGAGGTCATAGATCCGCGAACGCAGGGTAAAGATGCGGGTTGAGATATCACGCCCCGGGCGAGGTGAAGACCAGCACCTGGACCGTCAGGCCGGCGGCCGTTCCCCCGATGGACCGCGCCGTCATCTGTGTCGATGTGACCAGAGCGACGCGCGCCCCGTTCTGTACCGCCTTCACGAACGCCAGCTCGTTTGCCGGCGCTCCGGAGATCGCGATGGTTACCGGTATCGAGTAGATCCCGACGGGAGTGGCGGCCGGTGCGGACGCGCTCGCCGGACTACTCGGCGTAGACGTCCCGGTCGACGCTGTTGCAGTCGTTGAGGCTTCGGTCGCTGACGTGGCGGTCGGCGCGCTGCTCGACCCAGCGTTCACAGGAGACGGTGTGCCGGCCGTTATAGAAGACACCGTGACGTGGGTACGCGCGACAGCCGCCTGCAGCTGCCTGGTGAACGTGGCCAACCCGTTGTCGCCCGGCAGCGCCGCCTGTGCCTTCGCCAGTGACGCCTTGAGTTCAGGCAACTTCGCGCTCTCCTGCTCCAGTCGGGTGATATTGCCCTGTAACGCGACGTTCTGCGTTCGGGTTTCGTCCGTCTGGCCGTGCAGGGAGGACGTGTTCGAAAGCTCTGGATGCACGATGAGGAACCATCCCGCGACGGCGACGATAAATGCGCCGGCCGATCCGCCACCGATCCATAGCTTCTCGGCCCGCGTGCGTGCCATCAGTTGCCTCCTGAGGTCGAGATGCCCGTCACCGAGTAGCGGTGGCTGAGCACCTGGTCGGTGAGCGTGAGCGCGATGTTGAACTGCACGCCGTCGGCGGAGCTCTGCTGCGAGGTCGGATACGCCTCGACTACGCCGCGCAATCCGGCGACGCTAGTCGCGAAGCGCGCGACGTCGCCGATATTGCGCGCCTGGCCGGTGAGCGTGACGGTGCCGATATGCGGCAGACCGGACGTGTCGAGCACGGAGCCATCGCTCGTGCTGGTCGAACCCGAGGTGCTCGAGGTCCCAGAAGCGAACGTCACGTCCAGCTGAGAAACGGTCGCGCCGGCCGGAAGCTGCCGCAGCATCGCCGTGATCAACCTCGGTACGTCAACGTCGTTGCCGAGCAGCGACGCGATCTGCGCCTGCACACCCGCCACCGAGCGCTCCATTTGCACGACGTCGTTGTACTTGCC
The DNA here is from genome assembly GCA_035642535.1 of Jatrophihabitans sp. Classification (GTDB taxonomy): domain Bacteria; phylum Actinomycetota; class Actinomycetes; order Mycobacteriales; family Jatrophihabitantaceae; genus Jatrophihabitans. The sequence continues at coordinate 23,640 of DASQSE010000154.1, read as the reverse complement.
CTCCTGCTGCTGCAGTTCGGCAGTGCGCGCCTGCTCGCTCCGAAGCGCGGTGGACGCGGTGTGCGACTGCCAGCGGGCATATACGTAGCCGGACGCGCAAAGCAACACGACGGCGGCGAGGACGATCGCGACCGTCTTGCGCAACACACGCACCCGGCGGGCGGTGATGATCTCGGGCGGGAGCAGGTTCGCGGCGATGCCCCAGCCGGGCATCGTCGCCCACAACGTCTTGGGGGGACTCGTGATGGCGGTCATGCTGCGGCTCCCATGGCGAGTCCGACCGAGACGGCGGTGGCGGCGTACTCGTCCGAGCCGCCGCGCCCGGTCGTGGAGGTCCACCGATTGCGGATGTGTTGGGTCGGCGCAACGACGCTGGTCGGCACGTCCACCTGCTGCGCAAGCAGGTCGGCGAGACCGGGCAGCGCCGACCCGCCGCCGGTGAGCGAGATGCGCTCGACCCGGGCACCCGCGTTGGTTGAACCGAAGTACTGGATCGAACTGCGGATCTCGGCCAGCATCGGCCGGACTCCCTGGCCGACCATCTCTACGATCTTCGAGTCGCGTCCGGTGAGGCCCTCGGCACGTTTCGCCGCCTCGGCGGCGACCTCGTCCAGGCCACCCTTGGCGACCAGTAGTTCGGTGATCTCGTGGCCGCCCCGCTGCACCGCGCGCACCACCTTCGGCACGCCCTGGTTGTGGATGACGACGCTCGTGAGATGGGCGCCGATGTCGATGACGGCCTCGACCGTAAGACGCTCGTCCGCGATCGAGCGCAGCAGCGCGAACGACGAAAGGTCGACGCGCGCCACTCGCAGCCCGGCGGCTTCGACCGCCCGCACCGCGGACAGCACCGGCGCGCGGGGTGCCGCGACGAGCAGACCGGAGACCGTGTCGTCGATCGGGTCCGAGACTTCGAGCGGAGTGAAGTCGAGAAGCGCCTGGTCCAGGGGCAGCGGCACGACCTCGCGGGCCTGGAACGGCAGCGCCTTGGCGAGCTGCTCCGGCGGCAGGTTCGGCAGCGTGAGGTCGCGCACCACGACCTGCTGGTTGGTTATGCCGAGGATGACGCTCCGGCACTGAAACTTGTGCTGCTCCCAGAGCGCCTTCAACGCGTTCGTCACGGCGGCATGGTCGCTGACGACGCCGTTGGCCACCGCACCGACCGGCAACTCGACCGCGCCCAGCCCGTGTACGGTCACGGACGGCCGACCGTCCAGCGTGCCAGGGGCGAGCACCGCGGCGCGGACGGCGGTGGCACCGATGTCGACGCCGATCGCGTGTCCGTCGGTATTGAGCACCCCGGCCTTGCCGATGCCGATCTGCCGATGCTTCATTCGACTCTCCAAGTCACGATGCCGTCGCCAGGGCGACGACGTTCCAGGTCCGGGTGGATGTGGCTCCCGACGGCGGCGGCAGCCACGGCACGCGCAGCCCGCCGTTGGCTGTCCGGCCGGCGCGCATGTTGTCGTAGTTGTAGGTCAGCGTCACGCCGGGCATCTTCGTCGTCGAGCCCTGGTACGGACGGTTCTGATAGGGCAGGCTGGTTGGCCCGCGGTGGTACTGGTACAGCCCCCCGTAGAGCGACAGCCCGGTGCCGACATCGCCGCGGTAGAAGTTGTCGACGAGGAAACTGCCTCCGTCGTCCGTCGACCTGGTGCGGTTGCCGGGCTTACCGCCCAGCGTGAAGATCGTGGCGTATATCTGCCCGTCCTTGTTGCTCTGCTGTGCGGTGAGCGGCAACGACGGGGCGCTGTCAAGCATGTACTTGCTCGTCGGGTAGTTGGGGATCTGTGCGGGCGGCCACCTCAGCGTCTTGGTGTAGACGCCGGTCAGATCGTTTGGGCACCAGCCCTTGGACGTGGCGCCGGACGCGCCATCGTCCGTGCAGGTCATCGGTCGGTAGACCCGTACGTTGTGGTCGGCGATGAGCGCAAGCCCATCGGTCGTCGTGTCGAGGTCGGTGTTGCTGTACGTCGTGTTGTTGGTGACCGCGATGTCGTGCTCGGCAACCACGGTGAGGTTGCCGTGCAGGGTGCCCGCGATGTAGGCATCGCCCCAGCCGTCGTAGTACGGGGTGATGTCGTTGTCAGGGTCGGTGTAGGTCTTCGCGGCGTCATAGCCGGGATCTCCGGGCTGCTTTCCGAACCACGGCCACCGCGCCGTCGAATCCACCTGCCCCGCGTTAGCGGTGTAGGTGGTGCGTGTCGCGGCCGAGCCGGCGGCCAGCATCTGCTGCGATGTGACGCCTGGCTGTTTCTTCCCGCTGCAAGGACCGCTCGGACACGAGTATCGGGTGATCGAGACCGTCCAGGAACTGTCGCTCTTCTGGTATCCGGAGCCCTGCTCCGATTGGAAGAACTGGTCGCTCTCGGCCGCTGGCACGACCGTACTGGTCTGCGAGCTCTTGCCGCCGGCGGTGACGAGGTACTTCACGTCACCGGTGTCGAGGGTCGTCGGTGCGCTGGTGACCACGACAGCCGGTGCCATCGAGTACGTGATTGCGCCGGATAGCCGCGTCTGCACGTTGGCATCGGCCACCGAGCTGTTGACAATCGCGTCGACGGCCGCCTTGACCGCGGAGAAGGTCGCGGCGTCCAGCCCGTTATTGGCGAGCGTGTCACCCGCCGAGTCGGCGTGCGGCAGGTTGGTCTTGAGGTCGAAAATGCGGTTGTCCACAGTCGCTGGTGCATGCGTGCTGGTGTCCGGGTTCTGTACGTAGATCAGCGACGAGTCGATCGGCACCGCCGCGTTTACCACGCCGCCACCTGTGGCCGTGGCGAAGTCACCTGTGCTGGCGTAGCAGGGGCCCGCGCCAGCCGGCGTTGCCGGGCTCGTGATGTATGCGATGTTTTGCCGGAGCAGGATGCGCGTCGGGCCGGTGTAAACGCAGGAGGCCAGCGTCTTCGAGTCATCGGCGTTAGGTGGCAGATCCAGGCTTCTGGTCGTGTAGACGGGGGTGGGGCTCATCGAGGTGGAGATCTGCCCGTCGGTGCCTGGGTATCTGCGGTCGTAGCCGCCGTTCGGGCCTGGCGTCGCCGTGGAGCCGTTGATCGAGCCGTCCCACAGCGAGTAGGCGTAGCTGTTGAAGACGGGCATGCTGTTCTTCGAACTGCCGGTGTCGTCGCCGCGGTCGATGAGGTAGGCATCCTCGCTGTACACGGGCCCGTTCATCACCATATTCGGCTCGAACGTGCTGTCGCAGACGTCGGTATGTGTTACCGGGGTGTTCGCGCTTCCGTACGTTCCGCTTTCCGTGTAGAAGGCAAACGAGTTGTCCGTGTCGAGCAGCGTCCCGGTGGGGTTGCGGCGACCGCTGGTGTTGTACCAGGCATCGTCGGTCCCCCGCCCCGGCCCGTCGGCGTTGGGGTAGTACAGGTCGTCGCAGATGTTGGTGCTCCACTGGCTCAATGACGACCCGCGCGGCACGCAGGTGGACGGGTTGTTCGGATCGCTGGAGTTGCAGCTGCCGTTCCACCGCAGCACTCCGGTGCCGTTCAGCCACGACCCGGTGGGGTTGGTGATCTCGACGTTCCTATTGCCGTAGAAGCTGTCGACGAAGTCGGACGAATAGGTCTCGTACTTCGTGTAGTACTCGAAATTGTTGAAGGCCGGGGTCGCACCGACCGCAGCGATGAGTGTCTTGGCGGCCGCGTACGCGTGACCGACCGACTTGATGTGCACGGTCCCGGAAGGCGCTTCCTGCGGGTTGAGTACCGACCATGTGAACGACTCGCCGGTCTGTCCGCCGCCCGTGGCGCCGGTGACAGTCTTCGTGTGCGGCGCGACGGTGGCCATCTTCGGGCAGGTAAGCCCGGCCGGGCAGTTGCTGGTGTCGTTCGCCCAGGCGACGAAGTCCTCGATGCCGGCCTCAGCGGCGGCGTAGGCCGCCGCGTCGTCGAGGCTGATGCGCGCCGGCTTGATCTGGGTGACTACAGCCGTAGTTGCGGTCCCGATCAGCAGCATGGTGAGGACGCTGATGAACATGACGAAGATCAGGCTCTGACCACGGTCGTCGCGGGCGAATCGGCGGATCACGATGACGGGAACCCCGAGTTGACGGATGCTGATGACGCGTAGTCCATCGACGCCAGCGCGGCGGGATCCTCGGCAGTGAATGCGATATCGATGCGGCCAATCTGGTTGAGGGTCGCGTCGGCGCTGCCGTCGCCGCTCAGCGGACCGGCGTGGACCGACAGGCCGGTCGCGCCGACCGTCGGGTCGAGCATCCCCGCGCCGTCGGGGGCTTTTGCGCACAGGCCGGGTACGACGGTGGCACCGTCGATGCACTGGGGCTGAGACGTGTCGACCAGGCCGCCGTCGAGATTGTGGGGTGTGAACACCCAGGCGCCATCGGTCTGCTCCACGTCGAGGCCGACCTGGCGCACCGATGCGGGAGTGGTGGGATCACCTTGCTTGAAGACGATCTGGACGAGCCTGCCGGTGCCGTCGGCCTGCCCGGTGAGCATCAACGCGACCTTGCTAGGCGGGTCCGGTGGGAGCTTGCCTTCGAGATACGCCCAGAACACGACCTTCGTCGGCGTGATCTCCTCGAACCGGTCGTTGAGGGCGCTGGGCGTGGGTTCCAGCCAGCCGGCGACCCGGATCAACGAGGTCCAGTTGTCGAGCGCGACGCGGGCGTCGCCGACGCCCTGGTTCGTTGCAACGGTGACCTGGCCGGATCGGTTTGCGCCAACGAAGAACGCCACCGCCATCGCGCCGAGAATCGTGGCGATGCCCATGGCGACCAGCAGTTCGGTGAGCGTGATGCCGTCGTCGCGCCGTGGCTTGCGAAGGCGGTCGCGTGTCAACATGCCAGCTCCGTGTCGAGGCGCACCGTCTGGCCTCCGCTGCCCGACCACGCGACGGTCACGGTCACGCTCCGGAACTGCCCGGTGTCGCATGGGCTGGTCGGATCGTTCGCGGGGGGCGTCATCGTCGGAGTCACCGTGTACGTGTGGCCCTTGAGGGTCACCGTCTGCGGCGCCGAGTCCAGCTGCCGCGCCGTGCCGGCCTGCAGCCGCATCCGCTCGACTTCCTGCCGCGCCAGGTTCGTGGCCACCACGCGGTTCTGTGTGGCCCGAGTGGTCTTGATCAATCCCCAGATCGCGTAGCTTGCCGAGGTGGCCATGATCACGAAGATCGTGATCGAGACGATCACCTCGGCGAGCGTGAAGCCGGCGTCGTCTTGGGGCATGCAGCGGGCGCGGCCAGTGCCCGGCGAAAACCTGCCGGTCATCGAGCCCGCCATTGCAGCACCTCATGGGTCGAAGTGGATTGTCGCCGCCGGCGGGCCGACGACCCGCCGGCGGCGAACAGGACGGCTTACTTGATGGAGCCGCCGTTGGCGCTGTCGTAGGTGTAGGTCTGGTTGGCGTCAGCGTTGACGCCGGTGATGGTGTACGTGCCGGCGGGACTCGTGTTCACGCTGTAGGTCAGCGTGTTGCCGGTGGACACGTTCGCCGTCTCGGTGAGGCTGCCGCCGCAGCTGAAGACCAGGTTCGTGTCCTTCGTGCCGCTGCCGGTCGGGACACCGGGCAGGGCACCGGCGTTGTCGTTGATGCACTGCTCCACGACGGAAACGGCCGCGCGCACGTCCGACTCGGCGGACTTGTTCTTGGCGCCGTTCTGGAAGTGCAGGTAGAGCGGGATCGCGATGGCGATCAGGATGCCGATGATCACGACGACCACGAGCAGTTCGATCAGGGTAAAGCCCTGGTCACCCTCGGCGCGCTCCTCGCGAAGCTTGATCAGCCGGTCGAGCATGGATGCCTCCTAGGCACTGTCTTGGGTTCGGCGCGGGGGTTGCCGATCCCTGCGCATCTGACATCGGCCGCAAGGCAGCATCCTTTAGCCGCCCGACCAAGATTCTTTTCCTGGCGGGCGACCTCGCCCATCAGCCGCTGTTCTGGATTTGCTGGTAGATGCTGAACATCGGCAGGTACAGGCAGATGACCATCGCGCCGATAACGGCGCCCAGCAGCACGACCAGCAGCGGCTCGAGCGCGGAGCTCAGCGACTCGGTCGCCGTCTCCACTTCCCGATCGTAGAAATCTGCCAGCTTGTCGAGCATCTCGGTGATCTGCCCGGTTTCCTCACCGACCTCCATCATCTGTACGACCATCGGCGGAAACAACGGGTGCTTCGCCAGCGGCCCCGACATCTGCTGCCCGACGCGCACCGCGGCCTTGACGTCCTCCATGGCCGCGCTGATGACCGCGTTGCCGGCGGTGCCGCCGACCACGTCGAGCGCCTGAATGATCGGCACGCCGACGTGCAGCAGGGTGCCCAGGTTGCGCGCCCAGCGGCTGATCGCAACCTTGGCGAAAAGCGAGCCAAAAACCGGGGTCCGGAGCTTCAACCGGTCCGCGCGCAGCCGGAACACCGGGTCGTTGCGATGCTTCGTCTTGTAGAGGCGGAAGGCGCCGTACGCAAGGCCGCCCGTGAGCGGCAGCAGCCACCACATATTGTGGGAGAGAGTGACCATGATCTTGGTGGGTAGCGGCAACTTCCCGCCGAGCTGGCTGAACATGTGCTCGAAGACGGGGACGATGAAGACGATGACGCCGGTGCCGAGCAGCAGCGAGAAGATGAGCACCACCATCGGGTACGTCATCGCTGACTTGATCTTGGCCCGCAGGTTGGCGTCCGCCTCGTACATCTTGGCGACCCGGTCGAGCGCCCCATCCAGGAAACCGCCGGTCTCACCGGCCTTGATCATGCTGACCATCAGCGTCGGGAAGTGGTCCGGGTGGTGCGCCATCGCCGTGGACAGCGTCGACCCGGCCTGTACGTCCGCCCGCACCTGGCCGATCGCGCCGCGCAGCTTGGGCTTCGAGGTCTGATCCTCGAGCACCGCAAGCGATCGCAGCAAGGTAAGGCCCGCGGCGGTCATCGACGCGAATTGTCGCGAAAGGACTGCGAGGTCCTTCAGCGTCGTGCGCCCGCCGAACCCTGGGATCTGGACATCCTTACGCAGGCCCTCGCCGGACCGGATCACGTCCAGCGGTACCAGGTTCTGCCCGGAAAGCGACCGGGCGACGGCCTCGGCCGACTCCGCGTCAATGGTGCCCTTGAGCAGGTTGCCGGACGCGTCCAGCGCCTCGTAGTTGAATGTCCTGGTCGCCATGTCAGGTCAACCTCGCCAGACGCTTGAACTCCGCTTGATCGTGCGCGATTTCAAGCGCGTCGTACTGGCTGATCAACTGCTCGGCGTAGCGCTGCGCCAGGTGCTGGTCGAAGCCGATCATGCCGACGTCCGAGGACGATTGCAGGAACGTCGGGATCTGGTGAACCTTGCCCTCGCGAATCAGGTTGCGGATCGCCGAGGTCGCGACCATGACCTCGGACACCACCGTGCGGCCGCCACCCTTGCGCGGCGCGAGCGCCTGCGTCACCACGCCCTGCAGGCAGTTGGCGAGCTGCGCGCGAATCTGCTGCTGCTGGCTGGGCGGGAAGATGTCGATGATGCGGTCGATCGTCTGCGCCGCCGACTGGGTGTGCAGCGTGGCCAGCACGAGGTGACCGGTCTCGGCCGCGGTGACCGCGACCGCGGTCGTCTCCAGGTCACGCAGTTCACCGACCAGAATGATGTCCGGGTCCTGGCGGAGCACGCGGCGCAGCGCGCTGGCGAAGTCTGCGGTGTCCACGCCCACTTCACGCTGGTTTACCACGCACTTGTCGTGGGTGTGCAGGAACTCGATCGGGTCTTCGATCGTGACGATGTGCCCGTAGCGGGTCTTGTTTGCAAGGTCGAGCAGGCTGGCTAGCGTGGTTGACTTGCCGGACCCGGTCGGCCCCGTCACCAGCACCAGGCCACGCGGCAGGTATGCGAACTGCTCGACCGAATCGGGCAGGCCGAGCTCGTGCAAGCTGCGGATCATCTGCGGAATGCTCCGGAAGGCGGCGCCGACCGAACCCCGCTGTCGGTAGACATTCAGCCGGAATCGGCCGACCTCCGGCAGGGCGTACGCAGTGTCGAGTTCGTTCTCCCTGCTGAACCGCTGCCACTGCTCGTCGGTCAGCACCTCGCGGATCAGCCGTTCGGACTCGTCGGGCGTCAGCTTGGGAACGCCTGGTTTCGGCGTCAGCCGGCCGTCGAAACGCATGGCCGGCGCGACGCCCGCGGTGATGTGCAGGTCCGAGCCGCCGAGCTCGACGAGCTCGCGGAGCAGGTCGTCCACCTGACGTCGGGGTGCGGCCAGCGGGAAGTCGAGTGGTGAGACGGCTGGGCTGCTCATGCATCCTCCGGGCACTTCGCGGTGTGCTTATCGGTCATACGGCGACCCGCAAGATCTCCTTGAGCGTGGTCAACCCGGCGGCTACCTTTGCCAGGCCGTCGTCGTGCAGCGTGATCATGCCCTCGGCTATCGCCACCTTCTCGATCTCGGTCGCCGAGCCGCGCGAGACGGTGAGCCCTTCGATCTCATCGCTGACCGGCATGACCTCGTTGACTGCCAGCCGCCCCCGGAAGCCCGTCTGCGCGCACGACCGGCAACCGGCGGCCCGCCACAGCCGCTCCGGCACGCCCTGGTTCTCGAACGGCCAGCGCGCAGCCCGAAGCTCGGCCTCGTCCGGCTCGTATTCCTGTTTGCACCAGTCGCAGAGCCTGCGGGCGAGCCGCTGCGCCATGACGGCGTCGACGGACGACCCGACGAGGAAGGGTTCGATGCCCATCTCGATCAGGCGGGTCACCGCGCTCGGCGCGTCGTTCGTGTGCAGCGTCGAGAGGACCAAGTGACCGGTCAAAGCCGCCTCGACGGCGAGTTGCGCCGTGACGCGGTCCCGGATCTCGCCGATAAGCACGATGTCCGGGTCTGAGCGCAGGATCGCCGGCAGGACCGCCGCGAACGTAAGGCCGGCCTTGAAGTTGACCTGCACCTGGTTGACGCCGTCGATGCGATACTCGACCGGGTCCTCCACGGTGATGACGTTGACCTCGGGCCGGGCAATCTCCATCAGCGTCGCGTACAGCGTCGTCGACTTACCCGAACCGGTTGGCCCGGTCACGAGCACCATGCCGTGCGGCTTGCGGAAGCTGGCCGAGAACCGGTCGTAGTTGTAGTCGGAGAAGCCGAGCTTCTTCAGGTCCAGGTCGATGCCGCCGGTGTCCAGGATGCGCAGTACGACCTTCTCGCCCCAGACCGTCGGCAGAGTGGCAGAGCGCAGATCCACGCTGCGGACGCCCAGATCCATGGTGATACGGCCGTTCTGCGGCACTCGGCGCTCAGTGATGTCAAGGCCAGACATGATCTTCAGGCGAGAGATCAGCGCACCTTGAATACCGCGCGGCACCGCGTCCACCTCGTGCAGCACGCCGTCGATGCGCAGCCGCACCCGCAGATCGAGCTCGCTCGGCTCCAGGTGGATGTCCGACGCACGGCTGGAGATGGCGCGTTCGAGCAGCGAGTTGACGAACCGGACGACCGGCGCGTTGTCGTTCACGGTGAGCTGCTCGCTGGCGGCCGCGCCGTCCTCGGCCGCAAGCTCTGCGGCCACCTCGTCGAGGTCTGTGCTGTCGCGGGTGTACCGGTCGAGCAGCCGGGTCAGCTCGTCCTGGGCCACCACCACGGGCCGCACGGCCAGGCCCGTGGCGGCCCGGATGTCGTCGAGGGCGATGACGTCGCCCGGATCGGCGACTGCCACGGTCACTGCGATGTCATCGAGAGCGATCGGCAACATTCGGTGCCGGCGCGCCAGGGCGAGCGGCACCGTAGCCATCGCCGACGGATCGACGGGAAAACCGGTCAGCTCGATCGCCTCGACGCCGTAGGCATCGGCGACCGCGCACGCGAACTCGAACTCGGTGATGATCTGGTCGTCGACCAGGATGGAGCGCAGCGAGCGCCCACTGCGCTCGGCCGTGTCGACGGCAGCGCGCAGCATCCGTCCGTCCATACCACGCGCGACGAGCGCGGTGGCGATGGTCCGCTGCGCCGAATCCACGGCCTGCTTATCGGCCGGTCCCGGCGCTTCATTAGCGGTCACCGACCTATCGCGGCGCGACCGCCCCTCAGATTGCTGCCTCTCCTGCCGATTACTGCCGACGTGGCAGGAGGCTTCCGGATGTCACTGTGGCCCTCCCGGAGCTCCCGTTGCCGGATCGCGGCAGGTAAGTCACACGGTGCTCACCTTCGTTCGGTCTGGTGGCGTCCGAGCGAAGGTGTAAGGGGTCGACGCCGCAGCCGTGCGCATCGCGGCTCGCGCAGTTGCCGCTTGATGCCAAGCGCAGCTGCGGCGTCGACCTGCCCCACGCGCTTTGGCGGAACGTCCGGTCAGCCCTGCGGGTAGGGCTGGGTCGGCGGGTAGGGCGGACCCTGCGGCGGGTATTGGCCGGGGCCCTGCTGGTAGCCGCCGCCGTAGGCCTGCCGGGCGCGCCGGTCGTTGTCCTCCTGGATGAGCCGGTTCAGCACCTGCTGCATGTCGTCCGAACGCGGCATGTTGTTCATGACCTCCTGGCCCTGCTCACCGGCCGACTCGATCGTGAGGGTGCCGGCGCGCACCAGCCGGTCCCACAGCGACTGGCTGAACGCGACGTCGCTGATGCGCTGCAGCGCGATGTCGCGGCCGGTGCGGCGCAGTACGCCCTTGCGGATGAGCACCCGGTGGGTCGTGAACACGTAGTGCGACGTCCGCCACTGGATCCACGGCGTGAACGACAGCCAGCACAGCAGGATGAAGCCGACGACGATGATCGCGATGATCACCACGCTGCGGCTGGTGCCGCTGTCGGGCGCGTAAGCGATCCCGGCGCCGGCGGCCGCGCAGATGACGAGGAACCACAATGTCGCGGGCACGAGCGTGATCCACGAAGGGTGCAGGTGCTCGACGACCTTTTCATCCTGTGAAAGGAGCTTGTCGGGGTATGACACAGTGCCCTCCTGAAACCAGTGCTTTCGCAGGCTATCGGTTTCGGCCGCTCGCGTCAGTCGACGCGCAGATGCTCCACGTCGCCGGCGCTGATCGACTCCTCACCCGTCGGCGTCCGCACGACGAGCCGGCCGAGTTCGTCGACGTCGAGCGCGTCTCCCTCGATGTCGGCACCGGCCGCCACCGCGACCCGTACCCGCGCGCCGATCGTGGCGCACGCACCACGGTAGGCCGCCGCGACCCCGCAGACCGCCGCGTCACCGCCGGCGTCCACCCATTGCGTGTAGCGCGTCTCGAGGCGGGTCAGGACGCCCGCCAGCAGGACGGTCCGGTCGACCACGCCGGCTCCGGACAGCGCCAGCGACGTGGCGGTGTCGACGGGCAGTTCGGCCGCGGTCGTGTCGACGTTGAGCCCGATACCCACGACCACGGCATCGCCCGTGCTCTGCGCGAGGATGCCGGCCAGCTTGCGCTCGTCCTGCGCGGCAAGCAGGTCGTTCGGCCACTTGAGCCGGGTCGGCACCTCGGTGACGGCCTCGTGCACCGCAAGCCCGGCCAGCAGCGGCAGCCATCCCCAGCGCGCCATCGGCACCCCGGGCCGGAACAGCACCGAGAACGTCAGCCCCGCGCGCGGCGGCGAACTCCAGCTGCGGTCGAACCGGCCGCGGCCGGCCGTCTGGTGCTCGGCGGCCAGCATGCTGCGGTCGGGCGCGTCCGGATCCGCGAGCAGGTCGGCGTTGGTCGACGCGGTCTCTTCGACGACCTCGATCCGCGCCCAGCGCTCCGCAAGCGCGCTCAAGGCGGTGAGGTCCAGGGCACGACGCTTCATGCACGCTGACCCTACGGCGAGCGCCCGGATTAGGCTCCGAAGCATGGCAGACCCTGCGGACGCGCAGCCGGACCCGCACACCACGGCGGGCAAGCTCGCCGACCTGGAGCGCCGCTACGACGAGGCGGTGCACGCCGGCTCGGCACGTGCCGTCGAGAAGCAGCACGCCAAGGGCAAGATGACCGCCCGCGAGCGGGTCGACGCACTGCTCGACGAGGGGTCGTTCATCGAGTTGGACGAATTCGCCCGGCACCGCTCGATGACGTTCGGCATGGAGAAGAACCGGCCCTTCGGCGACGGCGTCGTCACGGGGTACGGCACGGTCGACGGGCGTCCGGTCTGCGTGTTCAGCCAGGACGTGACCGTGTTCGGCGGCGCGCTCGGCGAGGTGTACGGCGAGAAGATCGTCAAGGTGCTCGACTTCGCGATGAAGATGGGCTGCCCCGTCGTGGGCATCAACGAAGGCGGCGGCGCGCGCATCCAGGAGGGCGTCGTTTCGCTCGGCCTGTACGGCGACATCTTCCACCGCACGGTGCGCGCATCGGGCGTCATCCCGCAGATCTCGCTCATCATGGGCGCGGCCGCAGGCGGGCACGTCTACTCCCCCGCGCTCACCGACTTCGTCGTGATGGTCGACAGCACGTCGCAGATGTTCATCACCGGGCCGGACGTCGTCCGCACCGTCACCGGCGAAGACGTCACGCTGGAAGAGCTCGGCGGCGCGCGGACGCACAACACCAAGAGCGGCAACGCCCACTATCTCGGGACCGACGAAGCGGACGCGATCGGCTACGTCAAGGCGCTGCTTTCCTACCTGCCGTCCAACAACCTCGACCCGCTGCCCGTCTACGACACCGCGGTGACCGCCGAGGTGGACGCGTCCGATGCGTTCCTCGACACGTTCATCCCCGACTCCGCGAACACGCCTTACGACATGCACGAGGTGATCACGCACCTGCTCGATGACGGTGAGTTCCTCGAGGTACACGCACTGTTCGCGCAGAACATCGTCGTCGGGTTCGGCCGGATCGAGGGCTGGCCGGTCGGTGTCGTGGCCAACCAGCCGACCCACTTCGCCGGCTGCCTCGACATCGACGCGTCCGAGAAGGCGGCGCGCTTCGTCCGCACCTGCGACGCGTTCAACGTCCCGATCCTGACGCTCGTCGACGTGCCCGGCTTCCTGCCCGGCGTCGACCAGGAGCACCAGGGCATCATCCGGCGCGGCGCGAAGCTGATCTACGCGTACTCGGAGGCGACCGTCCCCAAGGTCACGGTCATCACGCGCAAGGCGTTCGGCGGCGCGTACGACGTGATGGGTTCGAAGCACCTCGGTGCCGACATCAACGTCGCATGGCCCACAGCGCAGATCGCTGTGATGGGTGCGCAGGGCGCGGCGAACATCCTGCACCGGCGCGCGCTGGCGAAGACGGACAAGCCGGAAGAACTGCGCGCCAAAGTCGTCCAGGAGTACGAGGACACCCTCGTGAATCCGTACATGGCCGCCGAGCGCGGCTACGTCGACTCGGTCATCCCGCCGTCCCAGACGCGCGCCTACGTGATCAACGCGCTGCGCATGCTCCGCAACAAGCGCGAGACGCTGCCGCCCAAGAAGCACGGCAACATTCCGCTATGACGGCGCCCAACCTGCGCGTCGTACGCGGCGACCCGACGCCCGAGGAGCTGGCCGCCCTGACCGCCGTGGTGGCCGCGGCCGGTGCCGCCGAGCCGCCGGCGCCCGAGCGGGTGCGGCGCGGCGGTTGGAGCGACCCGGCCCGCCAACTGCGCCGGCCGCTGTTCGCCGGCCCGAACGGCTGGCGCGCCTCGGTCCACTAGCCGCGCTGCGTTTCCCACCACCACCCCCAAACCGCAGTTGTCCGCCCGTCAGCACGTCCACACGTGCTGACGGGCGGACAACTCGCTGACCGTCAGAAAGTTGTCCGCCCGTCGGTGCGCGTACGCGTGCCGACGGGCGGACAACTTGGGGAGTCGGGCGAGGGTCAGCCGGCCTCGGACGGGACGAGGTTGTCGCTGGCGGCGACGGCGTCCGCCTCGACCAATACGTCCCGCGCCGCGCGGCGGTTGGCGAACAGCATGGCGGCGGTGAGCAGCAGCCCGGCCCCTGCGACTCCCACGACGACCGCGATCGTCGTGGACATGCCGTGGATCAACTCGCCATGGACGGGCTTCGGGTTGTCGCCGATGATCGCGGTCACGACCGCGAGCACGACCGCTCCGCCGATCTGGATGCTCGTATTCACCAGCCCGGAGGCCAGCCCCTGCTCGTGCTCGGCGACGCCGGCCGTCGCCTGCGCGTTAATCGACGGGAACGAGAGCGCGAAGCCTATCCCGAGCAGCAGCATCGTCGGGAGCAGGAAGTTCGCGTAGCTCATCGACGGGTCGACGCGCAGGAACAGCACGTACGCGAGGACGAACGACAGCAGCCCGGCAAAGATCAGCTTGGCGGTGTCGACCCGCTCCAGCACCGCGCCCATCCGGGTGGCGCTGGCCATCACGATGAGCCCGCCCGGCAGGAAGCCGAACGCCATCGCCAGCGGCGACCAGTCGAGCGAGTTCTGCAGGTAGAGCGTGACGGTGAACTGGAAGGCGACGTAGCCGCCGAACATCACCGCACCGGAGAGGTTCGCGTGCACGAGCAGCCGCGAGCGCAGGATGCCGAGCCGGACGAGCGGCCGCGGGTGCCGCTGCTCGATCACGACGAACGTGGCCATCAGCGCGACGCTGAGCGCGAGCAGCCCGAGGGTGGTGGCGCTGCCCCAGCCGCGGTGCGGCGCGTCGACCACTGCGTAGACGAGAACGAGCAGCGACGTCGTGCTGGTGAACGCGCCGGCCAGGTCGAGGTGGGCGATCCGCAGCCGGTCACGCCCCACGCGCGGCAGCAGGCGGTAGCCGGCGGCAGCGATGAGCAGTGCGACCGGCGCCGGCGCGAGCAGCGTCGCCCGCCAGCCGAGCTCGGTGAGCAGCCCACCGAACACCAGCCCGAGCGAGAACCCGCTGGCGCCGACCACGGTGTAGATCGACAGCGCCCGGTTGCGGGCCGTTCCCTCGGCGAACGTCGTGGTGATGATCGAGAGTCCGGCGGGCACGGTGAACGCGGCCGACGCGCCCTTGACGAAGCGCAGCGCGATGAGCGCGCTGTCGTTGCTCATGAACGCGCTGATCAGCGAGGCGACGCCGAACACCGCGACCGCGGCGAGGAAGACCTGGCGGCGGCCGATCAGATCAGAGGCACGTCCACCGAGCAGCAGCAGGCCGCCGTAGCCGAGGACGTAGGCACTGACGATCCACTGCAGCGAGCCCGGGGCCATGTGCAGATCGGAGCCGATGGACGGCAGGGCGACCCCGATCATCGAGATGTCGAGGCCGTCCATGAACAGGGCGCCGCACAGGACGACGAGCAGCGCCCACGTGGCGCGGCTCCATTTGGCGCCGCTGACAAGAGTAGGGACGGACGAAACAGAGCGGACGCCCGTGTCGGGTGTCGTGTCCACTGAGGTCATGCGAGCTAATCTATGCATATGCATCTAATGTTGCAACATAAAATGCGTGAACATTAGATTCTGGTGCATGTGTTATAGTCGGCGCCATGTCGAAGCGCAGCGACGATGAGCTGGCGCGGTCGTGGCAGGACCTCATGGGCCACTACCACCGCGTGCTCTGCGTCCTCGACCGCGCGCTGGACACCGAGCACGGCATCACCGCCAGCGAGTTCGCGGTCCTGGAGCAGCTGGCGCAGGCGCGGCCGGACTGCTCGATGAAGCTGCACGACCTCGGCGCGCACGTGCACGTGACGCAGAGCGCGTTGTCCCGGCTCGTCGCCAGGCTGGAGACGGACGGACTCGTCGAGCGTGTCATGTGCACCGAGGATCGCCGCTCGGTCTTCGCCCAGCTCACGCCTGCCGGCCGCGAGCTCTACCGGGCCGCCCGGCCGACGCATCGCGCCGTCCTCCGCGACCAGCAGCCCGCCTAATCCCCTTACAGACCCGTGACGACGGGCACCATTGCGCCTCCTGCGCTCTTACGATGAGCGCGTGGCCGAGGTACTGGTCGTCGACGACGACGAGACTGTTGCCTCGGTCGTCGTCAACTATCTGCAGCGCGCGGGCCACACCACCGAGCAGCTCGGCGACGGCCGCGCCGCGCTCGATCGGCTCGCCGTCCATCTCCCCGACCTGATCGTCCTCGACCTCATGCTGCCGGGCGCGGACGGGCTCGAGGTGTGCCGGCGGGTCCGCGCGCAATGGCCCGACCTGCCGATCGTCATGCTCACCGCGCTGGCCGAGCCGGACGACCGGATCGCCGGGCTCGAGCTCGGCGCCGACGACTACGTCACGAAGCCCTTCTCGCCGCGCGAACTCGCGCTGCGCGTCGATTCGGTGCTGCGCCGCACGGCAGCGAGCCCGCTCGCCTCGAAACCGGTGCTGACGGCCGGCGCGATCAGCGTGGACACCGCTGCGCGGCGCGCGACGCGCGACGGCATCGAACTGCCGCTGACCGTGCGCGAGCTGGATCTGCTGACGTTCCTGATGAGCCATCCCGGGCAGGCGTTCAACCGCGAGCAGCTGATGCGTGAGGTGTGGGGCTGGACCTTCGGCGATCAGTCGACCGTTACCGTGCACGTCCGACGGCTGCGCGAGAAGGTGGAGGACGATCCGACCAACCCGAAGCTGATCCAGACTGTCTGGGGCATCGGGTATCGGCTGGAGATCCCCTGATGGATCTGACCTGGGGTCACTTCGGCGAAGCCGTGCTGTGGTCGGCGATCGCCGGGATTGCGACGTGGTTCCTGCTGCTGCCCGTCCGGCGCCGCTCGCTCGCCGGGCTGCTGGCCGCGCTCGTCCTCACCGGCGCGGCTGCTTCGCTCGGCGCGCTGCTCGGCGCGACGCACAGCATGCTGATCCCGGAGGTCACCTGGCCGACGATGATCGCGCTGATCGCGCTGTCCGGCGCCGCGGCCGGCATCGCCGCCGTCGCGGTCGGGCGGCGGCTCGCGCGCGACAACGCCTACCTGCGCCAGGCCGTGGCCGAGGTGGCCGCGGGTCGCGTTCCGTCGATGGACGGGCCCCGGCTCACCGCAGAGATCGCGGCCGTGCGCGAGGAGTTGCGGCAGACGGCCGCGGCACTCGCTGCCACCCGCGAGCGGGAACGCGCTCTGGAGTCGGCCCGCCGCGAGCTGGTGTCGTGGGTGAGTCACGACCTGCGCACGCCGCTCGCCGGACTGCGCGCGATGGCAGAGGCGCTGGAGGACGGCGTCGTCGACGACCCCGAGCAGTACTACAAGCAGATCGGCAGCGCGGTCGACCGGCTCAACCAGATGGTGGAGGACCTCTTCGACCTGTCCAGGATCCAGGCCGGCGAGGTTTCCAGGAACATGGAGAGCATCCCGCTCGACGACCTGGTCTCCGACTGCATCTCCGCCCTCGAGCCGCTCGCCGCCGCGCAGGACGTCCGGCTGACCGGCTCCGTGAACGGCGCCGCCGCGGTCTTCGGCAACGGCCGCGAGCTCAACCGGGCGCTGACGAACCTGGTCGCCAACGCGATCCGCCACACGCCGGCGCAGGGCGGCGTCGACGTGCGCGTCGGAGTCCGCGCCGATCCGGCGCCGCACGCGGAGGTAGTCGTGCGCGACGAGTGCGGCGGCATCCCGGACGAGCACCTAGACCGCGTCTTCGACGTCGGCTTCCGCGGTGAGGCTGCGCGGACGCCCCATGACGACCTGCAGCCGGCCGGCGCCGGGCTCGGTCTGGCGATCACCCGCGGCATCGTCGAGGCGCACGAGGGGACAGTAGACGTCGCGAACCGGCCGGGCGGCTGCGAATTCCGCGTCCGCCTGCCGATCACCGCGAGCTGACGTATCCGCCCGCCTTCCGGGTAGCGTGGCCCCGTCGGACGGGGTACGGGGGTATCGGCTATGCGCGTTCTGGTGTTGGGCGCCGGCTTCGCTGGCCTGGAGGTCACGACGCGGCTGTCGGACGAGTTCGGCACGGACGTCGAGGTCGTCCTGATCGACAAGGCCGACGGTTTCGTGTTCGGCTTCTCCAAGCTCGACGTAATGTTCGGACGCACCGTCGCGTCCGCGGTGCTCCACCCGTATCGCGACCTCGTCAAGCCGGGCGTCCGCTTCGTCCAGACGACGATTCGCGGCATCGACCCGACCGCGATCCGGGTCGAAACGGACGACGGCGCGTTCGAAGGTGACGTGCTCGTCGTCGCGCTGGGCGCAGATCTCGACCCGGCGGCGACGCCCGGCCTGCTCGAAGCCGGGCACGAGTTCTACACCGAGCCCGGGGCATTCGCGACGCGCGAGGTGCTCGAACAGTTCGGCGGCGGCCGGGTGGTCGTGGGCCTGACCTCGACGCCGTTCAAATGCCCGCCGGCGCCGAGCGAGACCGCGTTGCTCGTGCACGACTATCTGGTGCGGCGCGGGCTGCGCTCGGCCAGCGAGGTCGCGCTCGTCATGCCGCTCCCGGCGCCCATCCCGCCCTCGCCAGGTGCCTCGAAGGCGCTGCTCGCCGCCTTCGCCGAGCGCGGCATCGAGTGGCATCCGCATCGGCTGGTGCGCGCGCTCGATCCGCAGCGCCGGGTGGCGGGGTTCGCAGACGGTGCCGAGATGCCGTTCGACCTGTTCCTCGGCGTGCCCGTTCATCGGGTGCCGGCCGTCGTGCAGGAGTCCGGCATGTGCGTGGACGGTTGGATCCCCGTCGATCCGCTCACCCTCGAGACGAAGTACCCGAGCGTCTACGCGATCGGCGACGTGACGAGCGTCGGCACCCCGAAGGCCGGCGTGTTCTCGGAGGGACAGGCGACGATCGTCGCCGACGCGATCATCGCTCGACACCGCGGCGGCGAGCCGACATCGCGCTACGACGGCCGGGGCGTGTGCTACATCGAATTCGGCCAGGATCAGGTGGCCCGGGTCGACGTCCGGTTCCGCAGCGGCGAACCGCCGACCGGGGACTTCGACGACCCGTCCGCAGCCCTGGTAACCGACAAGTTCGAGTTCGGCGCCACCCGCGTGCGCCGCTGGTTCGGCCGCGACTGGACGAACTACTGACGCGTCTTCCCCTCCGGTGTGGGCAGGAATCCGCGTGCAAATCTGCCCACACCGGAGGGGAAGACGGGTCAGCGCGAAACGACGATCCGGCCGACCGCTTCGGGGCCCTGCGCGCCCGTCGGGTCCAGCTCCCAGAACAGGCCGTTCGGTCCGGTCGGCGCAGTGTCCGGGACGCGGATCCGCATCTCCAGGCGCACTGCCCCCTTCGGCGCCAGCACGCCGGCGGCCGCACAGTTGAGTTGATGCCCCTCCGGCGCACCAGCGGGCGCGAGCATCTCCGCGACCAGCGGGCAGCGCTCGAACGTCACCGGCGCGGTGCCCGGATTCTGTAGCCGCACCGCGTACCGCACTGTCGCGCCGCGCCGGCCGGTGATCGGGCCGCTGCCGTGCAGCGGCTCGATCTTCGCCGTCACCACGGTCGACGACCACGGCGGCGTGGTCGGCAGCGGCGCCGGCTGCCACGGCCGCACGCCGAGGGTCGACGGCCGGTTGGACGCCTCGCACTGCGGCACCGCGTTGTAGTCGGCGTCGATGCTGCCGCGCCCGCCGGGCAGGCTGATCCGGATCGCGCGCGGCGGCACCGGCTGCTTGCCCTCACTGGACGGGATGCACCAATTCCGCCAGTCGACGGAAAGTGTCGCGACGCCGCCGGGCGGCAGCGCGAGCAGCGTCGAGTCGGGCGGCGTGAGCTTCGGAAACTCGGGAGCCTGCGCCGGCAGCGGTGTCGCCCGCTGCCGCGGCGACGGCACCGCGCCCACGAGCCGGATGCCGGGCCGCCCCGTCAGCCGGCACGGCGCCGGACCTGCGTTGCGAACGGCGACGCTGCCCATCCCGCCGGCGAGCGACGGTGCGAACGTGAAGCCGCTGCCCACCAGCCGCAACTGCGCCGCCCGGCACGGCGTCGCCGGTGCGACCGACCGTGCCTGCAACTGCGCGGGTACCGCGGCGTCCCACGGCACCAGCCGCGCGGTGTCCCCGGGCGCGGGCGCGCCGCTCGATGTGCAGCCGACTAGCAACGCGGCGATCAGCAGGGCGATAAGGGCCTTCACTTGCACGCGTCCTCGATCGTCTTCGCGGCGGCGACCACGCGCTGCACGGCGTCCGGATCGTGCATGGCCGCCGCAGCGGCTTGGAAGTCGCCGCGGGCGGCCGGCTCGCGGGCCCGCTCGAAATCAGCGGTGAACTTCCGCAGCGCGTCCACCAGATCGCGATCGGCGTCTTGCAGCGCTGCCGGGATCGGCCCGTGCGACATCAGGTCCGCGGCCTGCTGCAACTGCGCCTGCTCGTAGGCGATCCGTTGGGCCAGTTGTTGCTTGTCTATCGAGTTGGCGATCAGCTCCGAACTGCCCTGGATCGTCGTGCTCACCTGCTGCAGGCGCGCGAACAGCTGCGCGCACGCCTGCCTGTCAGCCGCCCCGACGGACGGCGACGCCCCCTGCTGGTGACTGCTGCCGCAACCGGCTGCGGCAGCAGCCACCAGCAAGACTGTGACGAGACCCCGCATCCAGTCAGTGTCTCGTAACGACCACCTCGGGTTGCGACGCACTCACCTGACCGAACAGCGGCGACGCCTGCGCGGTCATCGCCGACTGCTCGGCCGGGGTGAGCGAGCCACACACATCGGTGGCCGGCGGCGCCGGTTCGTTGGCGAGCGGCTGGTCCGGGAACTGGGTCGGAACGAACCGCACCGCCAGCGCCTGCCGATAGAAGTCCCACTTGTCGCCCGACTGCACGGCGAGCTTCACGTCGTACCACTTCGGATCGGAGCTGTAGTCGTGCGTCACCTGCGGGTTCGTGGTGGCCAGCTGCGTGCCGTCGCCGAAATCCCAGAAGTACTTCAGCCCGGTCGTGTTGCCGCCGCTGTTGCGTGCGAACGACGCGTCGAACGTGATGTGCGAGGTCAGGTACGGCTTCGCCGGCCTGGTCTCGAAATACGCCACCGGGTTGCCGGACTTCGGTTCCGAACCGCCGTACTGATCCTTGGCGATGACGTACGACGTCCAGGTCGCCGGCAGCTCGAGTGCCCGCTTCAGCCCCTCCGACGGCGACGCCGGCCCGCCCGGGCCGTGCGTCGTGCCCGATGCGTAGTAGTTCAGGTGCTCGGGCGTGTCGTCGTTGGTGTCGTAGAGGGCGTACTGGCCGAGCGTCGGCTTGCTGGCGTAGTTCGTCGGGTACGGGTTCTCGTTGCCGCCGACCTGCTGGTTGGTGCTGGTGTCGAACGCCCCGATGATGCCGTAACCGGGGATGCCCCAGTCGCGGATGAACGACACCTGGTCGGTACGGCCGGTGTTGTCGTCGACGACCGGCGAGTACTTCGGGATGTCGCTCTGCAGGTACGCCGGCACCGACTGCGGCCCGGGATCGACCGGTGTCGAGCCGACCTGGTCGAGCCGCAACGGGTTCTCCAGCGGCATGCTGAAGTTGTACTTCTGCCCCAGCACCTGGAACGCCTCGCTCACCGCGTCGGCGGTGGCATTCCGGAACGCCTGCACGTTGGCAAGGTTGTGCTGGATGCGCGCGATCGCGGTGGCGTCGTACAGATTGTTCGGCGTCGTGTAGAGCGGGACGGCGTTGATGTTCGTGTACCACGGGCCGACCCCGCCGCCGACGATGTTGTTGAGGTAGTGCTCGGTGCCGAAGTGCCGGGCCGGGTACTCGATCCCGTTCTGGTCCATGTTCGCGACCATCACGTACTGGCCCTGCGGACCGTCCGGGATGAGGCCGCCGACATCGGCAACGCCCGCCGAGACGGTCGTGTTCTGCGCGTGCGGCGCGGTCAGCGCCGGAGTGAACGTGATGGTGTTCGTCGGGTTGCTGATCGCGCTGATCGTGACGGTCTCCCGCGTGCCGAACGGGTCGATCATCAACTGCTCGACGACCGCCAGCCCGACGCCGGTGCGGCTGATCACCCGCAGCGTGGTGTCGCCCGGCGCGGTGGCAGCCGCCAGGGTCGCGACGTTGGTCTGCGAGTAGAAGCCCGACCCGACCAGGCCGCCTTCCTCGTTGTCGAACAGGCCGATCTTGATGGTCCGCTTCGGGTATGCGCCGTTCGCGTTGTACCAGCGAAGCAGCGACTGCACCTCGGCCATGCCCATGGCCTCGCCCGAGCCCGCGTCGTACATGGACCCGTTGCCCCAGTTGCCGCCCCGCATCGAGCTCATCGGGGTGGGACTGCCGCTGGCCGCACCGTTGGCGACGCCCGTCGACGTGGGCGTGCTGTCGTTGTGGCCGGCGATCAGTGCGATCTGGCCGGCACAGGAACCGCCGGGGATCGTCACGCTCTCGTCGTCGAGTTGCGTGATCCTCGTCGGGTAGATGTGGTCCTTCGCGGTCATGAACCGGCCGAGCGGGCCCATGTGGGCGGCGTCGGGGTTGGTCATCTCCTGGCCGAACCACTTGTAGAACTCCTGCGCCCCGTTGTAGTTCGGGGGCAGGTTGTTCGGATCGGACGGGTTGGCGAGGGGGCCGTCAGCACCGGCCGCCCGGAAGATGAACTGGGTCGCCAGGTAGTACAGCTCGTCGTAAAGGAACTTGGCGTCGACCACGGGCCGGGGCTGGCCGGCGGGCACATTGCCCGACGCCGACGGACCCGCGGCCGCGCTACCGGTCAGCACCGCCAACAGCATGATCGTCGCGACGGAGAACCAACGCCGCACTCTTCTCGACTGCGCGCTCATGGCTAGTCCGTACCCTTCTTCGCCGCGGAGATGAGGCGTGCCGATTCGTCCGGCGCGAACGTCCCGCACGCATTGGTGGACGGCGGCGCTCCGGACGGGCTGTCGACCGCGACCGCCTGCCGGTAGAGGCCCCACACGTCGCCCTTGCCGACTGCGAGCTCGACGTCGGCATTGATCGGCCCGGTGAACGTGTGCGTGACGCGTTTGCCGACCGCGTGGGTGCCGTCGCCGAAGTCCCAGTAGTACTTCAGGTCCTTCGTGTCACCGTTCTTGTCACGCGAGAAGCCCGCGTCGAACGTGACGGTGCGCGTTGCCACCGGCTTGACCGGCGTGGTCTCGAAGTACGCGACCGGCTTGTTCGGCTGGTCGGTGGCGCCGAGGTAGTCGTCGCCGCCGAGCAACAGGCTCGTCCACTGCGCGGGCAGTTCGAGCGCCCGCTTCAGCTCCTCGGTCGGCTGCTGCGGCGAAAGGCCGTGCGGTGCGCCGCCCGCGAAGTAGTTGAGGTGCTCGATCGAGTCGGACAGGTAGCCGACCGGCTGGTTCTCGTTCACGTTGAACGGGACGCCGGCCGCGTGAGCCGCCTTCAACGGCGCCGCGAGCGTGACCACGGTGCCGTTGATCGACTGGATCTGGCCGTACTCGATATTCGCGCCGGTGTCGACGAAGATCGGCTGGCCGGCGGTCAGGTTCGTGGCGTCGGCCACCGTCACCGCCGTGTCGCCTGCTGCGGCGGGCGCTGCCAGGGTCGTCATGCCCGGCTGCGGCGTGCCGTTGCCCAGTTGGAACGTCGTCTGGTTGCCGGCGTACCCGATGACGGGCGTGGCCTTGCGGGCCGGATCGACCGTTGCGGCATAGGGATTCTCGTCGGCGTTCGAGTTCTTGACGCCCGACACGGTGAATCCCGGGATGCCTTGGTCGAAGAACGCCTGCTCGTCCTCGAGGCCCTCGGCGTCGTCGCGGACCGGCGAGTACTGCGCCTGTTCCGCGGCCGAGTAGGCGGGCTTGGTCGGCACGACGCCGCTGTACGGGTTCGGTGCCTGCCCGGTCTGGTTGTAGCGCAGCGGGTTCTCGAGCGGCACCGAGAAGTCGTACTTGGCTCCCTGCTGGTCGAAGCCGGCCTGGACGGCCGACTGCAGGTCGGTGTGGAACTGGCCGATCGCCGCGGCGTTCGCGCTGATGGCAGCGCCTGGCGAGCC
>DASQSE010000153.1:0-127948 GCA_035642535.1 Jatrophihabitans sp. | reverse complement strand
CCCGCTTCGCGCACCAGCTCGGCGAACACGACGTCGGTCGGCGCCTGTTCCGACACGACCCAGGCTGACCGCGCCCACCGCACCAATCGCCACAGCGTCGGCCGGCAACCTCCGGTGGAGCGAAATTCGTCACGACAAGCGGGGCCAACTCTCTTGACGAAATCCAACCCGCGCTCGGCGAGCTAAAGAACCGGTCGGGTGGCCCGGGGGTGCGATCCCCCCGGGCCACCCGACCCGCTGATCTTGTGTCGCCCGGGGATGGGATCATCATGAAACGCCTGCCGTCCGACCTCGCGTCCAGGTCGGCATGGAGCCGCCGACGTCCCGGCGGCACGTGGCTAGGTTGGGCGTGTGCTGGCCGTCGACTCTCCTGTCGGCGTCGGGTTTCTGGACGCGGTGACGAGGCTGCTGCAGCGCCGCCGGGGCGCCAATCCGGGCGGCCGGTGTTGGAGGACGCCGACCTGCAGTGGTGGTGGTCGCGGCACCGCCACGACGACACCGCGGATGCGCGGGTGTGGTACGCCCTGAGCCGGTCGCCACGGTCGTGTTCACCCGCAGGCGGCCCGACCGTCTTGGCTGCGACGTGCTCGCTGACGCCGACTTTGCGCCGGCCTGGACCTTCCGCTGCGCAGCGGTGCGCGCAGGCCGAGATTCCGCGCGTGGAGATGGCGCTGCCGGCGCAGGACACCGCGGCCCACAAGGCCGCGCGGCGGGCCGGCTTCGCCCCAACGGAGCAGACCGGCGCCGTCTCGTGGCTGGACCCCGCCGCCCGGCGAGAACCACGGCAGCGGCTGCCGACGGGTTACCGGATCGTCGCGCGCACCGAGGATCGGACGCGGCCGCACCCGATGATCGGGCGCAACGGCGCGCACATCGAGGACGGCCTGCGCCGATGCTCGCTCTATGAACCGGAACTCGATCTCGCCGTGCTCCCCCAGACGGCACCCTCGCCGGCCACGTGCTGGTCTGGCCCGACCTGGTGACCGGGGTAGGCCTGATCGAGCCGATCCGGGTCGAGGACGCGCACGCCGGGCAGGGTCTGGCGAGGCAACTGCTCGACACCGGGTTGCGCGGGCTCACCGCGCCCGGCTGTACCCGGCTCAAGGTCAGCTTCGAAACCGGCGAACACTGCCGCTGCCCGGCTCTACACCGGCGCCGGGTTTGTGGTATCCGGACTCGACCGCACCTGGCTGTACACGCGAGCCGCAGCGGACTGTCACCCAGCCAGACCCAACGGGTCACAGAATCAGCCGGCCTGCCCGAATGCCCGACTTTCGACAGGACCGCATTGAACCGCCCCGGCGTGTCCGGAGACTCTGGAAAAGCCGGGGCGGTTCACTTGCCGAAAGTGTTCAAATTCGGCTGCCGTTGATACAAGTTCGCGAAGATGTGGGTTGCGCCGATCGAGGGTAACCGGCGCACATCACATCGACGTCCAGATCCCGGATTGACGCACAGAATCCCCTGCACCACCCATTGCCGTCTACTCCTGATAGCCACGCAGAACGACGCGCACGGACACGTGGTCGGACCCACTGCCCCTATGAAGTACTCGGCTATGAAGTACTCGGCGCTCCCGCGCACCCGACGGTCACCTGCAGCAGCGGAACGTCCTGCGCGCTTTCACGCCAGCTCGAAGTCCCCGCCTTGCAAACCGCTGCGTGCCGGCGGCGTGGGCTTCTTCGTTGTGCTCTGTTCCGGTTCGCGGTCGTTCTGGGTGCCGGAAGTTGCTGCAGATGCCACCAGTTCATTCCACAAGCCATTCCACGGAACGACGTGCAGTGGCTCCGGGGCCGCAGCTCGATGGTCGCGTCGACCGCGCGGGGGATGGCTCCGCACCGGGCACCCAGCGTGACCGATGCCCGTAGGGCAGCGCACAGATATCCGTCGATATGCGCGGCCGTTGGCGGCGAGCCTGAGCGCGCATATGGATCTGTCAGAAGCGTACGGTCACACCGATGTCCAGCGGCTCACTGATTGAACACCTTCCCAGAGCGAATCTGTGGGGTCCCGGTTCATGCGAGCCCGGTGAGGTTTCACTTCACCGTGGCGTGGAGGAGAGACATCGGCGACGGGGTCGCGCTGATGCCGTTGAAGTGCAGGCCGGCCGAGGCCACGAGCGCTTCGAGTTCCTCGGCCGTGCGCTCGTGCCCAGTGAGCATGCCGAGCATGGTGAGGTCGATCATCTTGGCCATGTGTGGCTGGTCGTCGGGAGCGATCACGAGCTCGAGAGACACGACGCGGCTGCCCGGTCGGCCGTCGCGCGCGATGTTGGCGAGGATGCGTCTCGCGGATTCGTCGTCCCAGTCGTGCAGGATCATCGAGAGCAGGTAAGCGTCGGCCTGGGGTACCGCCTGGAAGAAGTCGCCGCCGACCGCTCGAAGCCGCGGGCCTAGTCCGAACGCTTTCATGGCGGCTGCGGCGTCTTGCACGACGTGCGGCAGATCGAGCACGATGCCCTCGAGAGTTTCGTCGCGCTGCAGCTGTTGGGCGAGCACGGCCCCGTCCGCGCCGCCGACGTCGACGACCGTGCGCACGCCGGCGAACTCGATGGTGGTGGCTGCGGCACTCTTGATGCCGTCGGTGAGATTGGCCATCGCGCGGGTGAATCGGTTGACCTGCTCCGGCTCGCCGGAAATCCATTGGAAGAACGGTGCGCCATAGTGCAGTTCCGCGGCCGGGCGGCCGGTGCGTATGCCCTCGACGAGGTGACCGAAGGCGGCGTAGTGCGTTTCCATCCACATGAGTGCCAGGTCGCGCATGGAGCCGGGGGCGTCGGACACGAGTGTCCGGCCGAGCGGGGTCAAGGCGTAACGGCCCTCGCTGGCATCGGCGAACACGCCAAGCGAGGCGAGAGTGCGCACGAGGCGTGCCGTCGAGACCGGATCGGCTTGCACCGCGGTCGCCAGCTCGGCGCTCGTGCGCGGCCCGCCTGTCAGCTGGTCGGGGATGCCCAGCTTGGCGCAGGTGTAGAGCCCTTGGGCGATCTGGAATCCGGCGAGCATCTGGACCATCTGGACCGGGGGTGGGATCTCGTGCATGACGCGCTCCTTCGAAGAGGACAGGCCCGCTGATAATCTAGCGGCATTCACTAGAAGTCAAGTAGCTAGAATTCTAATCAGTTGGAAGGAGAACTACTGTGGCACAGTCGATCCGCGTCGGGCGCGGGTTTCGTCGCGAATTCCCCGGGTGCGACGCAGCCGCGGCGGAGGCACTGGCCAACCTGATCCGCGCATCGAACGAGGCTTTGGGTGAAGTTGACCGCCGGCGTCGCGTCCTCGCCGACCTCTCACCCAGTGGCTTCGAGGCGCTGGCGGTGCTTGACGGCGCCGACGACCCTCTCACTGGAACGGAGATCGCGAGCCACCTGCTCGTCACGACAGCGAGCATCACGTCGCTGCTCGACACCCTCGCTCGTCGCGGCTACATCGAACGGCGACCGCACCCGGTCGACCGCCGCAAGACTCTCATCTCGATCACTGACAGCGGTCGCGAACTCGTCGACGCCATGCTGCCGACCGTCCACACCGCCGCTACACAACTGCTCGACGGACTCTCGCACAACGAGCTCGAGACCTTCATATCCGTGTGCACCCACCTGCGGACCCGCGTCGCCCAGTTGTCCGCGCTGCCGCCCCCGATCCCCCGACCACGCCGCCGCCCGACGACCGCGAAGCCGATGTCCGAACACGCATAACGACATGCCTCGCTGCATCAGCTCCTCACGTCGGGCGCCCTAGTCGGCGATCATCTGGTACTACCGCGTGAAGTAGGCATCGCCGACGTTCACCAGGCGTAACCGGCGTGGAAGGCGACACCGTCACCGGGATCTCATGGCCGAGTGTTATGGGCCCGCGACGTCCGAGCAAGGCGGTAGCCCTCGACATAAGTCGGCTCAACGGGGTGCTCGATCTCCCGTAGTCACGGTCGTTCGTGGATCGGCGATCGCCAGACAACTTCGGTCATGATTCCGTTTGGAGCGAATCGAGCCGCCCGAGCTCGTCGTAAGACAAGCTGACGTCGGCCGCGGCGACGTTGGAAAGCAGGTGGCTAACGCTGGTCGTCCCAGGGATCGGGACGACTGGCACGCCGTGTACCTGCTCCCGGTGGTGCACCCAGGCCAGCGCGATCTGTCCGACACTAACGCCGCGGGTACTCGCGATCTCGCCGAGCACGGACAGGCGGTCGCCGGCTACCTGCTCGTTAGCTTCAGTCAGATCCTGCTGCAGCAGGCCGTGACCGGTCGGAGAATGAGCCACAACGACCATCCCTAGCTCAGCCACGGTGGGCAGCAACTGCTGCTCGATGTCGCGCTGCACCAAGGACCACTGCTCCTGAAGAGCCGCGACCGGGAAGACGACGTGCGCACGGCGCAGATCCTCCGCCGTCACATTGGACAGGCCCAGAGCGCGCACCTTGCCCTGACCGATCAGTTCGGCCAGTGACCCGATGGTCTCCTCGATAGGAATCATCTCGCTGCGATGATGCAGATAGTAGAGATCGATTACGTCCACGCCGAGCCGTCGCAGGCTCGCGTCACACGCCTGGCGCACATACGAGCGATCAGCACGTACGTCGAAATCACCGGCAGCCTCGTGCCGCCACACCAAGCCGAACTTGCTGGCCAGCAGCACCTCGTCACGCCGCCCCCGGATCGCCCGGCCGATCAACTCCTCATTCTGGTACGCGTCCGCGGTGTCGACCATCGTGATGCCCGCGTCCAGAGCAGCATGGATCACGGCCATCGGGTCACGATCGCCGCTCGCGCCGGACACCTCGCGCAACCTCATCGCGCCGAAACCCTGTCGACCGAAAGCATCCCGACCCGGCTGTGGGCCAGCTCCCGTCTGGGATGTAGGCACCATCCGATGCTAGAACTTCAACCATCGTTGATGTCTAGGCATGGCGCGCGTAAGAGGTCTCGATCGCAACCAAGATCCCGCACGGACATCGTCATTGGGTTCGGAACGCGCGCCATAACAACAAAGCACCTCCGCCCCGACGGTCAGACATGCGCGCCGAATCGGCGATCGGAGTGCAGTAATGCGCGTCGTCCCCGCCCCCGAGGGTCTATCTCGCTAACGGTGTTTCCGGCGGTCTCCATTAGTAGGTTTCGGCTGCCGGGAAGCGGTCGCCGAAGGTGATCGCGAACGCGTTGAGCGCTGGCTTGCACCGCATTGCCCATCGTGCCCGCCCGTGCCGGTCGGGTCCGGTGATCGGGTGACCAGGTCGAGGCACTTGAGCCCGGGGCCTGTTCGGACGGGAAGTGGGCGCGGGCCTTGACGGCCCGCCGATAGCGGGCGTTCAAGCTCTCGATCGCGTTGGTACCCGGTATGAAACGACGCGGAGGCCCGCGTGTTGTTCTGCTGGCTCGGCGTCTGGCGTTGGGCATACGGTGCGACCGTCCGGAACAGGGGCCTTCGGGGAACACGTATGGGCAGGCCGTTCTTGCTCAGTGGGCTGCGAGCCCGTGTTAGTAGTTGGCCGCCCCTGCGACTGGTCCGGCTGCGCTGCGAGCGCGTATCCGTAGGTGTCGTTCCGTCCCAGCGGTTCCCCATCCGTCGACCGACGAAGGGATCACGCGATGGTCAGGTTCATCGGCATGGACGTGCACCGGGAGGTCGCGCAACTGGCGGTGTCGATGACGGCTTGGTCCGCGACGAAGGCAAGATCGGTGTCACGCCGGAGGCGCTGCGGTCCTGGGCGGTCGGGCTGCGGCCCGATGACGAAGTGGCGTTGGAGGCCACCGGCAACAGTGATGCGATCGCGAACCTGCTCACGCCGCTGGTCGCCCGGGTGGTGGTGTCGAACCCGTCCAAGACGCGGGCGATCGCCGAGGCGAAGGTGAAGACCGACAAGGTCGATGCTCGGATCCTGGCGCAGCTGCTCGCGGCGGACTTCCTGCCGCCGGTCTGGCTTCCCGACGAGCGCACCTGGGCGCTGCGCCGACAGGTGACCCGTCGCGCCCACGTGGTGCGTCAGCGCACGCGGATCAAGAACCAGGTGCACGCGATCCTGGCCCGCAACCTCGCTCCGACCCCTCCCGTGTCGGACCTGTTCGGGCGGACAGGCCGACACTGGCTGTCCCGCCAGGAGCTGCCCGTCGACGAACGTTCGACAGTGTCCGGGCTGCTGCGTCAGCTCGACTTCCACGGCACTGAGCTGGCGATCGTGGACAAGGAACTCGCCGTCGAAGCGCTCGCCGATCCAATGGTGGCTCGGTTGATGACGATCCCGGGCATCGACGCGATCGCCGGAATCTCCATCGTGGCCGCCGTCGGCGACTTCACCCGCTTCGACGACCCCGACAAGCTGGTGGCCTATGTCGGGCTCAACCCGCGGCTGCGCCAGTCCGGCAACTCCGCCCCGGTGCACGGTCGGATCAGCAAGACCGGTCGTGCTCACGTGCGTGGCGTGCTGGTCGAGGCGGCGTGGTCGGCCAGCCGGGCGCCGGGACCGCTGCGCGCGTTCTACCAACGCGTCAAAGCCCGCCGCGGGTTTCAGAAGGCCGTCGTGGCCACCGCTAGGAAGATGACCGTGCTCGCCTGGCACCTGATCACCAAAGACCAGGACTACGCCTTCGCCAGACCTGGGCTGGTCACCCACAAACGGCGTCAGCTCGAGCTCGCCGCCGGCGCACCGTCACGGCGCGGGAACCACGGCCTGCCTGGCGCGGCCTATAACGACAAGCAACGACGCAACGAGGAAAGGCTCGCGGTCGAACGAGCAGAGCACGCCTACGAAGTCCTCGTAGCCCACTGGCAGCCGAAACGACCAACTCCCGCTTGACGATTTCATCCGTTGAGCAGATGACCCGCCTGATTTCGACGTCGTAGTCGAGGAACGGGATGAACTCGGCCCAGGCGTTGTCCCACAGCTTGATCACGGCTGGGTAGCGCTGCCCCCACTTCTCGGCCAGCTCGTCGAACGCCGCCCGTGCGTCGGCCTCGTTGATCGCCGTGTAGATGGGTTTGATGTCGCGCTTGATCTCGTCCCAGTACTTGCGGGAGGTGAGCCGGAAGGTGTTGCGGATCAAGTGGATGATGCAGGTCTGCACGATCGCTTGCGGCCAGACGTTGCCGACCACCTCCGGCAGTCCCTTCAGCCCGTCGCAGACGACGAAGAACACGTCCTTGACGCCACGGTTGCGCAGGTCGGTCAGCACCGCCATCCAGAACTTCGCACCCTCACCACCGGCGCCGGCCCACAGCCCGAGGATGTCTCGCTCACCGGCCAGCGTGACCCCGATCGCCGCGTAAAACGGGCGGTTGGCGACCTGACCGTCGCGGATCTTGACCACGATCGCGTCGATGAACACCGCCACGTAAATCTCCTCGAGCGGGCGCGTTGCCCACTCGGTCATCTCCTCGATCACCTTGTCGGTGATCCGGGAGATCGTCTCCTTGCTGACCGAGGCGCCATAGATCTCGGCGAAGTGCGCGGAGATCTCCCCGGTGGTCAGCCCCTTGGCATACAGCGACAACACGATGTCATCGACACCATTGAGCCTGCGCTGCCGCTTCTTCACGATCTGCGGTGAGAACGTGCCGGCCCGATCCCGCGGCACCTCGATATCCACATGCCCCGAGGCCTCAGTCAGCACCGTCTTACCGCGCGTGCCGTTGCGGACGTTGCCCATCCCGGCACCAGCCGGGTCGTGTTTCTCATAGCCCAGGTGCTCGGTCATCTCCTCGCCCAGCGCGGTCTCGAGCACCGTTTTGGTCAGCTGTTTGAGCAGCCCGTCCGGGCCGGTCAACGACAGACCCTGCTCTTTGGCCAGGCGCACCAGCTCGGCCGCCGCCTGCTGTTCGGCCGACTGCTCGCTGTCCCTCTTCTTCGCCACATCGTTCACTGTCGCGGTCATCACGGCACCTTCCCCGCCGAGGCAGACCTCAGCGCGTCGGGGCCGGAAACACCGTTAGATCCACAGTCCCGCCCCCGAAGACGTGGTTGTGCGGGCAAGGCTGTCACGCTCGGTGACGGCTGGTGGGTTGGCCGTTGTGGCCGCCGGCGGGCGGTTGCGAAGTTGCACGCGCCCTCGTCGCTGGCCAGCTCTAGCCAAGCAGTCGGATATCGTGACCTTCAGCCCGTGTGCGGCTGGGACCGCGTCCCACCTGTTGACCCGGTAGGTCATGACCTACCCGCCAGCACGAGGAGGACATTCCGTAGCTCTCGGTAGCATTCGAAACCGCGCAATTTCGGCTGTTGTAGGCTGCAGGTCCCGGCTTTGCTGGGGTGTTCGGGTGGTTCAAGTCCCCCCTCGGACACAGAAACCAGTAGCACTCCATCGTCCGAGATCGCGCGCTGGAGCACGCAGTATCGCTCGCGGCGGCGTCCGGGTCGGTCACTGCTGGGACATGGGGCGCTCCTGGCAAGTCTCGCGACGCGGGTAGGCGCGGCGCTGCTCGGTGAACGGGTCACCTTCCGCGTGGGCTAAAACCCCGCGCCGTGCCGAACACGTGCGCCGGCCGCCCGGTCACCACCCTCGGGCTCAGCCCCTTGCAGCCCGAGGCCATGCTCAGCGCCGCCCGGCGAACCCTCAATACCAACGAGCCTTATTTAGGATAGTAACGTAACCCTTAACAAGGGGGACACGTGGCAAGGGTTATCCGCCGACGCTGGCAGCCGGATCTGGCCGCGCCTTCGCGACGAGACCGCCGGCCCTGCGAGTACGGAGCGTACGTGCCCGACGTGCTCGTCGGGCGTGCGTTCACCCTGCAGGGCGAGGTTGCTGCCGATGTCGCCGACGCCGAGGCGGCAATCACGCGATTCGACACGCAAGCGTTGTCGCTCGGCGATACCGAGGCGCTGGCGCGCATCCTGCTGCGTGCGGAGTCGGTCGCCTCATCGCGCATCGAGGGCCTCGAGGTCGGGGCGCGCCGCCTGCTGCGCGCCGAGGCGGCGACGCAACTCGGAGAACAGCCTCGCGACGTGACAGCGACCGAGGTGCTTGCGAACATCGGCGCCATGTCGCAGGTGATCCACCAGGTCGCGCCCGGCGATGACCTCACCGTCGACCACCTCCTGGCCTTCCATCGGAGACTCTTGACCGGCACCCGGCTGCAGGCGCACGCCGGCACGATCCGGACCGAGCAGAACTGGATCGGCGGAAGCGACTACAACCCCTGCTCGGCAGACTTCGTCCCCCCGCCACCCGAGCACGTCGAACGGCTGCTCCACGACCTCTGCGCATTCTGCAGTGGTGACGACTTACCCGCTGTCGCGCAGGCCGCCATCGCCCATGCGCAGTTCGAGACCATCCACCCGTTCGTCGACGGCAACGGGCGAACCGGCCGGGCGCTGATCCATCTCGTGTTGCGTCGTCGCGGCTTCGCAGTGCGAGTGCAGCCGCCGGTCTCGCTCATCCTCGCGACATGGGCACGGGACTACGTCGCAGGGCTGGCAGCAACCAGATACCGGGGTGCCGCCACATCGCGTGCGGCGCAGGGCGGACTCAACCTTTGGGTGGGCCGCTTCGCAGCGGCATGCCGCCGGGCGGTCGATGACGCGGCCTCGTTCGAGACGCGCGCGCAGGCCATCGAACAGGATTGGCGCGCTCGCGTCGGGCGGGTGCGCGCGCGATCCGCGACGGACCTACTCTTGCGCACGCTGCTCGGCGCGCCCGTCGTCTCTGTCAACAGCGCATCCGAGCTGATCGGACGCAGCTTCCCGCAGACCAATCAGGCCATCGCCAGACTCGTCGACGGCGGTGTCCTGACCCAGGTCACGGTGGGGCGACGAAACCGTGCGTTCGAGGCCGCCGAGATCGTCGACGCCTTCGCCGACCTGGAACGCCAGCTCGCCAGTCCAGCAGCAAACACCCGCGTCAGCGAACCGGCGCGCCGCGTCCCTCATCGCCGAGCCAAGCGACGATCCCACTGACGTGGAGCGCGACACGCCGCAGTTGCTCAAGCTGTCGCGAGCACCCGCTCCCGCTGGGCCGACGGGCCACACACCGGGAAGGGTGCCGGCACCAGCAGCTCGACGTTGCGATCCTCGATGCTGCCCCGGCGGGCGTCGGTGCGCTCCTGCCAGTCGTTCGCGGCCAACTCGCGAGACAGCGCGGCGAGCGACACGGTGTTCGAGAGCGTGCCGCCGAAGCTCAGCGGGCCTGCGTGGTCGACGATCGTCCCGAAGATCGAGAGACTGCCATCGAGGTTGTCCACGATCTCGACGATCCGCGACTGCTCCGGCCAGTCGATGTGCGCGGCCGTGTTGAGCTCCCAGAAGCCGCCCGCCACGGGCTCGCCGCTCGGCCGCGCGTGCGAGATGACCTGGTTGCGGTGCGTGTGCCCGTTCACCCACAAGATCACGTTCGGGTAGCGCAGCAGCAGCGCGGCCACCGTGTCGCCGCCGATCCGGTCACTGCCGGCCGGCACGTTGGTCATGGTGCCGACGGTGTGGTGACTGAAGATCACGACGTACTTGTCGGCCCGGCCGCGGCGCTGCACGACGTTGCCGCTCGGGTCGATCCAGCGCGTGCTCGCTGCCTGCAGCTGACTCTCCAGCCACGCGAATTGAGCAGGGTCCAGAGATCCGTCCGGCCCGCCCGCGCTGACCACGGTGTCCAGCACGACGCCGCGGACGCGACCGACGTCGAAGGTGTAGTACGCCGTGCCGGCGCTGACGTTGGCGGCGGTGAACCCGTGCCCGACCGGTGTGCCGGTGGTGTTGAAGTGCTCGGTCACCGTCGTCGGCCGGTCGACGATCCGTCGGTCGAGGTCGGCCGTGACGATGCGACGACTGCCGGCGGAGAGTTCGAGGGTGATCGCGTCCTGATTCTGCTGCAGGAGGCCGACGATGAACTGGACCTGGGTGGTGAGCGGCGCCGAGAGGATGGACGGAGGCAGGCCGGTCAGCTTCAGCGGGCCGGTCGCCAGTTGTTGGAGCAGCGGCGTGCGCGGCACGTTGCCCTGCACGAGGCCGTCGTGGTTCCCGTATGCCGCGTACCACGGAACGCCGACACCCGCGGCCCGGAACGGTGCCCGCGCGGCGTCCAGCAGGCCGGGGACGGTCGGGAAGCCGAACTTCGTGTTCGGGTCGCCGAAGCCGCTCTCCGGGTGCCAGAAGTACGGGTCCGGGGCGACGTCGTCCATCACGCCCTCGTACCGCGTCGGGTCGCCGGAGTCGGGCCGCACCGTCGCGCCGTCGAG
Source organism: Jatrophihabitans sp. (assembly GCA_035642535.1). Classification (GTDB taxonomy): domain Bacteria; phylum Actinomycetota; class Actinomycetes; order Mycobacteriales; family Jatrophihabitantaceae; genus Jatrophihabitans. The sequence goes on along the minus strand of DASQSE010000153.1, from coordinate 116,795 downwards.
CAGGTCGATGTACCAGCGCAGCTCGTTGAACTGGCAGTTGTCGGTGTTGTCGCCGGTGATCACCGCGAACTGCACCGGACGCCCCGTGGAGGGTCCGCGATGGATCTGCCGCAGCTGCCGCACCATCGCGTCGCCGACCTGGGCGCTGAGCAACTCCTGCGGTCGGTAGGCGCTCCGGAAGTCGGACAGCCCCGGGATACCGCCATACGGATCGAAGAACTCGAAGCGCGCCGGAGACTGCACATCCATGACGTGCACGTCGGTGAGTTGCTCGAAGCACGCCAGCACCCGGCCCGCGGAGCGCCGGTGCGCGGCCGCGCCGGCGAGTTCACCGCGCAGGAGATACGGCTCGCCCGGTCCGGAGACCAGCTGCACGTATCCTCCGGCACCGGCGGGGCCGCGCACGACCGTCTCGTCGAGCGTCGTCCCACCCGGCGACGGGCTGGGCAGTGCGAACGCGCGCCGTGCGGGGAGCGCATCCAGCCCGACCAGCACCGCAGCGCCGAGCGCACCTTCCAGGAATCCGCGTCGCGACAGGGTCACCGGCTGACCCTTCTTGCGGCAGGTGCTGCGACTAAAGCACGTCCGCAGCGGCCCCGTCGAGACCTAGATCCCGGTGACGGCCAGCGCCGATCACGACATGGGTGAAAGGTCCAGATACAGCACCAGCGGGTCCCACCCTTGTTGAGGGTTGTGCAGGGCGTCAACGTGAAGACGTCCGCGGTCGCCTGCGACGTCTGTCCGTTGGCCCATGACGGGTACCAGCCGTCCTTGACCGCCTCGGCCTTGATGCGGGCGACCGGCAACCCTTCGATCCGATAGGTGCCGTCGCCGTCCGCCACCGTCGTGGTGAGGACCCGGCCGGTGCCGGCGTTGTAGACGATCAAGCCGGCGTAGTCGAGCGGGTCGAAGTCGCCGAGGACCTGCCCTTGTATCGCCGGCTTGCTTCGGCCCTGACGATCACCTCACCGGCCGACGCTCGCGAAGCGGTCGACCAGACTGCGGCTGGCCGGCGCATCGGCACGGCCTGGCACCCGCAACCAGGTCGCGGCTACGAATCCCACCAGGGCCAGGCCGGCGGCGACCGCCTCCGCGACCGCGGTGGCCTCCTTCTTCGGGTACCACAGCGGTTCGTACATGTCCGGAACCGGGCCGATGGCGCCGATGTCGTAGTTTGCGTTGACGAGCACGGCGGCGAGTGCGGACGCGGCGACCAGGAAGACGAGTGCCCACACCAACCGCCGCGCACTGAGCAGGATCAGCAGTGCCGCGAAGGACGCGACGCCGGCCTCGATCTTGAACAGGTCCCCCTGGCTCAGCCCACCCGACTGGTTCAGTGCGTAGCGCTGTACGAGGTCGGCGTGCACCCACGCGTCGACTGCCAGCGCTGCCGCCGTCAGCAGCCGCAGCGCCCAACCGAGCCCGCGGCGCAGCAAGACGTCAGTAGCCATAGCCGTTGCCGCCGCCATAGCCGGGAGTCGACGCGCCCGGGGCCGGAGCCATGTGCGCGCCCGTGGCGGTGGCCACGTGCCAGAGGAAGTTCGTGCCGTTGAAGCTGTCTCGCGTGCCGTCGCCGGTGACCTGATCCGCCCCGTGATCGAACGTGAACGTGTACAGCGGCCCGCCCTTGAAGGTGACCTGCATCGAGCCGTCGGGCCGCTTCACCGTGCCGAGGTTGTTCGCCACGTCGGACGGACCGGTCGGCTGCTGCCCCTTCGGCACCGTCAACGGCGTCCAGATCGCCTCGCAGTCACTCGTCGAGCAGATGATCTTGCCGGATGCTTCCTGGTCGGACGTGTAGAGGGCGTGGCCGTCGGAATCGACGAGCACCTGGCCGCCCGACACGCTGTCGACCGCGACGGTCATGTTGCCGCCTGCCGGCGCGGACTGGGTCCCGCCGCTGCTACTGCAACCGGCCACCAGCGCGGCGGCTCCGATTCCGGCTACTGCCAGCCAGCCGTGCGCGTAATTCATCGTGTCTCTCCTTCTTTGTGTTCTCCCTGCGGTACGACGAGCCGGGCGAGTTGCCGGCCGCCGGACGTGACGATGTCGACCTCGCGGAGTTGGTCGAGCGGTATCGCGGTCGTACCGGGCACGTCTGCCGTGCCGCGGTAGCCCGCCGACCAGGTCGCCGCGACGTCGGTACGGCCGTCACGTGCGTGTGCGATCAGCGAGCAGCGCTGGCCGGGATGCACCCCGCTGAGCCGCAGCCGCACCTCGGTTCCCCAACTCCGTTGGCTCAACAACACCGCCGCCTGGACGTGGCTGCTCGGGTCCTCTGCTCGGATCGCCACCGGCTGCCCTCCTGTCCCCGCGAACTCCGCCGTGCTGACCGCCGCACCGGCGAACGTCGCCGCCGCGGCGACGGCCACCAGCGCTGCCACCGGCCGGCGCAACCGCCGCATGCGCCGCGAACTGCGGCTCGCGGCGAGCAGTCGATCGAGCACCGGCGCCGGAGCGGACATGTCCTCGGTCGCTGCCTCGTGCAGGCTCTGCACGTCCTCGAGCTGGACGGTGCGCAGCATCGCCGGAATCCAGGACAGGTTCACGACCTCGTCCTGGCAGATCGGGCATTCTGCGATGTGCTGCTGCACCCGCGCGGTCTCTTCGGGTTCCAGCGCGTCGAGGACGTACGCACCGACCCAGATCTGCTGTGCACAGTTCATGGGCCATCCACCCCGCGTTCCTGGAGCGCCAGCCGCATCGCGCGCAGCGCGTAGTACACGCGCGAGCGTGCGGTCCCGGCCGGCAACCCGCGCTCGACGGCGATCTCGGCTGCCGTGCGCCCGCGGTAGAAGTAATCGATCAGGATCTCCCGGTGCGCGGGCGACAGGGCGCGCAGCGCGTCCATCACGACCGCAGCGTTCAAAGCGGCGTCCACGCTGTCACCGGTGCTCACCGCAGCCAGCTCCGCGGCCGGCGCCTCGCGCGGGCGAGCCGAACGGGCCCGCGCAGTGTCGACCACGAGCCGGCGCGCTGTCGTGAACAGCCACGGCCGCACCCCTTCGGCGCTCAGCTGGTCCGAGTGCCGCCACGCGCGCAGCAGCGTCTCCTGGACGATGTCCTCCGCAGTCGCCCGGTCACCGTTCATCAGGCGCTGGACGAAGGCCAGCAGCAACGGCGCGTGCTGGAGGTAGAGCGCGCGAAGAAGTTCCTCGTCGCGTAGCTGCTGTGCACCGCCCACATCCAGTAACTACGGATTTGCGGCCCGCTGTACTCAATCGCCGACCGTGTTGCGGCCGACACCCGGTGCGAGATTCGGGACGAAGGTCCCTGACGCGCTGCGCGCGGGCGGTCGATTGGTTGGGGTATGACACCCTGGCTGCGCCGTGCGCCGCGCTCGTTCGCGGTGCGACTGATCGCGGCCATCATCGTCGTATCGCTCCCGATGACTGTGGTCCTCGCGGTCCTGACCACTCACCGGGCTTCGACGAGCCTGACTCGGCAGGCCAAGGAGAGCGGCGTGCAGCTCGCCCGCGCCGTCGTCCTGCGTCTCGAGGACTGGCTCGAGGAGCGCGAGGAGGGTTTGGATCGACTCGCGTCCACTGCGGGCCGGGAGCTGCGCGACATGAGCGGCGAGCTCCGGGAGACGAGCAAGACCTACGACGACTACTCGCTCCTGGAGGTCACCGACCTGTCGGGCCACGCGATCGCGACGAGCGAGCCGGGCGTGGCACTCCACGTCACGGGCGAGGGGTGGTTCGCCCGCGCGGCGGCGGGCAAGACGGTCGTCACCAGCCTGATGCAGCGTGGCGACCGCATCGAATGGATCATGGCCAAGCCGATCATCGACGCGGCCGGCAAGCGCCTCGGTGTTGTTGTGGCGGACCTGAATCCGGTCATGCTGAAGCGGCTGCTCGATCCGGAACTGCAGCGCGGCACCGTAATCGTCGCACTCGATTCGGCGAACCGCCTGCTCTTCGACTCCAACGACATGGCGGCGGTGCGCACCGACGCGCAGATGCTGGCCACCGGGGCCCTGCGCCGGACGGTATCAAACCCCGCACCGCGCAACGCTGCGCTGACCGACCAGCCCGGATCGGCGCGCGTGACCCATGAGAGCATCGACCGAATCACCGGCTACGACTTCGTGGACGGCCTCGGCTGGACGGTCCTGGCCGAGCAGGACGCCTCCGAAGTGCTCGCCCCCGTCAACGCACAGCGGCACCTCGCGAACCTGCTGATCCTGCTCGGCGCGGCATTCGCACTCATCGCTGCGATCGGCCTGGCCTGGTGGGCCACCCGTCCGATCCGCCGGCTCACGGTTGCAAGCGAACAGGCTGCCGACGGCGACTTCACGGTGCGCGTCAAGCCGTCCGGTGCGGCCGAGATGGTCACGCTGGCGAACGGCTTCAACTCGATGCTGGGCACCGTCGAGTCACTCATCGCACAGACGAGCAGCGCGGGATTCGAGGTGAACTCGTCCGTCGCCGAACTGTCGGCGTCCTCGGACGAGCTCGCGGCGACCACCACGCAGCAGAGCGCGGCAGTCACTCAGGCCACGGCGACGACCGAGGAGCTGGCGCGCGCGTCGGCGGCCATCGCGGACACCGTCGACGACATCGCCCGGCAGACCGCCGACGCGCGGACGAACCTCGAGCACGCCGAGGCGGACATCACGACCTCCGGCGAACGCACCCTCGCGCTCGCCAGCCGCGTGAACGACATCGACGCGCTGCTCGAACTGATCAATGACCTCGCCGACCAGACGAACCTGCTCGCGCTCAACGCCGCGATCGAGGCCGCCCGGGCCGGCGAGGGTGGGCTCGGCTTCGCGGTCGTGGCCGAGGAGGTGCGTCGGCTCGCCGAGCGCTCGAAGACCTCGGCCGGCGACATCGCGGCGATCATCGGGGCCGTGCAGGACGAGACGAACGCCACCGTCATGGCCATGGAAAAGGGCAGCAAGCAGCTCCAGCAGGGGCTCGGGCTGCTCGACGCGCTCAGTGAGGCGAACAGCCAGGTGCGCTTGACGACGCAGCAGCAGCGCACTGCCACCGCCCAGGTGGTCGAGACGATGGAGCAGCTGACCGACGCCAGCCGCCAGGTGTCGGCGACTGCGCAGCAGATCGCGTCCGCGGCCGGCTCGCTCGCCGACCTCGCGCGGGATCTCGAGACCTCGGCAGTGCAGGCCAGCGGCACGGCAGGCTGAGATGGACGTCGTCGTCCTCCCGGTCGGCGGCGACTCGTACGCGATCGCCGCGAAGTGTGTGCGCCTCGTCGTGTCCGTACCGAAGCTGACGCCGCTGGTCACCGCTCCGCGGACCGTCCTCGGCCTGTTCAATCTGCGCGGCGAGATCGCCCCGCTGCTCGACACGGCCGCCCTGCTCGGCATCGGGACCCTCGACAACGTCCGGTACGCAGTCGTGGTCGAGACGCCGGACGGCCCCGCCGGCATCGCCGCCTCCGGCTTCCCGTCGCGCGCCGTACTGGGCGAGGCGGCGGGCGGCGCGGAGCTGCCCGCGGCGACGGCCAGCTACCTCCTCGACGGCCGGGTCGCGGTGCTGATCGACGTGCCGACGCTGCTGGCCAGCGACCGGCTGGGCGGGACTGCGGGGTTGTCCTGATGGCCATCGCCGCCGAAGAGATCCGCGCGCTGTTCGCCCAAGAGGCCGCATTGCGCCTTGCCCGGCTCGGCCAGTTGCTGCTCGATCTGGAGGAGCAGGACGACGCGCAGCTCGTGGCCGAGATCTTCCGCGAGGTCCACACGCTGAAAGGCTCCGCCGCCGTTGCGGGCCTGCCTGAGGTGAGCAAACAAGCGCACGGCATGGAAGAGATCGTCGACGACCTGCGACGTGGCGTGCGCACCGCATCGTCAGACGTCATCGATGCGCTGCTCCGCGGCACCGACGAGCTGAAGAGCGCCATCAGCGGCGACGAGCCGACACCCAGCGAGCCTGCGGCGACGCAGTCGGCGCAACCGAGCCGGCCGGCTCCCCGAGCGGCCGACCAACCGGCCCGGCCCGCGCCGCCCCCACGCCCGGACACCGGATCGGTGCTCGTCTCGATGGAGCGGCTCGACGAGCTGATCCGCCTCGTCGGCGAGTCCGCGACCGCGCACCTGCGCGTCGGCCGGATGCTCACCGAGCGCTTCGGCGTCGATCCCGCATCGATCGCGGAATACGGCGAGTTGTCGCGCTCGGTCAACGAGCTTCAGGACCGCGCGATGCGCACCCGCATGGTGCCGATCGCCACCGTCACGGACCAGTTGCAGCGGGCGGCTCGCGATCTGGCCCGCTCGCAGGGCAAGCAGCTGCGCTGGGAGGTGCGCGGCACCGAGACCGAACTCGATCGCAGTGTGCTCGGCCGGCTGGCCGAGTCCTTGGTGCACGTCGTCCGCAACGCCGTCGACCACGGCATCGAGGTTCCCGAGGAGCGCCGCGCCGCCGGCAAGCCCGACTACGGCACGATCTGCCTGCACGCGATGCAGCTCGGTTCCGAGGTCATCATCGCGATCAGCGACGACGGCCGCGGCGTCGACATCAGCGACGTCCGCCGGCAGGCCGGGCGGCAAGGGCTCGACGCGGACAGTCTCACCGACGAAGAGGCGCTGGAGCTGATCTTCCTCGGCGGCCTTTCGACGAGCCGATTCGTCACCGACGTGTCCGGCCGCGGCGTCGGCCTCGATGTGGTGCGCTGCAACGTCGAAGCCGCGCACGGCCGCGTGGAGGTCCGCTCCGACCCGGCCGCGGGCAGCGAGTTCCGGGTGATCGTGCCGATCACGCTGGCCGTCTTGCGCTGCCTGCTCGTCGAGGCCGGCGGCCAGCGCTTCGCGCTGCCGTTCCACCGCGTCGTGTCGTCCCAGCCCTACGACCGGGCAGCGGGGATGCGAGCCGAGGGCCGGCCGGTGGCGATCGTCGACGGGCGGCCGATCCCGGTGAGCGGCCTCGCCGAAACCGTCGGCCTCAAGGAGTCGGCGCACGCCGCAGGCCCGGTCGTGATCCTCGCCGACACCGGGCGCCGGCACGCGTTCCGGGTCGACCAGCTGGTCGGCCAGCGCGACGTAGTGCTCAAGGGCCTGACCCGGTTGCTGCCGCACCTGCCCGCCGTCGCCGGTGCGAGCGTGGAGCCGGACGGCTCGGTGCTGGTCGTACTCGACCCGCCGGGGCTGATCCAGCGGGCCCGCGAATCGGGGCGCACGGCGGCCGCGGCTGCCGAAGCGCCGCGCAGCACGGCGTCCCAGCGCAGTGTTCTCGTCGTCGACGACGCGCTCACCGTGCGGGAGTTGCAGCGCGGCATCCTCGAGCGGGCCGGCTATGAGGTGCGGGTCGCCACTCATGGCGCGCAGGCCCTCGCCGCACTGGACGAGCGGCCGGCCGACATCGTCCTCACCGACGTCGAGATGCCGGTGATGGACGGGTTCGCGCTGACCGAGGCGATCCGGTCGCGTCCGGCGTTGGCGAACATCCCGGTCCTCATCCTCACGTCGCTCTCGAGCGAGGCCGACAAGAAGCGCGGGCTGGACGCGGGCGCCGACGGCTACATCGTCAAGAGCGGCTTCGACGAGACGAGCCTGCTTGCCGCGGTCGACCGCCTCCTCGGAGCGCCGACGTGATCCGGGCGGCGGTGTGCATGCCGGGCTCGGATCGTCGCGACACGTTGATCATTGCGCTGGAACACGAGCGCGACATCGACGTAGTGGCACAGGTCGACGATCCAGCGGCGGTCGTGCCCGCGGTCGCGCGGCTGCAACCCGACCTCGTGCTCCTCGACCTGGAGCCGGATCACAGCGCCGCCGTGGCCGCCACCGGGGACCTCATGGCGCGCACCCCGACCCCGATCCTGCTGCTGTCGCGAACCGGCGACGACCGAGGTTCACCGGCCGTGATGGCGGCGCTCGTCGCCGGTGCGCTCGAGGCCTTGCCGATGCCGGAGGCCTGGACTGCGGAGAGCGCCGCGACGCTGCGGCACTTGGCCCGGCAGCTCAGCCGCGTCCCCGTGATCCGTCACCCCCGCGGCAGCCGCTGCTCGGAGCCGGCGCCGGTTTCGCCGCCGCAGTTCGGCTGGCCGGTGGTGGCGCTGGCGGCGTCGACCGGCGGCCCGGCGGCGCTTGCGCAGATCCTCGGCGAGCTGGACGGCCTCGAAGCGGCGGTCCTTGTCGTCCAGCACCTGCACCCGGACTTCACCGGCGGGCTGCTGGAGTGGATGTCACGTGCCTCGTCGCTACCGGTCGAGCTTGCCAGGCACGGCGGTGCCGCGCGGCCCGGTCGGGTGTACTTGGCCGGCGCCGGCGCCCATCTTCGGCTCGGCCCGCGCCGGCAGCTCGAACTGGCACGCGAGCCCGAGACGACGCATCGCCCGTCCGCCGACGAGCTGATGGCCTCGGTCGCGCGGCACGCAGGCTCGGCGGGCGTCGGCGTGTTGCTCACCGGGATGGGTGAGGACGGCGCCCGCGGCCTGCTCGCGATGCGCCGCAGCGGCGCGCACACGTATGCCCAGGACGAGCAGTCCTCCGCCGTCTTCGGGATGCCGGCCGCGGCGCACCGGCTCGGCGCGGCAGAGGCGCTGGTGCCACTCACCAACGTTGCCGCGACCGTTCGGCGCGCCGTCGCCGCGACCCGCGGAGGCACCCGATGACGCCCCGCGACTCCCACTTCGAGCAGGCGGTCGACCACGTGGCCGAGCTGTTGCACGGCGCCATCGGCCTAAGGCCGGAGCACAACCTGCGCGGCCGCCTGCGCCGCGGCCTGCGCGACGAGGCGGCCGCACACGGGCAGGACCCCGCGCAGTTCGGCCGCGGGCTCGCTGTCGGGACGGCCGAGTACCAGGGACTGCTCAACCGCATCACGGTGCAGGAAACCAGCTTCTTCCGGCATGCCGAGCAGTTCGACGTACTGGTGCGCGATGTGCTGCCGCAACTGCCGCAGCCGGTGAACATCTGGAGCGCCGGCTGCGCGAACGGTCAGGAGGCGTACAGCCTCGCGATAGTGCTCGAGGAGCAGCGCATCCCCGGCGCGGTGCTCGCCACCGACCTGTCGACCAGCGCCCTGCGGCGTACCACGGCCGCCCGCTACACGCCGCGCGAGGTCGATGGGCTCTCTGCCGACCGCCTCGCCCGGCACCTCCGTTTCGACGGACGGACCTGGCAGGTCAATGCGGCGGTTCGCGACCGGGTGCGGACGATGCAGCTGAACCTGGCCACCGACCTCCCGGACGGGCTTGCGCAATATCACGTCGTCTTCTGCCGGAACGTCCTCATCTACTTCTCCCAGGAGCGCAGCCGCCGCTTCCTCGACGGACTCGCGGAGGCCCTGCCGCCTGAGGCTTACCTGTTCATCGGTGCGGCCGAAGCGATATGGCCCGTCACCGACCGCTTCGAGTCGGTGCGGATACGGGACACGTTCGTCCACCGCCCACGGCAGCCCCGCTCCGCGCCCGAGCCGCTGCGGCGCGCGCCGGCACCGCCGCCGCGACCGGCCGTCACCCATCGACCCCGGCCAGTACCGCGGCGGCCCGTCGCCAGTGCGCAACCCGTGATCGAAGACCCCGCCGAGCTGATGCGCAGCGGGCGCGCCGCGCTCGAGTCAGGCGAGCCGGAGGCTGCGATCGTCGCCTTCCGCAAGTGGGCGTACCTGGAGCCGCAAGACCCGCTCGCCCATCTCCACCTCGGCCTCGCCTTCGAGGCGAGCGCCAACCGCGAATCGGCCCAGCGCGCCTTCGCCGTCGCGCGCCGGTTGCTGGGTCATGCTGACCACGCAGCCGTCGAGGCCGCGATCGAGGGGTACACCATCGCCGACCTGTCGGCGTTGCTCGATCACAAGGAGTGGGGTGCCCGAACATGACGACCATGCTGTGCGTCCGGGCAGCCACGACGACCTATTGCCTGCCCATCTCGGCGACCCGGGCCGTCCGGTCTGCGGTAGGTATCACCGCGCTGCCGGCGCCGAAGGAATCGGTGATCGGCGTGCTGCCCGACGACCCGCCGCTCGCGGTGATCGGGCCGTTCGGCACGCGCGGCAGCCACGTCGTGGTCGTCGACTGCGACGGAGCACGCTTCGGCCTGCTCGTCGACGAGGTCATCGGGCTGCGCAACGTCGACGACACCGCACTCGCCGCGGCACCGGCCGGCCAGGCCCAGCAGGTGATCGCCGGCTCGCTCCGCATCGCCGACGAGGTTGCGTTCCTGATCGACGCCCAGGTCCTGGCCGGTGCGTTGTGAGCCCCAACGGCTCGACGGTGCTCGTGGTCGACGACTCGTTCGTGGTCCGCACGGTCGTGCGCTCCCACCTCGAGACCGAGGGTTATCACGTCGAGGAAGCCGAGGACGGCGCGGCAGCGGTTGCCGCGTGTCACCATCCGCCGTCGCCGGACGTCGTATTGCTCGACGTCGAAATGCCCGTGATGGACGGCTACCAGGTGCTCGACCGGCTCAAGTCGGACGACCTGACACGGGAGATCCCGGTCGTGTTCCTCACCAGCCGCACCGGCATGGACGATGTGGTCGACGGGCTGCGTAACGGTGCGCACGACTACCTGCGCAAGCCGTTCGAACCTGCCGAGCTCGTCGCGCGCGTTGGGGCCGCGGCGAAGGTGAAGCGCCTGCAGGACGAGCTCCGGGCGCGCAATGCCGAGCTGGAGCGGTTGAGCCGGACGGACATGCTCACCGAGCTCGCCAACCGGCGGCACATCGAGGACGAGTTGCGCCGCTACGAAAGCGCCGCCCGCCGCCGCGATGAGCACCTCGGGGTCGTGCTGTTCGACATCGACAGGTTCAAGCACATCAACGACACGTACGGGCATGGGATCGGCGACGAGGTGCTGCGTGAGATCGCGCGGCGAGCCCGGTCGGTGCTGCGCACCGAGGACGAGGTCGGACGCTGGGGTGGTGAGGAGTTCCTCGTCATCGCGCCGCGCGCCGACGCCGCCCAACTGGTCGTGATCGCGGAGCGCATCCGGTGCCGAATCAGCGAGACGCCGGTGCGGGTCGCCGACGTCGAGCTGACCGTCACGATGAGCGGTGGCTGCGCGGTCGGGCCGATCGACACGCCCGATGCGCTGGTGCAGGCCGCCGACCGGCGGCTGTACGCGGCGAAGGCGGCCGGGCGCGACCGGATCGTCGGCGAGGACGCCTGACAGTTCTCGATCAGAGGTACGGCTCGAGCAGGACGCGGTCCGCGGCGGAGAGCCGCTCGCTGGCGCTGTTGCGCTGATGCCAGTGCGGGTAGGGCAGCGGCGGCCGGCTCACGTTTTCGAGCTTCGCGAACTCGGCCTCGCTGAGCGTGAGGTCCGCGGCCGCCAGGTTGTCGGCCAGCTGCTTCTCGGTGCGGGCACCGACAATGACGGACGTGACGGTCGGCCGGGTCAGCAACCACGCGAGCGCCACCTGTGCCGCGGAGACGCCGTGGACCTTGGCGACCTTCTTGAGCGCGTCGATGGTGCGGAACAGCCGATCCGGGAAGTCGATCGGCGGCTCGCCCCAGTCGGTGAGCTGCCGCGCGCCCTTCGGCCCTTTCAGCTCGCCGTCGCGACCGCGCGAGTACTTGCCGGACAGCAGGCCACCGGCCAGCGGGCTCCACACCAGCACGCCGAGGCCCTGGTCGGCGGCTGCCGGCAGCAGTTCGAGCTCGGCGTCCCGGGCCTGCAGCGAGTAGTAGATCTGCTGACTCGCGAAGCGCGGCAGGCCCAGCCGGTCGGCCGTGCCGAGCGCCTTGAGCAGCTGCCAGCCGCAGTAGTTGCTGACCCCGACGTAGCGCACCTTGCCCTGGTCGACCAGCGTCTGCAGTGCCCCGAGTGTCTCCTCGATCGGGGTCTGCCCGTCCCATTGGTGCAGCTGATAGAGGTCGATCCAATCGGTGCGCATGCGACGGAGCGATGCCTCGGCGGCGCGGATGATGTGGTGCCGCGACAGACCGGCATCGTTCGGGCCGTCCCCCATCGGGAAGCGCACCTTCGTCGCGACGAGCCAGTCGTCACGGGCGTCGCCGAGCGTTTCGCCGACGATCTCCTCGGACAGCCCGTCGGAGTAGACGTCGGCGGTGTCGACCATGTTGACCCCGTGCTCGCGACACAGGTCCAACTGCCGCCGCGCCGCCTTGACGTCGGTGTCGCCGACATATGCGAACTTGCCGCCACCGCCGAAGCTCATGGTGCCCATCGTGAGGACAGAGATGCGCAGGCCACTGCGGCCGAGCTGTCGATACTCCATAGGCCTTATCTCTACACCCGGTGACGGCCCGCACATGTACGTGACACTCTGTCTAAGATACCGTCGGGAGCCGGAGGTGCGGATATGGCGAGCGCACACGTCGACGTCCTGATCCTCGGCGCCGGGGTGTCCGGCATCGGGGCCGCGTGTCATCTGACCCGCGAGTGCCCCGACAAGACCTACCTCGTGCTCGAGCGGCGCGAGCGGATGGGCGGCACCTGGGATCTGTTCCGCTATCCCGGCATCCGTTCGGACTCGGACATGTTCACGTTCGGCTACAGCTTCCGGCCCTGGAACGAGACGCGGGTGCTCGCGGACGGGCCGAGCATTCAGCGCTACGTCGCCGAGACCGCCGCCGAGTACGGCGTCGACGAGCACATCCGCTACGGGATGCACGTCTTGAAGGCCGGCTGGTCGAGCGCGGCCGGCGTGTGGAGCGTCGAGGTACGCGACGCGGCGACGAAGCGGCGCAAAAGGTTCACCGCGAACTTCTTGATGACGTGCACCGGCTACTACAACTACGACCACGGCTATTGCCCCGAGTTCCCCGGCCAGGCGGACTTTCCCGGCCCGGTCATCCATCCACAGCATTGGCCGGACGAACTCGACTACCGCGGCAAGAAGGTGGTCGTGATCGGCAGCGGCGCGACGGCGGTGACGCTGGTCCCGGCGATGGCCCCGGACGCCGCGCACGTCACGATGTTGCAGCGCTCCCCCAGCTACGTCCTCTCACTGCCCGCGGTGGACGGAATCTCCGAGCGACTGCGCCGGATCCTGCCCGACTCCGTCGTGTTCCGGATGGCGCGGCGGCGCAACATCGGCCTGCAACGCGCGCTGTACGGCCTGTCGCGCTCGCGTCCGTCGGCCATGCGCAGGTTGATGCTCAAGCTGGCGCAGCGCCAGCTCGGCGGCCTGTCCGACATGAAGCACTTCAGCCCGGCCTACGACCCGTGGGACCAGCGCCTGTGCATCGTCCCCGACGGCGACCTGTTCAAGAGCGTCCGCAGCGGCCGCGCCGAGATCATCACCGACGGCATCGAGCGGTTCACGCCGACCGGCATCCGGCTCATCTCCGGCGAGGAGCTGGAGGCCGACATCATCGTCACGGCTACCGGGCTGGACGTGCAGATGCTCGGCGGTGCCGAAATGGAGATCGACGGAGCCCCGGTCGCGGTCAACGACGTGCTCACGTACAAGAGCGTGCTGCTCGAAGGTGTCCCGAACGCGACCCTCGTCTTCGGCTACACCAACGCGTCCTGGACGCTCAAGGCCGACCTCGCCAGCGAGTACACCTGCCGGCTGCTCAACCACATGGACGCGCACGGCTACACCCAGGTCGTCGCACGTGCGACGACGGCCGATCGCGGCACTGGTTCCGTCCTCGACTCGCTCACCTCCGGCTACGTGCGGCGGGCCGCCGACCGGCTGCCCCGGCAGGGAGCGCGGCCGCCGTGGCAGGTGCGCAACGACTACCTGCGCGACGTGCCGGTGCTTCGCTACGGGGCCATCGACGACGGCGTGCTGAGGTTCAGCCGGGCGGCAGCGAAGGCGGCCGCAAAGCGCCGGCCCCGCGTTCCTGCGTAGCGCCGACCGACGCTCAACGATGTGTGTGGCGACGTAGCGGGCTGACACGCCGCGCTCCCCCCTGCGGCGCCACGCACGTCGCATGCACGGCGGCCTAGCTGCCGAGGGCGGTGCGGGCGGCCTCCTGTGCGGCAGTGGCGATCGTGCCGCGCAGTTCCGCGCGCGCGCCGAGCCGGCCGCTGATCACCTGCACCGCGTGGGCGCTCGCGGGTTGCGCGTGCCGATCCACGGATTCGCGTACGCCGTCGATGAACGGCGCGCCCGCCGCGCCGAGCTCGCCGCCCATGACGATTGCCGCAGGGTTGAGGCAGGTCACGAGATCGGCGACGACCCGGCCGACTGTCCGGCCCGCGTCGGCGATCACCCGGGCGGCGGCCGAGTTGCCGGCCAGCTCGGGAAGCGGCGGGATGTCGGCCTCGCTCAATGGCGCGGTGCTCTTGCTCAGCACGTGGACGAGTTGCCGGCGCACGATCCCGACCGACACCAGCGTCTCGAGGCAACCGCGGCTGCCGCACCGGCACAGGTCGTTCGCGCCGATGACCTGGGTATGCCCGATCTCGCCCGCGATACCGGTGGCGCCGCGATATATCTCGCCGCCGATGACGATGCCGGCCCCGATACCGTGCGAGGCCTTGATGTAGAGGAAGTTGTCCAGTCCGCGCGCCGCGCCGAACCGCTGCTCGCCCACCGCGCCCATGTCCGCGTCGTTCCCGACCAGGACGGGACGGCCAAGCCGCGCGCCGAGTTCGGCCGCCGGATCGATGCCGACCCACTCCGTGAGAATGGTCGGCGCCCGGACCGTGTGCTCCCGCACGTCGAGTGGCCCCGGCAGCCCGGCGGCCACCGCCGACACGTCAAGCGGCGCGTGCCCGCCGTCGTCGAGCACCTCGGCCGCGAGCTGGGCTGCGAGATCGAGGGCGCGCGCCGGTCGACGGTCGACGTCGAGCGTCGCGGTCCGCTCCGCGACCACCTCACCGTCGCGGGCGGCGACCGCGGCGCTGACGTGCGCATGCCCCAGATCGATGCCGAGGACGATCCCGGCCGCGACGCGCAGCCGCAGCGTCGCCGCCCGGCGCCCCCGGCCGACGGCCGCACCGTCGATCGGACCTTCGATCAGCACGCCCTCCGCAAGCAGCGCCGCGACGCACTCGCCGACCGCGCTGCGCGACAAGCCGGTCAGCCGGCTCAGTTCGGCGCGGGTGGTCGCCCCGGTTCGCGCGACCGCCGCCAGCACCGGATCGCGGGTGCGCCGCCGACGTGCCGAGATAGCCAGGCTGCCCATCGCTCGAACGATAGGTCATTTCGCCCGTCCAGCGGCGGAAATAGTGGCCATTTTTGACTCTTGACCGGTGGAATGAACTCGGCTTACGTTCCAAATCGCCGCATATGTCCGAAAGTTGGGCGCGTCCAGCGGCAGAGGAGTCGATCGTGTTTCGAACCCGTCAGCGCGCATGCCTCGCCACTCTCGCCGTCGCCGGCCTCGTTGCCGGCCTCACCGCTGGACCGCCCGTGACCGCCGGTGCCGCGCCGGCCGCGGCGAGCGCGGCGAGTTGTCCGTGGGTCGGTTCGACCGCGCCGATCGAGTCGCGGGTCGGCGCGGTGCTCACGCAGATGACCCTCGACGAGAAGATCGCGATGGTGCACGGCGCCGCCGGCTCCGCGTACACAGGATTCATCCCCGGCGATGCCCGGCTGTGCATCCCGGCGCTCAAGCTGCAGGACGGGCCGGTCGGCGTGCGCATGAACGACACCACGCAACTGCCGTCCGCGGCGAACCTCGCAGCCTCGTTCGACACGTCGCTCGCCCGGGCGTACGGCGGCGTGATCGGCGCGGAGGACAAGACCAAGGGCGTCGACGTCGACCTCGGCCCGACGGTGAACATCGTTCGCGACCCGCGCTGGGGCCGCGCGTTCGAGTCGTACAGCGAGGATCCGTATCTCACCGGTGAGATCGGTGCCGCGGACATCAACGGCATCCAGTCGCAGGGCGTCATGGCGCAGGTGAAGCACTGGGCCGTCTACAACCAGGAGACCAACCGCAACACACCTGCCGACGACGTGCTCATCGACGACCGGACGGTGCACGAGATCTACACGGCGGCATTCGGGCGCATCGTCGCCGAGTCGCGGCCGTCGTCCGCGATGTGTTCGTACTCGACGATCAACGGCACGTACGCGTGCGAGAACGCCTACCTCAACGACATCCTCAAGAACGAGTTCGGCTTCGACGGCTTCATCACCTCCGACTGGGGCGCGACGCACAGCACGGTCGGCTCGGCGAACGCCGGCATGGACATGCAGATGCCCGACGACTCGTTCTTCGGCGCCGCGCTCAAGCAGGCCGTGCAGAACGGCCAGGTGCCGCAGAGCCGGCTGGACGACATGGTGCGACGCATCCTGCGCGAGCAGTTCCGCTTCGGGCTTTTCGACCACCCGTCCCCCGACACGCCGGATGCGTACGCGGCCACGCCGCAGCACATCGCGCTCGCTCGCCAGGCCGCCGAGCAGGGCGCCGTGCTGCTGAAGAACGACAGTCACGTGCTGCCGCTCGGCTCGGACACGCATTCGATCGCCGTCATCGGTGACGGCGCCGGGCCGGACACGATGAGCCATGGCGGCGGCAGTGCAGTCGTCGACGGCACCGGGACGGTCACGCCGCTGGACGGCATCAAGGCGCGCTCCGGCGCCGGCGTGGACGTCCAATACGCGCAGGGCAACCTCGGCAGCAACGGCTACCCGACGATCGACACCAGCTTCTTCACGCCGCCGTCGGGCAGCGGCAACGGGTTGCAGGGCCAGTACTACGCGAACACGTCGCTGTCCGGCTCGCCGGTGGTCACCCAGGTCGACCCGAACGTGCACAACACCTGGGACGGCTCCCCGGCGCCGGGCGTGCCGGCGACCAACTGGTCGGTCAAGTGGACGGGCACGCTCACCCCGGACAAGACCGGCACCTACACCTTCGGGCTCACCAGCGATGACGGCAGCCGGCTGTTCATCGACGGCCAGCAGGTGATCGACAACTGGCGGGACCAAGCAGCCAACACCGAGACCGCGCAGGTCAACCTGACGGCGGGGACGCCGGTGTCGATCGAGGTCGACTACTACCAGGCCGGCGGCGCGGCCACCGTGAACCTGGGATGGGTCGAGCCGGGTAACGACCTGATCAGCCAGGCCGCCGACCTCGCCGCGAAGTCCGACGTCGCGATCGTCTACGCGAACGCCTTCGAGTCAGAGGGCGGCGACCTGGACAACATCGACCTGCCCGGCGACCAGAACCAGCTGATCGATGCCGTCGCGAACGCCAACCCGAACACGATCGTCGTGCTCAACACCGGTTCGGCAGTGACGATGC
The DNA here is from genome assembly GCA_035642535.1 of Jatrophihabitans sp. Taxonomy (GTDB): domain Bacteria; phylum Actinomycetota; class Actinomycetes; order Mycobacteriales; family Jatrophihabitantaceae; genus Jatrophihabitans. The sequence continues at coordinate 99,714 of DASQSE010000153.1, read as the reverse complement.
CGTGGCTGGACAAGGTCAAGGCGGTGTTCGAGGCGTGGTATCCGGGCCAGGAGTCCGGCAACGCGATCGCCGCGCTGCTGTTCGGCGACGTGAACCCGTCCGGCAAGCTGCCCGTGACGTTCCCGCGCTCGCTCGATCAGGTGCCTGCCTCGACGCCCGCGCAATGGACCGGCGTCAACGGGAAGGTGCAGTACAGCGAAGGGCTCCAGGTCGGATACCGCTGGTACGACGCGCAGAACCTGACGCCGCTCTTCCCGTTCGGCTTCGGGCTGTCCTACACGACGTTCCGCTTCTCGAACCTGCATCTCTCGGCGGCCACGATGGCCGAAGGCGGCCGCATCGTCGCTACCGCCGACGTCACCAACACCGGCTCGCGCGCAGGCGCGGAGGTCGCGCAGTTGTACCTGACCTCGCCGGCCGGCGCCGGCGAGCCGCCGAAGCAGCTCAAGGGCTTCGCGAGGGTGTCGCTGCAGCCCGGTCAGACCAAACAGGTGCGCTTCCCGGTCACGGCGCAGGACGCGTCCTACTGGCACAGCCTCGCGCACCGCTGGGCGCTGGCTACGGGCACGTACACCGTTCGGATCGGGAATTCGTCCCGCTCGCTGCCGCTGTCCGGCACCTTCCAGGTCACCCGTACGACCGGCCCGCAGTACACGAAGGTGACGGCGCCGGACGTCGCGCTGCCCGGCACCACCATGAACGTGACGACGACCTTCGCCAACGACGCCACGGTGCCCGTCCACGACGCGTCGATCGCGCTCTCGGTGCCTTCGGGTTGGACGGCGCAGGCGCAGGGCGCGACGGACTTCGGCGATGTCGCGCCGGGTGCGAGTCGCACGGTCGAGTGGACGGTCACGGTGCCGTCGGACGCGGCGGGCGGTGCGGCGACCCTGACGGCGAAGACGACCTACTCCGGCGGACAGTCGCCCGCTGTCGGTACGGCGACCGTGCAAGTCGCGTACCGCGACCTGGCGGCGGCGTTCAACACCGTCGGCGTCACGGACGACGCCAATCCGGCGCCGGGAAACTTCGACGGCTCCGGGTACAGCTACTCCGCGCAAGCGCTCGCCTCGGTCGGCGTCACGCCCGGTGCCGCGGTCGGTAGCAGCGGCTTCACCTGGCCGAACGTCCCGGCCGGTCAACAGGACGTGGTGACCACCGCCGGCCAGATCGTCGCGATGCAGGGTTCGGGATCGTCGCTCGCGTTCCTCGGCGCCGGATCGAACGGCACGCAGAGCGGTCAGGTCACCGTCACCTACCAGGACGGGACGACGTCCACCAGCACGCTGACCTTCGCCGACTGGTACAGCAACGCGGCGGTGCCCGGCTGCACGCTCGTGGTCACGACGCCGCACTGGAACATCCCCGCCGGCAGCACGCTGGACCCGAACCACAGTGTCAGCCTCTACGCGTCGTCGGTATCGCTGACGGCCGGCAAACAGATCGCGTACATCACGCTGCCGAGCAACGGCCGGCTGCACGTGTTCGCGGCTGCGACGGGCTGAGCCATGCGGCGGGTGTTGCTCGGGCTGGTCCTCGCGGTGGCGCTTGCGCCGTTCGTCGCGCAGCCGGCGGCGTCCGCGACCGCGTCCGGCGTGATCGTCGACGGGCACGCCCGGTTCGAGGTACTCGCGCCGACGCTCGTCCGGTTGGAGTACGCGGCCGACGGGGCGTTCGAGGACGCGACGACGTTCAACGTCGTCAACCGCGACTTCGCGGTGCCGCAGTACACGACGGGCGTGGTGGACGGCTGGCGCGAGATCCACACCGACGCGATGACCGTCCGCTACCAGGAGGGCTCCGGCCCGTTCACACCGGAGAACACCGCGGTCAGCGTGCTGATCGACGGCACGTGGCAGACGGGGCATCCGTCCTGGCCGGCAGCGCCCGGTGCCTGCGCGTTCGGCACGGCGTGCCAGGCCGAGGAAGGGCAGCTCACCGGCGGCGAGTCGGTCAACTACGACCACACCGGGTTCACCGGCCGCGGCTTCACCGCCGACTACGGGCAGGTCAGCGCCGCCGACACCTGGGCGCTGACCGGCGTGCCGAGCGACGGAACCTATCCGCTGCAGCTTCGCTACGCCAACGGCGGCAGCGTCACGCGGACCCTGAGCGTGCGCGTCGGCACCGACGTCGTCGGCCAGGTCGGCCTGCCGCCGACCGGCAGCTGGGACTCGTGGTCGGTGGCCTCGTTCGACGTCCCGCTCACCGCAGGCGCGAATACCGTCGGCGTCCGCTGTGCGAGCGGCGACGGCTGCAACGCCAACCTGGACAGCGTCGCGGTCACGGCGCCCGGCGACTCCTATCCCACGGCCGGGCCGCCGCCGCCCGTGACCGAGCCCGGCCAGCTCGGCGGTTGGACGCGCGGATTGGACGCCTACACCAACCAAGCCGGCGCTGACATCGGCGACGTCGAGCTGCATCCGGGCATCCTCAACCGGCGCGGCTGGTCGTTGCTGGACGACACGTACACCGCGCTGCGCACCGGGTCGGGCTGGCCGCACCCGCGGCCGAGCCACGACGGCGCGTACCAGGACGGCTACCTGTTCGGCTACGGCCACGACTACCAGCAGGCGCTACGCGATCTGCGCGCGCTCACCGGTCCGGCCGACATGCTGCCGGAGTGGGCGTTCGGCGTCTGGTTCTCGCGCTACTTCGCGTACTCGACGTCCGACTACGAGAACCAGCTGATCCCGGCGTTCCGGTCGCACGGCGTTCCGCTCGACGCGCTCGTCGTCGACACGGACTGGAAGTCGCCGCAGACGTGGGACGGCTGGAACTGGAACGCGAACCTGTTCCCCGACCCGCAGGCCTTCCTCGACTGGGCGAGACAGCAGGGCTTGAACGTCGCGCTCAACGTGCACGCGGGCATCGACGGCAGCGACCCCAAGTTCCCGGCGGCGCAGCAGACCGCGCAGGGGCAGCTGCAGCACGCGGCGCAGTGCTTCTCGCCGCAGTGCTACCGCTTCGACTGGAGCGACCCTGCGCAGGCCAAGGCGTGGTTCGACCTGCACCAGCCGTTCGAGCAGCAAGGCGTGCGGCAGTGGTGGCTCGACTGGTGCTGCACCGATTCCGTCGTCGACATGCCGGGCCTCACGCCGGACAGCTGGATCAACGAGCTGTACGCGCGCAACCTCGACGCGCGCGGGCTGCGCGGCTTCGTCCTGGCCCGACTCGGCGCCTCGTTCGAGGACTACCGCGGCGCGCCGGCGTCCGGTCCGTGGGGCGAGCATCGCAGCACCGTGCACTTCACCGGCGACACCGAGGCGACGTGGCAGACGCTGGCGTTCGAGGCGCAGATGAGCACGGCCGAGGCAAGTATCGGGCAGCCGTACGTCAGCCACGACATCGGCAGCTTCAAGGGCAAGCACCTGCCCGACGACCTCTACGACCGGTGGGTGCAGTTCGCCACGTTCCAGCCGATCCTGCGGCTGCACTCCGACCACGGCGACCGACTGCCGTGGGATTACGGCGCCGCGCAGGATCCGGCGACCAAGTTCCTGCGCCTGCGCGAGGCGCTCGTGCCATACACGTACACGCTCGCAGCAGAGGCCACGCAGACCGGCCTGCCGATCGCGCGGCCGCTTTACCTCGACTATCCGGATCAGCCGGCGGCCTACGACAACGGCACCGAGTACCTGTACGGCCCGGATGTCCTCGTCGCGCCGGTGACCACACCCGGCGCGATCGCGCAGCAGCACGTGTGGTTCCCGCCGGGGCGCTGGACCGACTACTTCACCGGCGCCACGTTCACCGGCCCGGCCAGCGCGACGATCAACGAGCCGCTCGATCGCATGCCGGTGTTCGTCCGTGCGGGCGGAATCGTTCCCGAGCAACCGACGATGGAACACGTCGGTGCCGCACCGGTCGATCCCTTGACGCTGAACGTCTACGCCGGTGGCAGCGGCGCATTCTCGATGTACGAGGACGCCGGCGAAGGCACGGGCTACCGCAACGGGCAGTCGGCGCGCACGCCGTTCCGCTACGACGAGAGCGAGTCGAGCTCAGCGGTGACGATCGGGGCGCGGACGGGCTCGTACCCGGGTGCCTCCAGCGGCCGTGCGTACCGCGTGCAACTGGTCGACGTCTCGGCGCCGCACGGCGTGACGCTCGACGGCAACCCGCTGCCGAAGGTGGCGCCGGGGAGCGCGTCGGCCGGCTGGTGGTACGACGCCGGCAACGCAACGCTGCACGTCACCACATCGCGGGTTTCCGCAACGCGATCGGCGACGGTGACGCAGTTCGGCGGGCAGCCCGTCGCGCGGAGCGAGTCGGCCGCGGTCGCGCTGACGTTGGATCCCCCGACGCCCACCACCCTGTCGCCGGGCTCGTCGACGACCGTGGCGACGACGGTCTCGAACGGCGGACCCGGCGCGATCACCGGTGTACAGACCTCGCTGTCCGGACCGTCCGGCTGGAAGGTGACGCCGACCGACTCCATCGACGCCGGCCGGGTGCCGGTGGGCGGTGCGGTGACGACGCACTGGACGGTGTCCGCGCCGGCGTCGCAGAGCGGGCCGGTGACCGCCGCGTTGAAGGGCACGGCCCGGTACGTGAGCAACGGCAGCCCTGCGGAGGTGACGACGTATCAAGGGCCGCCGCCGCTGATCGCGCCGCACATCGACTCTGTGCAGCCGGACCACGGCGCCGCCGGCGATGTCGTGACGATCAACGGGCAGAACTTCGGCGCGACGCAGGGCTCGAGCTATCTCTTCTTCGTGGACGGTGACACCAGCTGGGGCGCGCCGTTCGACGGCGCGACCTTCGTCGTCAACAGCTGGAGCGACACGAAGATCACCTTCACGATCCCGACCCCGAGCGGACCCGGCGGCATCTGGCACGTGACGCCCGGCGACACCGCGACCGTGAACGTCAACACCGCAGGGGGGACGTCGAACACTGTGCCGATCGCGATAACCGGCTGAGGTCCTGAGGCGGTCAGTCGTCCCGGCCGAGCACGGCCCGGAACTCGGCAGGCGGCAGGCCGTACGCGGCGCGGAACAGCCGGTTGAAATGCGCGGCGTTCGGCAGTCCCCACCGGGCGGCGATCGCGGCGACCGGCCGATTGCGCAGCGCGGGGTCGAGCAGGTCACGGCGACACCGCTCCAGCCGCCGACGGCGAATCCAGTCGGCGACGGTCGCGGGCTCGGTCTCGAACAGCCGGTGCAGGTAGCGCACCGAGATGTGCTGCGCCGCGGCAATGCTGCGCGGCGAGAGTTCGGGATCGGCGAGTTGGTGCTCGACGAACGCATAGATACGGTGCAGCAACGTCCGCTCGCGTTCGTCGGGCGCCGCCGAGGCGCGGTCGAGGCGCATGGCGAGCGCGACGGCGAGCAGGTCGACCACCGCCGTACCCAGCCGGGCGGCCTCGGACGCGCTCACCTGGTCGACGCGGCCGGCCAGTTGCCGAGTCATCCCGGACGCCAGCGCGGCTGCTCCACGATCACCCGGAATGCGCACCCCGGTCAGCTCCGCGAGTTCGCGATCGCGCAGCGGAACCATCGCCCTCGGGATGCTCACCGTGACGTTGCGCATGGCGGTGAAGGACCGTTTGGACGGCCGCGCCGGATCGATCAACGACAGATCTCCCGGTCGGACGATCGCCTGCCGGCCGTCCTGCTCCGTACGCAGTTCGCCTTCGACGAGCACCCCGACCAGACACACGTCCGGAGTCGAGCTGCGGATCAGGCGGGACGTCCGGTGTGTCAGGAACGGCGCGCTGGTGTGCGACTCGTTGAGCCGAATCCGCCCCAGCTGCGCGGTGCGCATCTCGGCGGGCCGGTCCGGGCCGAACTCGCCGCGCAGCTCGGTCGGCATGAAGACGTTGCTGAGCACCTCTCGCCAGTAGTCGAGATGCGACTCCGGCGAGAGCCCGTCGGCCCGGAACACCACACTCACGCAGCCCGAGGCTATGCGCGGCCGATTGCGACTCCAACCCATTTCGCGTGCGCCCATCGGCAACCGGCGTGCATGCGATTGCTAGCCGCGCCGCGACACTGCCGTGCAGAGTCGCAGACATGAGCAACGCACTGCTGCTGCCCCCCGGTCATGGTGAAGGGCTCTGGCACCTGGACGGGCTGTGGACCTTCAAGATCCCGGCGGCCGCTACCGGCGGTGCGTTCAGCCTCGCCGAACAACTGCTCCCCCAGGGTTCGGCCCCACCGGTGCATCGGCACACGCACGAGGACGAGGCGTGGATCGTGCTCGACGGGGAGATCACGTTCTTCATCGACGACGAGCAACAGACAGCGGGGCCCGGCACCTACGTGTTCGGGCCGCGCGGCAAAGCGCACACCCATCGCGTCGAGTCCGAGACCGCGCGACTGGCCATCCTGCTGATCCCGGGCGCGTGCGAGGCGTTCTTCCGGGCGACCGGGCGGACCGCTCAATCGCTGACCCTGCCGCCACCTCAGCCGCCGGATTTCGACACGTTGCTGGCCGGCATGCGAGAGCACGGCATCGAGTTCGTCGCCCCGCCCCCGGACGCATAGCAGCCGGCCTACGCGACTGATCAGGTCAAAATCGGTGCACGCCTGCGCCGCCGGCCATCGTGGTGGCAAGATCCGGCTATGCGTGTAGAGCTGCGGCACAACCCGTCCTTCACGGTGGCGCGCTGCATCCTCGCCGGTGGCGAGCCGGTGCGGGTAGAGGGTGGCGCGATGATCGCGCACAGCGCCGACGTGCAACTCGAGTCCAAGGCGCAGGGTGGCGTGATGGCCGGCCTGAAACGGTCGCTGCTCGGCGGCGGCTCGTTCTTCGTCACCACGTACACCGCGCCGCCACAGGGCGGTTGGGTCGATGTCGCCGGCGTCCTGCCCGGCGACACGGTGCCGATCGAGGTGACGCCGGACAAGCCGTTCTTCCTGCGCCGCGGCAGCTGGATCGCCAACTCCGCCGGCGTGGAGATCGATAGCCAGTGGGGCGGCATGGCCAACCTGTTCGGCGGCGAGGGCGGCTTCGGGTTCCGCGCGAGCGGAACGGGCGAGGCGATCGTCAGCATCTACGGGGCAGTCGACATCATCGATCTCGAGCAGGGCGAGATGGTCACCATCGATACCGGCCACGTGGTCGCCTACCAGCTCGACGTCCGCTTCCAGATGCGCCGCGCGGCGCAGGGCCGCTCCATCCAGTCCATGAAGTCCGGCGAGGGCTGGGTCTTCGACTTCAACGGTCCCGGGCGGGTGCTGCTCCAGTCGCGCAACCCGGACGCCTTCGCAAGCTGGGTCGCCGAAGCCGTCCCCAGCGAGCAACCTCGTGAGGGTCTCGGCGGCATCAGCGGCGGCGGGTTCTTCCGTTAGCCGGTTGCTCACACCGGCCCTGGTTGGGCTGGATGTGGCATGATCGCGACGGGGCCGCAAGATCGCGATTTGTTCCGGTTCATGACGGAGGCCGCGATGTGGGAGGTCGTTGGCATCTCCGCGCTCGAGGAGCAGGTTTACGAGGCGCTGCTCCCCCGTCGGCAGGCCACCGTCGCCGACCTCGTCAGCGGCACCGGACTCACCACGCGGCGGCTCACCACCGCGCTGAACCAACTCGTCCGCCAAGGCCTGGCCACCCGACTGCCCGGCAGCCCGGCCAGATTCGCTCCCGTGCCGCCCGACCTCGTCGCGTCGGAACTGCTGTCGGCGCAGGATCGGAAGCGGCGGCAGCTACAGGCGCACGTGCAGAAGCTGACGCACGTCTTCCGCAGCGCAACCGGCGAGCGGCACCCGGCCGAGCTCATCGAGGTCCTCGAGGGCGCGCACAACGTGCGGACGGCCTTTCGCCGCCTCCAGCACGATGCGAAGCGCGAGGTTCGGGTGTTCGACCGGCCGCCGTACTTCAACGCCGGCGGACCGGATTCGTACGAGGCCAACGAGGACGAGATCCAGTCTTTGATCGACGACCGCGTCGCTTACCGCGTCATCTACGCCCGGCAGGCGCTCGAGGCTCCGGGGCGGATGGCAAACGTCTGGGACGGCGTGCGCGAAGGCGAGCAGGCGCGGGTGGCGGGCTCGCTGTCGCTGAAGCTCGCGCTCGCCGATGACCAGGTGGCCCTCGTCAACTCGACGAACGACTTCGACGTGGAGACGGCGTACCTCGTGCACCCGTCTGCGCTGCTCGACGCGCTGTCCGAACTGTTCGAAGCCACCTGGCAACGCTCGGTCGCGCTCAACCAGGCCGTCGAGTCGAGCAAGTCGGCCGGCGTGCTCGGCGGGGTGCGCCAGGATCTGCTCGGGATGCTCGCGGCCGGGGCGACCGACGAAACCATCGCGCGCACTTTCGGGATGAGCGTGCGCACCGTGCAACGACACGTGCACGCGATCATGAACCACGTCGGCGCGGACACCCGCTTCCAGGCCGGCATGGAGGCCGTCCGGCGCGGCTGTATCTGATCGACGGCGCGGCGCAGCCGGTTTCGTCCGCATTCGGCTATTACCGTTGAAGCATGCCCGGGCGGGTCGCCGTCGCTGTCTGCGCGATGTCGCTCGGCCTGCTCGCGGGGTGCGTCTCCAGCAAGCCGGAGACGTTCGTGACCGTCACCCGGACTTCGCTACCGCCTGCCGCCACCTCACCGCCGGCGACGACCTCGCAGCCGGTCACGGCGACGCCCTCACCGTCGCCGTCGCGGATGACCGACTTCAAGGGCACGTGCGACACGCTGCTCCCGGACCCGCCGGTCTTCAACGCGCTCGGCGTCAAGACCCTGCCGGGCAAGGACGCATTCGTCGTCGGCCAGCCCGACGCGTCGATCCACCGGCTCGCCTACCTGAACTGCCGCTACGGCGTCACCGGAAGCGGCAGTGCCGCGACCCCGGCCGTCGAGATCGGCGTCAGCCTCTACGCCACGGCGGACGACGCGGCGACGCGCATCACGGCAACCGTCGACGACTACACCTCGCACGGCGCGTCGGCTAGCGACGCCACCGTCGCCGGGCAGCCCGCCAAGATGCTCACCGGCGGGAGCGGCGACGGCTACGACGTCCCGACGCTCGTCGTGTCCTCTGGCCAGCGCACGGTCGCAGTCAGCATCGCCGGCTCGGTCGCGAAGGGCGCGGACGCTGTTCACGACGCCACGGCGCTGGCCGCCCTTACCCTCGACCGCACCGCGCCCTGAGCCACGCGCGGGCGAAACGTTAGGTTGATCAAATGGATCCTGACGTGGCCGCTGGTGGGCTGGACAGCACGCTGGGCTTCGAATTCAAGGAGGTGAGCCCGGATCGCGTGGTGCTGAGCTGGACGGCCGCCGCGCATCACCTCCAGCCGTACGGGATCGTGCACGGCGGCGTGCACTGCGCGGCGGTCGAGACGAGCGCAAGCTTGGCGGCGGCGCTGTGGTTCGGCGACCGCGGTCAGGTGGTGGGGGTGTCCAACCACACGAACTTCGTGCGCGCCTCTCGAGTCGGCGAGCGGCTGTACGCCACCGCGACGCCGATCCACCGCGGCCGCAGCCAGCAGTTGTGGCAGGTCGAGATCGTCGACGGGTCACAGCGACTGGTCGCGCGTGGCGAGGTTCGGCTGCAGAACCTTCCATCGGAGATCCGGCAGTAGTGTCGAGGTCTCCGACACGACGTGAGGGGGACCGATGTCCGACGCCACCTCGCCGGCCATGTTCCAGGCACCGGGCGCGGATCCGCTCGACCTGCCCGTCAGGCCCGCCACCGACGGCGCGGCCGGAGCGGACATCGGCAAGCTGCTGAGCTCCACCGGTCTCGTCACGTACGACCCCGGGTTCGCGAACACCGCGTCCTGCGGCTCCAAAATCACCTACATCGACGGGGACGCAGGCATCTTGCGCTACCGCGGCTACCCGATCGACCAACTCGCGGAACACTCCACGTTCATCGAGGTGACCTACCTGCTCATCTACGGCGAACTGCCCGACGCCGAGCAACTCGCCGCGTTCGAGAACAACATCCGCAGGCACACGCTGCTGCACGAGGACATGAAGCGGTTCTTCGACGGCTTCCCCGCCGACGCGCATCCGATGCCGGTGCTCTCGTCCGCGGTGTCTGCGCTGTCGACCTTCTACCAGGGCTTCCTCGACCCGTTCGACAACCAGGATTTCGAGCTGTCGACCTACCGGCTGATGGCCAAGCTGCCGACCATCGCCGCGTATGCCTACAAGAAGAGCGTCGGGCAGCCGTTCCTCTACCCGGACAACTCGCTCGGCCTCGTCGAGAACTTCCTGCGCATGACGTTCGGCTTCCCCGCCGAGCCGTACGAGGTCGACCCGGCCGTCGCCCGCGCCCTCGACCGACTGTTCATCCTGCACGCCGATCACGAGCAGAACTGCTCCACTTCGACCGTGCGACTGGTCGGCTCCTCGCAGGCGAACCTGTTCGCCTCCGTCTCGGCCGGCATCAACGCGCTGTTCGGCCCGCTGCACGGCGGCGCCAACCAGGCGGTGCTCGAGATGCTCGAGCAGATCCGCACTGAGCACACCGACGTCCCCGATTTCGTGCGCAAGGTGAAGGACAAGGAAGCCGGCGTCAAGCTGATGGGGTTCGGGCACCGGATCTACAAGAACTACGACCCGCGGGCCGCGATCGTGAAGCGCTCCGCCGACGAGGTGCTCCGCGCGATGGGCAAGCGCGATGACCTGCTCGACATCGCGCTGGAACTGGAGAGCGTCGCGCTCGCCGACGACTACTTCGTCTCGCGCAAGCTGTACCCGAACGTCGACTTCTACACCGGGCTCATCTACCGGGCGATGGGCTTCCCGACCAAGATGTTCACGGCGCTGTTCGCGATCGGCCGGCTGCCGGGCTGGATCGCCCAGTGGCACGAGATGATCAACGACTCGGAGACGCGCATCGGCCGGCCGCGGCAGCTCTACACCGGCGCGCCGGAGCGTGCCTACGTCCCCGTCGAGAAACGGTGAGGCCGTTCCGCTTCGGCGTCATCGGGGCACCGCGGAGCGGCGGCGCCGACTGGCTGGCCACCGCGCGCCGGGTGGCCGAGCTCGGATACTCGACGCTGCTCGTGCCCGACGTGATGCGCATGCTCGCGCCCGGACCAGCACTCGCGGCCGCCGCCGCGGTCGCGGACATCCGGGTCGGCACCTGGGTCTATGCCGCGCCGCTGCGCCCACCGGCCTACACGGCCTGGGAGGCACACACCATCAGCACGCTCACCGACGGCCGCTTCGAGTTCGGTATCGGCACGGGACGCCCCGATGCGGCGGTCGACGCGCAGCGCCTCGGGCTGCCGTTCGGCACGCCGGGCGAGCGCCTGACGCTGGTCGCGCAGACGTTGGACGCGCTGCGCGAGCGGGACGGCGCCGAGCGGCACACCCCGGTGCTCATGGCGGCGGGCGGACCGCGGGCCCGCAGCCTCGCCGCCGAGCTTGCCGACACCGTTTCGCTCGCCACCGGGCCGCTCACGCCGCACAACGAAGTGGTCGACGCGGTCGCTGACCTCCGTGCGCGTGCGGGCGACCGGGCCGCGGACATCGAGCTCGCGATGAATCTGTTCACGGCCGGCGACACCGCTCCCCCGCACATCGAGCGCGTCCTCGGCGCCGACTGGGCGACGCTCGTGGCGCACCGCTCCCTCTCGGTGCTGCCCGGCGACCCGACGGCGATGGCTGACGAGCTGCGACGGCGCCGGGAGGAGTTCGGCTTCTCCTACGTGCTCATCACCGACGGCTACGCCGAGCAACTCGCCCCTGTCGTTGCCACGCTCTCCGGCCAGTAGACCAAACACGTGGAGTGGGCTGCCAGGACGGCTCACTCGGGTCCGAACTGGCCACTCAACGAGCGGACTGCTGTACTACGGGCATGGCGCTGAGGGTGGTCGTCGCGGAGGACTCGCTGCTGATGCGCGAGGGCGTACGCGGGGTCATCGACCGCAACGACGATCTCGAGGTCGTGGGCGACTGTGCTGACCTGCCCGCGCTGCGCCGGCTCGTCGACGATGAGTCGCCCGACGTCGTCGTCACTGACGTCCGGATGCCGCCCGGGTTCGCGGACGAGGGCATCCAGTTCGCGGTCGAACTGCGCGACTCCCATCCGGAGATCGGCGTCGTCGTGCTGTCCCAGTACGCCGAGCCCGCATACGCCAACGCGCTCCTCGCGGGTGGCAGCGCGCGGCGCGCCTACCTGCTCAAGGAGCGGGTGAGCCAGCCGGACCAGTTGGCGGAGGCAATCCGGACCGTTGCGCAGGGCGGTTCGGCGATCGACCCCACGATCGTCGATCTCCTGGTTGCGGCCTCCACGCGCCGGCCCGCCTCCCCGCTCGCCGCCCTCACGCCGCGCGAGATGGACGTGCTCGATCAGGTCGCGCAGGGCAGGAGCAACGCGGGGGCGGCAGCGGCGCTGTTCCTCACCGAGCGGGCTGTCGAGAAGCACATCAACGCGATGTTCGCCAAGCTCGGTCTCGCCGCGACACCCGACGTGAACCGGCGGGTGACGGCCGTGCTGCTGCTGCTCTCCGAGCGCGGCGCCGCCAAGGGAAGCTAGCACCCTTGCCACTCAAGATCGCGTGACGAACAGTGGAATTGTGATGGGTACGCACGAGTCGGCTGCGGACACCGCCACGGTCGAGGTGCTGATCGTCGACGATCAGCCCCCGTTTCGCGAGGTCGCCCGCACGCTCGTGTCCCTGTTGCCCCACTGGCGCGTCGTGGCCGAGGCGGAGACCGGAGAGGAGGCCGTCGCCGGCGTCGCCCGGTACGCGCCGAGCCTGGTGCTGATGGACATCAACCTGCCCGGCATCAGCGGCATCGAGGCGACGCGACGGATCATGGCGGACAGCCCGGACGTGCGGGTCGTGCTGCTGTCGACCTACGCCGTCGACGACCTGCCCGCGGACGCGCTCAACTGCGGCGCGGTCGCGTACCTCCACAAGGAGGACCTCACCCCGCGCCGGCTGCGCGAGGTCGTCACCCAGGCCTGACTGCGCCTTCCTTCCCGAAATCGCCGATTCCCGGCCGGATTTCTGCCCGTTTGGGGAGGATGCGGTCCAGGGGTGGTGGCCCGCGTGGTGCTAGTCCGGCATGACGCCGGCCAGGCTGAGGCCGATGACGCCGCCGATGATCAGGCCAATGGACACGATCTTCGCTACCGAGACCTCGTCGCCCAGCACCGCCATGCCCATGATCGCCGTACCGGCCGCGCCGAGCCCGGTCCACACGGCGTACGCGGGGCCTACGTCAAGCGAGCGCAGCGCGATCGTGAGCAGGCCGAAGCTCACCAGCGCCGAGATGCAGAAGCCGACTGTCGGCCACAGCTTCGTGATGCCGTGGCTCTGCTTCAGGAAGATCGCGAAGGCCGTCTCGAACAAGCCGGCGACGACGACGAGAAACCAAGCCATACCTCATCTTGCACCGCGGAGCCTTAGCTGCGGGGTGCAGACGGGATGCGCGCGCGCACAGTTGTGCCCTTGCCGGGTGCGGATTCGACCTGCAATTCGCCACCGATCGCACCCAACCGGTCCTGCATGTTGACGAAGCCGTGCCCGAACGCGGTCGCCGCCGTGTCGAACCCGACGCCGTCGTCGGCGAGTTGGAAGCACAGCGCAGTGTCGTCGCCGCTCACGTGGACGGTCAGCGTCGCGCCGTCGCCTGCGTACTTGCCGGCGTTCTGCATCGCCTCCAGGCAGCAGAAGTAGGCGGCGGCCTCCACCTGCTCCGGATAGCGATCCGGCAGCTCGACATCGACCGTGCTCGGCAGCGTGCAGCGACTCGCTGCCGCACGCAGTGCCTCCGCGAGCCCGCGGTCGCGCAGCAGCGGCGGGTAGATGCCGTGCGCCAGCTCGCGCAGCTCGCCGATCGTCGTCTGCACGTCGCCGCGCAAGGCCTCCAGCATCGCGAGCACCCCGTCGGTGTCGCCGTCATCCGCGATCTGACGGGCCAGGCCGAGCTTCACCGCGAGCGCAACGAGGTGCTGCTGGGCGCCGTCGTGCAGGTTCCGCTCGATCTCCCGCCGCGACGAGTCGGCGGCCGCGACGATCCGCAGTCGCGAGGCCTGCAGCTCCTCGTTGCGCTGCGCCAACTCGGCGAGGGACGCCTGCAGGGCCGAGTCGAGGCGCACGTTGTGCAGCGCCAGCCCGAGCTGGCGCGCCAGGTCGACGAGCGCGCGCTCGTCGTCGTCGGTGTATCCGGGGCCGTCCGAGGGACGGCGCACGATCACGAGCCCGTGCAGCTCGCCGAGGTGCGCGATCGGGACGACGCGGAAGTCCGCGCCCTCGCCGGCCTCGGCGTAGAGCTGAGGCAGCCACACCGATGTCCAGTGCGGTCCGCCGATGCGCGCGTGCGCGACAACCGAGGCCTCTCCTTCGGCCAGCTCCATCCGCGCGGCCGGGCGGCTCGGCACGCTCACCGCGCGGGTGAGGCCGGCGCCCAGTGCGGTCCATATCTCGGCGCCGCCGCGCCCGACCGTGGTGTGCAGCGACTCGGCCAACTGCAGTAGCAGTTCGTCCATCGGCACCGCGCGACTCATCCGCGCGCCGAATGTCGTCGCCACCTCTTCGGTCGACGGATCGGCCGCGCCGATCCAGCCGTTGACGACTCCGATCAACCGGGTCCGCACCGGCTGTGCCAATAGCGCACCCACAACCGCGGCGGCGAGGCTGGCCAGCAGCACGTCCCGCTCGTGCCCCTTCGGCGGCCCCTCGATCCCCATGACGATCACGAGATAAGCGGCGGCCACCGCGACCGCGCCACCGGCTGCGCCGACGCTCTCGCGCAGCATCCACTCCGCGGCGCGATCTGCGCGCACGACGACCGACAACACGTGGGCGAGCGGCACCGCGACGAGCGAACCGGCCAGCCACACGCCGAGCGGATGCGGATTGTCCGTCATCCAGTGCAGCACGACGCACACGAGCGCGTAGCCGATCACCAGGACGCCCGCCGCCGCGATCCATTGCATCCGCGCCCGGCCGTGCTTCGCGGATCGGTAGCGCAGTGCGACGGCGCCGACCCCGAGCACCGCGACCGCCGCTGCCAGGGCGAAGAACAGCGGACGGCTCGGGTTGTGGCCGGCCGCCGCGAACGAGACGCTGCTCGCCGCCGCGATGAGGACGCCGCCGCCCGCGAGCAGCCTGCGGGCGGTTGTCCGGAGCCGGCCGTCCGGCAGGGCGAGCGCGTACCCGAACCAGGTGGCGAGGACGAACGGCGCCAACGGATCCCACAGCGCGGCCGCCTGCGCGGCGGCGGGCGCGGCGCAGGCCAGCGCGGCGGGGCGTCGGTGGTCGTCGTTCGACGCCGCGGTGACCACGGCGGCCAGCGCCCACGCGCCGGCCAGGACGAGCGAGACGACCTGTAGCGAATCCACGGCCTACTCCGCCCTCAGGATGTGCGCGACGCGCAACCGCGCGGCACGCTGTCCGGGCCATGCGGCGAGCAGGTTGGAGAGGACGAGCGCCGCCGGCCCGATGAGGGCGAGCGCCCAGAGCGCCGTCGGCGACACGTAGTCGATGGGCGTGTAATCGGCCACGACCCGCCAGAGGCTTCGGCCGATGGCCAGCCCGAGCGGGATGCCGAACAACAACCCGACGATCGCGAGGACGCTGGCCTGCGTCACGACGACCCACCGGCACTGCCATTGCGTCATGCCCACCGCGCGCAGCACCGCGAGATCGTGCGAGCGGCGCCGGACTGCCGTGGCCAGCGCGTGACCGACCGCGCCCACCGCCAGGAGGGCCAGGAAGATCGCGAGGTAGACGGGTAGTTTCCGGACCTCCTGCAGGACGGCCACCTCGCTGATCGGGTCCGGGCGGCGCAATCCCATCTGCTTCAGCCGCTTGTCGGCGTTGCCGAGCCGCGCATCGATCACGCGAATGGCATCGCCCGTCTGCACGCCCGGCGCCAAGGTGACCAGCACGAGGTGGAACTTGAAGCCGCTGAACAGCGTGTCGTACCCGTGCTCGGTCACCCAGCCGCCGTCGGCGTACCCGTTGTGCGGCCCGACCGGGATCAGTCCGGACCCGACGATGTGGAAGGTGACGGGCGCCTTGCGGCTTCCGGTGAGCGTGATGTGCTCGCCCACCGCGGCATGCAGTGCGGTCAGCGTCTTCGGTCCGAGGACGACTTCGTCGGCGCTCTCCGGCGCCCTGCCCGACAGCACCACCATCGGGATCGGCTTCGGGTCCGTCGAATAGGCCCACAGTGACACGGTGTCGTCGCTACCGGACGCCGTGGCGACGGCGGTGCGCGCGTCGTCCACCCCGGCCACCAGCGGGTCCTTCCGGAGCGTCGTCAGTGCCACGTCGACCGGCCCGAAGTCCTTGCCGTTGAGGCCCGCGAAGGTGCCGATCTGGTAGGTCTGACCGAACCGCTCCGGATGGCTCGCAGCGTCGCTCACGCCCTCCGAGAAGGTGAAGGCGCCGACGACGCCCAGCACGCCCATCACCGCGCCCACGAGAGCCGGCCGGACGGGGACCGACGTGCGACCGCGCCCCGCCTCCAGCGCGAAGCGGGTGCCGAGCGCTACCGGGACTGGCATTGCGCTGCGCCCGACCGCAACGGCCACGCTCGAGCGGCGTGTGGCACCCTCCCGGCGCGCAGCCCGCAGCGTGAACCATGCGGCCGCCGCCGCTCCGCCGGCCACCATCATGACGACGAAGGCCAGTCCGGGCCCGAACACGACCCAGTCCCAGGACGTCCCGGGCGAGGGCTCGATCAACCCGGCCGTGCCGTACGGCAACCATCTCGAAGCGACGACAGCTCCCGCGACGGCGAGGGCAGCACCCAGCACGCCCGCGATGGCCGGCCCGGCCGTCGCCGTCGCGATCGCCGACCGGGGGGTCATGCCGAGCGCGCGCAGCGTGCGGAGTTCCTCGGTGTTCGCAGCGGCGTAGCGAGCGATCGCCTGGCCGACGAGGAACAGCGCTGCGATCAAGGCAGCTACGCCGAACGCAACAAGGCACCGGGACTCGAACGCGATGTGATGCTGGGCGTCGCGCTCGCCGGCGACGAGATTCGAGATCTCGATGTCCGACCGTCCGGTGATCCGGGTGATGTCCCTGCTCAGCTGCGGAAGGGCAGCTTCGCCGCCGCGCAGCCGGACGAGCGCGTTGATGTAGTTGACCGACTTGAGCGGCGGTCCGACGATGTTCTGCTTGTACTTCGCGTACAAGCCGGCCGGCACCAGGAGTCCACCGGGGCTGCCCGGCTCGTCGATGCCCCATCTGGCGGACCCCTCGCCCACGCCGACGATGTGCAGGACGACCCGCGGACCGGTGTAGCGGCCACCCGGGCCGAAGCCGTGCTGCGCCAGGATCTCCTTCGGCTTGGCGAGGATGATCGTCACGGTGTCGCCGATGCCCTTGTGGTAGGTCTCGACGAACTTCCGGGTGACGGCGACCTCGTCGACGCTCGTGGTGTCGGGTGCCTCGCCGGCGAACAGATGTGCCTTTTCGATGGTGTGCAGGAACTGCTGGTCGGTGATCGGGAAGCCGATGCTTTCCGGCGGGACCTTGCCAATCGTCGAGATGTTGTAGTCGACGACGAAGTTCGAGAGCACCTCGACCTCGGGCAGCCTGCGGATCGGCGCCCAGTCGAAGCCGGGGGTGTTCGCGAGGATCATCGCGGTCGCTGGCAGCGTCACGCGGTCCAGCCGCTCTTGCGCGCTGGCACCGCGGCGCGCGCCGGCGATTGCCGCCATGACCGTGGCGCCCGAGATCGCGATCAGAAGTGCGAGCACCGCGAGCGAGCGCCAGCGGCGACGCAGCTCGAGCCGCAGCCAGGACAGGATGATCGTCATCAGCTCACTCCGCTCTGAGCACTTCAGCGACGCGCGGCCGGGCGGCCTGGTGGCCGGGCCACGCCGCCAGCAGGTTCGCGAGGAGAAGCGCGAGCGGGACCACGACCAGCGACGCCAACGCGGCAGCGGGAGCCGCGAACTGCAGCGGCGTGTAGTCGGCCACCGCCCGCCACGCCGCGCGGCCGAGTGCGATCCCCAGCGGGATCCCGAACGCGAGGCCGACGAGGGCGATCACCGATGCCTGAGTGACGACCACCGCGCGCACCTGACGGCCGGTCATCCCGAGTGCGCGCCAGACACCTAATTCCCGTCGACGACGCCGGACGACGGTGAGCAGTGCGTGCGCGAGTGCGCCGATCGCCAGCGCGACGAGGAAGGCGCCGAGCGCGATGGGCAATGCACGAAGCTGCTGCACCTCCTCGGTCGCGGCCGGTCGGAACGGCGCGGCGAGCGGCACATCCGCGGCCGGCCCGAAGTGCGCGGCGATGGCGCGGTGCAACCGGGCGGCGACCTTTCCGACGTCCGCCCCCGGACGCAGCGTGATCTCGCCGAGGCGGAACTGGTAGCGGCGGAACAGCGAATCGAAAGCTCCTGACGTCACCCATGCGCCGGTCGCGTGGTCGGTGCACGCCGTGCAGTGGGAGGCCGCGGTCACGAACGCTATTCCGGTAACGCGCAGGTGCCTCGTCTGCTTGGTGCCGGTGACCGCAACGGTCGAGCCGACGTGGGCGCCGGCGGCGTCCGCGGAGTTCGGCGCGAGCGCGATCTCCTGTGCAGTGGCCGGCATGCGTCCGGACAGCAGGACGACCGGCATCGGCTCGCGTACCGCCTGATAGGTGGACATCGGCAACGTGGATCCGTCGGCCAACGCGCCCGATCCGTAGTGCCAGTCGTTGACGCCCGTGACGTCGCGGTCGCGGGCCACGACTTCGAGCGTGTCGTGCGGTGCGATGTCTTCGCCTTGGAACCCGAGCCACACCTCGAGCTGATGCGTCTGCCCGAACCGGACCGGGTTCGCCACCGCCTCGGTCACGCCCGCCGAGAACGTTGCCGCCGCGACCACGCCGATCACGCCCGCGACAGCAGCGAGCAGCGCCTGGCGGACGGGCACGGTCGCGCGGCCGCCGCCGGTCTCGAACGCGAAGCGCGAACCGATCACAATCGGTACCGGCAGCTGGGCGCGCGCGGCCAGCGACGCCACGACCGACGTCCGGCTCGCAACGGCGGCCCGGCGCGTCCGCAGTGCCCGCCACGCCGCGACGGTCGCGCCGAGTCCGACGAGGGACACCGCGCCGAGCCACCCGAGACCGAACACCAGCGCGTCGACCTGGCGCCCCGGGTTCGGCTCGCTGTCCGCCGCGATGCCGATCGGGAACCACCCCGAGGCGTACCACGCACCGGCCGCCGCCAGGCTGCTGCCCGCTGCCGCGGCGAGCACCGGACCGACGCTTGCCGCGACGACCTCCTCGGCCGGGGTCATGCCGAGCGCGCGGAGGACATCGAGGTTCGCCGCGTTGGTCGCGACGTGCCGCGCCACGGCTTGTCCGACGAGCACCAGCCCGGCCACCAGCGCCACCGCACCGAATGCGACGAGCCAGCGTGCTTCGAAGGATGCGGTGCGTTGCCGGTGGCGCCGGTCGTCGACGAGATCCCCGACGATCAAATCGGGGTTTTTCGTCCTGCGGATGAGATGCCTGGTGAACGCGGGAATCGCCGCCTCGCCGCCGCGCAGCCGGACCAGCGCGTCGAACCAACTCAACTTCTCGTTGAAGAGGTTCGCGCGGTACTTGGCGAGGAACGCCGCCGACGGAAGGAGCCGACCGCGCAACCCGCCGCCGTCGGCGAACCATGGCGAGCGGACGATGCCGACGATGTGCAGCGGAACGTGCGGGCCGGCCGGCGCCGGCGCGTCGATGCTGATCAGCCCCTGCTGCTCGATGGACGGGAGTTCGGCCGTCACCGTGTCACCGACGCCGTGCCCGTATCTCGACACGAAGCCCTGGGTGACGACCGCCTCGTCGGGTTGGTCGGGGCGCGCGAGCCTGCCGTCGAGCACCACCGGACGCTCGATCGTGCGCGTCCATTGGTCGTCGCCGGCCAGCAGCGCGACGGCAAGGTTGCTCACCGGGATGCCGGCGAGCTTGGCGTCCACCTGAACGTAGGTCGCGAGCGCGGTCACGTCCGGGTAGTGCCGAATCGGCTTCCAGTCGAAGCCCGGTTGGTACATCTGCACGTAGGCCGTCGCGGGTAGCGTCCGATCCGCGAGCCTGCGAAGTGCCGAGTCGCCGCGGCGGGCGCCGGCGAAGGCGGCCAGCACGGTCCCGGTCGCCAAGGTAATCAGCAGCGCGAGCGCAACGAGCGACGGCCACCTCAGCCGCAGCTCGATGCGCATCCACGCTGCGATTACCGATCTCACGGCGCGGGCGTCTCCCCGGCGCCGTCCACGACGTGTCCGTCGCGCAGCAGCACGCGCCGGTCCGCGCCGGACGCGACCTCGGCGGAGTGCGTCACCATGATCACCGTCTGGCCGCTGTCGTGCAGCCGGCGGAACAGCTCCAGCACCTCGAGGCCGCCGTCGCTGTCGAGGGCGCCGGTCGGCTCGTCGGCGAGCAGCAAGGTTGGCGAGTTGACCAGCGCGCGGGCGATCGCAAGGCGCTGCCGCTGCCCGCCGGAAAGCACCGCGGGCACCTGCTCGGTGCGATCGCCCAGGCCGAGCAGGTCGAGCAGTTCGCGGGCGCGTGACTCGGCAGCCTTGCGGCGCATGCCACCCAAGACGCCGGGCAGCACGATGTTGTCCAGCGCGCTCACCCCGTCCAGCAGGTTGAAGAACTGGAACACGATGCCGACGTGTCGGCGGCGGAAGCGCGCCAGCCACGCCTCGTCGCGTCCGTCGATGCGTTCGCCGGCGACCTCGACCGTGCCCTCGTCGGCGGCGTCGAGCCCGGCGATGATGTTCAGCAACGTGGACTTGCCGCAGCCCGACGGCCCCATGACCGCGACGAACTCACCGGCCCCGACGTCGAGGTCGACACCGCGCAGTGCACGCACCGGTGTCAGGTCGGCAGTGAAGGTCCGGCGCACTGCACGGACCCGGACCGCATCGGTGACATCCGGCGCGGTGGACTCGTCCACGGCAGGTCGTGTCGTTGTCATGTGTGCTCCCCTGTGTTCACAAGCCGGTACGCCGGCACGGGCGTGGCCCGTCCTTTGACCTCTCGTGCGCCGAGCGCATCCCACTGCCATTCGTCGCCTGCGTCCCGCACGGTCGCCTCGCTCGCGACCGTGTTGCCCGCCGGGCGGGCGAGATCCTGCAGGCGCTGTGCGAGGTTGACGGTGTCGCCGACGAGTGTGTATTCGAGCCGCTCCGTGCTCCCGAGCAGCGCCGCTGCGACCTCGCCCGTCGACAGGCCGATGCCGAGCCCGAACGGCGTCAGCCCGATCGCTGCCCACTCGGCATCGAGATCGCGCTGCCTGCCGTGCATCGCCACCGCCGCGCGGACGGCGCAGGCGGCGTGGTCGGGGTACGGATCGGGCGCGCCGAAGACCGCCATCACCGCGTCCCCGACGTACTGCATCACTGTTCCCCCCTCGCACAGGATTGCAGCATTCATCTGCTGCCGATGCGCGTTCAACTGCCCGGCGAGGATCGCCGGGTCGGCGCTCTCGGCGATACCTGAATAGCCGCGCACGTCGGACATCAGCACCGTTACGGTCAGCCGCTCGGTGCGTTCCACGGCGGATCGGTCGGTGCGCAGCTTCTCCGCGAGCCCGCCAGGCAGCAGCCGGGACAGCGTCTGGCCCTGCTCCTCCCGCTCGAGGATGGCCGCGTGCAGCGTGCGCAGTTGGCGCAGCGCCTCCGCCTGACCCGCGGACGCGCCGCGCGCGAGCGCGAGGAACAGCGCCTCGATGCGATCGTTGACCGCCTCGGCCGGGCAGTCGAGCGTCGCCGCGATCGCCTTCACCGGCCGGCCCTGCGCGACCTGTTGCAGCAGGTCCTCCTGGTCAGCGCTGAGCACGCCCTCCGCCTGCGCGGGTGAGACCAGCGCCTGGACGATCTCGGGATCGAGCATCGAGCCGCCGGTGGCGACCTCGCGGATCGCACGGGCGAGCCGGCCGGAATCGCCGACGCGGTCCTTGAGCAGGTAGGCATAGCCGGCCGCACCGGACGAGAGCAGACCAATGGCGTACTCCGGGCTGTCGTACTGGCTCAGCACGACGACGCCGGTACCCGGCAGCCGCTTGCGCACCTCGCTGGCGGCTTTGATCCCCTCGTCCTGGAATGTCGGCGGCATCCGGATGTCGGTGACCAGCACCTGCGGCGTCAGGCGCACGGCCTGTTCGATCAGCTCGTCGTAATCGCCCGCCACGCCGACGACAGCCACGCTCGGGTCGCGGTCGAGCAGTGCGCGCACACCCTCGCGCACGATCAGGTTGTCATCCGCGAGCAGCACACTGATCGCTGCGACGTCAACCATGTGCACCATTACGGGGGTCACGCGCGTCTACGGCAAGGTGGGAAGTCCCCCCTGGCACGGGATGCTGGCATCCCCCCGCTCGACAGGATGCCTCCCTCGCCGGTCACGGCCGCGCTGCCTAGCGTCCTCGGCATGCGAGTCGAGTCGAATGTGACGTCCATTTCGTGGATTCCGTCCGAGGCTGTGACGGGTCCGATGAGGCTGAGCTTCTCCTCGGGGGTGAGCCATTACGACGCACCGCCGCCGGCGCACATCACGGCGGACGAGCTCAATGCGCTGCGCGACGTGGACGCGTTCCGGTTCGCGAACGTGTTGCGTGTCTGGGCCGAGTTCGACGGCGACCGGGTGGTTGCTCATGGCCGCGACGGTGGGGTGGTCATGGGCAACACGACGGTCCGGGTCGGGCCGCTGGACGCGACGTTCGCGGCCGTGCCGATGCCTGATCTGACGTACGAGCCGCAGCTCGGCGACGGGCTGGTGAGCTACACGCAGACGGTCGGCGGACGCACCGCGCTGCCGCTGCCGCGCGCGATCAACAAAGCGCCGTACGTACGCCTGCAGGCGCCACTGGTGTGGTCGACGCTGCGGCTCACCGTCTATGCAGACGGGCGGTCCGTCCACGAACTGCTCGGCGCAAGCCCGTTCCCGCGGCACTGGGTGTACGACCATGCCGGCGACCTCGCACTGAAGGCGGGCGTCGCCGACTGGCGGAACTGGCTCGGCCAGCTGTCATGGGCCGCGACGCCCTGGGGCGCGGAGGATTCGCCGGTCGTCGTGGCGCAGGCCGAGTCCGCGCTGGAGCGGGAGTTGTCGACGCTGCTCATGCACGGCGCACAGAAGCCGAAGATCCGCACGCTCGCGGCCGGCGAGGTGCTGGCCGGGCAGGGCAGCCCCGGCGCCGCGCTGTTCCTCGTTCTGGACGGCGTCCTGGACGTGCAGGTCGACGGCGCGAGTCTGGGCGACCTCGGTCCGGGGGCCGTCGTCGGCGAGCGGGCGATCCTCGAGAACTCGCCGCGCACCGCGACTCTCATCGCGCGGACGCCGCTGCGGGTCGCCGAGGCTCCGGCCGACGCGGTGGATCGGGCCGCCCTCGTCGAGTTGGCGAAGGGACACCGACGTGAGCTCGCGAGCTCATAAGGCAACTGCTGGAGAAACGGGGATGCTGCGATGACACTCACACGACGGATCGTTACGACGGCCGGGGCGGCGACGTTGCTGCTCGGTATGGGCACGGCCACTGCGCAGGCAGCGCCGATCATCCACGAGAACTTCCACGACACCGAAAGCACGGTGATGGAGGATTTCTGTGGTGATCTCACCGTGCGACTCGACATCGACGTCACGGGCACGGTGCTCGCCAACCTGCGCGGCCCGAACCACCCGTACCCCTACTTCGTCGAGACGGACCGCGGCACCATCTCGTACACCAATCTGGCGACGGACAAGGCATTCACCTCGGTGTTCGACACGGTCTCCAAAGACCAGACCATCACCGACAACGGCGACGGCACGATCACCCTCATCTCGCTGTCGACCGGCAACCAGGTGTGGTACGGGCCCGACGGCACGGCGCTACTGCGCGAGCCCGGCCAGATCAGGGTCGAGCTGCTGATCGACACCAACGGCACGCCCAGCGATCCCGACGACGACGTGGTGGTCGCCGACCTGGGCCTGGTGAAGGGCTCGACGGGCCGCAACGACACCGCTGGGCGCGACTTCTGCGACGATCTGCACGAGTTCACCAGCTGAGCAGAAGGATCCGCACGTCGCCGTGGCCGCCATATGAGACTCGTCGCGCTGGGTGTGCGAGGGTCGACGCCCGCGCCGGGCGCCGACTTCGTCCGATACGGCGGGCACACCAGCTGTCTGGCGGTTTACGGCGACGGTGACGAGTCGCCGCGGTTGGTCCTCGACGCCGGCACCGGGCTGCGCGAGCTGCCTGGGTTGACGGGCGGAGCGCCCTACCGCGGCGACATCGTGCTCAGCCACCTGCATTGGGACCACGTGCAGGGGCTGCCGTTTTCCTCGGCCGTCGATCGCCCGGACGCACGCGTGCGGCTGCACGTTCCAGTGGCCGATGCGCGCACCGACGGCGAGCGGTTGCTGGCGCGTGCGATGTCGCCACCGCACTTCCCGATCGGCCCGGACGGCCTGCTCGGGGAATGGCGCTTCGCGCCGCTGCTGCCCGGTCGCGTGGACGACATCGTGTCGACGGCGGCGATCCCGCACAAGGGCGGAACGGCATATGCGATCAAGGTCGAACTGGACGGCGTGGTGCTGGTCTATGCCCCCGACCACGCGCTGCACGCCGAGTCCGACGCGGCCGACGTCGCCGCGTTCGAAGCGTTCGTCCGCGACGCCGATCTGCTGATCCACGACGGCCAATACACCGAGGCCGAGCAAGTGATCGCCGTCGCTTACGGGCACGCGACCGTCGAGACCGTCATGCAGTTGGCGGACCGGGCGAGCGTCGGCAGACTCGTCCTCGCGCACCACGCGCCGACGCGCACCGACGACCAACTCGACGCATGGGCCGCCCGCTACCCACGCACGCCTGCGGGCCGGCCCGTCACCTTCCTGCGTCCGGGTCCCTGCTGAATCGCTGCGCCGGGCGAAGCTACGCGCGGGCAGCGCAGTGCGCGATGATCGGGGCATGGCGTACTACCAGAGGCGGGGCAGCGTTCCGCCGAAGCGACACACCCAGCTCCGCGACGAGGACGGCCACCTGCTCTACGAGGAGCTGATGGGCGAGGAGGGCTTCTCCTCCGACTCGTCGTTGCTCTATCACCGCGAGATCCCGTCCGCGCTC
This sequence comes from Jatrophihabitans sp., assembly GCA_035642535.1. Classification (GTDB taxonomy): domain Bacteria; phylum Actinomycetota; class Actinomycetes; order Mycobacteriales; family Jatrophihabitantaceae; genus Jatrophihabitans. The sequence continues at coordinate 74,740 of DASQSE010000153.1, read as the reverse complement.
GTCGACGCGCGCGACTGGAGCCTGCCCGACCAGGCGACGATGCCGAACGAGCCGCTGCTCCCCCGGCACCTGAAACTCCACGAACTTTTCAAGGAAGCCGACGTCGAGTCGACCGACGTCGTCACCGGGCGCCGGCTCGTCCTCGGCAACGACGACGTCCGCATCTCGTACGTGTGGGCCGGGCAGACCTCCCCGCTGTACCGGAACGCGGTCGGCGACGAGTGCGTGTACATCGAATCCGGCTCGGCGATGGTCGAAACCGTGTTCGGCACGCTCGACGCACGCCAGGGCGACTACGCCCTGCTGCCGCGCGCGACGACGCACCGGTGGCTGCCCGGTGCGGACGGTGTCCGGGCCTACTGCATCGAGGCGAATTCGCACATCACGCCGGTTCGCCGCTATCTGTCGAAGTTCGGTCAACTGCTCGAACACGCGCCGTACTGCGAGCGCGATCTGCACGGCCCGTCCGAGCCACCGCTTGTCGAAGGTCGCGATGTCGAGATCTTTCTGAAGCATCGCGGCACCGGCCCTACCGGGCTCACCGGCTCGATCCACGTGAGCCCGCATCACCCGTTCGACGTCGTCGGCTGGGACGGCTGTCTGTATCCGTACACGTTCAACGTCGACGACTACATGCCGATCACCGGCAAGGTGCACCAACCGCCGCCGGTGCACCAGGTCTTCGAGGGCAACAACTTCGTCATCTGCAACTTCGTCCCGCGCAAGGTCGACTACCACCCGCTGTCGATCCCGGTCCCGTACTACCACTCGAACGTCGACTCGGACGAGGTCATGTTCTACTGCGGCGGCAACTACGAGGCCCGCAAGGGCTCCGGGATCGGACAGGGCTCGATCTCGCTGCATCCCGGCGGTCACTCGCATGGGCCGCAGCCAGGCGCGTACGAGCGGTCGATCGGCGTGGAGTTCTTCGACGAGCTCGCGGTCATGGTCGACACGTTCCGCCCGCTGCGTCTCGGCGAGGGCGGGCGGGCCGCCGACGACGGGAAGTACGCGTGGTCCTGGTCTAACTCAGAGTCGGGCCGCGGCCCGGCATGAGCTACGGACTGGAGAACCTGCCGTACGGATCGGTCGTCGATGCGGACGGACGGCGCTTCGCCGCGCTCCGGTACGGCGACGCGGTGCTGGATCTTGCGCTCGTCGATGCGGCGCTGTTCGCGGACGGCACCCTCGACGCGTTCCTCGCCGCCGGACCGGAGACGTGGGCACGGGTGCGTGCGGACGCCGCCGCCGTTCTCGAATCGGGAACGCGCCCGCTCGTCCCGCTTGCCGAGGCAGCGCCGGTGCTCGCGTTTACCGTCGCCGACTACGTCGACTTCTACGCGAGCGAGCATCACGCGACGAATGCGGGACGGATCTTCCGGCCCGGCGGCGAGCCGCTGACCCCGAACTGGAAGCACATCCCGATCGGCTACCACGGCCGCGCCGGCTCGATCGTCGTGTCCGGCACGCCGATCGCACGTCCGGCGGGCGTGCTCGCGCCGGGCGAGTTCGCGCCGAGCAGGCGGCTCGACTTCGAGGCGGAGCTGGCGTTCGTGGTCGGCGTGCCGGGCACCCGCATTGCCGTCGAGGACGCGGATCGGCACGTGTTCGGTGCGTGCCTGCTCAACGATTGGTCGGCGCGCGACATCCAGGCATTCGAAGCGGCGCCGCTCGGTCCGTTTCTCGGCAAGTCATTCGGCACCTCGATCGGCTCCTGGGTCACGCCGCTCGCCGCGCTTGCCGATCACCGGCTGGACGGGTTCGGTCTCGACATCGACCTCGAAGTGCGGATCAACGCCACCGTCGTGAGCCGGCCACGCTTCGCCGACATGTACTGGACGTACGCGCAGATGCTGTCGCACCTCACTTCGAACGGCGCGTCGGTGCGCACCGGCGACGTGTTCGCGTCCGGGACGATCAGCGGCCCCGAACCTGGGCAGCGCGGCTGCCTGCTCGAACTCAGCTGGAACGGCACCGAGCCGATCACTCTCGACGACGGCACCACCCGTGCCTGGCTGGCAGACGACGACAACGTGACGATCACCGCGCACGCCGGCGAAGTTTCACTCGCAGAAGTGACTGGACGTATCGCGCCCGCGCAGCTGAATTAAAGGAAAGGAAGGAGCGGCGGCACGGGAGGGATGTGCCGCACGCCCCTTCTGCACCGAGTGTAAGGCATCGATTTCATGATCGGTGCAACTACTTTTGACGCTCGTGGCTGACTCTTATTTCGCTCCAAGACACGAGACTTCGCTGACCGGAAGGTACGTCTCAAGGCCTGCCACTGCGGGCCCGTGGGACGAGCGATTTCAGCACGGCGGGCCGCCGAGCGCGCTGGCCGTACTGGTCGCCGATCGGGCAATACGTGACGAAATAGGACGTACCGATTTGATCGCGCTGCGGCTGGCCGCCGACTTCGTCGGTCCGGTCCCGGTGGCCGAGATCACGACGCAGGCGCGAGTCGTGCGCGTGGCCCGCCGCGCAGCGCTGGTCGAGGTGACCATCGCGGCCGAGCAGCGACCGTGCCTGGTGGCGCGGGTGTGGTTCGTCAGGGACGCGGACACCGCCTCGGTCGCGCCTGCGCTCGGTGATGCCGTCGCGGTGCCCGATCTCCCGACCGGCCTGGACCACTCGTTCGGCTACGGCAGCAGTCTGGAGTGGCGCTTCGTCCGCGGCCGGATGCACGAGCCCGGTCCGGCGGCCGCATGGGTGCGCCCGACGATGTCGCTCATCGCGGGGCGCGACGCGCCGGGATTGGCCGGCGTTGCGTTGATCGCCGATTCGGCCAGCGGCATATCCGCCGAGCTCGACTGGTCGAGGTGGTCGTTCCTCAACATCGATCTGGACATTCACCTGGCACGCCCGCCCGAAGGTGAGTGGCTGCTGATGGAGGCGGCCACCCAGCTCGGCGCGCGGGGCTCGGCGATGGCGCGGTCAGCGTTGTCCGACGTGCGCGGGGTGCTGGGCGCGGGGTTACAGACCCTCGTCGTCGCACCGCTGGGCGGCGATCAGTAGATTCGATGACGTGTTCCGGATCTTCGGCTTCCCGAACCCGGTGAACGAGGTCGCCGCGCGCGTGGTTGCCGCCGGCGTGCTGCTGATCTCGGGAACAACGATTCTGCTGACGACCCTCGGCGGGCACAGCTGGCTATGGCTGACCGTGCCGCTCGCCTACGGCTTTGTCGCGCGCGTCCTCACCGGGCCGCGGCTCAGCCCACTGGGACAGCTGGCCACGAAGGTCGTCGCACCGCGCGTCGCCGAGGCGAAACCGGTGCCCGGCCCGCCGAAGCGATTCGCGCAGGGCTTGGGTGCGACGTTCACGATCACCGCGCTGGTGCTCCATTTCGGCTTCGGCGCGGACATCGCCGCGCTGGTGGTACTCGGCCTCGTCGTCGTGGCGGCCACGCTCGAGTCGGTGTTCGCGTTCTGCATCGGCTGCGCGATCTTCGCCGGCCTGATGCGTGCCGGCGTCATCCCCGATCGCATCTGCGCGGAGTGCGCCAACATCTCGTTGCGCGAGCCGCGGACCGTCTAAGGACACGTTCAGATAGGCGTCGGGCACACTGACGCGGTGGCCGAACTCGAGAAGGCGCCTCCGCGCGAGCACCTCGGCCTGGAAGTCCTTGCGGTGCTGGGCGTCTCGCTCGGCATCTCCGCCCTCAGCTCACTCCTTTACTACATCCGGCAGGAGATCACGGTCAAGGGCGGCATCGGGAACACCACCGCCATCGTGGTCAGCGGTACGCAGACGACCTATCCGTGGCTCGACCTCGCCGACGACCTGTTGGGCATCCTCAACGGGATCGTCCCGCCGCTGCTGGCGATCCTGTTGCTGTCGCGCAATCCCGCGGGCCCGGGTTTCGGCATCGGCTTCGATCTGCGCAGCAAGCGCGCCGACGCGCTGCGCGGCATCGGGTTCTGTGCCCTGATCGGCATCCCCGGCCTGACCCTCGTGTGGGCGGCCAATGAGCTGAACATCAATGCGTCGCTTGACGTCGTGAGCTTCCCCGACGTCTGGTACCGGGTTCCGTATCTGCTGCTCTCGGCATTCCAGAACGGCCTGTCCGAAGAGATCATCGTGGTGGGCTTTCTGCTCACCCGGCTCCGGCAGCTGGGCTGGACCGACGCCCGGGCACTGGCGGCCAGCGCGCTGCTGCGCGGCAGCTACCACCTCTACCAGGGGTACGGCGCATTCGCGGGCAACGCCGTGATGGGGCTGATCTTCGGGTGGTGGTTCCAGCGGAGCCGTCGCGTGTTGCCGCTCGTCATAGCGCATTTCCTGCTCGACGCTTTCAGCTTTGTGGGCTATGTGTACCTGCACGACCGAATCAGCTGGATCTGACTTGCCCCCGCCTGTCATCGTCGTGGCGTGGAGCTTGTGAACCCGATTCAGATCGATGAGTCCCGCCCGTGGCTCGCCGCGCTGTCCACGACACTGCTCGGCAATCCGTACGAGGACGAGTTTGCGCGCCGTGTCGAACGCTGGCAGCGAGAGTGGTTGCCGGAGCGAACCTGGGGCTACCGCGACCACGGCCGCTGGGTCGCCACACTCGCCACCGAGCCGCGCACCCTGACGATCCCCGGCCCGAGCGGCACGACGCGCGACATCGAAACGGACGCGCTCACCGCGGTCACGGTGGCGGCCACGCATCGGCGGCGCGGGCTGCTCACGTCGATGATCACCCAGTCGCTGCAGGCGGCGAAGGAGCGCGGTGACGCGCTGAGCATTCTCATCGCGGCGGAGTGGCCGATCTACGGCCGCTTCGGTTACGCGCCTGCGGTGGTCGACACCGGCTACGTCTTCCACTCGCGGCGGTCACATGCGGCACTTCCCGCGCCGCCCGCCGGCAGCGTGCGCCAGGTCGAAGCTGCCGAACTCGCCGAGATCGCGCCGGCGGTCTTCGATGCGGCGCGCCGGCTGCGGCCGGGCCAGGTCGACCGGCGCCATCCCTGGTGGAATCGCGCGCTCAACCTGGACGGCTACCAGCCGATCGGCAAGCAGCCGAACTGGGTGCTGCACGAGGGGCCGGACGGGCCGGACGGATTCCTCAGTTGGCGGGTCACGCGCGATTTCGAGCTGACCGGCGAGATGGGGGCGATCGAGGTACCCGACCTCATCGCGGCGAACGAGACCGCCTACCTCGACCTGTGGGGTTACCTCGCCGGTATCGACGTCGTGGACGAGATCCTCCTCGACGACCGACCGGTGGACGAGCCGATCCGTTGGATGTTGCGCGACGGTCGCGCGCTGTCGTACAAGCACAGCTTCGACTACCTGTGGGTGCGGCTCCTCGACGTGCCGGCCGCGCTCGCCGCGCGCAGCTACGCGGTGCCGGGCGAGATCGTTCTCGATGTGGTCGACGACGGGCTCGGCGGATACGGCAACGGGCGGTTCGTGCTGAAGGCGGACGAGACGAGTGCCGTCTGCGAGCCGACGTCCGAGGCCGCCGACCTACGCATCAGCCAGCGCGCCCTCGCCGCGTCCTACCTCGGCGGGCACCGGCTGCGCCAGGCCACACTGGCCGGCGTCGAAGAACTCAAGACGGGCGCGCTCGACCGCGCCGACGTCATGTTCTCCGTCCCGCTCGCCCCCTGGAACCAGACCGGCTTCTAACGGGGCTATTGCTCCTCCGGCGGCGGCCCCTGGTACGGCGGGGTCTGCGGGTACTGGTAGCCCGGCGGCGGCGGCTGCGTCGGCGGGTACTGGTATCCGGGCGGCTGGGGCGGTGGCGGTTCGCGCGGGTATTCCGGCTCCGGAGCAGGTGGCGGATCGTCGGCAGTCGGCACTCGCCTGCGCAGGATCTCGGCGACGTCTTCTTCGGGCATCCCGGCGCGGGCAGCCTGGGAGTCCGCGTCCTCATCCGAGGCGCGCAGGTTCACCGCCTCGGGCTGTTCGGCCGCCGGCGGCAGGTTGGAGTCGAACCAGCCTTCGGTGTCGATCGGCTCGCCGGGGCCCACGTCCGCGCCCTGGGCTTGCAGCCAGGACGGCTCGTTGCCGTCGCTGCCGGCCATTCTGGCGAGCCCGTCGAGCGCCTTGCTGAACTCGCTCGGCACGATCCACATTTTGTTGGACTCGCCCTGCGCGATCTGCGGCAACGTCTGCAGGTACTGATAGGCGAGCAGGGCCGGATCCGGCCGCGCGGAGTGGATCGCGCCGAAGGTCGTCTCGATCGCCTTCGCCTGTCCCTGCGCGGCGAGGAAGCGTGCCGCACGCTCGCCCTCAGCACGCAGGATGCGCGACTGCCGCTCGGCCTCGGCCTCCAAGATCGCGGCCTGCTTCTGGCCCTCGGCCTGCAGGATCTGCGCGGCCTTGTTGCCCTCGGCCGTCTTGATCGCCGACTCGCGCTGGCCCTCGGCGGTAAGGATCAGCGCGCGCTTGTTCCGGTCGGCGCGCATCTGCTGCTCCATCGCGTCCTGGATGGAGGGCGGCGGGTCGATTGCCTTGATCTCGACACGCGCGACCCGCATGCCCCACGGCCCCGTCGCCTCGTCCAGCACGCCGCGCAGTTTGCTGTTGATCTCGTCCCGGCTGGTGAGCGCCTGCTCGAGGTTCAACGAGCCGATCACGTTTCGCAGCGTGGTGATCGTCAACTGCTCGACCGCCTGGATGTAGTTGGCGATCTCGTAGGTGGCCGCACGCGGATCGGTGACCTGGAAGTAGATGACCGAGTCGACGCCCACCGTGAGGTTGTCGGAGGTGATCACCGGCTGCGGCGGGAAGCTCACCACCTGCTCGCGCAGGTCGATCAGTGGCCGCATCCGGTCGATGAACGGCACCAGCAGCGTCAGGCCGGGACCCTGGGTGCGGACGTAGCGGCCGAGCCGCTCCACCACCGCGGCCCGCGCCTGCGGCACGATGCGCACCGAGCGGATGACTACGAAGAGCAGCACCACAAGGATGACGATCGCCGCGATTACCCCACCGGTCATGCCCCAAGCTCCTTCTTGAAGTACGGCTCCTCGTGCAGCACGACCGCGGTCGCGCCGGTGATCTTCATGACGCGCACGACCGTACCGGCCGCGAGAACCTGACTCGGGTCGTAGGCCCGCGCCGACCATTCACCACCTTCGAGGCGCACCCGGCCGTCGTGCGCCGTGACCTCGCTGAGCACGATCGCCTCGTGCCCGACGAGCCGCTCGGAGCCGGTCGCGGTGTCCGGCCCGCTGAGCAGGTGCCTGCGAGCGACGGGACGCACGCCACCGAGCAGCGCGACTGTAGCAACGATGGCGACGATCACCTGCAGCAGCACCGGGCCGCCGACCGCGGCGGTGATCGCACCGGCCGCTGCTCCCCCGGCGAACATGATCAGCACGAAGGTCAGCGACGAGACCTCGGCCGCGGCGAGCACTCCAGCGGCGATGAGCCAGATCACCCAGTCAGGCATGGCACCAGCATCTCACCTTCTATGCTGAGCTTCTGTGGCATCCGTCCGTTCCGGTCCGCTCGCGGCGTGGGCCGCGGCGTTCTTCGCGGGACGGGTCAGCGTCGATCAGGCCGCGGACGCGGTAACCCGCGAGGACGCTCCCCATCAGGTCGGTGGGCTGCCCGCGTTCGACGTCGAACTCGTCCCGCTGCGCGAGGTGCTGATCGCCTGGCGGCGCGCAGGCGGTGGGGTGCGCGCGATCTTGCCGGTCGCCGGCGATGTTCGCGGGCTCCCCGGCCCGGCCGCGTTCCGCAGCGCCGCGCTCGAGCACGGCGAGGCGGTCGCGGGTTCCGGGCTGGGCGTGGTGCCCGAGGTGATCGACTACGCACCCAGCAGTGCGCCCACGACGGTTCTCTGGCAGGCGTTCGAGATCGGTGAGCTGCCCACCGACTACGTCTCGGTGGCGGACGCACAGTACGAGTTGACGTCCGCGATTCGCGACTCGGCAAGCGCGCTGTCCGCCGCCGACGTCGCAGGCTGGATCGACGACATCGCCGATGCCCTGCACGACGCGCGGCACGCCGGCGAGCAGCTGAACCTGCCGCCCGGTTTCCCGGTGCGCGCCGTTGCTCTGCTCGCTCAGGCCGAGCGGCTGCAGGCCGTGCTGGACCTCGCGTTCACCGATCCGACGGGCGGAGCGATCGACCGCACCGGTATCGCGGCGCGCACCGCCGCACTCCGGCCGCTGGCGACCGCGGTGCGGCGGGCGCGGTTGGCGGGGTACAACGCCGAGGCCTACGAGGCGTAACCGGTTCACGCCTGCCGCTAGCGTGACGCACATGAGTCCTGTGAACGCGGCTGCTCGCGCGGCGCTCGAGGCCGGCCACCCCGCCCATCTCGTCACGGTCAACACGGACGGCAGCCCGCAGGTCAGCGTCGTTTGGATCGGCTTCGACGGCGACGAGATCGTCAGCGGCCACCTGGACGACCGGCTCAAGCTGCGCAACGTGCGGCGCGATCCGCGGGTCGTGCTCTCGCTGGAGACCGGGATGGTCAACGAGTACGGACTTGCCGAGTACGTCGTCGTGCGCGGCCGCGGTCGGGTGACCGAGGGCGGCGCGGCCGAACTGCTGCAGCGACTCGCGCACATCTATCTCGGCCCCGATGTCGTCTTCCCGCCGCCGGGTGATCATCCGCCGGGATACATCCTGCGGATAACGCCGGAGCGCGTCAGCGGGATAGGGCCCTGGTAATTGCCGCTCAGAGAGCGTTGGCCAGGTCGTTGCGCACCGCTGCGAACCAGTCGATACGGCGCCTGATCACTTCGCCGACGCCCTCGTCCCACATGCGCTGCCAGCCGCCGCCGAGGTTCGCTGCGTTCCATTTCATGATCGCGTGGGAGCCCGCGAAGCGGAGCTGCGCGGCATGCAGGAACTTCGCGGCCGAGAAGTGATCACGGCCGTATGCGTCGAGCATCAGCTTTAGCCGCTCGGCGACGTCGACCGACGCGTACACCGGCTCGCGGTCGGCCGGGTCGCACATCGGCACCCAGTGCATGGCGGTGTTCGCAAGATCGATCGACCGGGTCGTCCAATCGCTCAGATCGAAGTCGACGAGCCCCCATGCCTCGCCGTCCCGAAAGACCGTGTTCTGCGGCGTCACATCGCGCTGCGCGAAGATGCGCGGCTCGCCCTCCGGGAACCGCGGTTGCGGACGGCCCGGGTCAACCGGCCGCGGCGACGCCGCGTATCCGTCGCTCGCATCGTGCAGCCGACGCAGGAGACGCGCGACACCGGGGAGCACGGCATCCTGCGCCGCCCACGGCTCGACCGGCGAGCCGGGCACCTCGCCGTCGAGATAGGTGAGGACATCGCGACCCTGCGCATCGACGCCGAGGTAGCGCGGTGCGCCGTCGAAGCCGGCCGCCTCGACGTGCCGCAGATAGCCGGCGACCCGCTCGCCGGAATCCTGGTGCGGCCGTCGCACGGTGTCGCCGATCCGCACCACGCCGACGGTGACGTCCCCGGCCGGCAGTTCGATCTCCGGCCCGTCCGGAAAGGTCATGACCCCGCCCGGCGCGGGGCCGGGCAGCACCCGACCGGACATTCGAAGCCCGACAGACCCAGCGTGCCGAGCGCGCGCGCTTGCACACCCGACAGCTGCTCCTCGACCAGTTCCCGGATCGCCGCGATGAACGACGGATGCGTCCCGACCGTGGCCGACCGGGCAAAGGCGAGGCCCAGTTCGGCAGCGGTCGCGGCGGCCTCCTCGTCGAGATCCCAACGCACCTCGACGTGGTCCGAGACGAATCCGCTCGGCGTCACCACCACCGCGCGCACGCCGCGGGCGGCGAGGTCCTTCAGATGGTCGTTCACGTCCGGCTCGAGCCACGGCACCTGCGGCGGACCGGATCGGGACTGCCACGCCACATCGAACTCGGCGCCCGGCCCGCGCACCGCCTCGGCAACCAACCGGGCCGTCTCGGCCTGCTGCGCCGCGTACAGCCCGTCGGCGCGCGGGCCGGACACGTCGTTCATCGCGACCGGTATCGAGTGCGCCGTGAAGACGAGTCGCGCTGCGTCGCGCAGGTCGGCCGGCAGGTCCGCCACCGCTACCGACACCGCGTCCGCCTGCGCGGCCACGAAACCGGGGTGGTCGTAGAAGTGCCGCAGCTTGACCAGTTCCGGCGCTGGATCGCCGACGTCGTCGCACGCCCGTTCGAGATCCTCGCGGTACTGCCGGCACGCCGAGTAGGACGTAGTGGCGCTCGTCGTGAACACCAGCGCGCGGCGCACCCCGTCGTCGCGCATGCTGCGCACCGCGTCCGCGATGTACGGCTGCCAGTTGCGGTTGCCCCAGTAGATCGGCAGCTCGATGCCGTGTGCGTCGAGTTCCGTGCGCAGCGCCGCGATCAGGGCGCGATTCTGCTCGTTGATCGGCGAGACGCCGCCGAAGTGCCGATAGTGCTCGGCGACCTCGAGCAGCCGGGCCTCGGGGACACCGCGGCCGCGGGTGACGTTGCGCAGGAACGGCAGCACGTCGTCGAGGCCCTCGGGCCCGCCGAACGACTGCACCAGCAGCGCGTCGAAGAGCGGCGGCAATCAGACCCCCGTCGCGTGGAAGCCGCCGTCGACGTGGATCAGTTCGCCGGTCGTCGCCGGCAACCAGTCCGAGAGCAGCGCGAGCGCACTCCGCGCGACCGGCTCGGCGTTCGAGTTGTCCCAGCCGAGCGGCGCACGCCCGTCCCAGGCGTCCTCGAACGCCGAGAAGCCCGGGATGCTCTTGGCGGCCATCGTCCGGACCGGTCCGGCGGCGATGAGGTTGACGCGGATGTGCCGATCACCCAGCTCACGCGCCAGGTAGCGGGAGGTCGATTCCAGGCCGGCCTTCGCGACCCCCATCCAGTCGTAGGCGGGCCACGCCACCCGGGCGTCGAAGTCGAGGCCGACGATCGACCCGCCGGATTCCGGGAACAGCGGCAGCGCCCCCACGGCCAGCGCCTTGAGCGAGTAGGCCGAGACCTGGACGGCGGTCGCCACGTCCTCCCACGGCGCGTCGAGGAATCCGCCGCCGAGGCAGGAGGGCGGCGCGAACGCGATCGCGTGCACGAGGCCGTCGATCCCGTCGACGTGCTCGCGGACGCGCTCGGCGAGCGTCGCGACATGCTCGCTGTCGGTCACGTCCAACTCGATCACGGGCGGCGGCTCGGGCAACTTCTTCGCCACGCGTTCGACGAGCGATATCCGGCCGAAGCCGGTGAGGACGATCGTGGCGCCCTGCTCCTGCGCGAGCCGGGCGATCGAGAACGCGATCGACGCGTCCGTGATGACGCCGGTGATCAGCAGCCGCTTGCCGTCGAGAAGACCCATTACCTATAACCCCATTCCGATGCCGCCGTCTACCGCGAGCACTGCGCCGGTGACGTACGCGGCGGCCTCCGATGCGAGGTACACGGCAGCGCCGGCGATCTCGTCGACCGTGCCGTAGCGCTGCAGCGGGACGCCGGCGAGTACCTCGGCGCGCCGGGCGTCGGTCATCGCCGCCGTCATGTCGGTGTCGATGAACCCGGGCGCGATGACGTTCGCGGTGATCGAGCGACTCCCCAGCTCGCGCGCGATCGCGCGGGCCAGCCCGACGAGTCCTGCCTTGCTCGCCGCGTAGTTCGCCTGTCCTGGCGCACCGACGAACGCGACCACCGACGACACGAAGATCATCCGTCCGCTGCGTGCGCGCAGCATGCCGGATGTGGCGCGCTTCGCGACCCGATAGGCACCTGTCAGGTTGGCGTCCACGACGCGTTCGAACGACTCCTCGCTCATTCGCATCAGCAGGGTGTCGTCGGCCATGCCGGCGTTCGCGACGAGCACCTGCACGGGGCCGAGCTCGGCCTCGATTTCGCTGAATGCGGCGTCGACCTGATCCGTGTCGGTGACGTCGCACTGTACGCCGAACAGCCCGTCCGGCGTACCGCTGCCGCGATGCGTGATCGCTACGCGGTCGCCCTCGGCCGCGAATGCCCGCGCGATCGCCAGCCCGATGCCCCGATTGCCGCCGGTGACAAGCACAGTGCGTTCGCTCACGCACACCGACGCTAGCGGATCGCGGCGCGGCGTCCTTTGCGCGTGCGTTACCTGCGCGTACGGTCGGCCCGTGCGCGCGGTGCAGATCACGGAGTTCGGCGGACCGGAGACGCTGGTAGTGCGTGACCTACCCGACCCGCAGCCGGCGGGCGCGGAGGTGGTGATGGACGTGGTGGCGGCCGGCGTCAACTACGCCGACACGCACCAGACCGAGGACTCCTACCTTGCCAAGCAGTCGCTGCCGCTGATTCCGGGCGGCGAGGTCGTGGCGCGCGACGAATCCGGACGGCGGCTGTTGGGGTTGGTCGCGTCGGGCGGCTACGCGCAGAAGATCGCCGCCGACCCGCGGATGATGTTCCCGGTGCCGGACACCGTGACCGACGCGCAGGCGCTCGCCACGCTCGTCCAGGGCGCCACTGCGTGGCACCTGCTGCGCACGAGCACTCACCTACAGCCCGGTGAGACCGTCGTCGTGCACGCCGGGGCCGGCGGTGTCGGAACGCTGGCCATCCAGTTGGCGAAACTCTGGGGCGCCGGCCGGGTGATCGCGACGGCGTCGAGCGAGGAGAAGCGCGCGCTCACCCTCGAACTCGGGGCCGACTTCGCGATCGACTCGCGCGCCGCGCACCTCAACGCCGCGCTGCGCGAAGCCAATGAAGGCCGCGGCGTCGACATCGTCCTCGAGATGACGGGTGGGCAGGTGTTCAACGAGAGCCTTGCCGCGCTCGCGCCGCTCGGCCGGCTCGCCGTGTTCGGGATGGCCGGGCGCACTCCGGCGACCGCTGTCGACCCGGCCGTTTTGATGCGGCGCAGCATCGCGGTCATCGGCTTCTGGTTGGTCCACGTGGCGCAGCGGCCGTACCTGCTCGCCGAGGCGGTCACGGACCTGATGGAGTTGATCGGCGAGAAATCGATCCGGCCGGTCGTCGGTGAGACGTATCCGCTCGACCGCGCCGCGGACGCGCACCGGGCCCTGCGCGATCGCACCTCAATTGGCAAGCTGGTGATCGACCCGCAAGCGGAGAGTTAGCCGGGGAGCCGGGCCGCGATCCCGTCGAGCAGGCAGCTGAGCCCGAATTCGAAGCTGGCGTCGCCGTGCAGCTCGAACCGGACGCTCATCTCCTCCCCCAGCTGCGCGTCGCTCGTGCCCGCCTGCCGGACATACTCCTCGAGCCGGCCGCGCCACTCCTTCGCGCTGCGGCCGCTGCGCTGCTGCAGTTGCTCCCACGCCACCTCTCGATGGACGAACCCGAGGAGATAGTTGTCGAGCGCAGCGAGGATGTTGATCTGCGTGCTCAGCTCGAGATCGTGTCCCGCGAACAGCTGCAGCGTCGCTCGTCCCCACGCTCGGGTGTTCGGGCCCAGACCGGGCTGAATGCCGAGCAGCACGGCCCAGCTGTGCCGCCGCAGCACCTTGTGCATCGCGCGCGCGGTCGCCGCCAGTTCCGAACGCCAGTCACCGGAACGCTTGCGCGGCAGCGGGACCTCGCCGACCACGTGGTCGAACATCAGCTCGTAGAGGTCGTCCTTGCTCGAGACGTACCAGTACAGCGACATCGGGGCCGCGTCCAGGCGAGCGGCGATGCGGCGCATCGACACGGCGTCGAGTCCCGCCTCGTCCGCCAGCGCCACCGCCGCCCGGGTAATCGCGCCCCGGTCCAGCGCCGGTCGCGCAGCACGCGCTTGCCGCGGCGCGCGATCCGGCCGGAGCCAGATCAGCGGCTCATCGGCGGTAGGGTTGCGGGGCATCCATCCCTCCCTGGCCTTGACGTTCACCTACCTCGGCGTACGCTGTACGATACAGTACGCCGTACGAGTAAACGCAAGCGAGGACCCATGACTGCGGAACACACCGCATTCCGGCCCGTTGGCGACGTCGGATCCAGTTGGCCGCTGGTGACTGTTTGCGGGCAGACCACCGCCACCTTCGAAGGGCCGGCATGGAGCGCGGCCGCCGCGGGCTGGTTCGCCTACTGGGCCCGCTTCGCCGCGCCGGCGCGCGTGGCAGTGGCGCAGGCTTCCGGCCTCGGCGGCGGCGTGTCGGTGCTCGACGTGGGCTGCGGCAGCGGCGAGTTCTGCGCGCTGGCGGCCGGCATGGGCGCCAAGGTGAGCGGACTGGACGCGGCCGCCGGGCTCATCGCGTTCGCCCGCCGGGCCACCCCGGATGGCGACCTGCGCGTCGGCGCGATGGAGCAACTCCCCTGGGCCGACAACACGTTCGACATGGTCTCCGGCTTCAATGCGTTTCAGTTCGCCGCCGACTACGTGGCCGCGCTCGCTGAGGCGCGGCGGGTCACGCGGCGCGGCGGGCGGATCGCGATCTGCAACTGGGGCAGGGTCGACGACCGTGAGGTGCAGGCCGTCTTCGAGCCGCTGAGCCGGTATCGCCAGGACCGACCGCCGGACGTCCCGCCCTACGACCCGCCGCCCATCGGCGAGCCTGGCGTGCTCGAGAGCCTCGCCGAGGGGGCGTCGCTCCAGCCGGAGCGCGCCGCGGAGGTGGACGTGCCGTACGCATTTGCCGATCGCGCCACTCTGGAACGTGCGCTGCTCGCGTTCGCTCCTGCCTATGGCATCTCGGCCGACGTCGCCGAGCAGGTCGTCCGCGAGACCGTTGACGGGCCCGCCGACGCCTTCCGCCGCGCCGACGGCTCGTACCGGTTCGAGAACCGCTTCCGCTACCTGATCGCGGTCGTGGACTGATCAGATCGCGCGCCGGCGCGGCTAAGCGAGCCGGCCGGCCCAGAGCATGGCGGCGCCACCTGCGCCGAGCAGGAACAGCAGGCCGACGAGCATGAAGCGCCAGCTGATGTCGCGGTGCTTGGTGACGTATCCGATCTGCGACCCGATGTCCCGGTAGACCGACGCGAGCTCCTGTTCGCTGTGCGCGGTGTGGAACGAACCGCCCGTGGCCTGCGCGATCTGGCGCAGCGCATTCTCGTCGGCGGGCACCGGTTGCAGGGTGCCGTTGATCGGGACCGTGCCGTTCTGGGTGCCGAACGCGATCGTCGAGACCTGAACCCGCGCCTTCTGCGCGGCCGCAACCGCTGCACTGATGGACCGGCCGACGGTGTTCGTGCCATCGCTGAGCAGGACGATGCGGGACGGCGGCGGCCGGTCGCCCTTCGGCGTGGTCGACACGGTGAACGTCTGGATCGCCTGGAGCGACGTGAAGATCGCCTCGCCGATCGCGGTGGACTGCTGCAGATGCAGCTTGCCGATCGCCCGCTTGACCGCCTCTCGGTCGCGGGTCGGAGCGACGAGCAGGTTGGCCTGCCCGCCGAATGCGACCAGCCCGAGGTTGATGCGCGACGGGAGCAGGCCGACGAAGCTCTTGGCCGCCTCCTTCGCGGTCTCGAAGCGGGAGGGCAGCACGTCCGTCGCCTCCATCGACAGCGAGACGTCGATGTCGAGGATGACCGTGGCGTTCTCACGCGGCACCCGAACGCCCGCCGCCGGACGGGCGACGCCGAGGCTGAGCACGCACAGCGCCACGAGCAGCAGCGCGAACGTGAGGTGCCGCCGCCAACCGGGCCGGCGCGGCGCGACGCTGCCGAGCAGTTCGACGTTGCTGAACCGGGCGACGTAGCGCGTGCGGCGCAGCTGCACGATCAGGTAGGCGCCGGCCAGCGCCGCAACAGCGAGCAGCAGAAGCAGGTACGAGGGCGAGAGGAAGGCGTCGGGCATCAGCGAACCCCCGCTCCGACGGCGCCGACGACGAACTTGCGCCGGGCGATCACGAAGCGGACGACGTCGGTGATCCAGTCGCGGTCGGTGCGCAGCTGCAGCTGCGCCGCGCCGGCGTGCCGCAGCCCGGTGGTGATCCGCTCGCGCTGCCGGCTCGCGGCCGCCGCATACTTCGCGCGCAGCTTCCGATCGGAAGTCTGCACCTCGAGTTCAGCTCCGGTCTCAGGGTCGACGAACGTGACCAGCCCGGCCGCGGGCAGCTCCAACTCGCGCGGGTCGACCACCTCGATGCCGAGCAGCTGGTGCCGTTCCGAAAGGCCACGCAGCGGCCGCTCCCAGCTCAACGGACCGTCGTCGGACCCGGCTGTCCCGTCCAAGAAATCGGAGACGACCGCGACGAGACCGCGCCGGCGCTGCGGCCGGCGGACCGACTCGAGCAGTGCGACGAGGTCCGTGCCGCCCGCCGACGGGGCGCGCGGCGTAGTGGCGATGCGGCGCATCAGGTGCCGGGCGTGCGCGCGACCGGCGCGGGCGGGCACGACGTAGCTCTCCCGCCCGTTGCCGACGACGGCGCCGACCCGGTTGCCGCCGCGCACGGTCAGGTGCACGACTGTGGTGATCGCGGCCAGCACCAGCTCGCGCTTCTCGGTGAGCCCGGTGCCGAAGTCCATGCTCGGCGACAGGTCGACGACCATCCACGTCTCGAGCTCGCGGTCGGCGACCGTCTGCCTGATGTGCGGAACGGTGGTGCGCGCGGTGACCGGCCAGTCCATGCGCCGCACGTCGTCGCCCGGGAAGTACTGCCTGGATTCGCCGGCCTCGGAGCCGGGCCCGGGCACCAGGCCGAGGTAGTTGCCCTGCAGCAGACCGTCCAGCTTGTTGCGGACCGCGAACTCCAGCCGGCGCAGCACGGCGTCCGCGCCGTGCATCTCCAATGCCGGGCCGTGATCGGTCGGCAGCGGCGCGTCGCCGACGACCTCGGGCACGTCCGAATCGGTCACGCCGAGCGTTCACCCCAGGTTGGCTGCTGTTGCTGCTGTCCCGGGGCGGCGTTGCCGAACACCAGCGGCTGCCCGGGCAGCTGCGGCGGCGTCATGTCGACCTGACCGCCGGAGCGCTGTCGGGGCGCCACCTGCGGCAGCGGCACCGCCTGCAGGATGCGGCGGATCGCGTGCCCGGCCGGGATGCCGTCGGCCACCGCGTCGTAGCTCAGTACGAGGCGGTGCGCGAGCACGTCGACCGCGACGTCGAGGACGTCCTGCGGTAGCACGTAGTCGCGTCCGCGCATCAGCGCAAGCGCCCGCCCGGCCGCCACGAGACCGAGGCTGGCGCGCGGGCTCGCGCCATAAGACACCCACTGCGCGACATCGGGCAAGTTGTACTGCTGCGGGTTACGGGTGGCCAGCACGACCCGCACCACGTAGTCGACGATCGCGTGGTGCACGAAGACCCGTCCGGACGCCGTCTGCAGGCGTTGCAGATCGGTGGTGCTCAACACCGCGTTGGCCTGCGGCGGCGCCACGCCCATTCGGTAGATGATCTCCCGCTCCTCAGCCGCCGTCGGATAGTCGACCGGGATCTTCATCAGAAAGCGGTCGCGCTGCGCCTCGGGCAGCGGGTAGACGCCTTCGGACTCGATCGGGTTCTGGGTGGCGAGTACGAGGAACGGCTCCGGCACGTCGTAGCGGCGCCCGCCGATCGTGACGTGCCGCTCGGCCATCACCTCGAGCAGCGCGGACTGCACCTTCGCCGGTGCCCGGTTGATCTCGTCGGCCAGCACGAAGTTGGCCATGATCGGCCCGAGTTCGGTGTCGAACGTCTCCGCGCCCGGGCGGTAGATACGAGTGCCGACGATGTCCGACGGGACGAGATCCGGCGTGAACTGCAGCCGGGAGAACGTGCCGCTGACGGTGCGCGCGATCGTCTCGACGGCCAGCGTCTTGGCCACGCCCGGGACGCCTTCCAGCAGGCAGTGCCCCTGCGCGAGCAAGCTGACGAGCATGCGTTCGACCAGCCGATCCTGCCCGACGATCACCCGCTTGACCTCGAACATCACCCGTTCGAGGGCAGTGGCGTCCGCGGCCGGGGTCTGCACATTCTCGGTTTCGGCCACAGCTCTCTCCTCGGCGGGCGGGCGCGTCAGCGTGTCCATCCACGGTACGGGACGACGCTGTACGGTGCCTGGGTGTCGGAACAGCGTTCCGCGCCGCAGTGCTCGGCGAAGGGCTGCCGGTCCGCGGCCACGACCGAGCTGAGTTGGCGCAATCCGCGCATCCACGACACGGCCCGGACGAAGCACTGGCTGGCCTGCGACGATCATGCCGACCACCTGGCGGACTTCCTCGCCCGCCGCAACTTCCTGCTCAGCCGCGGCCCGCTGTCATCCTCCGATGGCTGACATGGTCCGGATGGGCTGCACGAACGTCGCGCTGCCGATGCCGTGGCCCTCCTGCTTGTCGGCGACCGCGTCGATGATGATCCGGGCCAACTCGTCATCCGTGGCACCGTTGCGCAGCGGGCCGCGCAGATCCGTCTCGGTCTGCGCGAACAGGCAGGTGCGGAGCTGGCCGTCCGCAGTGAGACGGAGCCGGTCGCAGTCGCGGCAGAACGGCCGGGTTACGGACGCGATCACGCCGACCCTGCCGAACTCGCTCGCCCAGGTGTCCCGGTCCGGGCCGTCCATGACGGCGAACTCCTCGGCGGGTGCATGCGCGCGGGCCTCGCGCGGGGCGAGTCGGTAACCGGCCCCCGCGAGCAGTTCGAGGATCTCGTCGGCGGTCACCATGGCGGAGCGCGACCAGATGTGGTCGGCGTCCAGCGGCATGTGCTCGATGAAGCGCAACACGTACCCGCGCTGCAACGCCCAGGTAAGCAGGTCCGGCGCTTCGTGCAGATTGCCGTCCCGCACCAGCACCGAGTTGATCTTGATTGGGCTGAGGCCGGTGTCCGCGGCGGCCGCCACGCCGGCGAGCACGTCATCGAGCCGGTCGCGACGGGTGAGTTGCTTGAAGTGCTCGCGGTCGAGGGTGTCGACCGACACGTTGATCCGGTCGAGCCCGGCGTCGGCGAGCTTGCGGGCGGCCCGATCGAGCGTGATGCCGTTCGTCGTCAGCGAGAGCTCAGGACGCGGCTCCAGCGCGGCGAGCCGGGCAACGACCTCCGGCAGCGTCGGGTGGACGAGCGGTTCACCGCCGGTGAGCCGGATCGATCGCACGCCCAGCCCGACGAACAGCGCCGCCAGGCGCTCGAACTCGTCATCGGTGAGGCGTTGTGCCTTGGCCAGCCACGGCAACCCCTCGGCCGGCATGCAGTACGTGCAGCGCAGTGAGCACAGATCCGTCAGCGAGATCCGCAGGTCGGTGGCGACGCGGCCGAATCGGTCGACCAGCACGCCATCGTTCGGAGAATTGCTCACTCGGTCGAGGCTACGCGGGGATTACGTCAGGGGTCGCGTAGCGCCGAAGAATCCGCCGTACTCCCAGACCGAGGCCGTCTGGACATAACCGCCGGAGTACGGCGCTTCGACGATCCGTCCGCCGCCGATGTAGATCGCGACGTGGTGGATGCCGGAGATGCTCCCGTTGTAGCTCCAGAAGACGAGGTCGCCCGGCCGCAGGTTTCCGGCGCCGGGATGGTACGAGCCGACCTGCGTGTACTGGCTTGCGGCGTAGTGCGCCCACCAACTCCCGCCCCACGCGTACATCGCGAGGCCGGAGCAGTCATAGCCGCGGACGTTGCAGTCGTTCCAGGCGTCGCCACCCGCGCACACGCCGTAGCTCGGCCCGAAGGCACCGCCGCCGGCCCACGCGTACGGCGTGCCGAGTTGGCTCAGCGCGCGGTGCGCGGCGCGCCGACCCTTGGCCGCGGTCCAGCTCCCGCCCGACGGCGCGGACGGACCGGGGCTGAACGTCGAGCCGCCGCTGTGCGATGCGTGTTGGTGCTTACGCCGCTGCGCTTCCTGCCAGCGCGCCAGCGAGACGTGATAGTTGTGCAGCTGCTGGTGGTAGCTGTTCAGCCGCTGGTTGTACGCCTGCAGCTGTTGCTGGTACCTGACGGTGCGCGCCCGGCCGACCTTCAACTGCAGCAGCTGCATCTGCTTCTGTTGCATCTCCTGCCGCTTCGAGGCCATCTGGTCCTCGAGCTGCGCCTGCTGCTGCTGGGCAGCGACGAAGGCGGCCTGCGCCTCCTGCTTGCGCTGTGCCGCGACGACCTTGGCGTGCTCGCGCGCGTCGACGGCACGGCGGGCCGCTGCCTCGGCGTTCGACCTCGCGATCGTCGCCGCCTCCAGCGCACCGACCGCGTCGGCCTTGTGCTGCTGCTGGTACTGCTCCAACGCGGACTGCTCGAGCAGCGAGCTGGGGTCCTTCGCGGTCAGCAGCGTGCCTGCGGTACCGCCGATGTCGCCGCTCATGTAGCTGGCCCGGATGAACTCGATGTAGCGGGCGTGCGCGTTGGTGACGTCCACCTTGGCGTTCTGCAGCGCAGTCTGCGCGGCCACCGCGGCCTGCCGCGCCTTGCGCAGCTTGTCGATCGCGTCCGCGTACTTCTGCTCGGCCTGCTCCGCCTTGGCCTGCGCCTGCTGCACCTCGATCTGCGCCTGGGCGATCTCGCCGCTCAGCACGCCGATCTGGTCGGCCAGCGCCCGCTTGGCGCCCTGCGCCCTGTCGACCTGAGCCTGGCTGACGGTCTCCGAAGGCGCGTTCGGCGCGGTCGGTGCGGTCGGCGGCTGCGGCTTTGCGACGGCGAGCCCGGGGCTGGCGAGGAGCACGGCCGCAGCCACGCCGAGCACGACAGCGGCCGTGCCACGTCGGCCGAACGGGCGGCTGCTCGACTTCCAGTGCACAGCAAGCCCTCCCTCTGGCTCGACTGGCGCGGTGGGCAGTAGCCTCAGAGTGCCACGCAAACATCACCTGCGCCAATAGCAACACGAGAAACACTCGCACCAGCCGTCACATATCGGACGTTTAGGGCCGCGTTGCTCGCTCTCGCTCGTCCAGATCGTCCAGACGCGTCGGGACTTGAGGTGCCAGGCGTCGTCCGGCGCGCCGGGCCTCCCAGCGGCTGACGGCGACGTGGACCACGAGGGCATAGGCCAGCCCCGCGACCAGGTCGAGGACGTAGTGCTCGCCGGTGTAGACGAGCGTGAACCCCATCGCCGCGGGATATAGCGCGAGCAGGTACCGCCATCGCGTACGCAGCGAGATTCCGATCATCAGCGCGACCAGGATCGCGAACGCGAAGTGCAGCGACGGCATCGCGGCGACCGGGTTCGCGCCGTCGTGCTGGGCATCCGCGAGAAGATCGTCGAGTTTCGGCGCGCCCAGCCACATCCAGCCCCGGGCGGAGAGCCGGGCAACCGGTTCGGTCAGCCCGTCGCGGGCCGCGAGCCACGGCGGCGCCTCGGGCACGAGGCAGTACGTGACGAGCCCTGCCACCGCCAGCACCACCACTCGGCTGATGTAGCGCAGCCACAGCGCGCGGTTGCGCACCCACAACACCGCCGCAAGGACGGGCGTCGCGAAGAAGTGCGAGGTGTAGACGAGCGTGATCAACCCCTCGTACCAGTAGACGTGCGTGGGGTGATACAGGTGTTGCTGGAGCCAGAGTGTCGGCTCCGTGCCGCCGAAACACCACCGCTCGGCGCGCAGGATGTCCGCCTCGTGCAGCGGCGTCCCCAGCGTGTCGACCACCTTGCGCGTCTGGTCATAGGCGATGAGAACGGCGCTGAACGGCAACCAGTCGACGATCACCCGGGTCGTCGCATGCCAGCCGCGTCCGATGCTCGTGAGTGCGAGTCCGACGATGATGAGCAGAGCGAGGACCGGCCTCCGCGTGGGTAGACCGTAGGCAAAGACGATCGCGAGGAGGGTCGCGACATACGTGCCGTACGCGCCGAACCGAACCCGCCTCCAACCCGGCTCGTCCGCTGAGTTCGCCGGCGGCAGCCGTGCCGCTGTGAACTCAGCCGATTCGGCTGCGGCCTCCCTGTCCTCCACCACCGGAACTTTACGGATGAGTCGCCTGGTGCTCACGCAACGACCACCCGTCAGACGCCTAGTCCCGACTGGTATCTTGACGTCAAGAGATCTCGCATAGCCTGCTAATAGGAGCGTGCCGTGCCCTCAGCGAGCCAGAACAGCTTCGGATCCCGCGCCCAATTCACCGTCGGTGACGCGGAACTCGAGTACTTCCGCCTCGATGCGGTCGAAGGAGCGCAGCGGCTGCCCTACTCGCTCAAGGTGCTGCTCGAGAACCTGTTGCGCAGCGAGGACGGCAAGAACGTCACCCCTGCGCAGATCGAGGCGCTGGCCGGCTGGCAGGCCGACGCCGAACCCGATACCGAGATCCAGTTCACGCCCGCGCGCGTCGTCATGCAGGACTTCACCGGCGTGCCGGCCGTCGTCGACCTGGCCACGATGCGCGAGGCCATGGTCGATCTCGGCGGCGACGCGACGAAGATCAACCCGTTGGCGCCGGCCGAACTCGTCATCGACCACTCGGTCATCGCCGACCTGTTCGGTACGCCGGACGCGTTCGCGCGCAACGTCGAACTCGAGTACGAGCGGAACAAGGAGCGCTATCAGTTCCTGCGCTGGGGGCAGACCGCGTTCGACGAGTTCAAGGTAGTGCCGCCCGGCACCGGCATCGTCCATCAGGTCAACATCGAGTACCTCGCCCGGGTGGTGTTCAACCGGGACGGCACCGCCTACCCGGACACGCTGGTCGGCACCGACTCGCACACCACGATGGTCAACGGTCTCGGCGTGCTCGGCTGGGGCGTCGGCGGCATCGAGGCCGAGGCCGCCATGCTCGGCCAGCCGGTGAGCATGCTCATCCCGCGCGTCGTCGGCTTCAAGCTCATCGGCGAACTGCCTGAGGGCTCCACGGCCACCGACCTCGTCCTGACGATCACCGAGATGCTGCGCAAGCACGGCGTGGTCGGCAAGTTCGTCGAGTTTTACGGCTCCGGCGTCGGCGCCGTCCCGGTCGCCAACCGCGCCACCATCGGCAACATGAGCCCGGAATACGGCTCGACCTGCGCGATCTTCCCGATCGACGACGAGACACTGCGCTACCTGCGCTTCACCGGACGCGCCGACGAGCAGGTGGCGCTGGTCGAGTCCTACGCGAAGACCAACGGCCTGTGGCACGACGCGTCGGTCGAGCCCGACTACTCCGAGACGCTCGAGCTCGACCTGTCGACGGTGGAGCCGTCGCTGGCCGGCCCGAAGCGGCCGCAGGACCGGGTGCCGCTCAAGGCCGCGAAGCCGATGTTCCGCGATGCGCTCGGCGCGTTCACCTCCTCGGTGCAGGACGCCCACGACGAGGCAGAGGACGAGTCCTTCCCGGCGTCGGACGTGCCGAGCTTCAGCGAGCTGGCCACCGTCCCCTCGGCCGCGGCCGGTGCGAACGGGCGCACCTCGACGCCGACCGAGGTCACTCTTGAGGACGGCACGAAATTCGTCATCGACCACGGCGCCGTCGCCATCGCGGCGATTACCTCGTGCACGAACACGTCCAACCCGTCGGTGATGGTGGCCGCGGCGCTGCTCGCGAAGAACGCTGTCGACCGCGGCCTGACCCGGCAGCCCTGGGTCAAGACGACGCTCGCGCCCGGGTCGAAGGTGGTCATGGACTACTACGACCGCGCCGGGCTCACCCCATACCTCGACAAGCTCGGGTTCAACCTCGTCGGCTACGGCTGCACGACGTGCATCGGCAACTCCGGCCCGCTCGCGCCGGAGATCTCGGCCGCCGTCAACGACGCCGATCTCGCGGTGGTGAGCGTGCTGTCCGGCAATCGCAACTTCGAGGGGCGCATCAACCCGGACGTCAAGATGAACTACCTCGCCTCTCCCCCGCTGGTCGTCGCCTACGCGCTCGCCGGGTCGATGGACATCGACATCACGACCGAACCGCTCGGCACCGGCAGTGACGGGCAGCCGGTCCACCTGAGCGACATCTGGCCCACGCCGGCCGAGGTGGAGCGGGTGATCGACGAGGCGATCGCCTCGGAGATGTTCACGAAGGACTACGCCGACGTCTTCGCCGGCGACGAGCGCTGGCAGGGGTTGCCGACACCGTCCGGAGCCACGTTCGAGTGGAGCGGCGAGTCGACCTACGTCCGCAAGCCGCCCTACTTCGAGGACATGCCTTCGGACCCCGCGCCGGTGACCGACATCTCCGGTGCCCGCGTGCTGCTCAAGCTGGGCGATTCGGTGACGACCGACCACATCAGCCCAGCCGGCGCGATCAAGGTCGACTCACCGGCAGGCAGTTACCTCACCGAGCACGGCGTCGAGCGACGCGACTTCAACTCCTACGGGTCCCGGCGCGGCAACCACGAAGTGATGATCCGCGGGACGTTCGCGAACATCCGGCTGCGCAACCAGCTGGCACCCGGCACCGAGGGTGGCGTGACGCGCGACTTCACCCAGGGCGGCGAGGTGACGAGTGTCTACGAGGCGGCGGTGAACTACGCGGCCGACGACACGCCGCTGGTCGTCCTGGCCGGCAAGGAGTACGGCTCCGGCTCGTCCCGCGACTGGGCGGCCAAGGGAACTGCGCTGCTCGGCGTGCGCGCGGTGCTCGCGGAGTCCTACGAGCGCATCCACCGCTCGAACCTGATCGGCATGGGCGTACTGCCGCTCCAGTTCCCGGACGGCGAGAGCGCCGAGTCGCTCGGCCTGACCGGCGAGGAGACGTTCGACATCACCGGCGTCGAGGCGATGAACGAGGGCAGCACGCCGCGGACGGTGACCGTGCGCGCCGACGACACGGAGTTCGAGGCGCGCGTCCGGATCGACACTCCGGGCGAGGCCGAGTACTACCGGCACGGCGGGATCATGCAGTACGTCCTCCGCTCGCTCCTGTAACTCTCCCCACCACCTCACGTGATCAACAGGACCGAAACGTCGCGCAATGACACCGCGGACCTGTTGATCAAGAACGAGCGGGGCTAGGCTCGTCTATTAGTTCAATTTACGAACAAATAGTTCGAGGAGGCCCCCGATGGTGCAGCCGACCCGCGCGGACAAGTTCAGTTTCGGGTTGTGGACGGTGGGGTGGCCGGGCCGGGATCCGTTCGGCGAGGCCACCCGGCCACCGCTGGATCCGGTGGAGGCCGTGCACCGGCTGGCCGAGCTGGGCGCCTACGGCTTGACGTTCCACGACGACGACCTCGTCCCGTTCGGCTCCTCTGATGGTGAGCGGGACAAGCAGATCGCGCGGTTCAAGGAGGCGCTGGCCGACACCGGGCTGGTGGTGCCGATGATGACGACGAACCTGTTCACCCATCCGGTGTTCAAGGACGGCGGGTTCACCAGCAACGACCGCACGGTGCGCCGCTTCGCCATTCGCAAGGTGCTCCGCAACCTCGATCTGGCCGCCGAGTTGGGGGCGCAGACCTACGTCTTCTGGGGTGGCCGGGAGGGTGCGGAGTACGACGGCGCGAAGGACGTGCGGGCCGCGCTGGATCGCTACCGAGAGGCGATCGACCTGCTCGCCGGCTACGTCAAGGAGCAGGGCTACGGCATCCGGTTCGCGATCGAGCCGAAGCCGAACGAGCCGCGCGGCGACATTCTGCTGCCCACCCTCGGGCACGCGCTCGCCTTCATCGCCGAGTTGGAGCACCGCGACATGGTCGGGGTGAACCCGGAGGTCGGGCACGAGCAGATGGCCGGGCTGAACTACACCGCCGGCATCGCGCAGGCGCTGTGGGCGGGCAAGTTGTTCCACCTGGACCTCAACGGGCAGCGCAGCATCAAGTACGACCAGGATCTGGTGTTCGGACACGGCGACCTGATCAACGCGTTCTTCCTCGTCGACCTGCTCGAGCACGGCGCCCCGGGCGGCGGACCGGCCTATGACGGGCCGCGGCACTTCGACTACAAACCCTCGCGCACCGAGGACATCGACGGTGTGTGGGCCTCCGCCGAAGCGAACATGCGCACCTACCTGCTGCTACGCGATCGGGCCGCCGCCTACCGCGCCGACCCCGAGGTGCGGGCCGCGTTCGCGGCCAGCGGTGTCGCCACGCTGACCGAACCGACGCTCGCGCCCGGCGAAACGGTCGCAGCGCTGCGCGCCGACCGCAGCAGCTTCGACGACTACGACCCCGAGGTCGCCGGCGCACGCGGCTACGGATTCGTCCAACTCAACCAACTCGCGATCGAACACCTACTTGGGGCACGCTGAGCCGGTGCCGCTCGTCGCCGGAGTCGATTCCTCGACCCAGTCGTGCAAGGTGGTCATCAGGGACGCCGACACGGGGGCGCTCGTCCGGTCCGGCAGCGCGCCGCATCCCGACGGCACGGAGGTCGAACCGCGGCATTGGTGGACGGCCCTGCAAGCCGCGTTCGACGCCGCGGGCGGCGTCGCGGACGTCGCGGCGATCGCGGTCGCCGGGCAGCAGCACGGCATGGTCTGCCTCGACGAGGACGGCGAGGTCGTCCGCGACGCGCTGCTCTGGAACGATCTGCGCTCCGCGCCAGACGCCCTCGACCTGATCGCGGAGCTCGACGGCGGCGCATCGGCATGGGCGACGGCGACCGGATCAGTGCCGGTCGCGTCGTTCACGGTCACCAAGCTGCGCTGGCTGGCGCGCAGCGAACCGGACAACGCGGCGCGCACGGCCGCGGTCTGCCTCCCGCACGACTGGCTGACCTGGCGGCTCGGCGGTGCCGCCTCGCTCGACTCCCTCGCCACCGACCGCGGCGACGCCAGCGGCACCGGTTACTGGTCCCCCGCCGACGGGACGTACCGCCCGGAGCTGCTCCGGCTCGCCTTCGGCGGGACACCCGCGCTACCGACCGTTCTGGAGCCCCACGCGTCCGCCGGCACTACCGGCGCCGGAGCGGTACTCGGCTGCGGAACGGGCGACAACGCCGGCGCCGCGCTGGGCCTCGCGGCCGCGCCAGGCGACGTCGTCGTCTCGATCGGCACCTCCGGCGTGATCAGCGCGGTGAGTGCGACACCCACGGCCGATGCATCCGGGCTCGTCGCCGGATTCGCGGACGCCAGCGGGCGATACCTGCCGCTGGCGTGCACGCTCAACGCAGCGCGGGTGCTGGATGCGACAGCACGGTTGCTCGACGTCGACCACGCCGAGCTCGCTCGCCTGGCGCTCACTGCACCGGGCGGTGCGGACGGCCTCGTCCTCGTCCCCTATCTGGAAGGCGAGCGCACCCCGAACCGGCCTGATGCCACCGGCTCGCTGCACGGCGTGCGGTTGACCAACCTCACGCCGGCCAACCTGGCCCGCGCGGCCATCGAAGGGTTGCTCTGCGGGCTCGCGGACGGCGTCGAGGCGCTACAGGCCTGCGGCGTTCCGGTGCAGCGCGCGCTGCTCATCGGTGGTGGCGCGCGCTCCGAAGCGGTGTGCGAGATCGCGCCGTCGGTGCTGGGCATGCCGGTGCTCGTACCACCGCCCGGTGAGTACGTTGCCGACGGCGCCGCACGGCAGGCCGCCTGGGCGCTGCGCGGCGGTGCCGAGCAGCCGGTCTGGGCGCCGTCCGGCGAGGCCGTGCGCTACGAAGCGGACACAGTTGCGCATATCCGACAGCGCTACGCGGCGGCCCGCGACCTCACGCTGACGCGAAGCTGATTCAAGATCAGGTCACGTCTTGGTCTCGGAGTTGTGTGACGACCCTCGGTGTGGGATAAGTTCGCGCGCACAACATTCAACGGGCTCCTGTCGAACAAATTCGGCACCAGTGCGCACAGGGCCCTCCGGAGCGGAAAGGCGTGACCTGCGCATGCGCAAGACAGCAGTCTCAGTCGCGGTTCTCGGTGCTGCCCTTCTCGCCGGGACCGCGTGTAGCTCAAGCGGCAACGGCAGTAACACCAGTCCTCCCGGCGGGCCGCCACCATCCAGCAACACCTCGTCGTCGTCCTCGTCCAGCGGGGGCACTATCAACGGCAACGGCGCCAAGGTGGGCATCATTCTCCCTGACACCGTCTCCTCACCGCGTTGGGTGACTGCGGACCCAACGGCGCTCAAGGCCGACTGCACGAAGTACAACCTCAGCTGCGACATCCAGAACGCCGGCGGCTCGGCTGCGCACATGAAGACGATCGCCGACCAGATGGAAGCCAGCGGCATCAAGGTGCTCATGATCGTCAACCTGGACCAGGCGTCCGGTGCCGCGATCGAGAAGAAGGCAGAGCAGAACGGCGTTACGACCGTTGACTACGACCGGCTCACCCCGGGCGGCGGCGCGGCGCTCTATGTCTCCTTCGACGGCGTGAAGGTCGGCGAGGCTCAGGGAAAGGCGCTGACCCAGTGCCCGCAGGTGAAGAGCCTCAAGTCGGTCAAGTACGTCGAGATCGACGGCGCGAAGACCGACAACAACGCGCTGCTGTTCAACCAGGGTTACACCAGCGTGCTCTCCAAGCAGCCCGGCTGGACGAAGGTCGGCGAACAGGACGGCAACTGGGACGCCCCGACGGCGGGCCGCGAGTTCAGTGCAATGCTCGGCTCGAACCCTGACCTCAAGGCGGTCATGGTCGCCAACGACACCATGGCGCAGGCAGTCATCACCGACCTGAAGCGTCAGGGCCTGGCGGGCAAGGTGGCGGTGTCCGGGCAGGACGCGACTGCAGGCGGACTGCAGAACGTCATGGACGGCACACAGTGCTTCACGATCTACAAGCCCTCCACCGCTGAGGCCGACCCGGCGATCAAGGCCATCGCCCAGTTGGTGAACAACCAGATCCCCGACACGCACGGCGTGACGTCGATCGACCCGAGTACCCACAAGAAGGTGCCGTCGATCCTGGCGACACCGATCACCATCACCAAGGCGAATGTGGCGCAGCCGATCAATGACAAGTACCTGCCGAAGAACAGCGTGTGCACCGGCAAGTACGTCGCCAAGTGTCAGGCGGCGGGCGTGCACTGATAGCCCACTGGCCGGGCGGCCCACGGCCGCCCGGCCTAACACACCGTTCCGAGCGGAAGGGAGTGCCCCGCGATGCCGGAAGAATCGATCCTCGAGCTACACCACATCTACAAGAGCTTCGGGCCGGTGGATGTCCTCAAGGACGTCGCGTTCAGCGCTCAAGCGGGCGAAGTGACTGCACTCGTCGGTGACAACGGCGCCGGCAAGTCGACGCTGGTGAAGTGCGTCAGCGGCAGCTACAGCATCGACTCCGGCGAGTATCTCTTCGAGGGCCGACCCGTGCATGTGCACAGCCCGCACGATTCCGCCGGGCTGGGCATCGAGTTCGTCTATCAGGACCTTGCGCTGTGCGACAACCTCGACATCGTCGAGAACATGTTCCTGGGTCGGGAACGACACAAGCGGAGGGTCCTCGACGAGATCAGCATGGAAAAGGCCGCAGCGGAGACGCTCACCTCGTTGGCGGTGAGGACCGTGAGCTCGGTGCGGCAGCGGGTATCGAGCCTGTCCGGCGGCCAGCGGCAGACTGTCGCGATCGCCAAAGCAGTCCTCTGGAACTCGAAAGTCGTCGTCCTCGACGAGCCGACCGCCGCGCTCGGTGTCGCGCAGACGGCGCAGGTTCTCGACCTGGTGCGCAGGCTCGCGGACCGCGGCGTCGCGGTCGTGTTCATCTCGCACAACATGGTCGATGTCATGCAAGTGGCAGACCGCATCGCCGTGCTCTATCTCGGCCGGACGGCCGGTGTCGTGCGGCGCGACGAGGTCAACCAGCAGCAACTGGTCGAGCTCATCACTACTGGCACGCTCAGCGACGGGTCGCCGCTCGCCGAGTCCCTCGCGCAGACGAACGGGGCACCAGCGTGACGAAACAACATGACCCCGTCGACACGGAGGAGCTAGCCGAACTCGGCGTGCTGTCCCCCGCGGCGAGCACCGCGCCGATCGAGGGCGGCATCCGGGAGTACTTCCACAACTACATGCTGCGGCTACGTGGCGGCGACATGGGCTCGCTGCCCGCCGTATGTGGGCTGATTGTGCTGGTGGTGCTCTTCTCAGCCATCCAGGACACGTTCCACACCCTCTACAACTTCGGGAACATGCTCACCGAGGGCGCGGGAACGATCTTCCTCGCCATGGGCCTCGTGTTCGTCCTGCTGCTCGGTGAGATCGACCTGTCCGCGGGCACGACGGGCGGTGTCTGCGCGTTCGTCATGGCCCGGCTGATGGTCGGCTTCGGCAGCCCATGGAACACCTGGCCGATCACGCTCGGCGCCGCACTCCTGACCGGCCTGATCATCGGGCTCACGATCGGCCTGCTGGTCTCGAAGGTGCGCATCCCGTCGTTCGTTGTCACGCTGGCGTTCTTCCTGGCGTTCCAGGGCGTCGCGCTGGTGATCTCCGATTGGCACCGCGGCCCGATCGGCAACATCATCGTCAGCGACAAGGTCGTGCTCGACTTCGCCAACGGCAACATGCCGTTGTGGGCCGGCTGGGTGCTCGTCGCCATCGTGGTCGCGGGGTATGCCTGGACGAAGATCGCCGCCGCTACCGCACGGCGCCGGGCCGGCCTGGTTGGCGAGCCGATGTCCGTGATGCTGTTGAAGGTTGGGGCGCTCGCCGTTGTCTCGATCGGCCTGGTCCTACTGCTCAACCGCAACCGGTCGCTGAACAAGGGGTCGATCTTCCGGAACGTCAATGGACATACCGTGCGGGTGACACCACCGCCCGTCGAGGGCGTGCCGTGGGTCGTGCCGGTTGTCGTGGTCCTCTTCACGGTGTTGACGTTCGCGCTCTCCCGAACCCGGTACGGCCGGCACGTCTATGCCGTCGGTGGCAACGAGGAAGCCGCCCGCCGGGCCGGCATCGGCGTGGACCGCATCCGCATCTCGGTCTTCATGGTCTGCTCGTTCATGGCCGCGGTCGCCGGTATCGAAATCGCTTCAAACGTGGCCAGCGTCGCCCCGAACTCTTACAACGGCAACATCCTGCTGCTCGCTGTCGGAGCGGCAGTGATCGGCGGGACGAGCCTGTTCGGTGGCAAGGGCCGACTGCTCGACGCGCTGATCGGTGGTGCGGTCGTCGAGGTCATCCAGAACGGCATGGCCGACCTGGTGTCCGGGCCCAACGGTCCGGCCGTCCAGTACATCGTCACCGGCCTCGTGCTGCTTCTCGCGGCCGCGGTGGATGCACTGTCGAGACGGCGGGCCGGCTCCTCGGGCTTGGCCTGAGCCGACGGTCGCAGCGAGCCATGGCCGCCTTCCCCGCCGCCAGACCCGACGCGATCCGTAGGCATAACCTCGCGCTGTTGCTCGATCACATTCACCGCGACGGTGCGTTGACCCGAGCCGAGCTGACGCAACGGCTCGCGGTCAGCCGGTCGACGGTGGGTGCGTTGGTGGCCGACCTGATCGAGTTGGGTCTGGTCGACGAGGTGGTGCCCAGCGGCGGGTCGGGTGTCGGGCGTCCGTCGCACGTCGTGGGGCCGCACCCGGCCGGTCCGTACGTCGTCGCCGTCGACATCGACGTCACGCAGGTGATCACTGCGGCGGTTGGCATCGGCGGCACCCTGCTGGCCCGCGACGTCGTCACCACGGGCGTCGATGCGTGTGGGCCGGACAACGTCGCGCGCATCGTCGTCGAGGCGGTCACTCGGGTGAGCGGCGCAACGGCACGTGACCTCGCGCCGCTCAGCATCGGGGTGAGCCTGCCGGGGACCGTCGACCGGTACACCGGGTTGGTCGCGGTCGCGCCGAACCTCGAGTGGCGCGACGTCGCGTTCGGCACGCTGCTCGCCGACAAGCTGGCAAGCCGCACGAACGTCTCGATCGGCAACGACGCCGATCTCGCGGCGCTCGCCGAACACAGCCGCGGCGGGGCCCGCGGTATCGACGACGTGGTCTTCCTGCTCGGCCGGGTCGGGGTGGGTGCGGGCATCATCGCCAACGGCCGCCCGCTGCGCGGCTACGACGGCTACGCCGGGGAGATCGGCCACAACGTCGTGGACGCGGCCGGCCCGGCATGCCACTGCGGCAAGCACGGCTGCGTCGAGACCTACATCGGTGAGGAGGCGCTGCTGCGGATCGCGGGGCGTGAGCAGCCACCTACCGAGGCGGCAACCGCTGCCGTTTTCGCCGACGCCCGTCACGACGACCCTGAAGCGGTGCGCGCGGTGCACGAGGTCGCGGTGTCGCTGGGCCGGGCGATCGCCAGCCTCGTCAACACGTTGAACCCGCAGCTGGTGGTGCTCGGCGGGCATCTCGCCGAGCTGCTCGACATCGCGCAGCCGGACGTCGAGCGCGCGCTGCGTGAGTACGCGTTCGAGGAGCAGGCGCGCGACGTCCAACTCGTCGCGCCGTCCTTCGGCTCCGACTCTGCCCTGCTCGGCGCCGCGGAGCTCGCCTTCGCCCCGCTGCTCGCCGACCCGCTCACGGTCGGCGGGGCGCTGCTCGGTTAGGCGTCATTCAACGCCGGCGGCCTGGCGCTCGAACTGCGTGCGGTACAGCTCGGCGTAGATACCGCCGGCGGCGAGCAGGTCGCTGTGCTTCCCCGACTCGACGACCCGCCCGGCCTCGACGACGATCACCTGATCGGCGTTGAGGATCGTCGAGAGCCGGTGCGCGATGACGAGCGAGGTCCGGCCTTCGAGCGCGTTGGCCAGCGCCTCCTGGACGGCGGCCTCGCTCTCGCTGTCGAGGTGCGCCGTCGCCTCGTCGAGGATCACGATCTCGGGCTCCTTGAGCAGCAGCCGGGCAATCGCGAGGCGAGCCTTCTCGCCACCGGAGAGGCGGTAGCCGCGATCGCCCACGACCGTGTCGAGCCGGTCGGGCAGGCCGCGCACGAGCTCGCCGATCTGTGCTGCGTCGACCGCGCGCCACAGCTGCGCGTCGGTGGCGTGCGGGGCGGCGTAGACCAGGTTGGCGCGGATGGTCTCGTGGAACATGTGGGCCTCTTGGCTCACGACGCCGATCCGGTCGCGCAGCGACTGCTGGGTCACGGTGCGCACGTCACGACCGCCGACGCGCACGCTGCCGGAGGTCACGTCGTAGATGCGCGGGACGAGTTGGCTGATCGTCGTCTTGCCGGCGCCGGACGGGCCGACGAGCGCGATCATCTGGCCTGGCTCGGCGCGGAACGACACCCCGTGCAGCACCGCCGGCGAGATTCCGGTGTCCAGCACGGCGACGTCCTCGAGCGAGGCGAGCGAGACATCCGCGGCACCCGGGTAGCCGAAGTGCACGTCCACGAACTCGATGCTGCGCGCGTCCTTGCCGAGTTCGGTCGCATCCGGCGCGTCGGCGACCATCGGCTTCAGGTCGAGCACCTCGAAAACGCGATCGAAGCTGACGAGCGCGCTCATCACGTCCACGCGCGCATTCGAGAGCGCGGTGAGCGGGCCGTAGAGCCGGCTCAGCAGCAACGCCAGCGTGACGACCGTCCCGGCGGACAGTTCGCCCTTGATCGCGAACCAGCCGCCGAGGCCGTACACCAACGCCTGCGCGAGCGACGCGACGAGGGTCAGCGAGACGAAGAACGCCCGCCCGTACATCGCAGACGTGACGCCGATGTCGCGCACCCGCGCGGCGCGGCCGCGGAACGACTCGTCCTCGTTCGACGGGTGCCCGAACAACTTGACAAGTAGCGCGCCTGCGACGTTGAAGCGCTCGGTCATCGTCGCGTTCATCGACGCGTTAAGGTTGTAGGACTCTCGCGTGATCTCCTGGAGCCGCGCGCCGATGCGCCGGGCCGGGATCACGAACAGCGGCAGCATGACGATCGAGATCAGCGTGATCTGCCAGGACAGCGCGAACATGACGCCCGCCGTCAACGCGAGGCTCACGACGTTCGACACGAGCCCGGACAGCGTCGACGTGAACGCCTGCTGCGCGCCGAGGACGTCGTTGTTCAGCCGGCTGACCAACGCGCCCGTCTGAGTCCGGGTGAAGAACGCCAGCGGCATCCGCTGCACGTGATCGAACACGGCGGTGCGCATGTCGTAGATCAGGCCTTCGCCGATGCGTGCCGAGTACCACCGCTGGGAGAAGGAGAGCCCGGCGTCGACGACCGCAAGGCCGGCGATGACGAGCGCGATCTGGACGACTACGTTCGCCTCGCCGTTGCGGGTGATCGTGTTGATGACCCGTCCGGCGAGCACCGGCGTCGCGACTCCGATCAATGCGTCGCCGATGACCAACAGCAGGAAGACGAACAGTTCGAGCCGATACGGCCGGGCGAACCGGAACACCCGACGCCAGGTGCCGGGTGGCAGCGACTTGTCGACGACGCCGGAATCCCGACGGCCCATGGAGCGCATTGCCCGCATGGCGTTCATGTGGTCAAAGGACACGTACTACCTCCGCGCGCCCCAACGCAGCAGCACGTGAGGCTCTTCCATTGTCCGCTTATAGCGGACAACGTTGGCCGGCAGAGATCAGTCCTCGCGGTCGAGGCCGGCCAGCGCGCGCAGGCGGCGGTATTGGGCGTCGCGTTCGGCGGCCTCCTGCTCGTCCTGGGTGCCCGCGGCCGCGCGCTGGAGCAGCGCCTTGGTCTCGGCGGCGGCGTCGCGGTTCACGGCCAGCAGCGCCGCTACGGTCTGCTCGACGGACGCGTCCAGTTCGTCGTTCGGGACGACGCGCGCGACAAGGCCGATGCGCAGTGCCTCCTCCGCGCCGACCCGGCGGCCGGTCAGGCAGATGTCCGCGGCGCGTGCATACCCGACGAGGTCGACGAGTCGCTTGGTGCCGCCGAGGTCGGGCACCAGTCCGAACGTCGGCTCGGCCATCGTGAACTGCGCGTCGGCCGCGGCGATGCGCAGATCGGCGCCGAGCGCGAGCTGGAAGCCGGCGCCGATCGCATGGCCCTGTACGGCGGCGACACTGACCACGTCCGGACGCGATGTCCAGTCGAAGGCGCGCTGCCACGCGGCGATGTGCGCCGTCGCCTCGTGCTGCGACAGCCGCGGCAGGGTGAGCAGCCCGCCGGAGGCGTCTGGGGCGAACAGTGCACGGTCGAGGCCGGCAGAGAATGCCCGGCCTGCGCCGCGCAGCACCACGACCCGGACCGCTCCGGGGAGCGTTTGCTGAATGCGCGCGAGTTCGTCCCAGGTCGTGGGCGACTGGCAGTTCAGCCGGTCCGGCCGGTTGAGGGTGATTGTGGCGCGTTCATCATGCAGGTCGATCTCGAAACCGGCATCCGAGTCGACCGCTATGCCCATGAGGGCAGGTTAGCGACCTCTCGCCTTTGCCTTGCCAGCGGTCGCCTTGGTACGCGTCGCGCCGCCGCGGCCACGCAGCTTGACGCCGGATTCGGAGAGCACGCGGTGCACGAAGCCGTATGAACGGCCGTGTGTGTCGGCGAGCTCGCGGATGCTCTTGCCCTTGTCGTACGACTTCTTCAGTTCGGCAGCGAGCTTGGTGCGATCGGTGCCCGTTATCCGGGCACCCTTCTTCAGAACTGCCATGGATTTCTCCTTTGATCCCAACGAGATCCAGAGCGTCGGTGCAGGGACCGTGTTGTCCAGACGATCTCCGCACGACTTGATAGCAGCACCGCGGAAGCGCCCGCAAGATCGTCGCGACGCGCATACAACGAGTGAGGTGTAGGTCGTGACCAAACCTGTATTACGTCCTTGATCACCCGGCTAATCCGTGCCACGCGCGAGCGGCTCGAATTGTCCGACTTTCGGTAATTGATCAAGCCAAGGCGATCAGGTCAGCGAGGTCGTTGCTCCAACTGTCCTCGACACCATCCGGAAGCAGGATGACCTTCTCCGGAGTCAGCGCCTCGACCGCACCCTCGTCGTGCGTGACGAGGACGATCGCGCCGCGGAAGGTACGCAGTGCGACGAGCACCTGCTCACGGCTGACCGGATCGAGGTTGTTCGTCGGCTCGTCGAGCAACAAGACGTTCGCGGCGCTCGTGACGAGCATCGCGAGGGCGAGCCGCGTCTTCTCCCCGCCGGACAGCACACCGGCCGGCTTGTTGACGTCGTCGCCGGAGAACAGAAAGGCGCCGAGGATCTTGCGCAGGTCGGTGTCGCTCAGGTCGGCGCGGCCGTCGCTGAACGCCGACGTGCGCATATTCTCGAGCACCGTCCGGTCGTGGTCGAGCGTCTCGTGCTCCTGGGCGTAGTACCCGAGTCGCAGCCCGTGTCCGGGACGCACCTCGCCGGTGTCCGGCGTCTCGAGCCCGGACAGCAGCCGGAGCAACGTCGTCTTGCCCGCGCCGTTCAACCCGAGCACCACGACGCGGGCGCCGCGGTCGACTGCGAGGTCGACGTCGGTGAACACCTCGAGCGAGCCGTAGTACTTCGACAGCCCTTGCGCGGTCAGCGGTGTGCGCCCGCACGACGCAGGCGCCGGGAACCGCAAGCGCGCGACCTTGTCGCGAGTCCGCACCTCGGGCAGGCCGGCCGCGAGCGCTGCGGCGCGCCGATCCATCTGGTGCGCGGCGCGCGCCTTCGTGGCCTTCGCCCGCATCTTGTCGGCCTGGCTGCGCAGTGCCTCGATCTTGCGCTCGGCGTTGGCACGCTCGCGGTGCCGGCGCCGCTCGTCGGCCTCGCGCTGCTCGAGGTAGGTCTTCCACCCGACGTTGTAGACATCGACGGCCGCGCGGTTCGCATCGAGGTACCAAACTTTGTTCACGACGGCGTCGAGCAGCTCCACGTCGTGGCTGATCACCACCAGGCCGCCGCCGTGCTGGCGCAGGAAATCGCGCAGCCAGACGAGCGAGTCGGCGTCGAGGTGGTTGGTCGGTTCGTCGAGCAGCAGCGTCGACGGTTCGGCGCCCGAGTCGGCGAACAGGATGCGAGCCAGCTCGACGCGTCGGCGCTGCCCGCCGGAAAGTGTTCCGAGCGGCTGCGTCAGGACGCGCTCCGGCAGCCCGAGGTTCCCGCAGATCCTGGCCGCCTCACTCTCGGCCGCGTAACCGCCGCGCGCGGTGAACCGTTCCTCGAGGGCGCCGTACCGGCGCAGCAGCGTGGCGTCGTCGGGACGCTCGGTGAGTTGGACCTGCGCCTTGGCGATATCGCGGACGAGCGTGTCGAGGCCGCGCGCAGCAAGCACGCGGTCGCGGGCGAGGACATCGAGGTCGCCGGTGCGCGGATCCTGCGGCAGGTAGCCGGCCGGCCCGGAGCGAGTGATGTGTCCGGCATGGGCCAGCGTTTCGCCGGCGAAGGTGCGCAGCATCGTGGTCTTGCCCGCGCCGTTGCGGCCGACGAGACCGATGCGGTCACCTGGCTGGACGCGGAGTGCGGTGGGTTCGAGCAGGATGCGCGCACCAGCGCGCAACTCGAGATCTGTTGCGGTGATCATCGGTCAGGGCTCCTGGACTTGGACATGGCTGTGGCGTCGAAGCGAGCCATGTCACCTCTGAGTCCTGACCTCCATGCCTCTACGGTACCTGCATGAAGTACCGGAAATCTGCTCGCCTGGACACCTCGCAGGTCCGTGACACCCGACGGGTGGGTGGCCGCGGTGCGGCGATCGGAGGCGGCGGTGTCGGCATCGTCGGCGTGCTGATCTACCTGGTCGTCTCTGCGGTCGGCGGCAGCGGCGCCGGGCAGGCCGCAGCAACGATCCTCGGCGAACTCGGGCAAAGCGGGCAGCCGGCGACGGCCGACAACTCGCAGGTCGCGGCCGAGTGCAAGACGGGTGCGGATGCGAACACGAAGCTCGAGTGCGCGGTGGTCGCGGACATCGACTCGATTCAGGCCTACTGGTCGCGCGAGCTGCCCAAGCTGGGTCGCCCGTACGTGGCGGTGCCGACCGTGTGGTTCTCCGGCCAGGTGTCGACCGGCTGCGACGCGGCCGACAGCGGCGCCGGCCCGTTCTACTGTCCGGCCGACAAGCGCGTCTACATCGACCTGTCCTTCTACGACGACATCAAGAGCGAGTTCCGGGCCCGCGGCGGGCTGTTCGTCGACGCCTACGTGCTCGCGCACGAGTACGGCCATCATGTGCAGGATCTGCTCGGCATCGAGTCGAAGGTGCGCACCAGACAGGGCGCGACGTCCGACTCGGTGCGCCTGGAGTTGCAGGCGGACTGCTTTGCCGGCGTCTGGGCCAAACACGCGACGGAGCCGGGACCGAACGGCGAACCGGCACTCGTCGAATCGATCAGCCGGCAGGACTTCGCGAACGCGCTCCAAGTAGCGGGCCGGATCGGCGACGACTGGATCCAGAAGAACCTCGGAAACGGCCAGGTCAACCAGCACACCTTCACGCACGGCAGCGGTGCGCAGCGGGAGAAGTGGCTGACGACCGGCTACCGCACCGGCGACCCGCGAGCGTGCGACACGCTTGCGACGAACGACCTGGGCTGAGCAAGCTCTGGCGCGCTACCGCACGTGCGTGATGCGCCGATACGGAACGGCGACCGCGACGGCGAGCAGTACATAGCCGGCCGCTGCGACCCAGGCACCGCCGGCTGGGCTGTCGACGGCGTCCGCAACGGCGTACACGTGCAGGATCACGGCAAGACCGGCAATGGCTGCCGCGAGGCTGCGCGCAAAGACGGCGCGCGTGTCGAACAGCGCGGCCGCGCCGAGCACCGCGATGCCCACGCCGGCCAGCGCCAGCAACGCGAGCGGCGGCAGCGCGCTGCGTCGGGTGTCCTGCGTGCCGACCGCCCCGGAGTAGACCCAGATCAGCGTCGCGATCAGACCGAGGCCCATCAGGATGCCGGCGCCGCCCGCGACCACACGCGACACTGCATGACCCGCTGGTGCACAGAAGGCAGTCAGCACCGCGACCACGAGCAGTGGTAGGAACATCGCGCGGGTGTAGGCCTGGGTCACGACGCTCGCAGTCGTGCCGTCGGCGCTCGCCGCGTGCCGGACGTCGGCGAAGCTGGTGCCTGCCGCCCAATCGAACAGGACGTAACCCAGCACGGTCGCCACCGCGCCGACTGTGGCAAGCACGAGGGCGAGCGGCGGTCGTTCGACCGTCCAGTCGTCATGCGTCACGGCGCCCGTGCGCGAAAGCGACACGGCGTGAATTATGTGTTAAACGAGCCTGTTCGCGCTACAGGAGCTGGCGAAGCGGCTCGTCACACGTTGAAGCCGAGGGCGCGGAGCTGCTCGCGGCCCTCGTCGGTGATCTTCTCCGGTCCCCACGGCGGCATCCACACCCAGTTGATGCGTACCTCGCCGGCAAGTGGCGTGGGACCACCGGTGAGCGCGCTGCTCGCTTGGTCCTCGATCACGTCGGTGAGCGGGCAGGCGGCCGAGGTCAGCGTCATGTCGAGCGTGACGATCGCGCCGCCCTCCGCCTCCTCGACTCGGACGTCGTACACGAGGCCGAGGTCGACGACGTTGATGCCGAGCTCCGGGTCGACGACGTCGCGCATCGCCTCGTCGATCTCGTCACGGGACGGAACTGTCGTGGTCGTCATGCCTTGTTATTCCCTTCCGCGTCGGCGACGGCGCTCGTCATCGCCATCCAGCCCAGCAGCGCGCACTTGACGCGGGCCGGGTACTTGGAGACGCCCTCGAACGCGACCGCGTCCTCCAGCTCGTCCTCGTCTGCCTCGGTCAGCTCCGCCTCGCCGCGCGACTGCATGAGCTCCAGAAACTTTCGCTGCAGCGCCAGCGCCTCGCCGACCGGCTTGCCGATCACGAGGTCGCTCATGACCGAGGTCGAGGCCTGGCTGATCGAGCAGCCCTCTCCCTCCCAGCCGAGGTCGGCGATCGCCCCGTCCGCGATGCGAACCCGGACCGTCACCTCGTCGCCGCAGGTCGGGTTGACGTGGTGGACCTCGGCGTCGAACGCCACCGGCAGCCCATGGTGCTGGGGGTGCTTGTAATGATCGAGAATGATCTCTCGATACATCGACTCCATCGGCAGCGTCATCGGGCAAATATCTCCTTCACCCGTTCAACGCCGCGGACGAGCGCATCGATTTCCTCCGGCGTCGTGTAGATGCCGAAGCTCGCGCGCGTCGTCGCCGGGATGCCGTACCGGACGCACACCGGGCGGGCGCAGTGATGACCGGCGCGCACCGCGATGCCCTGCTCGTCGAGCAACTGCGCGACGTCGTGCGGATGCACGCCGGGCAAGGTGAACGAGATCGCCGCGCCGCGGTCGACGGTGTCGGAAGGGCCGATGATGCGCAGCCCGTCGATCGTCCCTAGCCCGTCGAGGGCGCGTGCCACCAGCTCCCGCTCGTGCGCCGCGATGTCGGGCATCCCGATCGCGCTCACGTAGTCGATCGCCGCGCCGAGGCCGACCGCCTGGGCGATCATCGGGGTACCCGCCTCGAAGCGGTGCGGCGGCTCGCGATAAGTCGTGCCGGTCATGTCGACCGTCTCGATCATCTCACCGCCGCCCATGAACGGCGGCAGGTCGGCGAGCACGTCGAAGCGCCCCCACAGCACGCCGACGCCGGTCGGGCCGTAGAGCTTGTGGCCGGTGAACGCGACGAAATCCGCGCCGAGTGCCTGCACGTCGAGCGGCAGATGCGGCGCCGACTGCGACGCGTCGACGACAGTGAGCGCGCCGACCTCACGGGCGCGCGCGACGATGCGCGGCACCGGGTTGATCGTGCCGAGCGCGTTCGACTGGTGAACGAACGCCACCAGCTTCGTCCGCTCGTTGATGACCTCGTCGATCGCGGGGACGACGAGCCGGCCGTTGTCGTCAATCGGCAGCCAGCGGAACGTCGCACCGGTGCGCTGACACAGCAACTGCCACGGGACGATGTTGCTGTGGTGCTCCATCTCGGTGACCACGACCTCGTCACCCGGCCCGATCCGAAACCGTTCGGCACCCGGGAACGTCGTCGCGTTGGAGATCGCGTAGGCGAGGAGGTTCAGCCCCTCGGACGAGTTCTTGGTGAAGACGACCTCGTCGCGCCGCGGCGCGTTGACGAATGCCGCCACCTTGTCGCGCGCCCCCTCGTAGGCGTTGGTCGCCTCCGAGCCCAGCGTGTGGACCGCACGCGCGACGTTCGCGTTGTGCCGCGAATAGAACTCGGCCAGCGTGTCGAGCACGACCTGCGGCTTCTGCGACGTGTTCGCGCTGTCGAGGTACACGAGCGGCACCCCGTGCACCTCGCGCGCAAGGATCGGGAAATCCTTGCGAACGACGTCCACATCGAAGCTCATGCGAGTGCCGTCTCCGTGCTGCCGAATCGCGCGTATCCCTCTTCCTCGAGCCGCGCGGCGAGATCCGGGCCACCGGACTCGACGATGCGCCCGTCGAAGAACACGTGCACCTGGTCGGCGTCGACGTAGCGCAGGATGCGGGTGTAGTGCGTGATGAGCAGCGTGCCGATCCCGGTCGCGCGCACCTTGTTCACGCCCTCGCTGACGACGCGCAGCGCGTCGACGTCGAGGCCGGAGTCGGTCTCGTCGAGGATCGCGATCTTGGGCCGGAGCAACTCGAGCTGCAGGATCTCGTGCTGCTTCTTCTCCCCGCCGGAGAAGCCCTCGTTCACGTTGCGATCGGCGAAGGCCTTGTCGATGCCGAGTTCGGCCATCGCTGTGTTGACCTCCTTGGCCCAGGTACGCAGCTTCGGCGCCTCGCCGCGCACCGCGGTGACCGCGGTGCGCAGGAAGTTCGACACCGAGACGCCCGGCACCTCGACCGGGTACTGCATCGCGAGGAACAGCCCGGCGCGGGCACGTTCGTCTACGGTCATCGCGAGCACGTCCGTGCCGTCGAGGGTGACCGAGCCACTGGTCACCGTGTACTTCGGGTGGCCGGCGATCGCATAGGCGAGCGTCGACTTCCCGGAGCCGTTCGGCCCCATGATCGCGTGTGTCTGGCCGGACGACACGGTCAGGTCGACGCCCTTGAGGATTTCAGTGGCGTCGTCTCCCTCGCCGACGGTGACGTGCAGGTCGCGGATCTCCAACGTGGTCATGTTGTTACTCGTTCTCGCTATCTGTCTCGGGGACGTAGCCGAGGCGGGTTTCGATGGCTTCCATGATCTTGTGCTGCAGGTCGGGGATGCCGATGCGGTGGACGACATCGGCGAAGAAGCCGCGCACCACCAGCCGGCGCGCCTCCTCCTCGGGAATGCCGCGCGACTGCAGGTAGAACAGCTGCAGGTCGTCGAAGCGGCCCGTCGCGCTCGCGTGCCCGGCGCCCGCGATGTTGCCGGTCTCGATCTCGAGGTTCGGCACCGAATCGGCGCGCGCGCCGTCGGACAGCAGCAGGTTGCGGTTCATCTCGTAGGTGTCGGTGCCCGTCGCGTCCGGCCGAATGCGGACGTCGCCGATCCACACCGTGCGCGCCGACTCGCCGAGCAGCGCGTTCTTGTAGAGCACTCGCGACGTGCAGTTCGGCACGCCGTGATCGATGTAGAGGCGCGACTCGAAGTGCTGCCCGTCGCCCGCGAACGCCACGCCGAGTAGCTCGGCGGCACCGCCGGGGGCGTCGAAGTGCACCGTCGGCGTGATGCGCACCAGCGAACCACCGAGGTCGACGATCACGTGCTTGAACGTCGCGTCCCGGCCGACGCGGGCCGCGTGGGACGCGATCTGGACCGCGCCGGGCTCCCAGTCCTGGACGCTGACGACGGTGAGTTGTGCGCCGTCGCCGACGACGATCTCGACGTTCTCGGCGACCGTCGCCTGACCGGTGTAGTCGACGACGACCGTGGCCTTGGAGTGCGTGCCCGCCTCGATCACCATGTGCTCGTACGCGCTGCCCGGTTCCACCTTGCCGTGCACCAGAACCGGCGCTTGCAGCTCGGTGTCGGACGCGACCTGGACCACGAGCGCCTGCGGCGCGTGGCTGAACGCGAGCGCGCTCACCCGGTCCGCGGGCTGGAGCGCCCGGCCCACCCGCGGATCGTCGCGGCCGACGATCGCCCACGTGACGCCGTCCGGGGCCTCGATGTCACCGCTGATCCGCACGTCCGGCTCGAACGGCTCGAACAGCGCGCGGATGTCGCGGAACGGGGTGAACCGCCACTCCTCCTCGCGGCCGCGCGGGA
Organism: Jatrophihabitans sp.; assembly: GCA_035642535.1. GTDB lineage: Bacteria > Actinomycetota > Actinomycetes > Mycobacteriales > Jatrophihabitantaceae > Jatrophihabitans. Next base: position 32,269 of record DASQSE010000153.1, on the reverse strand, counting down.
TCGCGAAGTCGTCCGGGTTACGGGAGGTGAAGCGCTCGGCGGGCGTTCCGGTGGGCCCGGCCCCGTGCGAGTGGGGCCGGTCTTGGAGCAAGGTCATCAGCCGACTGCACCTTCCATCTGCAGCTCGATGAGCCGGTTCAGTTCGAGCGCGTACTCCATCGGCAGCTCGCGCGCGATCGGCTCGATGAACCCGCGCACCACCATCGCCATCGCCTCGTCCTCGGTGAGGCCGCGGCTCATCAGGTAGAACAGCTGGTCCTCGCTGACCTTGCTGACCGTGGCCTCGTGGCCCATCGAGACGTCGTCCTCGCGGACGTCGACGTACGGGTAGGTGTCCGAGCGGCTGATCTCGTCGACCAGGAGCGCGTCGCACTTCACCGTCGACGCGCTGTGGTGCGCGCCCTTGTTGACCTGGACGAGCCCGCGGTAGGACGTACGCCCGCCGCCGCGCGCGACCGACTTCGAGATGATCGTCGAGGACGTGTGCGGCGCGAGGTGCAGCATCTTCGCGCCCGCGTCCTGGTGCTGGCCCTCGCCCGCGAACGCGACGGATAGCACCTCGCCCTTGGCGTGCTCGCCGGTCAGCCACACGGCCGGGTACTTCATCGTGACCTTGGAGCCGATGTTGCCGTCGACCCACTCCATGGTGGCGCCGGTGTCGGCCTTCGCGCGCTTGGTGACGAGGTTGTAGACGTTGTTCGACCAGTTCTGGATGGTCGTGTACCGGCACCGCGCGTTCGGCTTGACGATGATCTCCACGACCGCCGAGTGCAGCGAGTCAGAGCTGTAGATCGGCGCCGTGCAGCCCTCGACGTAGTGCACGTAAGCGCCCTCGTCGACGATGATCAGCGTCCGCTCGAACTGGCCCATGTTCTCGGTGTTGATCCGGAAGTAGGCCTGCAGCGGGATCTCCACGTGCACGCCCTTGGGCACGTAGATGAACGAGCCGCCGGACCACACCGCGGTGTTGAGTGCGGAGAACTTGTTGTCGCCCGACGGGATCACCGACCCGAAGTACTCCTCGAAGATCTCCGGGTGCTCGCGCAGCCCGGTGTCGGTGTCGAGGAACAGGACGCCCTGCTCCTCGAGGTCCTCACGGATCTTGTGGTAAACGACTTCGCTCTCGTACTGCGCGGCGACGCCGGCGATGAGGCGCTGCTTCTCCGCCTCCGGGATGCCGAGCTTGTCGTAGGTGTTCTTGATGTCGAGCGGCAGGTCGTCCCAGCTCGCCGCCTGCTTCTCGGTCGAGCGGACGAAGTACTTGATGTTGTCGAAGTCGATGCCCGACAAGTCCGAACCCCAGTTCGGCATCGGCTTCTTCCGGAAGATCGCCAGCGCCTTGAGCCGCCGCTGCAGCATCCACTCCGGCTCGTTCTTCTTCGCCGAGATGTCGCGCACGACGGCCTCGGAAAGCCCGCGCTGCGCGCTCGCGCCGGCAACATCGGAGTCCGCCCAGCCATAGCCGTAGCGCCCCAGGGCGGCGATCTGCTCGTCCTGCGTGAGGGCAGTCCGCTCGGGCTGCGTTGGCGTGGTGGTCATATCTACTTCCTCCCGGGAGGGGTGGGGACGTGCGTGGTGCAGACACCGTCGCCGTGGGCGATGGTGGCGAGCCGTTGGACGTAAGTCCCCAACACCTCGGCGAACGCGCGTGTTTCGGCTTCGCAGAGTTCTGGGAACTCGGCGGCGACATGCGCCACCGGGCAGTGGTGCTGACAGACCTGGATGCCGTGCACGCCGGCGTCATCGCCGCCGACGGTCTCGGTGGTCGAAGCGTATCCGTGGTCGGAGAGCGCGGCGGCGAGGGCCTCGGCCCGAGTGGTCAGCGGCGCATCTGCGTCGACGCCGGCGCGCAGCTTGGCGGCCAGCGTCGCCGCCCGATGCTCGGCGAACGCGGTGACGGCAGCTTCGCCGCCCGTCTCGCGCAGGTAGCGCAGCGCCGTGTTGGCGAGGTCGTCGTACGCGTGCGGGAAGGCGGCCCGGCCCGCGTCGGTGAGTGCGTAGGTGCGTGCTGGGCGTCCGCGGCCGCGATGGGCCGACGGGCGCGGATCGCGCTCCACGAGCAAGCCGTCGGCCACGAGCGCGTCGAGGTGGCGACGGATGGCGGCCGGCGAGAGGCCAAGTCGGTCGGCGAGATCCGCGGCGTGCTGCGGGCCGCGCTGCAGGATAAGACGCGCCACGGCGTCCCGAGTTCGGTCGGCCGGGCGCTCGCCGGGACTCGCGGTCCCGGTCACTGTGTCGATCACAGTGCCTGGCTCGATTTTCACAACACCAGTATGACGTATTTCCCGGCCCAGCCCCAGGTCGGGGTCACCTCGGGCGCGTCTTCCCCTCCCGCGCGGGGCGAATTTCCGGCCTGCCGGTGCCCACACCGGAGGGGAAGATGCGTTCGCGCGGTAGGTTCCGAAGGTGCTGTACCGGACCCTCGAACTCACTTTGGCACCGGCACTGCGCGCCGCCTTTCGCCCTGAAATCGCGGGAGGCGAGCACATTCCGTCCACCGGGCCGGTGATCCTGGTGGCGAATCACCAGTCGTTTGCCGACGAGTTCTTCATCCCGCTCGCCGCGCGGCGACAAGTGTTCTATTTCGCGAAGGCCGAGTACTTCACCTCGCCCGGGCTACGCGGCCGCGCGATGGCGGCGTTCTTCCGCGGCATGGGGCAGGTGCCGGTCGAACGCGGCGACCCGCGCTCGGCGGCCGCGGTCATCGACATCGGCGTCGACGTGTTGCGGCAGGACCGCGCGCTCGGCATCTTCCCCGAGGGCACCCGCTCCCCCGACGGCCGGCTGTACAAGTTCCGCACCGGCGTCGCGCGCCTCGCCCTGCGCAGCGGCGCGCCCGTCGTCCCGGTCGGCGTGATCGGCACTCGGGACGTCCAGCCGCCGGACACCCGGCACTGGCACCGCAAACCGGTGGGCGTTCACGTCGGCGCCCCGATGCGGTTCGGCCACCTCGCCGAGCAGGAGCGCAGCTCTCGGGTGCTGCGCGAGGTCACCGAGGCGATCCGAACGCAGATCCAGCAACTCTGCGGCCAGGAGTACGTCGACACCTTCGCGTCGAACATGAAGCTCGCCTCGTAGCAGCCGGGCGGACCGCGCCGGCGACGATTCCTAGACTGGCGAGGTGTCCAGCGGGTCGGCAGCGGTCGAGGTCGTCGACCTCGTCAAGAGCTACGGGACCCGCCGCGCGGTGAACGGGTTGTCGCTGACCGTGCACCGCGGGTCGGTGCTCGCGCTGCTCGGACCGAACGGCGCGGGCAAGACGACGACGGTCGAGATCTGCGAAGGCTTCCGCAGGCCCGATTCCGGGCAGGTGCGGGTGCTCGGCCTCGACCCCGCCGTGCCGGAGTTGCGACCCCGGGTCGGAGTCATGCTCCAGGACGGAGTCGGCGGGTACACCAGCGCGACCGCCCTCGAGATGCTGCTGCTTTTCGCGTCCTACGCCGCGCATCCGCAACCCGCCGCCGAACTGCTCGACGTCGTCGGCCTGTCCGGCGTGGCCGGGACGGCTGTGAAACGCCTCTCCGGCGGACAGCGACAGCGGCTGTCACTGGCGCTCGCACTGGTCGCGCGCCCCGAGTTGGTGTTCCTGGACGAGCCCACGTCGGGTATGGATCCGCAGGCGCGCCGCGCCACGTGGGAGCTCGTGCGCGCACTGCGCGACGACGGCGTGACGGTCGTCCTCACGACGCACTTCCTCGACGAGGCGGAGCAACTCGCCGACGCCATCGTCGTGATCGACGCCGGTCAGGTGGTCGCCGAGGGCAGCCCCGCCGAGCTGACGCGCAGCGGCGCCGAGGGGCAGCTGCGGTTCCGCGCGGCGCCCGGACTCAACCTCGAATCGCTGGTCGCCGCGCTGCCCTCCGGCACGCTCGCGGTCGAACGGGAACCGGGCCACTACGTGATCAACGGCGACGTCAATCCGCAACTCGTCGCCGACCTCACGGCGTGGTGCGCGAAACAGGACGTGCTCACCGAGGAACTGTCCGTCGAGCGGCGCACCCTCGAGGACGTCTTCCTCGACCTCACCGGCCGGGAGCTGCGGACATGACCCTCGTGGCCGGACGGTTCGCGCCGGCGCCCGCGGCCGCACCACGGTCGAGGATGCTGGCCGCGCAGACCGCCATGGAGTTCCGGCTCATGCTCCGCAACGGGGAGCAGGCGGGGTTGACCCTGTTGATCCCGCTGCTGCTGCTGTTCTTCTTCAACCTGCCGCTCTACTCGCTGACCGGGCGCCGCGTCGACTTCATGGTGCCCAGCATCATCACGCTGGCGATCATGTCGGCCGCGTTCACCGGGCTCGCCATCGGCACCGGCTTTGAGCGCAAGTACGCCGTGCTGAAGCGGCTCGGTGCCACCGCACTGCCGCGCGCCGTGCTCATCGGCGGCAAGACGCTCTCGGTGCTGCTGCTCGAGATCGTCCAGCTCGTCCTGATCTGCGCACTCGGCTTCGCGCTCGCCTGGCATCCGAAGGGCGACCCGGCCTTCGCACTCCTTCTGATCGTGTTGGGCACCGTCGCGTTCGGCGCCCTCGGTCTGCTCGTGGCAGGGACGCTGCGCGCCGAGATCACGCTCGCCACCGCGAACCTGATCTGGTTGGTGCTGCTGTTCGCAGGCGGCATCGCGATCCCGCTGTCCCGGTTCGGCGGAGCCGCCCACCTCTTGCAATACGTGCCTTCGGCTGCGCTGTCGGACGGCTTGCATCACGTCCTGCAAGACGGCGGCGGGTTGCCGGTGCACGAGACCCTGACGCTCGTCGTGTGGGCGGGCGTGGCACTCCCTGCGGCTGCGCGGTGGTTCCGATGGGAGTGAGCACGGAGCCGGTCGTCGCCACCCCACGGGGCCGCATCGCTGCGTGGACGAACTCTCCGCTGACGCTGCGCCATCTCGCCGCAGCGTCGGTCGTCGTCAACGTCGGCATCGTGGTCACCGGCGGCGCGGTGCGACTCACCGACTCCGGCCTGGGCTGCCCGACCTGGCCGCGCTGCTCCGGCGGCCGGCTGGTCCCCAACGACGCGCTCGGCGTGCACGGCGTGATCGAGTTCAGCAACCGACTGCTGACCTTCGTCGTGGGCGCCACGCTCGCGCTGACGCTGTTCGTCGCCTGGCGGCAGCGGCGACAGGTCGGCCTCGCCGCCCTGGCGCTCGCCGGCATTCCCGCCCAGGCGATCCTGGGCGGCATCGTCGTGCGCACCGACCTGAATCCCTGGCTTGTGGCGCTGCACTTTCTGCTCTCGGCGGCGATCATTGCGGTCACCTTCGTGCTGTGGTGGCGCACCGGTGAGCGCCGCTCCGTCGCCGCTCCACCGTCGGCGCGTCTGCTGGGGCAGGGACTCGTCGCCGTCGCCGCACTGGTGCTCGTGGCGGGCACGCTCGTCACCGGCGCCGGACCGCATGCGGGCGACGTGCAACACGGGCAGGTGCGGCGCATCGACCTGTCGATCGCCGGGTTGGCGCAGCTGCACGCCGATCTCGTGATGGCGCTGATCGGGCTGACCGTCGGCGTGCTGGCGCTGGCCTATGCGCTGCACGCCGCGCCGCTGCAGCGCGCGGCGCTGGTGCTGCTCGGCGTCGAGCTGGCGCAGGGCGGAATCGGCTACACGCAGTACTTCCTGCACGTGCCGCCGCTGTTGGTCGCGGTGCACATGCTCGGCGCGTGCCTCGTCTGGCTCGCCACGCTCCGCGTGCTGCTCACGCTCGCGGAGCGACCGGCCCGGACGACCTGAACAGTTCCGTCATGTGCTTGATCCGGTCCGGCGCGGCACCGGCGATCTCCAGCGCACTCGAGAGCGCGCCGACGACCGGCGGGACGTCCAACACCTGCAGTCTTGCGGCCGGAACGACGCCGGCTCGCCGACCCGGCGCTCGACCACAAACCGGAACTGCTCGAGCGCCCACCATTACGTCGACGTCCGCAACAACGGTGTGATCGCCGGGTTGCCGGACAAGGCGGTGGTCGAGGTGCCCGCGCACGTCGACCGCGCCGGCGCGCATCCGCTGTCAGTGGCACCGCTCGCGCCGGAGCTGCTCGGGCTCGTCCAGGCGGTGACGGCCTACGAGGTGCTGACGATCGAGGCAGCGCGCACCGGCAGCCGGGACGCCGCGTTGCGCGCGCTGCTCGCCCATCCGCTCGTCGGCGAGTGGGACGTCGCGGTACCGCTGCTCGAGGAGATCCTTGCCGCGAACAGCAACTACCTGCCGGCGTTCGCCGGCTGAGCGCGGGCGGATATCGCGGCGGCAAATCGCCGGACCGGCTGATCGCCGTCCGCGCCGTGGAGCAGGAACACGGACGGCTCGGTGAGCTCGAGCTCGACCACGACCGGGCCGGCGGCGCCCGGCAGCAGGTCGACGCGCGCGTAGAGCTGATCGGCGCCGAATCGCGAACGCACCGCCGCGAGCACCGCCTCGCCGATCTGGAGCTCGGCCGCATCGGGCTGCCGCGCCTCAATGCGCTCCTCGACGAACAACTCCCAGCCGTGCACCGGGTGCGCAATGCCCTCGGGCAGCATCGGCCCCTTGCGCACCGCGTGGCTGAACCGTCCGTCGAAGTAGATGAGCGCGGTCTCTCCGACTGTGTCGACCGCGTCGAGGTACGGCTGCACCATCGCAGTCCGGCCGGCCGCGTGGAGATCGGCGACGTGCCGGTGTGCGTCGTCCGCGCGGTCGGGCGTGAACCGGCCGACGCCCCTCGATCCCGCGCCAACGGACGGCTTCACCACGAACTCGGTGGTGTGCGGCGCGAACTGCACGGCCTGGCCTGGCGCGGCGAACGCAGTGTCCACCGTGGGGATGCCGGCGACGGCGAGATCGCGCAGATAGACCTTGTCGGTGTTCCAGCGCACCACGGCCGGACCGTTCGCGACCTGCCGCAAGCGCGCGACCCAGTCGAGGAAGGCGTCACGATCGACCGTGTAGTCCCAGGTGGAGCGCAGCACCACGAGGTCGGCGTCCCAATCGACGGACGGATCGTTCCAGACCGCCCAGCGTGCTTCGACGCCTGCGTCGGCCAGCGCGCCGACGAGCAGGTCGGCGTCCTCGTCGCCGTCCGGAAGCGCGGCACAGGTCGCGAGGAGCACGGCAGGCACGAGTCCTGATGGTAGGGCCCGGAAAGGACGGTTTGCCCCTTATCTGTGATGATCAACCAATGGCTGAACCGGGGTGGTATCCAGACCCGCAGGATCCGGCGTCCGAGGCGTATTACGACGGCGCGACATGGACTGGTGTGCGGCGCCCGCTGCCCGCACCGCCCCTCGTGTGGCAGGCGCCGGTGCCGGAGTGGAACGCGCCGGCCGCATGGCAACCGCAGTGGCAGACCCCGCCACCGCAGCGGCGCCGCAGGCGCACGCCGCTCATCCTGGCCGTCGTCGCGATCGCCGCGGTCGCCGCCGGCGTTCTCACCTGGCAGCTCTGGCCGCAGACCAAGCCGCAGATCACCTACGAGGGCAAGTCGGTCGCGGCTCCGGACCGGGTCCTGACCAAGGCGGAAGCGGTGCTGCGTGACTACGTCCGGCAGCAGCACGGCGCCACGAACGGCACGACCCGCTGCTACTTCAGCAAACCGACGAAGCCGGCCGCCGACGCGAAGCAGTCCGATGTGACGACGACGCTGCTCTGCGGCCCGGTGCTGTTCGTCGACGGCAACACCGCGTACCCGTACGTCGAGATGCGCCTGACCACTGACGACGCCACGACTACGGGCCCGGTGACGCTCACGCCGCCGCACTCGCTGAGCGACGTGCACCCGGAGGCGCTCGCCGCGGACGTCCTGCTCGTGCGCCCGGACGGGAAGACCGCGCCGTCCGGCGCCGGCGGGCTGACGGTTCCCGACCCGCCGCCGGCCGGCGCCGACGTGCTGACGTCCGCTCAGCTCGGCCAGGTCCCGACGCCGCCCTCGCTCGACTCCGCTCGGATGGTGGGCAAGAACACCGGCGTGGTCCTCGAGGCCGCCGGTGTCATCCCGCGCTACGGGCTCGGCGCGGACGCCCGCTCGGCGCCGCCCGGACAGCAGCTGATCGCGTTCCAGCTGAGCTACACCGCCGGCGACGTCAGCGGGACGGGTTCGGGCAGCGCGCAACTGGTCGTCGACGGCGGCGCGCCGCGCAAGCTGCCCGTCACGAGCGGCGGCGACGAGTGGGACGTCGTCGCGATCGACAAGGCCGCGAGCGCGGTGCTCCAGCTGAGCAACGGCGGCTACACGCAGACGCTCTCGCTGCCGGGCGGGAAACCCGGCGCGCACAATCTCGCGGTACTCGCGCGCCGGCATCGCAGCGAGGTGCTGCATCGCCGCGCGTCGATTCCCGTGCACTTCTCGAACGGCGTGGGATCGGCCGACGCGACCTTCCACGCTCGGGCGAGCTACGCCTCGATCGACTTCTGGATTCCGGGGCACACGGCCAAACACGCCAGCGATCCGGGGCACGCCATCCTGTCGATGCGGCTGAACTACACCGACTCCGCGAACCCCGGCCACACGTTCGGCTTCGACCCGCAGCTGCTCCGGCTCCGACTGCCCGACGGACACACGATCCGCGCGCGCAACGTCGCGCACGCGCACTTCATCTTCGACGTGTTCGAGGTGCCGGCGGGCTTCACCCGGGGCACCGTGCAGATCAGCGGTTCCGAGCACGTGCAGGGCGTCACGGTGACGGTCCGCCGGACGGCCAGCATCCCGTTGGCGATTCCGGCCGGCTGACCGCTGTCGATCTCCGGGACGGCCGTCAGCGCAGGAAGGTGTCGACCGCGACGGCGACGAAGAGGAACGCCAGGTAGCTGTTCGACGCGTGGAACAGCTGCATCGCGGCCTTCGCGTTGCTGCCCGCGCGAGTCCGGGCGAGCAGCCGGTGTGCGGCGACGAGGAAGGCCGCACCGGCGAGCACGGCCAGCGCGCCGTACACCCAGCCGGTGGCCAGCGGCCACAGGACGAGCGACATCAGCACCGTCGCCCACGCGTAGCCGACGATCTCGCCCGCGACCCGTACTGGCGATGCGACGACCGGCAGCATCGGCACATTGGCACGGGCGTAGTCGTCGCGGTAGCGGATGGCCAGTGCCCAGAAGTGTGGCGGGGTCCAGAGGAAGATCACCGCGAACAGCACGGCTGCCGGCCAGGCCAGCGAGCCGGTGACCGCCGACCAGCCGATCAACACCGGCATGCAGCCCGCCGCGCCGCCCCACACGATGTTCTGCGGGGTGCGGCGCTTGAGCAGCATCGTGTAGACGACAACGTAGAAGGCGATGGCGGCGGCGGTCAGGCCCGCCGCGAGCAGGTTGGTTACGGCGGCCATCATCGCCACCGCGACGGTGCCGAGCACCAGCCCGAACGCGAGCGCGCCGCCGGCCGAGACCTCGTGGCGGGCCAGCGGCCGATGGGTGGTGCGCCGCATCACGGCGTCGATGTCGCGATCGACGTAGCAGTTGAGGGCGTTCGCGCTGCCGGCGGCGAGCGTGCCGCCCACCATCGTGGCCAGCACGACCCACCACTCGGGCATGCCGCCCGCCGCCAGCACCATCGACGGCACGGTGGTGACCAGCAGCAGCTCGATGATCCGGGGTTTGGTGAGCGCGACATACGCCGCGACACGGCCCCGCCGGCGGGCGACGCGGGGCGCCAGCTTCAGGATCGGACCGACCGCCGCACCGTCTTCTGACCGATCCGGAACCGTCGAGATCGGCGCGGTGGAGGTCTGCGTCACTGGATCAGCGTAGCCGCCGCTGGGCGCCGTTCTGCGCAGGCCCTGGCGCGGCATTGCGACATGGCTACGCTGACCTTGGGAGCTACTTGAGGAGGGTCCGTGAGCGAGCCCGAGGACGGCGTGACTACGACACACCCTGAGTGGTGGACCGACCTCGACACCAAGGCGGTCGACACTGCCCGGCTGCTCGCCGCAGATGCCGTGCAAAAGGTCGGCAACGGCCACCCCGGCACCGCGATGAGCCTCGCGCCGCTGGCCTACCTGCTCTACCAGCGCGTGATGCGGCACGACCCCACCGACCCGCACTGGGTGGGTCGCGACCGGTTTGTCCTCTCGAACGGGCACTCGTCGCTGACGCAGTACTGCCAGCTCTATCTGTCCGGCTACGGGCTCGAGCTCGGCGACCTGCAGGCGCTACGCACCTGGGAGTCGCGCACCCCGGGCCACCCGGAATACGGCCACACGGCGGGGATCGAGACGACCACCGGGCCGCTCGGCCAGGGCGTCGGCAACGCCGTCGGGATGGCGATGGCGTCCCGGCGCGAGCGCGGGCTGTTCGATCCGGACGCGGCACCGGGCGAATCGCCGTTCGATCACTTCATCTACGTCGTCGCCGGTGACGGCTGCATGGAGGAGGGCGTCTCCAGCGAGGCGTCCTCGCTCGCCGGGCACCAGCAGCTCGGCAACCTGATCATGCTCTACGACGACAACCACATCTCCATCGAGGACGACACGGCGGTCGCGTTCAGCGAGGACGTCCTGGCGCGGTATGCCGCTTACGGCTGGCACACCCAGCGGGTCGACTCCGGCGAAGACGTGGTGGCGCTCCAACAGGCGCTCGAGGCGGCGCAGGACGTCACCGACCGGCCGTCGGTCATCGCGGTACGCACGATCATCGGCTGGCCGGCGCCGACCAAGCAGAACACCGGGGCGGCGCACGGTGCTGCGCTCGGCGCCGACGAGGTGCGGCGCACCAAGGAGATCCTCGGGTTCGACCCGGAGCTCAGCTTCTTCGTCAGCCCGGAGGTGCTCGCCCACGCCCGGCAGGTCGTCGACCGCGGCCGGGAAGCGCATGCGTCGTGGCGCAAGCGCTTCGACGCCTGGGCGGGTGCCAATCCGGAGCGCGCCGCGCTGCAGGAGCGGGTCAGCCACCGGGCGCTGCCCGAAGGCTGGGCCGCCGGCCTGCCCAGCTTCCCGGCGACGAAGGACGGCAAGCGCAACGAGGTCTCGACGCGTGCCGCGTCCGGGAAGGTGCTCACTGCGCTGGCCGGGGTGCTGCCGGAGCTGTGGGGCGGTTCGGCCGATCTCGCCGAGAGCAACAACACCACGATGGAGGGCGAGCCCAGCTTCGTCCCGGCCGAGCACCAGACGAAGATGTGGCCCGGCGGGCCGTACGGCCGCACCCTGCACTTCGGCATCCGCGAGCACGCGATGGGTTCGATCATGAACGGCATCACGCTGCACGGCGGCACCCGGGTCTACGGCGGCACCTTCCTCGTCTTCAGCGATTACATGCGGCCGCCGGTGCGGCTCGCGGCGCTGATGCGGCTGCCCACGATCTACGTGTGGACGCACGATTCCTTCGGCCTCGGCGGGGACGGCCCGACGCACCAGCCCATCGAGCATCTGGCCGCGCTGCGCGCGATCCCGGGGTTGGACGTCGTCCGACCTGCCGACGCCAACGAAACAGCGGTGTGCTGGCGCGCCACGCTGGAATACACCGACCGGCCCATCGCACTGGCGCTGTCCCGGCAGAACCTGCCCGTACTCGACCCCGGCAAGGTCGGCGACGCGGTGCGTGGCGGCTACGTGCTGGAGGAAGCGTCGTCGGGACTGCCTGCGCTGCTCATCATCGCGACGGGCTCCGAGGTGTCGATCGCACTGGCTGCGCGCGAACGGCTGGAGAGTGAGGGTCATCCGACGCGCGTCGTCTCGATGCCGTGCATCGAGTGGTTCCGCAGCCAGCGCGAGGCCTACCAGCAGCACGTGCTGCCGCCCGCGGTCAAGGCGCGGGTCAGCGTAGAGGCGGCCGTCCGGATGGGCTGGCGCGATCTCGTGGGCGAGGCCGGCGAGATCGTCAGCATCGATCATTACGGAGCCAGCGCGGACGGGAAGGTTCTGTACGAGCAATTCGGTTTCACTCCTGACCGGGTCGCCGCGGCTGGGCACGCCGCGCTCGAGCGCGCGGGGCGCATCAGAGGCGCGGCGACCGGAAACTGACACGGAGGAGAAGATCATGAGCGACACACTGGCCGAACTGAGCGCCCAAGGCGTGTCGATATGGCTTGACGACATCAGCCGGGAGCGGCTGCGCAGTGGCAACCTGCAGGATCTCGTCGACGACAAGCACGTCGTCGGGGTCACCAGCAACCCGACGATCTTCCAGAAGGCCCTCGAGAAGGGCGACGCGTACGACGGGCAGTTGCGCGACCTCAAGACCCGGGAGATCGCGATCGACGGCGCGATCCGCTACCTGATGGCCTACGACATCCGCTGGGCGTGCGACGTGCTGCGCCCCGTCCACGACCGGACGAACGGGCTCGACGGCCGGGTCTCGATCGAGGTCGACCCGCGGCTCGCACACGAGACCTCGCGCACCACGGCGGAGGCCAAAGGGCTGTGGTGGCTCGTCGACCGGCCCAACGTGATGGTCAAGATCCCGGCGACGGCCGAAGGACTCCCCTCGATCCGGGAGGCCACCGCGGCCGGCATCAATGTCAACGTCACGTTGATCTTCGGCCTCGACCGCTACGACGAGGTCATGGACGCCTACCTGGGCGGCCTCGAGGAGGCACAGCGCAACGGCATCGACCTGTCGCACATCCGCTCGGTCGCCTCGTTCTTCGTCTCCCGCGTCGACACCGAGGTCGACAAGCGGCTCGACAAGATCGGCAGCGAGACGGCGCAGGGGCTGCGCGGCAAGGCGGCGATCGCGAATGCCCGGCTGGCCTACGAGCGTTACGAGAAGGTGATCGCGTCGGCACGGTGGCAGGCGCTCGCCGCGGCGGGCGCGAACGAGCAGCGGCCGCTATGGGCGTCGACCGGCGTCAAGGACCCCACCTACGACGACACGATGTACGTCAGCCAGCTGATCGCGCCGAACACCGTCAACACGATGCCTGAAGCAACTCTCGACGCGGTCGCCGACCACGGCACCATCGGCGGCAACGCCATCGCAGGCACGTATGACGACGCGCGTCAGGTGATTGCGAATCTCGCCGAGCTCGGCATCGGCTACGACGACGTGATCTCGGTGCTGGAAGCCGAGGGTGTGCAGAAGTTCGAGGACTCCTACACCCAGCTCGCCGAGAGCGTGCGCGGCCAGCTCGACGTCGTTCAGTGAGCCTTACGTGAGCGAGGCGACCGAACGAGCGGCCGAGGCCCACCGCGCCGAGGGCATGCCGGCGACTGCTGCCACGGCGGGGCCGGCACAGCTCGGCGCGGCAGGGGCGGTCGCGAACCCACTGCGCGATCCGTCCGATCGGCGGCTGCCGCGGGTGCCAGAGCCGTGTGCGCTGGTGATCTTCGGCATCGGTGGCGATCTTTCCCGGAAAAAGCTGATACCGGCGGTATACGACCTCGCCAACCGGGGCCTGCTGCCGACGGACTTCGTGGTGGTCGGCTTCTCCCGGTCCGACTGGCCGGGCGGCGGTTCGTTCGAGGCGCTGGCTCGCAAGTGCGCCCGCGACGGCGCGCGCACCAGCTGGAACGAGGAGGTGTGGCGCCGGCTCGCCGCGAACACCGTCTTCATCGAGGGATCCTTCGACGACGACAACGCGTTCGACGAACTCGTCAAAAGGATGGACGAGCTCCGCGAATCGCACGGCACCCGCGGCAACGCGGCCTTCTACCTCTCGGTGCCGCCGTCGCTGTTCCCGGCCGTGCTCAAGCAGATGCAGCGGACCGGGCTCTCGGATGCCGCGCAGGCGCAGGGCTGGCGGCGAGTGGTGGTCGAGAAGCCGTTCGGTCACGACCTCGCCAGCGCGCTCGAGCTGAACCAGCTCGTCGACAACGTCTTCCCGCCGCGCGACGTCTATCGGATCGACCACTACCTCGGCAAGGAGACCGTCCAGAACCTGCTCGCCCTGCGCTTCGCCAACCTATGGTTCGAGCCGGTATGGAACGCGAACTACGTCGACTCGGTGCAGATCACGATGGCTGAGGACGTCGGCATCGGCGGGCGCGCCGCTTTCTACCAGGCCACCGGCGCGGCGCGTGACGTCCTGCAGAACCACCTGCTCCAGCTGCTCGCGCTGACGGCGATGGAAGAGCCGGTCGAGTTCTCCCCCGAGGCGGTGCGCATCGAGAAGCTCAAGGCGCTGCGCGCAATCTCGCTGCCGTCCGATCTCGCCAGCTACGCCGTCCGTGGCCAGTACGACCAGGGTTGGCTCGCCGGCGAACGCGCGGTGGCCTTCCGCGCGGAGGACGGGATCCCGGACGACTCGAACACCGAGACCTACGCCGCGGTCCGGCTCGGCGTCGAGACGCGGCGCTGGGCCGGCGTGCCGTTCTACCTGCGCACCGGCAAGCGGCTGCCCAAGCGGGTTACCGAGATCGCGGTCGTCTACAAGAAGGCGCCGCATCTGCCGTTCAGCAAGACCGACACCCAGGAGCTCGGGAACAACCAGTTGGTGATCCGCGTCCAGCCGGACGAGGGCGTGACGCTGAAGTTCGGTTCGAAGGTGCCGGGCAGCGCGATGGAGGTCCGCGACGTCGCGATGGACTTCCTCTACGGCGAGGCGTTCACCGAGTCCTCGCCGGAGGCGTACGAGCGGTTGATCCTCGACGTGTTGATCGGCGACGCCACGCTGTTCCCGCGCAGCGAGGAGGTCGAGGCATCCTGGCGCGTGATCGACCCGCTCGAGGGGTTCTGGTCCGGCACCGCGCCGCATCTGTACCGCGCCGGCGAGTGGGGCCCCAAGGAGGCCGACGACATGCTGGGCGCCGACGGCCGGCAATGGAGGCGCCCATGACGACGCTGTGGGATACGACAGGGACGGCGGTCGTCAAGGCGCTCGCCGCGGAGCGCCGGACGGGCGGCGCGGTCACGAGCGGCATCGCCTTGACGCTGGTCGTGGTCGTCGACCAAAAGGACGTCGAGGAGGCCGAGGAGGCCGCGACGATCGCCGCCAGCCGACACCCGATGCGGATGCTCGTGGTCGTGCGCCGGCAGATCGACGCGCCGGTCCCGCGCCTCGACGCCGAGGTCACGATCGGCGGCCGGCTAGGGCCGGGCGAGTCAGTCGTGCTGCGCATGTACGGCCGGCTCGCGCTGCACGCCGAGTCGGTGACCCTGCCGCTGCTCGCTCCCGACGTTCCGGTCGTCACGTGGTGGCACGGCGAGCCGCCGGAGAAGATCGCCTACGACCCGCTGGGGGTGTTCGCCGAGCGGCGCATCTCGGACGTCAGCCGCGCCGCGGATCCCAACGGAGCGCTCCAGCAGCGCGCCGAGGACTTCGCGCCGGGCGACACCGACCTCGCGTGGACGCGCGTGACACCGTGGCGCATCGCGCTCGCCTCCGCGTTCGACGGTGGCCGGCACGCCGCGACGAGCGCGGTCGTCCACGGCGGCTGCAACGAACCGTCGGCGCGGCTGCTCGCGGGTTGGCTCACCGCGCGGCTGGGAATCGAGATGGCGGTCGACGGCACCGACGACGAGCCGATCAGCGGGGTCGACATCACCTTCGACCACGGCAAGATCACTCGCGCGACGATCGAGGGCAGCAGCCTCGTGCTGCGGCGTGAGGGGCAGCAGGATTCCTACATGCCGTTCGGCGAACGTCCGCTGGGCGAGCTGCTCGCCGAGGAATTGCGCCGCCTCGACCACGACCACGTCTACGCCGAGGCGCTCTCGACCGTCACCGGCATGACCGGCATCGAGGAGCGCTCGGCAGTGCGCAAGCACATCTGGCACGACCCGATGGTTGCGGAGCAGACCGGCCAGTGAGCGCGCCGCCACCTCAAATCATCGTCTCGACCTCGGCTGCAGCGTTGGCTGACGAGGCTGCGTCCCGCGCCGCTGCCACGCTGCGGGCCGCGCTGACCGCCCGCGGCCAGGCGCACCTGGTCGTAACCGGCGGCGGCATCCTCGAGCAGGTGCTCGGTGCGCTGCGCGCCGAGCCCGACGTGCACTGGGCAGGCGTGCACGTCTGGTGGGGCGACGAGCGTTACGTCCCCGCCGACTCCGACGAGCGCAACGATGCCCCCGCGATGTCCCTGCTGTTCGACCACGTCGCCGTCGAGCCCGCCCATCTCCATCGAATGCCGGCATCGGATGCCGGGTTCGGCACCGACGCGGACGCTGCCGCCGACTCCTACGCCGCCGAACTCGGCGACGCGGCCGGCGGCAACGACGGCACTGACAGCACAGTGCCGTCGTTCGACCTCGTGCTGCTCGGTGTCGGGCCGGACGGCCACTGCGCGTCACTCTTCCCCGGCCACCCCGGGACCGCGGTGCTGGACGCGTCTGTGATCGCGGTGCACGACTCCCCCAAGCCGCCGCCGATCCGCTTGTCGTTGACCTTTCCCGCGCTCGACGCAGCACGTGAAGTGTGGTTCGTCGCTTCCGGCGACGGCAAGGCGGACGCGGTGGTGCGTGCGCTCAGCGGTAGCGATCGGGTACAGGTGCCTGCCTCCGGACCGCGCGGTCGCGACCACACACTCTGGCTGATCGACGAGGACGCCGCGGCGAAGCTGCCGACTACCTGAGCTCACCTTCCCGTTCCGGGCCGCGGCCGACCCTGGCGTTCTCAGCACGCGCCAGATCGACATCGGCGTGGCGGCAACGCGGGCAGTCACGACGACGTCGGACCGATACCCATGCGTGAGCAGGCCTGCCTGTTGGTGCGTCAGCCGCCGAGCATCGCGCGACTATCACTGCCCAAGATCGGCAGCGTGACGTGTCCGCGGGGTGTTCGAGGCAGTGCTCAGGCTCGCAGTCGCTGCCCTGCTTCGCCGAACCTGGCGCTGATCTGCTGCCGTTGCGGACGCACCGGTGGAACCGCGATGTGTTCGATGCCGCCAACTCGGTTCGCCCACCACGTATTCACTGCGCCGACGAACCGCACGATCTGCGAGTACTTCGCCGGCTTGCGGAACACGCCCACCGAGTCGCCCCACCAGTTTCGCCCAACTGTCGCGTAGTCGGGTCGGCCGCTCGGCAGGGTCGGCGGCAGGTCGACGAAGGACTCGACAAGGTCCATCCGCCCGATCGCCGCGAGCGCACGCCAGGAATCCGGGTAATAGCGCCAGCAGTCCTCCCGACCGTGCCGCTGACCGCGCGACGGTGCGATGATGAAGATCAACCCGCCCGGGTTCGCAACGCGGCACATTTCGAGGAACGTCACCCATGGAAAGGAAATGTGCTCGAAGGCCTGGTTGCTCATCACCACGTCGAAGCTGTTGGCCTTGAACGGGAACCGGAAAGGCTGCTCCATCACGACATCGACGTTGCGCCCCGGCCGCACGTCTGCCCCGACGTACTCGTGGTCGTAGTCCCTGAGCAACCGGCGATGCGTGGGAAGCTTGCCGCCCAGCTTGCGTGACCCGACGTCCAAGACTCGGTAGTGCCGATCTTTACGTAGGTAGACGTTGACGCACATTCGCATGTGCGCGTAAGAACTCGCATGCATTGACGATCTCCACGAACTGCTCGCTGTACTGCCTTGCGGCGTACCACTCCTTGATCTTCGTGGCCACCCGAAACCGTAGCCCTCCGGTGATCTCAGGCGCTGGCCGGCTGCCCGCACCGGCCCCGATAGTCGCCTCGACTAACACGCCTCGGGCCACGTTATGCCGCGCTGGCTGAGGTGATCCCAAATTCGGGCTGCCTTCACTCCGCCCTGTCTCGGCACATCTTCAGCGGCAGCGCGACGACGCGCCGTGCTAGGCCTACTGAATCGTTACGAACTGCCGTTCGCGATCGTGACTGCGGCGCGGAAAGGTTGCCGTCGTGCAGCACGACGTGGAGCGGGCCGACAGCGCGCCCAAGGGGCGATTTGTCATGGCTTCGCTGCTTGTCGCGACTGGTTGCGGCGCCCTGATCTTCTGGTTGCTCGGCGCCCCGACGCCGATGAGCGAGGCGGCTCCGCACCGGGCGTGGCGAGTGATTGTGCTGCCCGGTGCGGTGGCCGAGATCGCGACAGTTCTCGCGATGGCGATCGGAGCATGCGGTTTGCTCGCGCTGCTCGTCTGGGCGGCGCGGCGCCGGTTGGACTCGGCATGGTCGGTGCTGGCGGGCGGGTTTGCACTTGCCGGCGCACTCACCGGCGCGGTGCTACGGATCGTGTCTGCACCGGCCTGGACCCCTGACTACGCGAAGCTCGGCGCCGCGGCCGCGGCCGCGGCGTGGCTCGGCCTATTCGTCGCATGGTGGGCAGTCATGAAGCCCCCCGGCGCCGCGGGCCCAACGCACGCGCGGGGTTGTGCCTATTGCTCGGTCGACGCGCATCTCGTCGCCGGGGATGTACAGCAGGTCGCAGTTCGCGACGATCAACGAGCCGTCCTGCTCCGGTGCCCGCGCTGTGGGTGGCTGTACGTCGCATCGGTCTCGGACGGCCACCTCGATCCTGAACACCTCACCGAGGCACAGGCTCGCGAGTCCTTCGTTTTCGACTGAATCGCGCGCCCTGCAGATCGGACATCGGCAGAACGGCCGGCTGATCTGGTGCGGTTCGCGGCGTCATGGCACCGGAATCAGCACAAGATCACCAGCGAGGTGGCACTGCTAGCCTTCGCCGCGGCGGGCGCGCAGCCGCTGGAGCGCCTCTTCGAGGATCGCGGCGCCGTCCGCGTCGGAGCGTCGCTCCTTCACGTAGGCGAGGTGTGTCTTGTAAGGCTCGTTGCGCGGCGCGTTCGGCGGCGCCTCCGACTGCCTGCCGGCCGGAAAGCCGCACCGCGGACAGTCCCAGGTGTCTGGCAGCGCGGCGTCGAGCGCGAACGCCGGACGCACCTCGTGGCCGTTCGCGCAGAAAAAGGAAATGTACTGACGCGGCGCGGACTCACCGCGTTCGTTCTCGCCCATCGGACCGGCCCCGACCCGGCTCCCCCGAATGGCACTGCCACCAGCCACGTTTGTGTCCTCTTCTCTTCAGTTAGGCCGACAGCGGGTTACGCCTGGTTTTTATAGAGCAGGGCGAGCCCGACGATGCTGATCGCCCACACCGCGCCCGCGATGATGGTGAGCCGGTCGAGGTTGCGCTCGACCACCGACGAGCCGGACAGGCTCGAGTAGAACGAGCCACCGAGCATCGACGAGAGGCCGCCACCTTTGCCGCGGTGCAGCAGGATCAGCACGATGAGCAGCAGGCTCGCGACGATCAACACGATCGAGAGCGTCAGGATCATTTGTCGAATGCCTCAGCTGGTTCGGTGGGGGAATCGAATGGGTTGACGCACAAGGTTACCTGCCGAATTGCGGAGGACGTCAGAGGAGGGGATCAGCCGGCCGGCACCGGATCGGCCGCAGCAACACAGATCGCAGTGAATTCGACCGGGTCGAGACTCGCGCCGCCGACCAGTGCGCCGTCGATGTCCGGTTGCGCCACAATCTCGCCGGCGTTCGACGCCTTCACCGATCCGCCGTAGAGGACGCGCACGCCGGCTGCGAGCTCGGGCGTATAGAGCTGGCCCAGGTGCGTGCGGATCGCCTCGCACACCTCCTGCGCATCCTCCGGAGTAGCGACCTTGCCGGTGCCGATCGCCCAGATCGGCTCGTACGCCACGACCAGCGTCTCGGCCTGCTCGGCGCTCACGCCGGCGAGCGCCGCGCCGAGCTGGTCGGTCGTGTGCAGGACATGCCCGCCTTCGTCGCGCACGAGCTCGGGCTCGCCGATGCACAGGATCGGGGTTAGATCGTTGCGGTACGCCGCCTGCACCTTGGTGTTCACGAGCGCGTCGTCCTCGTGGTGGTACTCGCGCCGCTCGGAGTGCCCGACGACGACGTAGCTGCAGCCGAGCTTGGCCAGCATCGGCCCGGACACGTCGCCGGTGTAGGCACCCGAGTCATGCGGCGAGAGATCCTGCGCGCCGTAGCGGATCGGCACGTTGTCGCCGTCGATGAGCGTCTGCACGCTCCGGATGCTGACGAACGGTGGCAGCAGCACCACCTCGACGGCCGCGCATTGTTCAGGTGTCAGCCCGAAGGCGAGCTTCTGGGTGAGCCCGATCGCCTCGAGGTGGGTGTAGTTCATCTTCCAGTTGCCCGCGATGAGCGGGCGCCGGCCGGATGGCGGTAGCGGCGCCGTCGGTTTCTCGGCCACGTCAGATCTCTTCCAGAACGGCAACGCCCGGCAGCTCCTTGCCCTCGAGGTACTCCAGCGACGCTCCGCCACCGGTGGAGATGTGCGTGAACACGTTCTTGTCCAGCCCCAGCTTGCGGACCGCCGCTGCCGAGTCGCCACCACCGACCACCGAAAGACCATGGGACGCCGCCACTGCTTCGGCGACGCCCTTCGTGCCTGCTGCGAACGGTGCCACCTCGAACACGCCCATCGGACCGTTCCAGAACACCGTCTCGGCGTCGGCCAGCACCGCGGCGAACCGCTGCACCGTCTCCGGGCCGATGTCGAGGCCCTTGCCGCCGGGCGGGATTGCGTCGGCCGGGACGGTCTGAGTCGCGGCGTCCTCGGTCGCTTCCGCGGCGACCACGATGTCCGCCGGCAGCACGATCTTGTCACCGGACTCGTCGAGGAATCGCTCGCAGTTCGGGATCTGCTCCTCCTCGACCAGCGAGTCGCCGATCTCGTGGCCCTGCGCAGCGAGGAACGTGAAGCACATGCCGCCGCCCACCAGCAGCCGGTCGACCCGCGGCAGCAGCGACTCGATCACGGCCAGCTTGTCGCTGACCTTCGAGCCGCCGAGCACGACGACGTAAGGACGCTTCGGGTCACCGCTGAGCTCGGTGAGCACCGCGACCTCGTCGCGCACGAGATCGCCGCAGTAGTGCGGCAGCAGTCTCGCGATGTCGTACACCGATGCGTGCTTGCGGTGCACCGCGCCGAACGCGTCCGCGACGTAGGCGCCGCCCTCGTCCTCACCGCCGGTCAGAAACGCCAGGCAGCGCGCGAACTGGGCGCGCTCGATGTCGTCCTTGCTCGTCTCCCCAGGGTTGAAGCGGACGTTCTCGAGGAGCAGCAACTCGCCGTCCTTCAACTCCGCCGCGAGCAGCCGGGCGCTCTGGCCGATCGTGTCGAGCGCGAACTCGACGGGCCGGCCGAGCAGTTGAGCCAGGCGATCGGCGACCGGGCCCAACGAGTACGCCGGATCGGGTGCGCCCTTCGGCCGACCGAGGTGCGCGGCGACGATCACCCGCGCGCCGTGGTCGAGGAGCCGGGTGATCACCGGCAGCGAGGCGCGGACGCGCAGGTCGTCGGTGACCCGCTTGTCCTTGATCGGGACGTTGAGATCAGAGCGGACCAGGATGCGCCGGCCCTTGACCCCGTGCTTGATCAGATCATCGAGGGTCCGCATGCGTCCGGCCTACAGAGAGCCGCCGACGAGCTGGATCAAGTCGATGATGCGATTCGAGTAACCCCACTCGTTGTCGTACCAGCCGACGACCTTCACCTGGTTGCCGATGACCTTCGTGAGGCCGGCGTCGAAGATGCAGGAGGCGGGATCGGTGACGATGTCGCTGCTGACGATCGGGTCCTCGGTGTAGGTCAGGATCCCCTTCAGCGGGCCGTCCGCCGCGGCCTTGTAGGCGGCCTTGACGTCCTCGGCGGTGGTGTCCCGGCCGACCGTCACGGTGAGGTCGGTGGCGCTGCCCGTCGGGATCGGCACGCGCAGCGCGTAGCCGTCCAGCTTGCCCTTCAGCTCCGGCAGCACGAGACCGATCGCCTTCGCGGCGCCGGTGGTCGTCGGGACGATGTTCAGCGCTGCGGCGCGCGCCCGGCGCATGTCCTTGTGCGGTGCGTCCTGCAGGTTCTGATCCTGCGTGTACGCGTGGATGGTGGTCATCAGGCCGCGCTCGATGCCGTAGGTGTCGTTGAGCACCTTGGCCAACGGGGCGAGGCAGTTGGTCGTGCACGAGGCGTTCGAGATGATCGAGTGCTTGGCGGGGTCGTAGTCGCCGTCATTGACGCCGATGACAACCGTGACGTCCTCGTTCTTCGCCGGCGCGGAGATGATGACCTTCTTAGCGCCCTGATCCAGGTGCACCTTGGCCTTGGTCGCGTCGGTGAACCGGCCGGTGGACTCGAGCACCACATCGGCGCCGAGGTCGGCCCAGGGCAGCTGGGTCGGGTCGGTCTGCGCGAAGGCCTTGAAGGACTTCCCGTTGACGGTGATCGCGTCCTCGGTGGCGCTCACCTCACCGGGGAAGCGACCGAGGATCGAATCGTATTTGAGTAGATGGGCCAGCGATGCGTTGTCCGTGATGTCATTGACACCGACGACCTCGATGTCAGCACCCGCGGCCAGCACGGCCCGGTAGAAGTTGCGCCCGATCCGGCCGAAGCCGTTGATGCCAACACGTACGGTCACTGCTATCGCTCCTCGGCAGATGGTGCGGATTCCGATCAAACCCTATCCCGTGCGGTCGCCGGACGGCCGGGGTCGTCCGCTACTTCCGGATAGGTCCTTCGACCCGGATCCGGGTCCCGGCTCAGCGTGGCCCGGGCTTGGGGCGCCGGCCTCGGGACGACTGCTCCGGCGGCTGCTCGTCGTCGCCGGCCTGGTAGCCCTCGCTGAACCCGCGTGCGGTGTCCTTGGCGCGGTCGCGCAGCGTGCCGAACAGCTTGCCGGCGCGATCGGCGGCCTTCTCGACCTTCGGCGCCGCCGACTCCATCGCCCGCGCGACCCGCGGCCCGGCCTCAGCCCGGGCCTTGGCGATCGCCTCGCGCGGGGTGGGCCGGCCGGGATCGCCCGGCGGGCGAGGTGTGGAACGTGCCATGCCGCCAAGCCTAGCCATTCCCCCGATGATCAAGCAGAAATTCGGCCGATGGCCCACATTCGTGCTTGATCATCGTGGGTGGGGGGCTCAGAGGGTGGCGGGCAGGCCGAACGCAGCGAACAGGTCGGGCCCGAAGGTCGTGATCTCCACGATCCGGCCCGCCGCCAGGCGGAGCACGTCGAGCTTGAAGCCCTGGAACCGGTCCTCTCCTGGCCGCCGCAGGTAGCTCGCCGCGGTCGGCATGCGGTTGGCGCTGGTGGGCAGCAGTCGCCAGTCGCCCATCCGGTTCGGTCCGATCGCGTCCGCCATGAGCGGCGCGAGTGCGGCGCGGCCGGCAAAGACGAAGGGCAGCGGCGGCATCGTCACCCGGATGTCCGTCGCCGCGATCGCGAGTGCGGCCTTGGTGTCGCAGCGTTCGTGGGCGTCGATGAACTGCTCGAGCAGCGCCTGCTCCGCGGCGTTCGGCGCTGCTGCCGACCACTCGGCCCGGCGCGCGGGCAGCCGCTCCTGCATCGCGGTGCGGGCGCGCTGGAGCGCGCTGTTCGCGGCGGCGACGCTCGTGTCGAGCATCGCCGCGGTCTCGCTCGCCGGCCAGCCGAGCACGTCGCGGGCGATGAACGCGGCCCGCTGGCGCGGCGGCAGAACCTGCAGTGCGACGAGGAACGCGAGCTCGATCGTCTCCCGGTTCACGACGACCGCGTCGGGCTCGTCAGTGGCCGACTGGTCGAGGAGCCGGTCCGGGTACGGCTGCAGCCACGGCACCTCCGCGAACGAGTGCACCTCGGTCGGGTGGCGGGCGCCGGCGCAGGAGGTCGAGGCAGACGTTGGTGGCGATCCGGTACATCCAGGCGCGAGCCAGCTCGCCGCCCTTGAACGACGCCCACCCGCGCCAGGCCCGCAGGAACGTCTCCTGCACCGCGTCTTCGGCGTCGTCGAATGACGCGAGCATCCGGTAGCAGTGGACGTGTAGCTCGTGGCGATGCCGCTCCGTCAGTGCCGCGAAGTTGTGCTCGGCGGTCGTCACAGCCGTCATGATGCCGCGGCTGCGTGCCCGACCTCCTGCAGCACCCACCCGTTGCCGTCCGCGTCACTGAATGCGGCGAACGACATGTAGTCGTCGCGCTCCGGATGCGGCCCGGGGTGCCACGCCCCGTCGCCCATGTGCCGCACCTCTTCGACCGGTATCCCCTGTGCGATCAGCTCGTCGCGCATCGCCACGACGTCGGAGACGACGAGGTCCATGCCGCGGTACGAGCCGGGCTTGACACCGTCCATCAGACCGACGCCGAAGCCGATCGAGCAGCCCGACCCCGGCGGCGTCACCTGCACCACGCGCATCGACTCGCCGACCGCGGTGTCGACGAGCAGGTCGAAGCCGAGCTTGTCGAGGTAGAAGACTTGGCGTCGTCCGCGTCGGTGACCGGGACGAGCACCAGTTCGAGTTTGACGTCCATCGCTTGCTCCTCACGTCTGCTGCATGGATTACGTGAGGTGAAACGTCAGTGCCCGCGGAAACTCATCGCTGTCGCGATGACGATCAGGGCGCGAGCATGTCCGGGGTCACGGCCGACTCGGTGTCGGGGACGCCCAGCTCGTGCGCCCGCTTGTCGGCCATCGCGAGCAGCCGGCGGATGCGACCGGCGACGGCGTCCTTCGTCATCACCGGATCGGAGAGCGCGCCCAGCTCCTCGAGCGATGCCTGCTTGTGCTCGAGCCGCAGCTGGCCGGCCTGCAGCAGGTGCTCGGGCGCGTCGCCGCTGAGGATCTCCAGCGCACGCTGCACGCGGGCCCCGGCCGCGACGGCGGCGCGCGCCGAGCGGCGCAGGTTGGCGTCGTCGAAGTTCGCCAGCCGGTTCGCGGTGGCGCGCACCTCGCGGCGCATGCGCCGTTCCTCCCAGGCCAGCACCGACTCGTGGGCACCGATCCGGGTGAGCAGCGCGCCGATCGCGTCGCCGTCGCGCACGATCACCCGATCGCCGCCGCGCACCTCGCGCGCCTTGGACGCCACGCCGAGTCGGCGCCCGACGCCGACCAGCGCGAGTGCGGCTTCGGCCGAGGGACAGGTGATCTCGAGCGAGCACGCTCGGCCCGGCTCGGTGAGCGAGCCGTGCGCGAGGAACGCGCCACGCCACGCTGCTTCTGCGTCCGCGATGCCGCCGGCGACGACGTGATGCGGCAGGCCCTTGACCGGACGGCCGCGCAGGTCGACCAGGCCGGACTGCCGCGCCAATCGCTCACCGTCCTGCGCCACCCGGACGAGGTAGCGGCTGCCCTTGCGGATACCGCCGCCCGCAACAATCTGCACCTCGGAGCCGTGCCCGAAGATCTCCGCGATCTCCTTGCGCAGCCGGCGCGCGACCGAGCCGGTGTCGAGTTCGGCCTCGATGACGATGTGCCCCCCGACCAGGTGCAGGGCGCCGGCGAAGCGCAGCATGGTGGCGAGTTCCGCCTTGCGCGCCGACATCTTGGTCACCGGTACCCGGCTCAGCTCGTCCTTGACCGCCGCGGTCATCGCCATCGGCGCCCCCCTCCTCCCAACCCGTGAGCGGCATCAGCGCTCATGGTTTGCCCGCAAGCTTCGCTCACTCGCGCCGGTCGCCTCCCGGATCGCGTCGCTCAGCCGAGCCGCGTCATGCCGCTCGGAGCTGTCTTCGTCTGCGAGCCTAGACACTACGAGACGCGCGCCCATCGCGCTCACGTGACGACTGAGCTCCTCGCCGTCGAGGACCGAATCGGTGTCCGCCAGCACAGTGTCGATCTTGAGGCCACCGTACGGCTTTGCATGCTTCTGGAGCAGGTCGAGGAGCTGGTGCGGTTCGTAGTCGTCGGTCTCCCCCGCCTGCGGCACGAGGTTCAGCACCACCAGCACGCGCGCAGCCGTACTGCACAACGCCGTGCCGAGCTCGCGCAGCAGCAGATGCGGGATGACGCTGGTGAACCAGGAGCCGGGCCCGAGCACGACGACATCCGCCTCGCGCACCGCGTCGACGGCCTTGGCGTTCGCAGGCGCACCCGGCGGAAGCAGCCGCACCGTGCGCACCCGGCCGGGCGTCGCCGCGATCGACGACTGACCGCGGATGTACCGGGCCCGCTCCGGGTCGTCCGGGTCGAACCGGTCGGCCTCGGCGATCAGGTCCAGCGGGATCGGGCTCATCGGCAGCACCCGGCCGACAGCGCCGACGAGGTCGGCGAGCTGCGCGAGTGCCACCGTCGGATCGCCGGTGCGTTCGAGCAGCGCGGTGAGCATGAGGTTGCCGACCGGATGACCGGCGAGCACGCCGTGCCCGCCGATGCGGTGCTGGAGCAGATCCGCCCAGCTTGCGTGTTCGGGATCCGTTCCGGCCAGCGCGGACAGCGCCATGCGCAGGTCGCCGGGCGGCAGCACCTTCAGCTCGCGCCGGATCCGGCCGGACGAGCCGCCGTCATCGGCAACGGTGACGACGGCGGTCAGGTCGCTCGTCAGCAGCCGCAGCGCGGACAGCGACGCGTGCAGCCCGTGGCCGCCGCCCAGCGCGACCGCCTTCAGCGTGCGATCCTCACTCACGGCCGAGATCCCGGTGCACGACGGTGGCCTGGATGCCCAGCCCCGTCAATCGGTCGGCGAGCTGCTCGGACATCGCGACCGACCGATGCTTGCCGCCGGTGCAGCCCACCGCCAACGTCAGGTAGCGCTTGCTCTCGCGCATGTAGCCCGCGCCGATGACCTCGAGCAACTCGGTGTAGCGGTCGAGGAACTCGCCCGCACCTTCCTGGCTCAGCACGTAGTCGCGCACCTCCGGGTCGCGGCCGGTCAGCGGGCGCAGTTCCGGGATCCAGTGCGGGTTCGGCAGGAAGCGCACGTCCACGACCAGGTCGGCGTCGAGCGGCAGCCCGTACTTGTACCCGAACGACACCACCGTCGCTCGCAGCGCGGGCCGTGCCTCGGGCCCGTCGCCGGTGAACGCCGACTCGATCGAGCGGCGCAGTTCGTGTATCGACCGATCGCTCGTGTCGATCACCAGGTCGGCCTCGTCGCGCAACCCGGCGAGCAGCGCGCGCTCGGCGGCGATGCCGTCGGTCAGCAGGCCGTCACCCTGCAGCGGATGCTCGCGGCGCACGTTCTCGAAGCGGCGGACCAGCACGTCGTCGCGCGCCTCCAGGAAGAGCACGTGCGGCCGCATCGGAATGTCGGCGAGTTCGCGGATCACGGCGCGCAGGTCGCTCGAGAAGGCACGGCTGCGCACGTCCATCACCACTGCGAGCCGGGTGATCGCGCCCTCGCTGCGGCTGCCCAGCTCGACGAGCGTGCCGATCAGCTCGGGCGGCAGGTTGTCGACGACGAAGAAGCCGAGATCCTCGAAGCACTTGGCCGCCGCACTGCGCCCGGCCCCGGACAGGCCGGTGATGATGACGGTTTCCAGCCCGCGTTCACCCATCGAGCACTTCTCCCGTCGTGACGTTGATCGCCGGCGCCGGCGCGTCGCGGACCGCGAGCGCCGCGACGATCGCCTCGGCGGTGCGGCGCCCGATGCCGGGCACCTCGACGATCTCGTCGACGCTCGCGGCGCGCAGCCGCTTGAGCGAGCCGAAGCGGCGCAGCAGCGCCTTGCGCCGCGTCTCGCCCAACCCGGGCACGTCGTCCAGCGCTGATGTCGTCATCGCCTTCGAACGCTTCTGCCGGTGATACGTGATGGCGAACCGGTGCGCCTCGTCGCGGACCCGCTGCAATAGGTACAGCCCCTCTGAGGTGCGCGGCAATATCGCCGGGTACCGCTGGCCCGGCAGCCACACTTCCTCTAGCCGCTTCGCCAGCCCGACGAGCGACACGTCGTCGATGCCCAGTTCGTCGAGGACGGCCTGCGCCGCACTTACCTGCGGAGCGCCGCCGTCGACGACGAGCAGGTTGGGCGCGTAGGCGAATTTGCGCGGCCGGCCGGTCGTCGGATCGATGCCGGGCCGCCCGTCACCTGCGCCCGCGTCCGCCCCGGTCTCGACCTGCTCGTCGAGGTAGCGGGCGAACCGACGGCGCACCGCCTCGGCGATCCAGTCCGCGTCACCGGTGCCCTCACGCATGGCGAAGCGGCGGTACTCGCTCTTGCGGGCCAGCCCGTCCTCGAAGACGACCATGCTCGCCACGACGTTGGTGCCCTGGACGTGGCTGATGTCGAAGCACTCGATCCGCAGCGGCGCCGACGAGAGCTCGAGCGTCTGCTGCAACTCGTCCAGCGCCCGGGACCGCGCGGTGAGATCGGAGGCGCGCTTGAGCTTGTGCCGGTTGAGCGACTCGGCCGCGTTGCGCGCCACCGTCTGCGCGAGCGCGCGCTTGTCGCCGCGTTGCGGCACCCGCAACGTGACCCGCGTGCCGCGCAGCCCGCTCAGCCACTCGATCAGCGCCGGCGCATCCTCCGGCAGCACCGGCACCAGTACCTCGCGCGGGATGCCCGACGCGCCGGCGACGTCCAGGGCGGCCTCACCGCCGTAGAACTGGGTGACGAACTGCTCGACGAGGTCGCCCGTCGACATGTCGTCGAGCCGGTCGACGACCCAACCGCGCTGCCCCCGCACCCGCCCGCCGCGGACGTGGAATACCTGCACCGCCGCTTCGAGCTCGTCCTCGGCGAACGCGACGACGTCGGCGTCGGTGCCGTCGCCGAACACGACGGCCTGCTTCTCCATCGCCCGGCGCAGCGCCTCGAGGTCGTCGCGGATGCGCGCCGCGAGCTCGAACTCGAGGTTGCCGCTCGCCTCGGCCATCCGCTTCTCGAGCCGCTTCATCATGACGTCGGTCTTGCCGGCCATGAAGTCGCAGAAGTCGAGCACGATCGCGCGATGCTCCTCGGCGGTGACGCGGCCGACGCACGGCGCACTGCACTTCTCGATGTAGCCGAGCAGGCAGGGCCGGCCGACCTGGCCCGCGCGCTTGAACACGCCCGCCGAGCAGGTGCGCGCTGGGAAGACGCGCAGCAGCAGGTCGAGCGTTTCGCGGATGGCCCACGCGTGCGAGTACGGCCCGAAGTAGCGCACGCCCTTGCGCTTCGGGCCGCGCATCACCTGCAGCCGCGGGAACTCCTCGTACAGCGTCACCGCGAGCGAGGGGTAGGACTTGTCGTCGCGATACTTGATGTTGAAGCGCGGATCGAACTCCTTGATCCAGTTGTACTCGAGCTGCAGCGCCTCGACCTCGCTGCGCACGACCGTCCACTCGACCGACGCCGCCGACATCACCATTTGCCGCGTCCGCGCGTGCAGGGCGGCGAGGTCGGAGAAGTAGGAATTCAGCCGCTGCCGGAGGCTTTTCGCCTTCCCTACGTAAATGACGCGGCCGCGCTCGTCCCGAAACTTGTAGACGCCGGGTTCGACGGGAATGGTGCCCGGAGCCGGGCGGTACGTCGACGGGTCGGGCACACGTCAAACGTTAGTCATTAGAACGCACCCACTGGAACTCTCAGGTTGGCCTAGGCTGACTTCATCGTCAGGACCACTGGGGGGCCGTGGCCCGCATGTCGATCGAGCGCGTTGCCGACCGAAGCGTATCGGCGTCATCGGTTGCTGCGCTGCGCGCTCGCGTGCACGGCGCTGTGGTGACGCCGGACGACGCCGACTACTCCGACGCGGCCGCGATCTGGAACCGCGCCGCGCAGCGCCGCCCGGCGGTGGTCGTCCGCTGCGTCCGGCCGACTGACGTCGCGGCCGCCGTCGAGTTCGCCCGCGCCGCCGAGCTGCCACTGGCCGTGCGCGCCGGCGGGCACTCGCCGGCCGGCATGTCCAGCTGCGACGGCGTCGTGATCGACCTGCGCCCGATGCACGCGGTCAGCGTCGACCCGTCGGGCCGCGGCGCCGTGGTGGCGGCCGGTGCGACCTGGGGCGTCGTGGACGCGGCGACACAGCGCTTCGGCTACGCCGTGCCCGGCGTGCCCGTGTCGCGCGTCGGGGTGGCCGGCGCCACGCTCGACGGCGGCTTCGGTCATCTGCGCCGCGCGTACGGGTTGGCCTGCGACAGCCTGCTCGGCGCCGAGCTGGTCACCGCCGACGGCAGCCTGCTCACCACGTCGGGGGACGTGCATCCCGAGTTGCTATGGGGGTTGCGCGGCGGGGGCGGCAACTTCGGCGTCGTCACCTCGCTGCGCTTCCGGATGCTGCCGCTGCCCGGGCCGGTGCTTTCCGGACCTGTGGTGTACCCCGCCGGCTCCGCAGCCACGCTGCTGCGCTTCTACCGTCACTACACCACCCGGCTGCGCGACGACGTCACCACCCGGCTTGCCTTGTTGAGCCCACCTGCGGATCGGCCGGCGAGTCCGTCGCGTGCGTCGGTGCGCGAGGTCCCGGTCGTCGTGATCACGGCTGCGTGCCTGGGGCATCCGCTCGATGCCGAGCGGCTCGTCCGGCCGATCCGGCAGGCGGCGCCGGTGCTCTCCGACCGGCTGGCGCCGCAGCCGTACACCCGGCTCCAGGCAAGTCCCGACGACGCGTACCCGCCCGGCCGGTTCGCGGCGTTGACATCGCGCTACGTCGACGATTTCGGTGACGGGTTGATCGAGCGGCTCGCCGACATCCACGCCGCGATGCCGCGCGGGTCGTACGAGATGCACGTGCACCACATGGGCGGCGCGGTGGGCCGGATCGCCAGGATGTCCACCGCGGTGCCCAACCGCGCGGCGCGGTACCTGATCACGACCGTTGCGCGCTGGGACGACGAGGCCGAGGCGGCGCACAGCCAGCGCTGGTTCGACGAGACCGCGCGGGCGGTGCGCGCTCTCGCGGCCGGCGGGCCGCACGTCGGGTTGGAGTCCGGCGAAGCCACCAGCGTGGCCGTCTACGGCGCGGAGCGCTACCTCCGGCTGGCCGCGCTCAAGCGGCGCTTCGACCCGGACAACGTCTTCGCGGGCAACCAGAACATCGGCCCACTCGCGTAGCACAACGCGTAAGTGACCACGCGGCGCGGGCGGCACCGCAGGCGTCAGTGGCGCGTGACGAGCTGGAGGATGTCGACCGATCCGACTGCGAGCAGCAGCGGCCCCGATGCGGAGATCGACTTGCTCACCGCGTGTGTGTGCGCGGTGACCGTCTGCGGCCCCTCCGGCGTGTTGCGGAAGATCACCAGGCCGACCTGGAACGCGCCGTGCCCGTCCGCCTTGATCACCGCATGCTCGCCGAAGCCCTGCAGTCCGATGTCGACCTTGCGGTGCGGCGCGAAGCCGCTCCCGATGATCGTCGTCGCCCGACCCGGCGGACTCACACCCGGGTTCGCGGTGATCTTGGGCTTCGGCACCGTTGCGACGAGTGTCACGGTGGCCGGCGCGTTGCCCGTGTCGTCGGTGATCACCAACTCGGCACCGCGATTGCCGACGGCGTGCCCCACGAACGTCACAGTCAGGGTGCACGACTCGCCAGGCAACAGCGCGGCCGAGCAGCCGCTGGCATCCACCGTGTAGTCCGCGCCCGCGCCCGGATGGGTGGTGTCGTGAACGGACACGTCCGTCAATTCCAGCGAGTCGGTGCCCGAGTTGGACACGGTCACCGTCTTCGTCAGCCCCGGCGCGAGCGGCAGTCGGCTGCCGAAGTCGAGCGTCGCCGGATCGGCTGTCAAGGCCCCCGTACTGACCACGGTGACCGTGCCCACCCCGGTCAGCTGCCTTGTCATGAGCGGATCGTGCCGCGGATAGCCGCCCTGAGCGGTGTTCACCGCGATCTTCGCGCTGCGGGTTCCCTCGGCGGACGGTGTGAAGCGGACCGTGAGCGTGCACGCGTTCTCGCCCGGATCGGGGTTCAACGTCGTGTCGGCGCACGTCTGGCTCGTCGCCGTGTAGTCAGCCTTCGCCGGCCCGGTGATCGCTGTGTTCGGCGAGATCGGCCCGAAGATGTGGCTGGGGTCGGTCGGGTCGGCCGCCGGCGGCTCGGTCAACGTGGCGGTCTTTTCCTTGTGCGTGCCAACCTCGACATCGCCGAAGTCCAAACCTGCGCCGGTCGGTGTGGGACGCCAGGTATGTACGAACGCGTCGATGGTGTTGTTGCTGTCCACCGGGCTACCGATCAGCAGGTCGTCCGCCTCCGAGTCGAAGCCCACCTCCGAACCAGTCCCGTCGAGCGACGGATTGGTGGAGTCGAAGTCGCCACCGCACGTGCGGCCTGCCGGCAACGGCGTGTCGTTGCAGATGTCGCGGACGCTCGCCGACACCAGCTCGCTCGGCACCCATGGATCGGTTGCGCCTCGTGTCAGATCGGCCGTTAGGTCGCGGGCGACGATCTGGCAGGTGATGTCGACCGAGGGCACGAGATCTGGAGCGAAGTCCTCGTCCGGGTTGCACGTGCCACGTCCGATGTTGTCCACACCGTCGTGCATGTTCGATGCGTCAGTCGAGAACGCGAGGTAGTGCCCGTCGCCGGAGAGCGCCGGGAAGTAGCCCGCCGCAGTCCGGCCGTCGTTGTCCCGCGACTCGATGACGGTCCGCCGCACGGTGCCGCTCGACACGACCGCGACCAACACGACGCTTGCCGTGTTGTTGTCGAACGCGAACGCGACCCGGTTCCCGTCCGCCGATGTCGCAGGCGGATCGTCGAAGAAGCCATCGCCGTCACCTAGGTAATCGGGGTTGGCCGGATCGCTGCTTGCGGGATCTACGTCGAGGCGCAAGCTGCGGGCGGGCGCCGTCCCGGTGGCCAGCGTCGTCTCGATCACGGCCTCGCGGACGTTGTCGCAGCAGGGCGTCTG
>DASQSE010000152.1:0-11025 GCA_035642535.1 Jatrophihabitans sp. | reverse complement strand
TTGGCTCCTCGGATTCGTCCCCGAACTCGTGATCGTCGGGCGACCACCGCTTCGCCAGCAGCTCGGTGAGCGGGTAGTTGACGACCATCGCGCCCAGTTCGCGGATCGCTTCAGCTGCTTCATCGCCGTCAGCGACGCCGCGCTGCTCGTTCAGGACGCAGAAGTCATCGCCTTCCTCATCGTCGAGGTCGATCTCACCCTTGACCGTCGCGGACCAGTCATCGCCCGTGTATCGGTCGATCCAGATTTCGACCATCCAGGAAAGCTGCCGACCATCGGTGTGGCGCGCAGTGACCGTCACGTCGGCCCCCGCGCCACCCGTGCCCTCGAATCCTTCGAACAGGTGCAGCTCGGGACCCTGCGGATGCAGTTTCTCGGGAAGCCTGCCCCGCAACTCACGGAAGCCGCCGTTCATAACATCTCGCAAGCTGAGCAGGAGCGCCGCTGTGCCCGGCCAATCACTCACCGATCAAGCATGGCAGTCTCGGCAAGCCGCCGGTCATCGGCAATATAGTTACGTTGATCTCTGGGCTGGGCGCACCCTGGCGGCGCGATTTGCACAGTTCGCTCGTGGGTCGCTATTCCGCCGCCTTGGGGCGTTGCGGCATTCGTGGCGCGAGAGCAGCAGCAGCTCGTTGATCGGCTTCGGATACCCAGGCCGCGTAGACGCGCAAGGTTGTTGTCCCGCCGCCTGCGTGTCCAAGCCGGCCGGCGACCGTCCGCACGTCTACGCCGGCGCTGATCAGCTCGGTCGCGCTGTAGTGACGCAACGCGTGCAGGTGAGTGTCGATGCCCAACCGTTCGGTCATTCGGATGTATCGCTGGGTCACGGAGTCGGGGGTCAGCGGCGTCGACCCGTCGGGTGCCAGTGAGAACACGTACGCATCGTCGGCCATCTCGACGCCGATCGAACGGGCTCGAGCTTCGCAGCGCGCGCGGTGCTCCGTGAGGGCCTGGACCGTTTCGGCGTCAAGCGCCACACGCCGCTGCTGGTGAGTTTTGGTGTCTCTCTCCCAGCGCTGGGTGTTGAGCTGGCCGCGGCTCGTCCGAAGCACGACCGTCGCGAGGGCAAGATCAATTCGCGACCAACGTAGGCCGCAGAGCTCGCCGCGCCGCGCGCCCGTGGTCATGGCGAGCCAGACGAGCGTTCCCCAATCGGGGTCCTTCCATGCCTCGTTCACGATTCGCGCGGCGTCGCTCGCCGTAGGCGGGTCGGGATTCGGAGTTGGTGCAGCCGGCGGCTGTGCGTCTTCCATCGGGTTCCTGCCCACCCACCGCCAACGAACGGCGCGAGCGAACGCGCCCGACAAGATCCAGTGAATCTGCCGGATGGTCGACGCGGCGAGCGGCTTGCACACGTGCGGCGGGCATTCAACAACCTTGCAACCGGCCGTCTGGCAGTCGTGTTGCGACCGACGGCGATGCTTCACCATCCGACACTCGTGCTCAGCCGTCGTCCGGTGATCGACAAGGCCCTTGGCGCCGCGACAATCGGCCCGACAGGTTCGGAGGCGACCGTAGAACGAGTCGAGCACCTCGGCGTCGATGCGTCCGACCTGCAGCCGGCCAAGCTGTGGCTGGATGTAGCGCCTGATGTATCGCTCGTACGGCGCCCGCGTGGACGGTTCGACGTCGATCACCTGCAGGTACCGGTCCATGAGCTGGTCGATAGTTGCGCGAGTACGCGGGTTGCGCTGCTCGTCAACCTGACTGAGTAGCCGCGTTCGCACCCGCTCTGCCTCGGCTGCAGCTTTGGGGCTTGGCGGCACAACTTCCCTGAGGTAGTGGCGGCGCTGAGTCAATGGATCGATGCCCGCATACACGCGGACGCGCAGGGCCCCACTAGGCAAACGCTCGATTCCGCCCCGGGCGCGTCGAGCAGCGCTCGATCCAGTCACACGGCGGAGACTACGCCAGTTCGCGCCACGTTTGATGCCACGGCGCTCATCGACCGATCATGGGCTGTACCAGCCAACTGGCGATAGGCCCTGTAATCTAAGGAATTTCTTGTTGTGGGGCGGGTGGGACTCGAACCCACGACCAAGGGATTATGAGTCCCCTGCTCTAACCGGCTGAGCTACCGCCCCGCTGCGTCAACCTAACGCAGCCGCGGCACGCGCCGCTCAAAAAGCCGTCCGGCCACGAGCGGGGGACTCGTGGCCGGATCGGCGGGGGGCGGAATCAGGTCGCTGATGCGGTCGCCACCGCTACCTGGACCTCGGCACCGGCCGGCAACCCGTAGGCCGCGGTCGAGAGCTTGATGTCCAGGCCACGCACCGTGACGGACTTGGTGGTCTTGATCTGCTGGTTGATCGTCACCTTCAACAGATGCAGCACGGTGATGGTGGTGTTGGGCGAGGCGTTGATCGGGATCGACTTGCCGTTGATCCGCAGGTTCACCAGCTGGCTGGATCCCCGCAGCGTCGGCCGGAGCGCGGTCGCCAGGCCCTTCGCCTGTGCGGAGGCGGTTATGGCATCAGCCGTGATCAAGCCGCGGAACAGGTTGATCGACGCGATCTTCGAGGTCGCCAACGCGTTGTAGGCGAGCTGCGTGTTCGTCCCGAAAATGCTGTCGGTCACTCCGCCGACGCGGGCTGCCGGATTCAGGTTCACGCCTGCGATCGAGCTAGTCTGCGTCTGGCCGTGGGTGCCGGCGGCGGCCATCGTGATCGGCGCAGTCGGGTCGGACTGCACGCCGGCGAGCGAACCGACCTTGGCAGTCACCTGCGTCCCGAACGCCTTCGCGTACAGGAAGTGTCCGGACGGCGGCACGGTGACCGGGCCGAGCGCGGCGTAGGTCGGGCTGAGCGAGAGCTCGGCTCCGATGGCGTTGTCGCCGCGTGGCTTGAGCAGGCTGACGTACGCGCCGATGCCGATGTTGTAGGAGCTGTTGCCCTTGGCGAAGTCGAGTTGGTAGTTCAGCGCCACGGTCGCGATGTTGGGGATCCTGATGATCGTGTTCGGCTTGACGTTGATCGGCACGTTGACGCTGCCGACCTTCAGGTGCACGAACGTGCTGGCGACCGAGGCCGACGCCACGCCGTTCACCACCGTCGCCGTCGAGGTCGTCTTGATCGCGTCGGCCTTGATCAGCCCGCCGAGCGCGCTGATGTTGGCGGTCTCGGCCGTCGACACGACCTTGTAGCCATGGGCGATCGCCGTTGACGACGTCGATGTCTTCACCGCACCTGCGTTGAGCAGATCTGGGATGTGTAGGGCCGCGGCGGTGTTGGTGTCAGTCGCCGGGTCCTCGTAGTTGATCGAGGACGCGGCCGTGAGATCAGATGTGACCGTGTTGTTCGCAGCCCGCACGAGCGAACCGCCGGCCCAGCCGACGAACGAATAGCCGGTCGTCGCGCCGACGCCAGTTGCCCCGACCGCGATGGCTGCAGCTGTTACGCCGACCACGGCAGTAGCTGTCAGCGCCGTTCCATTGATCTTCATGCCCCGCCCCTTTACTCGCGCCCGCGCGCGGTCCTCCCGGGAAGCAGAACTTCCCTCGTTTTGCCCTAACGACACCGCGTTGCATGCGTTACGGGCTGAAACCAACGGCTCACGTGAGCTTCACCTAGATCGAGAACGGCCGGGATATCGCGCCCCGAACGCGGGTACAACGGCGGCGTGTCCGGTGCCGCGCAGCTCGTCGTCGCGCTCTACGACGACCCGGAGGAGTGCGCGCGTCTGGCGAAGTTGCGCTACGTCAGCCCCGACGATCCCGGCCTGCGCCGAGTGCGCCGCGGCCGCGGTTTCAGCTACCAGGACGCGACGGGCGTGACGATCGAGGACCCAGCGCTGCGTGGTCGCATCGCGCAGCTCGCGATCCCGCCGGCGTGGCGCAACGTCTGGATCTGTACGGCGACGGACGGACACATTCTCGCGGTTGGCGAGGACGACCGCGGGCGGCGTCAGTACATCTACCACGAGCGATGGCGCGCGCTTCGCGACCGGCTGAACTTCCATCGCCTCGTCGGATTCGGCGAGCGGCTGCCGACGGTGCGAGCCGACGTCGAGCGTCAACTGCGGCGGCGGTCGTTCGACGCCGATCGGGTGCTCGCCGCCATGCTGCGCGTCATCGACGTGACCGGGCTGCGCGTCGGCAACGAGGTGTACGCCGAGGAGAACGACAGCTATGGACTGAGCACCCTCACTCGGCGGCACGTGCAGGTGCACGGCGCGTGCGCCGAGTTCCGCTTCCCGGCGAAGTCCGGCCGGCCGGCCGAGGTGTCGATCACCGATGCCGGCGTGGCCCGCGTCGTCAGCCGGTTGCGCGACAGACCGGGGCGCTACCTCTTTCGGGTCGACGGCACCCGCATCGACGCGGACGAGATGAATGCCCGCCTCGCCGAGTTGACCGGTGCCCACTACACAGCCAAGGACTTCCGCACCTGGCACGGCACGGTTACCGCGTTCAAGTACCTGCGCGCTCGGTTGCCCACGCAAGCGGACGCCGAGCGGCATGTCCTCGACGCCGTCGACGCAGCCGCCGAGGCGCTGGGCAACACCCGCGCGATCGCCAGGGATCACTACGTCCATCCGGACGTCGTCGCGGGCTACATCTCCGGCGATCTGGAGCGGTTTCTCGCCGGCCGGCGCGCGCGAGGCACGCGCTGGCTCGACGGCGCCGAACGACTGTTGCTGGGCTACCTCACCGACACGCTCGATCGGCAAGCCGGGGAGTTGCGCGCGGCCTGAGGGTCAGTGCTGCGGACGTCGGAACTCGGCCCGCCAGCGCCGCTGCGGCGGCGTCGCCTCGTCGACCAGTTCCTCGATCAGCACCGGCTGCACGCCGTCGGTCGCGAACAACTCGACCTCGGTCCGGGTGAGTGGCCACGGTGGACCGGCCGCGAGCGGCTCGTCGGCACCGCGCCCCGCGGCGACGGTCAACAGCGTGCCGGCCGGCCCGACCAGCCGTGGCACCTGCGCGATGGCGTGGGTCCGCAGCGCAACCGGCAGCGACTGCACGGTGAGGCTCTCCAACACGAAGTCGAATGCGTGCAGCCAATCGGCCGGCGGGTCGAGCAGGTCGGCGGTGCGGTAGCAGACGGACGATCCGGCGTGCCGTCGACGCGCCTGCTCCACCGCTGCGGGCGAGACGTCGAACGCCGTCGTGTCGTACCCGAATCCGGCGAGGAACTCGGCGTCGCGGCCCAGGCCGCAGCCGATCACCAGGGCCCGGCTGCCCGTTCCGTCGAGGTGCCTGCGGTGCGCCCACTCGGCGAGCAGGAAGTGCGGCTCGCCGATGTCCCACGGCACCACAGCGGCGCCGCTCTGCGCCGCGACGTACAGCCGCTCGAACCACGCCGTCGCGGAGCCGTCCGCGAAAGACTCGGCAGCCAGCCGCCGGGCGTACTCGTCAGCGTCCTGGCCGGCCACCACGCGACGATATCCGGGCGGCGCACGGTTTGATCGATGGGTGGACACCTTCGTCAAGCACCAACCGGCGCCGCTCGAGGCGGCCGGCTTGCGCTGGCTCGCCGCCGCCGGAGCCCGGGTGCCCGCCGTACTCGACGAGCAGCCCGGGCGGCTCGTGCTCGAGCGCATCCCGTCGGGCGGCGTGAACGCCGCGGGCGAGGAGGAGTTGGGCCGGATGCTCGCCACAATGCATCGGGCGGGCGCCGCGCGCTTCGGATCGCTGCCCGCTGTCGGCCGGTTCTTCGTCGGCCGCTGTGAACTCGAGTCACCGGAGGGCGACGACTGGGACGACTACTACCTGCAGCATCGGTGCCTCCCGCTCGCGCGGCGCGTCGGGCTGGAGCGCCAGGTCGCCGCGGTTCGCGTCGACGCCCCGGCGGAGCCGCCGGCCCGGCTGCACGGCGATCTGTGGAGCGGCAACGTCCTCGGTGACCGGCACGGGCGCCCGTGGCTGATCGACCCGGCCGCCTACGGCGGGCACCGCGAGCTGGATTTCGCGATGCTCGACCTGTTCGGCCGGATCCCCGAGCGCGCCGCCGCTGCGTACCACGAGGTATGGCCGCTCGCGGACGGTTGGCGGGAACGGATTCCGCTTTGGCAGCTGTTCCCGCTGCTCGTCCACGCCGTGCTCTTCGGCGGCGGCTACCTTCGCCAGGCGCACGACCTGGCGAAGGATCTCGCCGGCTAGACCACTAGGCCTTCGCCTGCGGATGGGCGAGGCGCGCGGGCGACTTCGGCTCGACGATCGCCCAGCCGCCGCCGGAGGCCTCCTTGTCGAACAGTTCAGTGATCTGCTCGACCGAAAGCCCCTTCGTCTCCGGCAGGAACATCATCACGAACATCACCGCGACGGCACACAGTGCGGCGAAGCAGACCAGCACCCAGGCCAGCCCGATCGAGCGCTGCCAGGCGGGGAACGCCTCGATGAGCGCGTAGTTCGCCAGCCAGTCGACGGTCGCGGCGATTGCAGCGGCCTGTCCGCGGACTGCGGTCGGGAAGTACTCGCCCTGGATCAGCCAACCGGTGCCACCCACGCCGATGGCGAACGCGGCGATGAACAGGTCGAGGCCGATCATTGCGACGACGACGCGCGGTATGCCGTCCAGCATCCCGATGCCGACGGCGGCGATCAGCGCGGACACCAGCATGCCGGAGAAGCCGCCCATCGCGATGCGCCGCCGCCCGACCGAGTCGATCCAGCGGAATGCGAGGTACGTCGCGGCGACGTTCACGGCGGTCATGATCAGCGTGACTTCGACGCCGGCGATCGTCGTGTCGACGGTGCTGTTGCCGCTCTGGAGGTAGCCGCCCATCAGCGACGGTCCGTAGTACAGCGGCACGTTGATGCCGGTTATCTGTTGGAAGACGAAGAATCCGCACACGATGCCCAGGGCACGCCGCACACCGGGCGTCCAGGACCGCGCCCGCTGCTGCTCCTCGCGCCGCTCGGCGACGTGCAACTTGCCGGCCGTGTTCTTCAGTTCGTCGACCGAGACTTCGGTGCCGAGCCTGGCGAACGCCGCCTTCGCTGCCTCCCACTTCTCGTTACGCAACAGCCAGCGCGGTGACTCCGGCATCTCGAAGCGCAGGACGAGGCCGATCAGCGCGGGCACTGCGCCCAGCCCGAAGATCCAGCGCCAGTCGGCGGAGGTGGCGCTGTCCGGCCATACCCGGAAGACGACCAGCGCAACGATGTACGAGAACAGGATGCCGACTGTGATCATCCACTGCTGCAGCATGCCGAGCCGGCCGCGCTGCTTGCTCGGTGCGTATTCGGAGATGTACGCAGTCGCGATCGCGGAGTCGGCGCCGATCGCCAGCCCGATGAGCGTGCGGGCGATCATCAGGACGCCTACGTTGGGCGTGACCGCCGAGAGGATCGCGCCGATCGCGTAGATCAGCGCGTCGATGATCAGCAGCGAGCGCCGACCGAACTTGTCGGTGAGCGTGCCGGCGGAGAGTGCGCCGGCGGCCGCGCCCAGGGAGGCGCCGGCGACGAGGTATCCGCTGGCGAAGTCACCGAGCTTGTACGGCAGCACGGTCAGCGCCGAGCCGATGTTCGCGGTGTCGTAGCCGAAAAGGAATCCGCCGATCGTCGCCAGCAGCGTCAACTGCCAGTAGAAGCGGGTGGGTACCTTGCCGTCCAGGCGCTCCAGGGCACCGACGCTGCTAGCTGTTTCGGATTCACTCATGATCGGCCTCCTCTGCTCTGTAAAGAGCCGTACCCGTCCCGGGAATCGGGTCAAACCTCGCGGTGCCATGCTGTAGCCGTGGCTGAAATCCGTGTGATCCAAGCTCCGGCCGTGCCGCCCTCTCCGGCGCGGGTACATCCGTCGGACCGGACCCCGCTGCGCATCGGGGTGGTCCAGCACGCTTGGGCGCCGGACGGATTGACCGAGTGGTTGGACGAGGCCATCGGGGTGGCTGCCGAGCAGGGCGCTCGAATCGTGTTCCTGCCGGAGGTCACGCTGTCGCGCTACCCGGCCGACACGCTGCCGAGCGGCTCGGGCAGCGAGCTCGCGGAGGATCTCGAGAGCGGGCCCACGCTCGGCTTCGCGCGCGCGGCGGCAAAGCGCGCCGGCGTCTACGTGCACGCCTCGCTGTACCGGCGCGCCGACGGTGACGACGGCCTCGGGCTGAACACGGCCGTCATCGTCAACCCGTCCGGAGAGGTCGTCGCCGCCACCAACAAGCTGCACATCCCGGTGACCGCGGGCTACTACGAGGACAAGTACTTCCGCGCCGGACCGGCCGGCCCGGACGATCCGTACCGCGTCTATGTCCTCGACGGGCTCGGCGACGCGCGGATCGGACTGCCGACGTGTTGGGACGAGTGGTTCCCGGAGGTCGCGCGCGCGTACGGGTTGGGCGGGGCGAACATCGTCGTCTACCCGACTGCGATCGGCTCGGAGCCGGATCATCCTGGTTTCGACACCCAGCCGCTCTGGCAGCAGGTCATCGTCGGCAACGGCATCGCCAACGGGCTGTTCATGGTGGTGCCGAACCGCACCGGCGCCGAGCTACGGCCGGACGGCACGCCGGGCAACACCTTCTACGGCTCGTCCTTCGTCTCCGACCCGTACGGACGAGTGCTGGTGCGAGCGCCGCGCGACGAGCCGTGCGTGCTCATCGCCGACCTCGATCTCGTCCAGCGTCAGGATTGGCTCGACCTGTTCCCGTTCCTGCGCACCCGGCGGCCGGACACGTATGCGGCGCTGACCAGACCGGTCGACCCCGACGAGCCGTACGGGCGTGGCGAGCGATGACGTGGCTGATGCCGCACGAGGGGGAGCGGCAGGAGCGGTTGTGGCTGGCGTGGCCGACCCAGGGCTACACGCTGGGCGACACGGCAGCGGACGCGGAGACGGCGCGTCGCACGTGGGCCGCCGTCGCCAACGCGGCCGCCGGCTT
This sequence comes from Jatrophihabitans sp., assembly GCA_035642535.1. Taxonomy (GTDB): domain Bacteria; phylum Actinomycetota; class Actinomycetes; order Mycobacteriales; family Jatrophihabitantaceae; genus Jatrophihabitans. The sequence goes on along the minus strand of DASQSE010000152.1, from coordinate 2,202 downwards.
CGAGCCGGTCACGGTCGTGGTGCATCCACGCGATCGCGAGATTGCGCCGCGCTACCTCGACGCCGCGATCGAGTTGCGGGTGCGGGAGATCGACGACGCATGGATCCGCGACACCGGCCCGAGCTTCGTCACCGACGGCACGCGGCTCGGCGCGGTGACGTGGGTGTTCAACGGCTGGGGGCGGCAGGAGTGGGCGCGCTGGGAGCACGACAGCATGCTGGGGCCGGACGTCGCCGAGTGGGCCGGCGCGACCCGCGTCGACTCCGATCTCGTCAACGAGGGCGGCGGCATCCACGTGGACGGACTCGGCACCGTCCTGGTGACCGAGACGGTGCAGCGCGACCCGGCCCGCAATCCCGAACTGTCCCGCGCGGACATCGAGGCGGAGTTGGCGCGCACCGTCGGCGCGACGAAGGTGATCTGGCTGCCGCGCGGCCTGACTCGCGACTCGGACACCTTCGGCACTCGCGGGCACGTCGACATCGTCGCGACGATCACCTCGCCCGGCCGGATGTTGCTGCACGACCAGCGTGACCCGGCGCATCCCGATTCCGCGGTGACCGCCGAGCTCCGGACGTTGCTCACCGGCGCGACCGACGCGTGCGGCACCCCCTTCGAGATCGTCGAGCTTCCTGCGCCGCGCGTCCTCAAGGACGACGGCGGCTTCGTCGACTACAGCTACGTCAACCACGTGCTGGTCAACGGCGGCGTCATCGCCTGCGCGTTCGACGACCCGAACGACGCCGATGCCGCGGCCATCCTGCGCGACGCCTACCCGGGTCGCGAAGTGGTGAGCATCGACGCCCGGCCGCTGTTCGAGCGGGGCGGCGGCATCCACTGCATCACTCAACAGCAGCCGGAGATTCCGTGAGCACGCTTTCGATCGTCAACGCGACCGTGTTCGACGGTGAGTCGACCGAGCTGACCGAGGGGCCGGTGCATGTCGTCGACGGCCGGATCGAGTCCGTCGGTGAACGCCCGCAACCCGCCGACCAGGTGGTCGATGCGCAGGGCGGGACGGTGCTGCCCGGCCTCATCGACGCGCACTGCCACGCGTACGGCATCTCGCTCGACATCTTGTGGCTGGAGTCGCGGCCGCTGAGCTACGTCGCGCTCGCGGCAGCACGTCGCCTGGCGGCCTCGCTGGCGCGCGGTTTCACGACCGTGCGCGACCCGGCCGGCGGGGATGCGGGCATCGCGCGGGCGATCGGCGAAGGGCTCATCCCTGCGCCGCGCTACCTCTGGACCGGGCCCGGCCTGAGCCAGACCGGCGGACACGGCGACGCGCGTGAGCCGGACCGCGAGATCTGCATCTGCGCGGCGCATGCCGTCGAGGTGGTCGACGGCGTGGACGCGGTGCTGCGCGCCGTTCGCGAGCGGTTCCGCCGCGGCGCGCACGCGATCAAGATCTTCGCCTCCGGCGGCGTCGCGTCGCCGAGCGACCCGCTTCGGGTTCCGCAGTACAGCGCGGCGGAGATCGCCGCGGTGACGTCCGAAGCCGCGCGTCGGGGGAGTTACGTCGCGGCGCACGCGTACTCCCCGGAAGCGATCCGGCACGCCGTCGACAACGGCGTGCGCAGCATCGAGCACGGCAACCTGCTCGATGCAGAGACGGCCGCGCTGATGGCGAGCAACGGTGCCTTCCTCGTCCCGACGCTGATCACCTACGACGCGATGGAGCGCCGTGGCGCCGAGGTTGGCATGCCGCAGGTGTCGCGGGACAAGAACCGCGAAGTGCTCGACGCGGGCTCGCAGGCGATCGGACTCGCACGTGCGGCGGGCGTGCGGGTGGGCTTCGGCACCGACCTGATGGGCGAACTGGAGGAGGAACAGCTCAACGGTCTGCGTCTGCAGGTTGAAGTCGACGGCCCGGCGCTCGCGTTGCAGTCGGCGACGTCGGTCAACGCCGATCTGATCGGTCGGGCCGATCTCGGCCGGGTGCGAACCGGTTGTGTCGCCGATCTGCTCGTCGTACCGGGCGATCCGTTCGACGACCCGTCGGTGCTTTGGGACGAGGCGCGGCCGCGCACGGTGATCCAGGGCGGAACGGTCCGGTCGTAGGGCGCGTCAGGGGAGCAGGCTGCGGAGCCGGGCCACGAGGGAGTCCTTGACTGCTTGGATGACCGCCGCGCGGAGCTGGCTCGATATCTCGTCCGGGTTGTCCAAGTGGGCGAGCAGCGCGCGCAGGTCCAGGTTGTTGAT
>DASQSE010000151.1:0-6678 GCA_035642535.1 Jatrophihabitans sp. | reverse complement strand
GTCGTAGCTGATGTTGCCGGTCTTGTCGGCCTTCTCGATGCCGCCGATGCGGTGCTCCAGCCCTGGCGTGCCGGGGATCGCCCACGGCCGGGCGAGCGTCTCGGGATCGCGCAGGTAGGGCAGGAACTCGCCGTCGCCGTTCGGTTCGCTCGCGAACTCGACATGCAGATCCGGCAGGTCCTCGATCGACGGGACGCGCCACGGCTCGGAGCCGTTCGCGAGGTAGCCGTCGGAGAGCAGGAACACCGGTGTGCGGTAGGTGAGCGCGATGCGGGCCGCCTCGAGCGCCGCGAAGAAGCAGTCGCTCGGTGACTGGGCGGCCACGATCGGGACCGGCGCCTCGCCGTTGCGGCCGAACATGGCCTGCAGCAGGTCGGACTGTTCCGTCTTCGTCGGCAGCCCAGTGGACGGGCCGCCGCGCTGGATGTCGCAGATGATCAACGGCAGCTCGAGCGACACCGCCAATCCGATCGTCTCGCCCTTGAGCGCGATGCCCGGCCCGCTGCTCGTCGACACGCCCAGCGCCCCGCCGAACGCAGCACCCAGCGCCGCGCCGATGCCGGCGATCTCGTCCTCGGCCTGGAAGGTGCGCACGCCGAAGCGCTTGTGTTTGCTGAGCTCGTGCAGGATGTCGCTGGCCGGTGTGATCGGGTACGCGCCGAGGAACAGCGGTAGGCCGGAACGTCTGGACGCCGTAATCAGCCCGTACGCGAGCGAGAGATTGCCGCTGATGTTGCGGTAGGTGCCGGAGGGCACCCGCGCCGGCTTCACCTCGTACGAGACGCTGAACGCCTCCGTCGTCTCGCCGAAATTCCAGCCGGCCTTGAACGCCGCGATGTTGGCCTCGGCGACGTCCGGACGGTGCACGAACTTCTGCTGGATGAACTGGAGGGTGCTCTCGGTGGGCCGCGAGTACATCCAGGACAGCAACCCGAGCGCGAACATGTTCTTGCTGCGGCCGGCGTCCTTGCGGGAGAGCTCGCTGCCCTCGAGCGCGTCCAGGGTCAGCTGGGTCAGGTCGATGGCGTGGACGGTGAAGCCCTCCAGGCTGCCGTCCTCCAACGGGTTGCTCGACCAGCCGACCCGGGCCAGCGCGCGGGTCGTGAAGTCGTGGGTGTCGACGATCAGGGTGCCGCCCTTGGGCAGATCGCCGATGTTGGCCTTGAGCGCGGCCGGGTTCATCGCCACGAGGACGTCCGGGCGGTCGCCGGGCGTGAGGATGTCGTGGTCGGCGAAATGGACCTGGAAGGACGAGACGCCGGCCAGCGTCCCCTGCGGAGCGCGGATTTCGGCCGGGAAGTTGGGAAAGGTTGCCAGGTCGTTGCCGAAGATCGCAGTCTCCTGCGTGAAGCGATCCCCGGTGAGTTGCATGCCGTCGCCGGAATCTCCGGCGATCCGAATGACGACCTGGTCGAGTTGCTCGACATGCTTGGTCATTAGCGGTATGGGCCTCCCGGTGGACAACCCGTTCATCCTACGTTTACAGCAGGCGCCTATGCTCGTGGGCTCGCGGGGTCGGCGTGAGGTGACCTTGCAGGAAGGGTAGGACGCTCGATAGACAAAGGGGAGGGCCTAGCGCGAAGGAGGGTCATGGCTGACCTCGTGTTGCCGGCGTTCGAAATGGACTGCCGCGACTGGTTCGTGCTGACCCCTGGCGATGTGGGGATGTCCGAGGAGGTCGACGGGTCCCCGGTGCTGGCCGTACTCAGCACCGTCGTCATCGAGGACGACCTGTGTGAAGCGACCGGCGCGCTGTCGGTCGGTCTGATCGACGGGGCGGAGGAGCTGGAGACGCGCGAGGTCGCTCCCGGCGCCCCGGCCCACGAGCTGCTCGACGAGGACTCCGAGCCTGGAACGCAGCGCTTCGTGATGCCCTCGCCCAACGGCCAGCCGCTCGCCCTGCTGGCCGAGTTCGTGGTCGGCCGAGATCGCGACGCCGAGCTCGACCGGCGCGTCGACCGGCTGATGCGCAGCTTCCGCTGGCAGTGACTCGAAGCGCTAACTCACCTCGGTGAGCCTGGCCGTCGCCACGTCGAAGATGAAGCCGCGTACTTCGTCGCGGTGCGGCAGCCAGCGACAGTCCCGAATCGTCCGCACCGAGCGCCGGGTGTCCTCGTAGAGATCGGTGAAGCCGGCCACCCGCCACGGCGGGGCCTGCCCCGACTCGATCGTGAGCTCGCGCCGGAATTCCTCGTCGTCGAAGCCGTCCATCCCGCACTCGGTGTGGTGGATGACGACCACCTCTCGGGTGCCGAGCGCGCGCTGGCTCAGCGCCAGCGAACGCAGCGCGTCGTCGGTCGGGATGCCGCCGGCGTTGCGGATCAGGTGGGCGTCGCCGATGTCGAGGCCGAGCGCGCCGAACAGGTCCAGCCGGGAGTCCATGCAGGCGAGGACGGCCAGCCGCAGCTTCGGGCGCAGCGGGCGCGGACCCGGGAAGGTCGCCGTGTACTTCAGGTTCTCGTGCACGAGGTGGTCGGTGGCCGACATGATGGAAAGTCAACCAGACGATGAGCACAGCGCGATCCACTTCACACGGTGGGAACGCGGGGCAGGGGTTCGCTCGTTCACCGGACATGCATGGCGTCACGAACGGTCTGAAGACCGCCGTCCTGTTCGGCGCGCTCGGCGCGCTGCTCGTGGTCGGCGGCGGTGCCATCTTCGGGCAGCAGGGCCTCATCATCGGGCTGCTGCTCGCGGTCGCGATGAACGCGTACAGCTACTTCAACTCGGACAAGCTTGCGCTCCGCACGATGGGCGCGCGGCCGGTCAGCGAGGCGCAGCAGCCGGCGATGTACCGGATCGTTCGCGAGCTCGCCACCAGCGCCCGGCAGCCGATGCCGCGCCTGTACGTGTCGCCGACGGCGGCGCCCAACGCCTTCGCCACCGGACGCAACCCGCGGCACGCGGCGGTGTGCGCCACCGAGGGCATCCTCGGAATCCTCAACGAACGCGAGCTGCGCGCCGTCCTCGCCCACGAGCTGAGCCACGTCTACAACCGCGACATCCTCATCTCGTCCGTCGCCGGCACGCTCGCGTCAGGCATCACCTTTCTGGCCAACTTCGCCATCTTCTTCGGCGGCGGCGATCGCGACCGCAACCCGTTCGCCGAGCTGCTGATGATCTTCCTCGGCCCGCTCGCGGCCGCGCTCATCCAGCTGTCGATCAGTCGCTCGCGCGAATTCCAGGCCGACGAGTCCGGCGCGCAGTTGTCGGCCGATCCGCTCGCGCTGGCGTCCGCGCTGCGCAAGCTCGAGGCGGGGACGAAGGCCGTCCCACTCGTGAAGACGCCGCGGCTGCAGACCACCAGCCACCTGATGATCGCGAACCCGTTCGGCGGCGTGCGCAGCCTGTTCTCGACGCACCCGCCGATGGAGGCGCGCATCACCCGCCTCGTCGAGATGGCGAACGCCGACCCCCGCTACCCGCACAGCTGAGCTCTTCGCCTCCCCACCGGTTGTCCGCCCTTCGGCACGTGCACGCATCGCGAAGGGCGGACAACTTGTGTGCGGTGAGCGCGGTGGCCGGCGGCGTGCGCGTGTGCCTGCCGCCCCGTCGGTGAGCCTGCTGTCCCATCCATGATCAACAGGGCTGAGCGCACGCTCGAGCGTGCGTTACGCCGGGTTGGCGGATGCGTCCCCCGCTACCCACACGGCTGAGCTCTTCGCCTCCCCACCAGTTGTCCGCCCTTCGGCACGTGTACGCGTCGCGAAGGGCGGACAACCGGCTTAATTGAGTGGCTTAATCGAGCGCGACGAGGCGGGCGCCGAGCATCAGGTCGTAGCCGGCGCACATGCTCGCGTACCACGAAGGCAGCCGGGAATCGCCGCTCGTCGTATGCACCACGTCGAACACGGCGTGGGCGGCCCAGGCGAATCCGAGCAGGGCTCGCGCTCGATTCGGCGCGAGCGTGCGGCCGACCGCGACGATCCCACTGTTCGCAGCCAGCGCGGCGGCTTCCCGAGCAAGCGCAGCGTCGAGCGTGATTCGGCGCCGCGCGAGCGGGTAGATCGCAGCGATCGTGACGAGCCCACCGGCTGCGGCTTCGGCCCTGAACCGGGGCAGCAGCCGCGCGATCGCGGTGTCCGCGCCGTATGCGCACGCGGCGCCCGCGACGACAGCGACCGCGTCCCGGGCGCGCACCCTCATCGGTAGTTGGTGAACTGCAACGGGACGTCCAGGTCCGCGCCCTTGAGCAGCGCGATCACCGACTGGAGATCGTCCTTCTTCTTGCTCGATACGCGCAACTGATCGCCCTGGATCGCGGCCTGGACACCCTTCGGAGCCTGGTCGCGGATCATCTTGGCGATCTTGCGAGCGTGATCTTGATCGATGCCTTGACGCAGCGTCGACGCGATCACGTACTGCTTTCCCGACGCCTTCGGGTCGCCCGCGTCCAGCGCCTTGATCGAGATCGAGCGCTTGACGAGCTTCTCCTTGAACACGTCGAGGGCTGCCTTCGCGCGATCCTCGGTGTCTGCCCTGATCGTCACGCCCAGCTCGCCCGACCACTCGATTGACGCGTTGGTGCCGCGGAAATCGAAGCGCTGCGAGATCTCCTTCGCGGCCTGGTTGAGCGCGTTGTCGACCTCCTGCCGGTCAACCTTGCTGACGACATCGAAGGACGAGTCGGCCATGACTCGGCTACCTCCTCTTCTCGCCGGTGTTCAGGCAGACGCTAGTAGCGTGGGTTGGCCGCTCGACCCGCTGGGGTCGGTCGCCGCCGGATAACCCGCGTTGAGCGAGTGCACTGCTCCGGTAAGCTTGCGTCCCGTTGCCGGAGCGATCCGGTGCAATGGCGGGTTGCCCGAGTGGCCAAAGGGAGCGGTCTGTAAAACCGCCGGCTCGGCCTACGTTGGTTCGAACCCAACACCCGCCACAGGTCGCTGCAGTCCCCGGATTCCGGGGGCTGCAGAGTTCTTGGAGTCTCTTCCGATCCGGCGACGCTGTTTCCAAATGCGAGCTGTGCTAGCACGCTCGCTAGCACGAGCCACGCTCCAGCCACACATCAGGGACAGCGAAGCGGCCCGCCACGCGACAGCAGCGCGACGGGCCGCTCGGCTCGGGCCACGGTCGGCCGGCTACTGGACGCCCGCCTTGGGTGGTCGTGATGTGCGGTGCTTGGCGATCAGCGCAGCCTGGGTCTCGGCGAGCGCGCGGTGCAATTCCTCGTCGACGTGCCGGTACCGTCGCTGCGTCGCGACGGACGAGTGGCCGAATCGTTCGAGCGCCTGCTGGTCGGACGCGCGGACGTGCTGGGTGGCGGCGGAGACCGCGGTGTGTCGCGATCCGTGTAGCGGGATGCGGGGGAGGCCGGGGATCCGCCGGACCGCGATGTCAACTAGCGCTGCCCAGTTGTCGGTGAACCAGTCGGGCTTGCACGCACCGCCGCGGGGGCTGCGGAACACCGGACCGTCGCACGAGCAAGGCAGACCGGTGTCTGGGTGGGAGTGCGGGTAGTCAACCCAGCGCGGTCCGAGTCGAAGCCGCTGCTCGCGTTGCAGGAGACGGTGCGCGCGGAGGACACCGACCGTCTCGCTATCGAGGTAGACAAGCCGAGTCCCGGCCCACGACTTCGGGTCCTTGCGAGCGGTCGTGCCGCCGACCTGGACGACGTTCTCACGCAACTCCCATACCTCATCATCAAGGTCAACGTCGTGCCACATCGCACCGGCGAGTTCACCACGTCGCACGCCGGTCACGAGCACGACGTGCCAGGCGGCAGATCCGCGGTGCTCGCACACCTCGGCGAGGTCCAGAAACGCGGCGGTTTGGGCGGGAGACCAGGCTCCATACGAGCGGCTCTGCTCGCGCGGCGGCTTCACGTGAGTTGCGGGATTCCAGGTTATGAGCCTCTCGCGAACGGCTCGCTCCAGGGCGGCGTGCAGCGCCTCATACACGCGATTGATCGACGCGGACGACAGGCCCCGCCGGGCTGCGAACTTCTTGCCGCCCTTGGCGATGAGCACAGGAGACTGATAACCGGGGTCTCGAAGCGTGGTCATCAGCCGGCGGACGTCTTCGACGGTGAGCTTGGTGAGTTTGATGTCCCCGAGCGCGGGGGTGATGTGGTTTACCACGTTGCCGCGGTGGCGAGCGAGCGTCGTGATCGACTTCTCGTCCTCGGTGCCCTCATCGATGGTGAGCCACTCGGTCAGCCAGTCGCTGACGGTCTTGCCGCGTCCACGCCCGCGAGTGATGTCCGCGTCGGCGCGCGCCTCATCGAGGGCGGCGAGTGCTTCCTCGCGCGTGGCGTATCCGCTGCCAGTCGTTTGCCGCCGCCGGCCCGTGACGGGGTCACGTCCGAGGGATAGGTGCCAGGCCCAGGTTCCGCGGCACCGGTGCGGAGCGTAGCCCTTGCCGTCCCGGTTGCGGGGGCACCTGCGATCGTGACGTCGATACACGTTGCCTGCCGCGGTCACGCCGCTGTCCCTTCACCCTTGTCGACGTTGTTGGTTCGCGTCAGTCTCCCCTCCTGTGTTGGCGTTTCGCCAGTCGACGTGGGTGCCGGAAGGGGGAGGCCGAGGTACGTCAGCAGGCTGGCGAGGCTTACAGCGTGGTGGCGTCCCCGGTTGCGCAGCAGCGGCACCGGGTACCCCCCTGTAGCCCGGAGTCCCTTGGACAATGTGGAGCCAATGCCGAGCACGTCGTCCGCGACAGCGATGGGGACAACTGCGGGCA
>DASQSE010000150.1:0-95546 GCA_035642535.1 Jatrophihabitans sp. | reverse complement strand
GATGGCGAGCAGCGTGGTCTCGTCGGTGGGGTCGCTCAGCACGGCGGCGGCGTGCAGCACGGCCTGTGCATCCGGGCCGAGCCGTCCGGCGCGCTCCAGCACGGCGTCCCGGACGGTCGGCGGCACCGCGATCTCGTGCAGCCGGCGCCGCACCCATGCCCCGTCGCGACGGGTCAGGTCGGCGCGCTCGTGCATGAGCCGCAGCGATTCCTCCACGGCCAGCGGAACGCCGTCGGTGTGCTCGTGCACGAACTCCGCGAACTCCCGGGACACCTGCGAGCCCGGAAACATCGACGCGACCAGTGCTTCCGTGTCAGTGACGTCGAGCGGCGCGAGCGCGAGGCGGAGCTGCGCCGTCCCGATCGGCAACCGCGAGGACAACCGCAGCAACAGCGAGCCGTCCGGCACGTCCTCCAGCCGGTAGGTCACGACGAGGCTGCGCTCCTGGCTGTTGCTCGTGGCGAGGAAGAGCAGGAACTCCAACGTCGCCTCGTCGGCCCAGTGCACGTCCTCGACGATCAGCGTGCGGACGCGCAGGCAGTCGAGTAACTCGACGATGGCGCGGAACAGCCGGTGCCGCGCGGCGGTGGCGTCCTCCGCCGGTTCCAGCGCCGGCGGGAGCTGCGCCGCCCACTCCGGGAACAGTGGCCGCAAGGCGCCCGCCAGCGGCGAGAGCGTCAGACCCTGCACGGAGTCCGTCGCTTGGCGCAGCGCGTCGACCACCGGCCCGAGCGTGAACGGCTCTCGAAACGGCGGGCAGACGGCCAGCAGGGCGCCGAGCCCGCACGCCGTTGCGCCGGCGAGGAACTCCCGCAACAAGCGGCTCTTGCCGATGCCGCTCTCGCCCTCGATCAGGACGACCGCGCGCGGGCCGTGCAGCGCCTCGGCCAGCGCGGCAAGCTCCGCCTGCCGGCCCACGAACGACGGAGACCGGATCGGTTGCGGACGGCCGACATCGCCGCTTCGCGCGGTCACGTGCGCAGTCCTGACCTCCCGGCACACAAACCCGGCTTCCGCACGTAGCTTGCCATTCGACGCGAGAGGTTAGCGACCCTGCGCGCGTCCGCTTCCGGTCATGGCTGGGTTCGGTCGCCGGGAGTGACGAGGCCGTTCTCGTATGCGATGGCGACGAGCGCGGCCCGGTCGTGGCAGCCGAGTTTGCGCAGGATGTTGCGGACATGGCTCTTCGCGGTCAGCGGGCTGATGACAAGCCGGCTGGCGATTTCCGCGTTGCTGAGCCCCCGAGCGATGAGGACGAGGATGTCGCGCTCCCGGTCGGTGAGCGTGGCAAGCATTGGTGTTGGGCGTCGCGGGTCCGGGCGCGCGGCGAATTCACCGATGAGCCGACGGGTGATGCTGGGTGCGAGCAGCGCGTCGCCGGCCGCGACGACCTCGATCGCACGCATCAAATCGGCGCGCGGGGTGTCCTTCAGCAGGAAGCCCGATGCGCCAGCGCGCAGCGCGCGGTAGACGTACTCGTCGAGGTCGAAGGTGGTCAGAACGAGCACCCGAGTGCGTTGCAACGTCGGGTCGGCGCAGATGATGCGCGTTGCCTCCAGCCCGTCGATGCGTGGCATGCGGATGTCCATCAGCACGACGTCCGGAAACGTGCTGCGCGCCAGATCGATGGCGGCGCGGCCGGTCTCGGCACGCGCGACGACGGTCATCTCGGGCTGCGCGTCGACGATGGCGGCAAAGCCGTCCCGAACTGCGGCCTGGTCGTCGGCGACGAGCACCCGGATCATCGGGCCGGCTCGTAGGGCAGATCGGCGCGGACGCGAAAACCAGCGGCGAGGGGCTCGGCGCAAAGTCGGCCACCGACGACGCCGGCGCGTTCGCGCATTCCGGTGATTCCGACGCCGAGGCCATCGCGTTCGTTGGCTGCACTCCCGGCACCGTTTTCGACGACGAGGGTCACCTGCGACGAGTCGAAGCGGAGCGTGACCGCGGCCGGCGCGCCGGCGGCGTGTCGGCGCGCGTTGGTGAGCGACTCCTGCACGATCCGGTACGCCGCGAGCGAGGTCGCGTCCGAGATCTGCGCGGGCGGGCGGCCGTGTACGTCGAGGCTGACGTCGAGCCCTGCGTCGCGGGCTCGGCCCACCAACTCGCCGATGTCGTCGATACCCGGTGCGGGCGCGTCGGGCGGGGCCGTCGTGTCCGGTCCGCGCAGTACGCCGAGGATGCCGCGCAGTTCGGCGATCGCGCTGTGGCTGCGGTGCTCGATCCGCTCCAGCGCTGCGTGTGCGGCGCCGGGCTCGCCACGCTCTGCGGCGGCTGCCGCGGTCACGTTGATCTCGGTCAGCGTGTGCGCGACGACGTCGTGCAGGTCGCGGGCGATGCGCATCCGTTCCTGCTCGGCCCGGCGTTCGGCCTCCTGCTCGCGCGCCTGGTCGGCGAGCTCGAGTCGCTCGACCAGCAACTGCATGTTGGCCTGGTGTGTCCGGATGACCTCGGCGGCGAGCAACGGGACGGCGACCAGCAGGACGTGCCCGATGGTCTGCCCGACCGTCGGCCGTCCGGGATGAACGACGTCCGCCGCGATGACGGCAGCGAGTGCGAGTATCCCGGCGGCAATCTGCTGGCGGCGTCCGCGGCGCAGCGCCACCGAGTAGAGCGCGACGGCCGGAGCCAGCACCGCGATGGACGCGGCGGACCGGTCGATATGAAGCAGCGCCGCGACCAACACGCCGGACACGACCAGCGTCCAGCCCGGCCAACGACGGCGCGCCCCCAGCGCGGCGGCGGCGCAGCTGCCGAGCACGATCGGCGCCGGGCGGGCGCTGTCCCCGCCGTGCAGGGTCTCGCCGACGAGGATCACGCCGCCGACCAGTACCGGGACGGCCGCGTCGATGATGATCAGATGGCGCTCATTCATGCCGTACGCGACGGTAGCGCCGTCGCGCGTCCGTGCCATACCCCAGCGGGAGTAAGCGAACACCCCGCGGGGACGATGTGCCGGACCGCGCCATGACGCGATGGTTGCGGTGTGGAACAGCCGACGGCCGACGCCCAGGGCAGCCGAACGGGTGTCAGCGCAAAGCCCCAGCCGGTGGTTGCGGTCCGCGATCTGACGAAACGGTTCGGCGACGTGCTGGCCGTCGACATGCTTACCTTCGCGCTGCCGCCGGGCTCGATCACCGGGTTCCTCGGCCCGAACGGCGCCGGTAAGACCACCACTCTGCGGCTGCTGCTCGGCCTCGCCCGCCCGACCTCCGGCACGGCGTTCGTGTTCGGCCGGCCGTACCGCGAGCTGGTGAACCCGACGCGGCGCGTCGGCGCGCTGCTCGAGTCGGGTGACTTCGATCCCGGCCGAAGCGGCCGGAACCACCTGCGCGCGCTTGCCCTCGCTGCGCGCATCGACAGTGCCCGCGTCGACGAACTGCTCGAGCTCGTCGAACTCGACCGAGCCGGCGACCGTCCGGCCGGCGGGTATTCGCTCGGCATGCGACAGCGGCTCGGGCTCGCTGCCGCGCTGCTCGGCGAACCCGAGCTGCTCGTGCTCGACGAGCCAGCGAACGGACTCGATGCCGCGGGTGTGCACTGGCTGCGCGGCTTCCTGCGCCAGTTCGCCGCGACCGGGGGCACGGTGCTCGTCTCCAGCCACTTGCTCGCCGAGGTGGCGCAGACCGTCGATCGCGCGCTGATCATCGACCGTGGTCGCCTGATGGCAACCGTGGCCATCGGTGAGCTCGCCGACAGCGCCGCACTCGAAGGGCTCTACCTCGAACTCACGGGCAAGGACGAAGCATGATCGCCCAGCTGCGCTCCGAGCTGCTCAAGCTGCGCACCACCCGCACCGCGCGCATCGTGCTGGCCTCGATGGTCGGGGTGACCGTGCTCGTCGTCTGCCTGCATGTGTTCACGCTGAAAGCCGCCGAACTCGGTCAGGCCGCGAACCAACCGAAGGTGTTCGGCTGGGGCGCCACCATCGGTGCGCTGTTTGCCGCGCTCGCCGGAGCGATCGGTATCACCGCAGAGTTTCGGCAGGGCACTATCCGTCCCACGCTGCTGACCAACCCGCACCGCGGCCGGGTGGTTGTCGCGAAGGCGGCCGCGGCTGCGATCGCCGGCCTCGGCATCGGCCTACTCGCTGCGGCGTTCGTGGCCGCGATCGGCAGTGTCGGCTTCGCCGCGCGCGGCATCCACATCGCGCTCGACGCGGGAGACTTCGCCCAGTTGATCGCCGGTGGCGCGGTGGGCGCGGCCCTCTGGGCGATTCTCGGAACGGGACTCGGCGCGTTGCTGCGCACGCAGGTCGGCACCGTCATCGGCCTCTGCGTGTGGCTGTTGCTGATCGAGAACATCCTGATCGGCAACGTGCCCTCCGCCGGAAAGTACGCACCCGGCGCGAGCGGCGGGGCGCTCGCGGGCCTCATGCCCAACGCGGGGTCGACAGCGCTCCTCGCACCGATCATCGGCGCGATCCTCCTCGTGGCGTACGCCGGCATCACCGCAGCAACAGGGCTCATCGCGATCGAACGACGCGACATCGACTGAGCGGAGCAGCCATGCCAATGCCCGATGAGCCGCGTACCTCCTCGCGCAGGACGCGGGTGCTGGTGGCCGTCCTCGTCACCGTCGTCGTGATCGCGGCCGTGGTCATCCACCTCACCGGCATCGTCGGCCCCGGATAGCAGGCGCAGCGCACGTGGGTCTGATGCCTAGGCTGGCCCGGTGCCCAAGCGTGCGCGCGTCGAGGACATCCACGAACTCGCGATGCGGATGCCGCACGTCAAGGTCATCTACGGCCGGCTCGGCAATCCGATCTACCAGGTGGGCGGAAAGTCGTTCGTCTTCTTCCGCACACCGCGGCCGGACGCGCTCGACCCCGAGACGGGGCAGCGCTACGACGACGTGGTCATGTTCTGGGTCGCCTCCGAGGCCGAGAAGCTGGTCCTGATCCAGGACCCGGCCATCCCGTTCTTCACCACCAGCCACTTCGAGGGGCATCCGTCGGTACTGCTGCGCGCGGCACACATCGGCGAGCTCTCGCACGCCGAACTCACCGAGCTCGTGCAGGACGCGTGGCTGGCGCAGGCGTCGCCACGCCGGCGCGCGGTCTGGCTCAGCGCACACGGCCTGCAGTAGCGACGAGCGGCGGCTACGCTGTGCCGATCATGATCCCCGCGCGCACCAGGACCACGGCGGCACACGGCATGACGACGCGGGCGCGCCTGGCGATCGTGCTGGCAGCGACGACGGTGGCGAGCGGCTTCGTCATGCTGGTGGCCGCAACTCCGGCCCGCGCCGCACAGCTGCCTACCGCGGTGATCCGGACCAAGCTGCTCGGGCACTCCGTGCAAGGCCGCCCGATCAGGGCCTACGAGCTGGGCAACCCGTACAGCCACACCAAGGCGGTGATTCTCGGCGAGATGCACGGCGACGAGCCGGCCGGCGTCACGCTCGTCCGCTCGATCATCCGCGCGCACTACACGGTCACCGGCCTCGACCTCTGGGTGATACCGACGATGAACCCGGACGGGTACGCGCAGCACACCCGGAAGAACGCACATCACGTCGACCTGAACCGCAACTGGCCGCACAACTGGGCGCACCTGACCGGGATGTACTACTCGGGTCCGCGCCCGCTCTCCGAACCGGAGACGCGGGCGATGTACGGCTTCCTGAAGTGGCTGCGCCCGCGGTATCTGGTCTCGCTGCACCAACCGCTGCACGGCGTGGACACCACCGACGGCGGTGCGAAGTTCCCGGGGTTCCGGCACCGGCTCGCGCACAACCTGGGTCTGCCGGAGAAGGCCTTCCGCTGCTGGTCGGTCTGCCACGGCTCGATGACCGGCTGGTTCACTCGCCATCTGCCCGGCGCGGCGATAACGGTCGAGTTCGGTTGGTCGCCGACGGACAGTTACCTGACCGGCCGTGCCGCGCGCGGCATCATCAAGGCGATGCGCGGCGGGTTCGCCAAGCTATCCACCCGCAATCCGATCGGCCATCTCGACGCGGCGTACGCGCACGGCTCGACCGTGCACGTCAGGGGCTGGGCACTCGACCGGGACAAGAGAGGCGTCCGGCTGCACGTTGCGCTCTACGCCGACGGACACCGCATCAGGCACCACCGGACGTGGATCAAGCGAGCCGGCATCAACGACCGGTACGGGGCGAGCGGAGCGCACGGCTACGCGTGGTCCTTCCCGGCCCGCAACGGTAGCCACCGATACTGCGTCGGGTACACGAATGTCGGCGCGGGCACCGGCAACACGCGAACCTGCCGGACCCTGACCGTTAACGGCTCACCCAGAGGCAAGCTGGAAAACGCGGACAGCCCGGCGAGCGCGACGGTCCGCATGACGGGCTGGGCGTTCGATCCCGACCGCACGAGCAGATCGATCGACGTCCGCGTCTTCGGCGACGGGTCGCGCGTCGGTGACTACCCGGCAGACGGCGCGCGGCCGGACGTCGACAGCACCTACCGGATCACCGGTAAGCACGGCTTCGCGATCACGTTGACCGGTGTCGCCGGTGGCGACCACAAGTACTGCGTCACGGCGCTCAACATCGGCTCGGCGCGCGCGCCCAACACATCACTCGGCTGCGCGACGGTCACCGTCCCGAGCTGACGTCACGCGCGTCGGAATCCGCGAAGGCTTGTATCGCCGCTCGGTCGTCAGGCGGGCGCGATGGTGATGCGGTCCAGGTCGGGGGAGTAGGTGCGGGGGCCGGGGAAGTCGCTTGGTCCGGGGTGCGTGCGGTAGGTGACCGTGTTTGTCCCCGCGTGCAGTTCGACCCGGACGCGGTAGCTGCCGACCGTGTCCCAGCTGCCCGTGCGCGGGAAGTATCCGACCAACTGCTCGGGACCGCCGTTGACACTGATGTAACCGGTGCGTTCGTCGTCGGCGGCATAGTGGATCGTCAGCGTGTAGTTCCCGTCCTGCGCGGCGTTGACGTCGTTGAATCGCACACCCCCGCCGTCGTACAGGTTGCCGACCTTCATTCCGCCGGAGCAACCGGAGCACGAGCTGACAGACGCCGGTGCGGTGATCGTGTTCCCGGCGTCTTCCGCTTCGTAGCTCTGCGTGGCCGTCGTCGGCGGGGCGGGCGGGCAGCTCGATGAGCTCACCTGCCGCACCCGCAGCAGGCTCGAGCCGTGCCCGGGCAGCAGCTGCGTCATGGCGTTCGGGCGCGCGCCGCGCGGTTGTCCACTCCAGACGTCGGTGACCGCGGCGGCACCGCAGAAGCCGAGGTCCTGCCACCGGGCGGTGACCGGTTCCGGGTGTGCGGCGAGGTTGAACAGCGCTACCGCGTATGAACCATCAGGTTCGTGCGCCGCCCACACCTGCTGGTCGGACCACGAGCGGTACGGCGCTGCAGCACCCACCAGATGCCCGGCAACACCGGCCTGGTCGACGGCGAGCACCCGGTCGTTGGTCAGCAGGTTCCGGCCCGTCGCGTCGAGCGACGTGAGGTCGTCGCCGCTGTAGATCGGCGCGGCCGCGATTGCCCAGAGCGTCGTGGCGGAGCGGCGCTCGGTGTCGGTCAGGCCGTCCGCCGGCCCGTTGCCGACATCGAGCGAGTCGAGGTTGCTCCAGCCGCCCGGTCCGGCGTACTGCGCCCACGGCACGGCGTCGAAGAATCGCGAGACGATCGTGTCGCGCGTCCAGCCGAACGGATTCGACCACGTGGTCAACGTCGGGCAGGTGTTGTAGCACTCGATGTCGTCGTCGATGCGCCACCCATTGGCGTTGGCCTGCCAGAAGTCGGCGGCGCCGGCGTCCAGGTGCCACGAGAGGATCAGTTGGACGGGTCGGCCGGTCGCGGCGAGCGCCGTCGACCAGGCGTGCACGTCGGGCCGGGTGTCGTAGCTGGTCGTGCTCGATCCGGGCGAAACCGCATCCAGCTTGAGGAGGTCGGCGCCCCAGGATGCGAACAGCGCCGCCGACGAGTCGATGTACTCCTGCGCGCCGGGCTTGCTGTAGTCGATGCGGCACGTGATCTGGAAGGTGTTGCCGTACTGGCACAGGTCGTTGCCCGGATGCGTACCGTCCGGCGGGTAGATGATGTCGCGCGCGTGATACGGCGTGCCGGCGATCGGCGTGTTCGCCTGCACCGCCGGGATCGGGATGCCCGGTGTCGTGTAGACGCCGAGCTTGAGGCCGAGCCCGTGCACGTAGTCGGCCAGTGGTGCGATGCCGTCCGGGAACTTCGTCGGGTCGTACACCTTGCGTCCGTAGCCGTCGACCTCGTTCGAGCAGTCGGAGTCGAGGTTCACGTAGCGGTAGCCGTGCACTTGCAACCGCCGGTGCATCGCCAGCGCCTGCTGACGGATCAGCGGGTCGGAGACGTCGCAGCGGAACGCGCTCCACGACGACCAGCCGAGATAGGGCCGATCCGCGCCGCCGGAACTCGCCGCCCGGGCCGCCGGCGCCTGAACCACCGCGCCGACGAGGACGAGCAGCGCAGCAGTGCCGAGAGCGGCGCGGATCCGAGGCGACATGCTCCCGATTTCTACGCTAATAACCAAAATCCGTCAATAACGATCAAAAACACACGGAAATCGACATCGAGGCTGCGGGAGGATGGGCCGCATGGCCGACGATGTACTGCCGTTGAGTCCGGCGGAGTTCGACGCCATCTACGCGCGCGTCCCTCGTCTGACCGTCGAGATCGTCGTGCCGGACGGCGCGGGCGCCGTGTTTCTCACTCAACGTGCGGTCGCGCCGTGCGCCGGTACGTGGCATCTGCCTGGCGGCACCGTGCGCTTCGCCGAACCGCTGATCGAGGCGGTGCGCCGGATCGCGCGGCGCGAACTCTGCATCAAGGTGCGCGCTGCGCGCAGCAACGGCTACATCGAATATCCCAGCCACTACCTCAACGGACTCGACTCGCCGGTGGGCATCGTCTTCGAGGTCACGGATTACGCCGGCGACGTTCAGGCTGGTGCCGACGCGACGGACGGTCGCTGGTTCCGTCACGTGCCTGACGGGATGCACGCCGACCAGGACGAATACCTGGTCGCCCGCGGCTACCTAGTCCGGTGAGCGGTTCAGGCCGGCTGCGGGTGCTCGTGTTCGGCCAGCTCGCTGCGGACCTGGTCCATGTCGAGTCCGCGAACGCCCTCGATGACCTGCTCGAGAGCGGCCGCGGGCAATGCACCGGGCTGGGAGAAGACCAGAATGCCGTCCCGGAAGGCCATCAGGGTGGGGATTGAGCGGATCCGCGCGGCGGCGGCGAGCGGCTGCTCGGCTTCGGTGTCGACCTTGCCGAAGGTGATGTCGGGGTGCTTCTTGCTGGCTGCCTCGTACACCGGGCCGAACATGCGACACGGGCCGCACCAACTCGCCCACCAGTCGACGAGCGTGATGCCTTCGCCCGTCACTGTGTCGGCGAAGGTGTCGGTGGTCAGGTTGACGGTGGTCATAGCCTCTCCTCTTACATACCCGTGGGGGTACTTGCGCGAACAAGTTCTGAAGCGTGGTCATTCCCTGCCGACTCGCGGCGGTCACGTGTTCAGCGTGATCGCGACGGCGGGCGGTTCGGTCAGCGTGTTGTGCACCGTGCAGTGCGAGGCAACAGCGAGCAATGCGTCCCGCCGCTCGACGGGCAGCGCGGCGGGCGGGGTGATGCGGATGTCGATGTCGCTCACTCGCGCGGGCCGGCCGCCGAGCGTGTATTCGCATGCGACCTCCAGGCCCGCCGGGTCGATGCGGTGCCGGTTGAGGAACCGGCGGGCGTAGAAGGCGACGCAGCTCGCCAGACCCGCGACGAACAGTTCGGTCGGCGTGGGTGCGGTGTCCTCGCCACCGTCGGCCACTGGTTGATCAACGGGAATGCTGTGAGCGCGGACGTCGACGGCGAACCGGTCGTTGCCGAGGTGTCGGACGCGCATCTCGTCGGACATGGATGTCTCCCTCGTAGTGATTGTTGCGTCAATGTGCGAAGCGGACGTGCGGCAGCACGCGGTCCAGCCACGCCGGGCGGTGCCAGGCTCCGTGGCCGGTGAGCCGCAGCACGACGGGCAGCAGGATGAGCCGGATGCAGAGCGCGTCGAGGAAGACGGCGACGGCGAGGATGATGCCCATTTCCTTCGGCGCGAGCGGCCCGGAGAGCGCAAACGTCAAGAACACGGCGACCATGACGCCCGCGGCCGCGACAACTACGCGCCCCGAGGTGCGCAACGCCATCCGCATGGCGTGCTGGGGATCGCCGGTGAGGTCGTAGTGCTCGCGCGCGGCAGAGAGCAGGAACAGCGTGTAGTCCATCGCGACGCCGGAGAGCATTGCGCCGAAGAACAGCGGCCCCCACGCGTCGACGAAGCCCTGCGGTTCGAAGTTCAGCAGGCCGGCCAGGTGCCCGTCCTGGAAGATCCACTTCGCGACGCCGAACGCGGCGGCGATGGACGCCAGGTTGCTCACGACCCCGACGAAGGCGACGAGGGGGGAGCCGAGCGCGACGAGCAGCAGCAGGAAACCGAGCCCGATCAGCAATCCGAACACGAGGGGTGTGCGGGCGGAAAGCACCTTCTCCAGATCGTGGTTCTCCGCGGCGGCGCCGCCGACCAGCGCTCCGGACGGCAGTTCGTGCCGCAGTCGGTCGATCGTGGCGCCGGTTGCCTTCGCCGACGCGTCGGTCGTCGGAATCGCCAGCGTCATCGACCAGCCGTGTGCGGTGCCCGCAGGCACTGCGGCGGCCACACCCGGGTCGTGTGCGAGCACCTGCTGCGTCTGCGGCTGAGCAGCCGCCGGGCTGACGACCTGCAGCGCGCCGGGCGCCCCGGGGCCGAATGCGTCGACGACTTGTGTGTAGCCGGCGCGTGCGGTCTGGCTCGACGGAATGATCGCGATGCTGGGCATGCCGGTGCGCAGCGACAGCACCGGCCAGGCGAGGAACCCGAGCAGGACGACGACCAGCCCGCCGGACAGCCAGGGGCGGCGGTGCAGCAAGGCGCCCCAGTGATGCAGCATGCGTTCCAAGCCGGCCACGGTGTGATGCAGGTGCGGGTGGGCGCCGTTGTAGGTGTCGTGCGGCGCGGGGATGTCTCCGCCGTGCGCCGCTGCACGCTGCTCGGCACCACGCTTCTCGGCACGACGCTCCGCGCGGTCCAGCGCGCCGGGCAGCCGGATCTTGCCGGCATCCACCCGCGAACCCAACCTGCCGAGCACGGCCGGCAGCAGCGTCAGCGTGGCGGCCAGCACGGCGACGACGGAGAGCATGATGCCCAGCGCCATGCTGCGGAACGCAGGACTGGGGACGAGCAGCACGGTCGACAGCGAGACGAGGACGGTCAGGCCGCTGAACGCGACCGCCTTGCCGGCGGTGCCCATCGTCTCGGCGATCGCCGCGATCGCTGCCGCCCTGCGATCAGGTTCCTCGGCGCGACGGCGTAGCGCGGCGCGGAACCGGACGACGATGAACAGCGCGTAGTCGATGCCCAGCGCGAGCGCGAACATCATCGCAAAATTCATCGCCCAGATGCTGACCGGCGCAAGGTGCGTCGCGATCACCAGCGCGCCGGCCGCGGTGAGCAGTCCGACCAGCGTGAGCATGAGCGGCAAGCCGGCCGCGACGAGACTGCCGAACGCGAGCACCAGCACCAGCATCGTGATCGGCCACGAAAGCACCTCGGACTTGATCATCGCGGCGTGGTTGACCTTGTTGAAGTTCGCCCACAGTGCGCTCGATCCTGTGAGTTCGACCGACACACCTTTTGCCGAGAGGTTCCGCAGCGGGCCGACCAGGGTGTCGGCCGCGCGCACCATCTCGTTCGCACCGGCGGCGGCGCCGGCCTGGATGATCGCGGTGCGCCCGTCCTTCGAAATCGACACGCCGGGTTGCGGACGCACGACGGCCCGCACCCGGGAATCGGCCCTGAGCAGCGCGACCGCCTGGCTGATCACGTGCTGCGCGGCCGGGTCGCTCGCGACGGCCTGCTGCTGATCGACGATGACGACCTGCAACGCCGTCGACCCGAGGCCGGCGAAGTTCTTCGCGATCACGTCACGGGCCATGACCGACTGGCTGCCGCTGTCCTGCCAACCGGCTCCCGCGAGCGCCGACGCCACCTGCGGCGCGAATGCGCCGAAGCCGGCCGCCACGATCAGCCAGCCCACCAGGACATGACGCGGGTGGGTGCCGGACCAGGCGCCCAGCCGCGAAAGCCAACCGGGCGCGTCAACGGTCGGTGCATGCGCCGATGGGCGGGACGCGGTTGCCGTCACGAAAGCTCCTCCCTGAGCCGCAGCGCGTCATCCACTGTCTGACGCTTGTACCCTACCCCCTAGGGTATATTACATCGTTCGCACCTGGCAGCACGGGTCGTTGGTCCGTACTGGCACAGGCCTGGCCGCCATACCGTAGGGGGTATCTGAGAGGAGTTCCGAAATGCGCAAGAAGGTGCTGGTACTCGGTTCCAACTTCGGTGGGCTGACCGCCGCCCTCGCGGTGAAGCGCGAACTGCACGGTGATGTCGACGTCCAGGTGCTGTCGCCGAGTGAGACCTTCGTGTTCAACCCCAGCCTGATCTGGCTGCCGTTCGGCAAGCGGAACCCGAAGGACATCACCTTCCCGGTCGAGCCGACCTTCGCCACCCACGGCATCGAGTTCGTCAACTCCGCCGCGGTCGAGATCGACGCCGACCGTAAACGGGTGCGCTCCGCGACCGGCGCCTGGTACTCCTACGACTACCTGGTGGTGGCCACCGGCTACCGCAACAAGATGGACGCCGTGCCCGGGCTCGTCGAGAACGCCGTCACCATCACCAGCCTCGACGACGCGGTCCGGGCCGGGGAGGCGTGGCGGCGCTACCTCGACAACCCGGGTGACATCGTGATCGCGGCCAGCCAGGGCGCCGGCTGCTTCGGGGCGGCGTACGAGTTCCTCTTCAACACCGCCTACCGCCTGCGCAAGGCCGGGCTGCACAAGCAGGTGAAGCTCACCTATGTCTCTTCGGAGCCGTTCCTCGGGCACTTCGGCATCGGTGGACTGCCGCACGGCGAGGCGCTGCTGAGCATGTTCCTGCGGCACCAGCACATCGATGCGCACGTCGACGTCGCGATCGACCATGTCGCGCCCGACGCGCTCGTGCTCACCGACGGCACCGAACTCCCGTCGCGCTACTCGATGGTGGTGCCGCCGTTCGTCGGCCAGGAGGTCGCCCGCACCGCAGCCGCGCTGGACCCTGACGACAAGGGCTACCTACCGGTCCGGACGACGTACCAGAGCGAGAAGTTCGACGACGTCTACGTCGTCGGCATCGCCGCTCAGGTGACTGCGCCGTGGCAGACTGCTGTCCCCACTGGCATCCCGAAGACCGGCCACCCGACCGAGGTGCAGGCACACACCGCTGCGGCCAACATCGCCGCCCAGATCCGCGGCGAGCGGCCGGAACGCAGCAAGCCGTTCGGCGACATCCCCGCGGTCTGCGTCATGGACGCGGGCAACAACGGCGTGGTCATCCTGGCCGACAAGATGCTCCCACCGCGCAAGCACGGCGTGCTCATCCCCGGGCCACAGGCGCACGCGATGAAGGTCGGCTTCGAGAAGTACTTCCTCTGGAAGGCGCGGCACGGCTACGTGCAGTTGCCGTAACTCGCGTGTTGTCCGCCCCTAGGCGCGCGTACACGAGCTGACGGGCGGACAACTGTGGCGTTAGTACCGTACCGGGTAGGGCTATCATGGATGGTATGCAGATCGAAGCCGGATCGTCCGAGGAAGTCATCAAGCGACTGCGCCGTGTCGAGGGCCAGATCGGCGGCGTGATTCGGATGCTGGAGCAAGGGCGCGACTGCACGGACATCGTCACGCAGCTCGCCGCGGCGAGCCGCGCCCTCAACCGCGCCGGATTCAAGCTGCTGGCCACCGGCATGCGGCAATGCCTCACCGACCCGGGCGATGGGGCCGATCAGCCGATGAGCGCCGAGCAGATGGAGAAACTCTTCCTCACCCTCGCCTGACCGCGACCCCGCCGTGCGTCATCCGGCCATGTCGCTCATGATGTGCCAGACGCCCATCATGCCGATGTCCTCGTGTTCGATGATGTGGCAGTGCAGCATCGCCATCCCGGCATAGTCCAGGACGGGCATCAGCAGCTGCACCGAGCCGCCCTTCGGGACGATCGTGACGTCCTTCCACGCCGGAATGCGTGTGTACAGGCTCGCGTAGCCGGCGTCGCCACCGGTGATGGACAGCACTTGCGCCGCGTTGGTGTGGTGATGGAACGGGTGGTCCATGCCGCTCGCGTTGCTGACGTCCCAGATCTCCCACATTCCGGTGCTGGACATCGTCATGAAGCAGTGCTCGTGGTCGACGTAGGTGATGCCGTTGATGCCCACTCCGCCGTGCCCCATTGTCAGGCTGATCTGTTTGCGCGGCAGCATCGCGAGATCCATGCCGAGCGTGGCAGCCGTGACCCGCTTGGCGGCCGGGTCGACGGCAGTCGGTACTGACTGGCTGACCTTGCTGCCGCTGTAGGTCACCGTCATCAACGTCACCTGCTGCAGCGTCGTCATGCCACCACGGTCGTAGGGCAGCGACAGCCACTTGTACGACGCGCCGCGCTGATCGGCCTTGACGAGCAGATCCACTCGTTCCCCGGGTGAGAGCAGGATCTCCGAGATCCGGTACGGCCGGTCGAGCAGACCACCGTCGGTGCCGACGAGATACATCGCGTGGCTCTGCAGGCTCAGTCGGAAGAAGCGGGCGGTGCACGCGTTGACGACCCGCCACCGCTGCACCTGTCCCGGCGCGATCGTAAGACGCGGATTGACTTGCCCGTTGACGAAGACGACGCTGCCCTCGAGTCCGTGCATGTAGGACATCTGCGAGCTGTGCGGCGCCGGCACGTTGCCGGCCAGGGTGATGTCCTTGAGCACGAGCACCTTCTCTTGAAACGGCGCCAGCGATGTCACCTCGTCGTCGATGAGGAGCGGACCGGACAGCCCGCCCCACATCTGGTCCGTGACGTTGCCGTGGATGTGCGGGTGATAGAAGTTCAGGTTCCCGCTCCGGTGCCGCGAGAGGTCGTACTCGTAAACGGTGCTCTCGCCCGGGTCGAGCATCACCATCATGTTGTCGGCATGCGTCCCGTTTGCGTTGTCGCTGGGCGAGACGTGCAGGCCGTGCGTGTGCAGGTTCGTGATGCGCACGTTGTGGCCGAGGAAGTTCGTCGCCGAGTCGTTCGGCAGGTCGTTGCGGAAGTTCACGCGCAGCAGGTCGGTGCGCCTGGCGCGGATCACCGGGCCGGGGAACTGCCCGTTGTAGGTGAGCAGGTTGGCGGCCGTGCCGTTCGCCGTGATCGCGGTCTGCCGCGCAGTAAGGCTGACCTGAACGACGCCGGGTTGGTTGCTTTCGTTCGGCAGCAGCGCCGGTTGCACCAGCAGCGGGCCGACCGGCGGGTCGATGACCCCGCCGCCGCCGCCCATGCCGCCGCCGCCCATGCCGCCGCCGCCCATGCCTGCGGCATCAGCGTCGCTCCGCGGCCAGCCGGTGAGTGCGACGAGGGGCGCAGCGACCGCTGCCCCGGTCGCCAGTCGCAACACGTCCCGTCTCGTCACGCCATCCATGACAACCTCCTGCGGTGCGCGGGGCCCACGCAGGTCTACAGCGACGTGCGGCACGGGAGGGTGGGCCGCCACGCGAGCGCGAAAGGCCGGACACGCCGCTTATTGGTCCAGCCTCGCAACCGACGCAGCTCGCCTCCATGGGCCGAAGGTCCGAGACGTTTCGGGCGCGCGAACCGATATGCGGCGGAGTGATCCGGCGCAGCGAGGCCGAGGAATGAGCAGGTGACGGTGACACGTCGCACCGACCAATCAGGCGTCGCGAAGGAGACCAGCATGTCCGCTGCCGATGAGGCCGTCGTTCGTCGCTTCTACGAGCAGATGAACAACGAGCGCAAGAACGACCTTGCCGGCGAGTTGTTCACCGACGACCACACGTTCCACGATCCGCAGATTCAAGCCGCCGACGGTCCGGCCGGTGTTGCCGCGACCGTGTCGGTCTACCAGGACGGTGTCGACGGGCACTGGACGATCAACGAGATCTTCTCCGCCGGCGAACGGGTCGTCGTGCGCTGGACGGGCTCGGGCAAGCACGTCGGCGAGGTGAACGGGATCCCGGCCACCGGCCGCGGAGTCGGTCCGGTCGAAGCCATCGCCATCCATCGCATGAGCGGCGGCAAGATCGCCGAAACTGAGCCCATATCGGAGGTCTGGGACACTCTCGGCTTCCTGCAGCAGATCGGCGTGGTCGCGACGGCGTAGCGGCCGCTCGTCGTCGTCAGAGCAGCCGGGACGGCTGCCACTTCTCGCCAAGCACATGCGCTGCGCAGAAGCCGAGCACCGCGTCGTACCAGATCTCTGCGTTCGCGGGCGTGAGGATCCAGTGGTTCTCGCCGGTGAAGTTCAGGAACCGGTGCGGTAGGTCGTCCGGTTCGCCGGGCCAGTGCCGGACGAGGTCCCACCACAGTCGTAGTGCTTCGCTGACCGGTACCCGGTAGTCGCGGTTGCCGTGCACGACCAGCATCGGGGTGCGGATTCGATCGATGAAGTTGTGCGGCGAGTTCTGCGCGTACCAGTCGGGATGCTCGTCCGGCTCGCCGAACAGGGTGTTCTTCCAGTGCGCGCCGTCAGTGGTGTCGTGCTGCTGGTCGAGCGCCCACAACCCGGCGTGCGTGACGATCGCCCCGAACCGCTCGGTGTGCCCGGCGATCCAGTTCGTCATGTAGCCGCCGAACGATCCGCCGAGGCATGCCGTCCGGCTCGCGTCGATGTCGGGGCGCGCGACGACCGCATCGAGCAACCCCTCGAGGTCGCGCCACACGAGTGCGGCGCGGTGCGGCCAGGCGCGCGCGATCCAGGCGGCCCCGTACCCGGTGGACAGCGCAGGGTCGGGCAGCAGCACGGCCCATCCGCGCGCGACTGCCACCCACGGGTTCCATCGCCAGCTCCATGCGTTGGTCGACAGGAACGGTCCGCCGTGGATCCAGAGCATCAGCGGCGCAGGCCCGGAGGTGTCGGCCGGCAGGCACAGCCAGCCGCGCACCTGCCCGTCGTCCACGTCGGCTTGCACGTCCTCGAGCCGGCCCGGCAGGGCTGGTGTCGGTGCGGGCGTCGGCAGCGAGTGTGGCGCCTGATCGGTGGCGCGCACGTCGAGGCGCACCGGGTGTGCGGCTGCGGCCGGCGTCGAGCGCAGGGCGTACAGCACCGACCCGTCCGGAGCCGGGCACAGCTGTTCGTACACCGCGTCGGCGGCCAGCCGATTGCGGACCGCGCCGGTCCGCGCATCGATCGCCAGCACCGCGCCGCGCCCGTGCAGGTCACCGCTGACGTAGAGCGTGCCGGCATCCGGCGACCATGCCCATTCAGTCGGGTACAGGTCGCCGAGCTCGACGTCGACCCGCGCGCCCTCGCCCGTTGGGATGATGCGCAGACGAGTGTCGAACGCGGTGTCGTGGGAGCCCACGCTCTCGCGCAGGACCGCGACGCGGGAGCCGTCCGGCGCGATACGCGGCGCCTGGTGCTGGACGCCGGCCCCGGCGGCGAGGACCTCACGCGCGCCGGTGTCGATGTCGATGACGTGCGCCTCGGAGTTGAACTCGCCGCCACGGCTGCGGGTTCGCCAGGTGGTCGCGAGTGTCGTGCCATCGGCCGTGATCGAGTAGTCGGCGTTGGTCAGCGCCAGCTCGGCGTCTGGTGTGAGATCGCGGAACTCACCCGCGGCCGACCCGGCGAGAATGCGCGGTGACTCGTCGCCGAGTTCGTGATCCCAGTAGCGAATCGGCATGCCGGTGTGCAGGATCGCGCTGATCTTGCGGTCCTTGCGGGTTTTGCGCCGGGCTGCGTCGTCCTCGGGGTCGACCGAGCCGACCAGCCGGGCAGCGCTCACGACGAGCGCGCCGGTCTGGCTGGCGAGGACCGGCCCTGACACACCACCGGCTGCGCGCGCCAGCACCTGCGGTTCGCCGTGCGGCGGCAGCAGCCACAACGCCGCGTCGTCGTCATCGCTGTCGTCGGCTTCGGCATCGGGGCGTGTCGACGTGAAGGCGAGCGACCCGTCGGGCAGGAATGCCGGAGCGGCCTCACCCTTCGCCGACCGCGTCAGCCGTGTCGGGTTCCCGTCGCCGAGCGGGATCTCCCACAGCGCACCGACGTAGCGCGCGCCTTTGCGATCCGGCTCCTGTACGACGGCGACCAGCCGGCCGCCGTCCTGGCTCAGTGCCAGCCCGACAACCCGCGACAGCGCCACGAATGACGACAACTCGGCGAAATCGCTCACGTTCGCGACGCTACCCGGCGAGATCGTGCTGATCATCGTCGCCGCATCTTCCGGTGTCGACCTCGTCGGGCTATCGTCCCCGACGACACAGGACGATTACGGGGGAGTGGGTCCGATGTTCCTTGCCCGGGTGCTCGGTTCCATGTGTGCGGCAGCCGTCGTGCTCGCGATGGCGCCGGCCGCGCATGCCAGTCCTAGCAAGGTGGCGGCGATCCCATCCGCGCAGGCGGCCGGGATATGCGCTGACCTGTTCGGCGGTGTGTACGAGACGCCGAGCAGCGAGCCCCTTGCTGGCTGCCAGTGGGATATGGCGATCACCGGCGCTGATGCGGCGACGCACGCGCGCGCCACGGGGCAGGGCGTCACAGTCGGCGTACTGGACAGCGGCGTCGACCTGACCCATCCGGACATCGCGCCGAATCTGGATCTCGGCATGTCCTGCTCGTTCATCACGAGCGACGACCCGGTTGCCGACCCGAGCGAGGTTGCCAACGGGGACTGCTCGAACAAGAGCGCCATCCAAGACCTGTACGGGCACGGCACGCACGTCGCGTCCATCATCGGCGCGCCGGAGAACGGTGTCGGGATAGCGGGCGTGGCGCCGCAGGCGACGCTGGTGGCGCTCAAGGCGTGCAACGTCGGTGGCTTCTGCTTCGCCGACGAGGTCGCAGCTGCGCTGCGTTACGCCGGCGACCACCATCTCGACGTGGTGAACATGAGCTTGTTCGCCGACCCGTACCTGTACTACTGCGGCAACGACGCGAGCCAGCGCGCGCAGCTGCGTCAGCTGGAGAGCGCGGCGCGGTACGCACAACAGCGTGGCGTTGTGCTCGTCGCTGCCGCCGGCAACGAGGACATCGACCTGCGGCACCCGATCCTCGACACCATCAGCCCGGACTGGCCGCCGGACAGCGCGGTCATCAGGCGCGTCCACAACAACTGCCGGCAGGCACCCGGCGAGCTACCCGGTGTCGTCACCGTCTCGGCCACCGGGCCGGTCGGCTACCCGGACTACTCCATGAACATCGCCAGCTACTCGTCGGTCGGCGGCGATGTCGCGGCCCCGGGCGGCGATTACTTCAGCGCGTCCGGCACGGTCCAGGACGCGGTGCTCGCCGCTGTCCCGCCGAACTCGGTGCTCTTCCAGCAACTCGACTCGCTCAACGGCCCGTTCCCGGGTGTCACGGTCGTCGATCACGGCGCCACCTACGCCGAGCTCAACGGCACCTCGATGGCCTCGCCCCATGCGGCCGGTGTCGCCGCGCTGATCCGTCAGCTGCACCCGAACTGGGGCCCGTCGGCGGTGGCTGCGGCGCTGTACCGGACGGCGACGCCGATGAGCTGCCCGCCCGACTGGCAGCCGCTGGGCAGCGGCGACGAACGGCTGCGCTGCTACGGCGGCAGCGATGGCTACACGTCGTTCTTCGGGCACGGCTTGGTGAACGCGGCCGCGGCGACCGGCTAGCCCGTCGCCGCGCCGCGGCAAAGTACCGCGTTTCGGACCGAATTGGTATCAGCGCGGACAGCGCCTTGCTCTTGTTCCATGCACCTTGCCGGAAGGAGCAGATTCGTGGCCTCTCAGAATGCAATCGTGGGCTTTCGGCCCAGCGTGAACGGTTTGCGCTTCACCAATTCGTGGCCGCACGAGCCGGACGTCGTCGTCGACCTGGGCCCGTTGGGGAAGGTGCCGATCGGCGACGCGAGCAACGGGTTGTGCGGCGGCATGGTGTACACGGTGATGGACGTCTTCCACACCGGAATGCCTCCGATCACGGACACCGTCAACCCCGCAGCGGGAACCCCGCTGTTTCGCTATCTCGTGGATCGCCTGTTAGACAGCTTCGATGTTCCCGCAGGTGTGTTGAAGTACTTCGAGTGGATGAACACGCCCGATCACGACACCGGATTGTTGTTCCTCACCCGGCGCGGGATCGCGTGGCACACCATCAAGGAAGAGTGGACCAAGATCAAGGCGGACATCGATACCGGCAGGTTGTCATCGCTGGGACTCGTGACCGTGCAGTCGACCGACCCGCGGGCATTGGGCCACAACCATCAGGTACTCGCCTACGCCTACGACATCGACGACGCGAACCGGCTGACGCTTTACCTGTACGACCCGAACACGAGGACGTCGGCCGCAGACAGCGTCAGGCTCTCGCTCAACCTGTCGCAGCCCACGCGCACGACAGCGATCACGCACAACGTCAACATCGCCCGCCCGATCCGTGGCTTTTTCCGGACCCACTACACCTTCACCAACCCGGCGAAGGTGGCGTCCCGCCAGGTGCGCGCGGAGTAGCGATCTACCCTCGGCGGATGCGCCGGGTCGCCGCGATCGTGTGTGTCGTGGCGTGCGCCGCTTGCACGTCGCACGGCGGTCGACGGCCGTCGTCGGCCGCACCTTCGCATGCCACGGTTTCATCGCCTGCGCCCCCGCCGTCCTCGCCGCACACGAACGCCGGCGTCCCCTCGCGCCCGCCGCCGCCACCCATGCCGGCGGGCGCGGACGATCCCGACGTCGTGCCGGCGATCGCCAACAACCCGACGACGCTCGGCCGCCAGCTCGTCGCTGCAGAGCAGGCGGTGCGCGCGTCGGGGACGAGCCCGGCACGGCTGGATGCGGCAGCGCGCACGGCCCAGGCGGTCTACCGCTGGCTCGGCCTGCACCCGGGCTGGGACGCCACGGTGCTGCCCCTAGTGCCGGCGTCACTGCGGGCAACCGTGGTCGCCAACCTGCGCGCCCGACGGCAGTTGCGGGCCATCGGTAACCCGGCGCCGAAGGACGTGCTGCCCGCCTGGCGCATTGAGGCGCCCGCGCCGGCCGACAAGCTGCGCGCCTGGTACCACGCGGCGGGCGCGCAGTTCGGCATCAGGTGGCAGTACCTTGCCGCGATCAACCTGGTGGAGTCGACGTTCGGCAAGATTCACGGATTGAGCGCCTCGGGAGCGCAGGGGCCGATGCAGTTCCTGCCCGAGACGTGGGCGAGCTACGGCGCCGGCGGCGACGTCAACGACCCGCACGACGCGATCTTCGGCGCGGCACGGTATCTCGCCGACCACGGCTTTGCGCCTGGCCACGTGGCGGGCGCGCTCTATGCGTACAACCCGACCGTGCACTACGTGCAGGCGGTCAAGGCGATCGTCTCGGTGCTGATCGCCGACCCGGGCTCGTTCGCCGGCTACTACCGGTGGGACGTGTACTACCCGACGTCGTCCGGCGTGCTGCTCCTGCCGCGCGGTTTCCGCGAGGATCACCGCACGTCGGCGGCGGCCTACGCACGCGCTCATCCAGAGCGCGTCCTGCACTGAAACATCGTCACTTCCGTGCTGGCCGACCGGTGGCCAGGCCTCGTTCGACGACGTCCAGCGCGCGGTCGATGACGGCCTCGCGTTCGCGGCGCGGCAGGGCGCGCAACGGACCGTCGATGAGCAGCAGGGCGAGCCCGTGCACGGCCGACCAGGCGGCGAATTCGGCGAGGGGGCGGTCTTCGGCGTCGAGGTAGCCGACCTCGACGAGGCCGTCCAGCGCAGCGCAGAGCATGTCGAACGGGCCGCTTCCCGCGGGTTGGTGCGTGGCCGATGCGTCGTCCTTCCCGGTGAAGAAGGCGGTGCGGAACAGCCCGGGCTCGGTCACCGCGAAGTGGATGTAGCCGCGCCCGGTGGAGTGCAGCCGGTTCACCGCGGCTGCGGTCCGATCACTGGCGGCGGGTGGGCGGCGCAGGTAGCGGGTCATGGCTGCGGACAGCCGCTCCATCGCCAGCTGGCGCACCGCATCGAGCAACTCCGCGTGGTCGGCGAAGTGCCGGTAGGCCGCGGTCGGGGTGACGCCGGCGATCCGGGCCGCGGCGCGGATCGTCACTGCGTCCGGCCCGCCGGACTCGGCCAGCTCGGCCCCCGCGTGCAGCAGGGCGTTGCGCAGATCGCCGTGGTGATAGGTGCCTCGAGCGGTGCTCACGAAATAGATGTTGACGGGTGTGCACATGTCATGGCAAGTTTACATGTGCAAAGTTTATGCATGTAAACATAGAGGAGTGCGGGATGTTCGGGTCGATAGGGAGTTTCGTGGTTCGCCGCGCTCGCCTGATTCTTGTCGCGGCGCTGTTGGCCGTCCTCGCCTTCGGCGCGCTCGGGGTCGGTGCGTTCGGCAAACTGAAGACCGGCGGTTTCCAGGATCCGGGCGCCGAGTCGACGCATGCGCAGGCGCTGCTCGACGACCGGTTCGGCGGCGCGGCCGGAGTGGTGCTGCTCGTCCACGCCAAGACCGGCACGGTCGACGGTGCTGCCGCGCGGGCCGCCGGTGCCGCCGCGGCACGGCGCCTTACCGCGACGCCGGGCGTGTCGAACGTGGAGTCCTACTGGCAGGCCCACAACCCGGGTCTGAAGTCGAAGGACAACAAGTACGCGCTGGTCCTCGGCGACACCAAGAGCGATCACGACCTCACTGCCGGTGAGTTGGCCGGCCTACGTTCCAACAGCGCCCAAGTCGACGTCGCGGTCGGCGGCGACGCGGCCATCGGCAACGACATCACCGAGCAGGTCGGCAAGAGCCTCGGCATCGCCGAAGTTATTGCGGTGCCGATCATCCTGACGCTGCTCGTCTTCGCGTTCGGCAGCGTGGTGGCCGCGCTCCTGCCGCTCGCGATCGGGCTGATCGCGATCCTCGGCACGTTCGCCGAGCTATTCGTCCTCGGCTCGATCACCGACGTCGCGATCTATTCGATCAACCTGACGACCGCCCTCGGCCTTGCGCTGGCGATCGACTACGCGTTGCTGATGGTCAGCCGCTACCGCGAGGAGCTCGCGCGGGGGCAGGATCCCGCGCAGGCCGTCGCGACCAGCGTGCGCACTGCCGGACGCACGATCCTGTTCAGCGGCGCCACTGTGGCCGCCGCGCTGGCCGTGCTCCTGATCTTCCCGCTCTACTTCCTGCGCTCGTTCGCCTACGCCGGGATCGGCGTCGTCCTCATCTCGATCGTCGCGGCCGTGGTGGTCCTGCCCGCCCTGCTCGCGGTGCTCGGCCCGCGGGTCAACGCCGGACGGCTGCCCTGGGCGCGCAAGCGTGCGCCGTCGATCGCTGCGCCGGTATGGGGACGGCTGGCCGGGCTGGTCATGCGCCGCCCCGCGCTGATCGCCGTCCCGGTCGTGGCGGCGCTGCTGCTGATCGCGCTACCACTGCGCAGCATCCAATTCGGTACCCCGGACGACCGCGTGTTGCAGCCGAGCACGCAAAGCCGGGCGGTGGGTGACGTGCTGCGCGACGACTTCACCGGCAACACCTCGACGGCGCTCAATGTCGTCACCGACGGCGGGCTCGATCGCGCCGCGCTGACCGACTACGCGGCCGGCCTGTCCGACCTGGCCGGCGTCGTGCGCGTCGAGGCGAGCGTCGCGACCTTCGTGCACGGCACGCGCGTCCCGGACTCGGCCAACCCGACTCTGGCGCGCCCGACCGCGCAACACATCTCCGTCGTGAGCACGGCCGACCCGCGCTCGGACGCGGCGAAGGACCTCGTGCGCACAGTGCGCAGCCTGCCCGATCCGGCCGGCGTGCCGGTCTACGTCGGCGGCCAGACCGCCGAGCTGATCGACAGCACGCACGCGATCGGCAGCCGGCTGCTGCCGGCCGGGTTGCTCGTCGTGCTCACCACGTTCATCGTGCTGTTCCTGTTCACGGGCAGCGTGCTGCAGCCTATCCGCTCGCTGCTGCTCAACGTCGTCACCCTCTCCGCCACCGCCGGGTTGATGGTGTGGATCTTCCAGGAGGGACATCTGTCCGGGCTGCTCAACTTCACTCCTTTGCCGCTGGACACCAGCATGCTGATGCTGCTGTTCTGCATTGCCTTCGGGCTGTCCATGGACTACGAGGTCATCGTGCTGAGCCGCATCAAGGAACTCCACGACCGTGGCCGCGACAACCACACGGCTGTCACCGAGGGCCTCACGCACAGCGGACGCATCGTCACCACCGCGGCTGCGCTGATCGCTGTCAGCTTCTTCGCGTTCGGCACTGCGACCGTCAGTTTCCTGCAGCTGTTCGGCATCGGCGCCGGCTTCGCCGTGCTCGTCGACGCCACGCTTGTCCGGGCCGTGCTCGTCCCGGCTGCACAGCGGGTACTGGGCCGGGCCGCGTGGTATGCGCCGGCACCGATGCGCCGACTGCACGCGCGCATCGGGCTGGCCGAGGCGAGTCCCTGAGCGCGGGTCGCGGTGTAATGAGCCGATGGAGTTGGTCGAGGCGTGCCACGCATTGGCAGCCGCTGGGCTGGTGGTCGGAACTTCGGGCAACGTCAGCGTGCGCGACGGCGAACGCGTCCTGCTCACCCCCAAGGGTTGCGCACTGGGCGAGCTCACCGTCGACGACGTCGCGGTCGTGAACCTGGCCGGCGAGGCGCTGGCCGGCTCTCCGACGTCCGAGCTGGAATTGCATCTGGCGGTCTATCGCCACTACGACGCGGGTGCGATCGTCCATACCCACGCGCCGCGCGCGACCGCGGTGGCCTGCGTGGTGGATGAGCTGCCCGTCATCCACTACCACCTCCTGACGATGGGCGGCGCGATCCGGGTGGCGCCGTTCGCGGCGTTCGGCACACCCGAGTTGGCCGCCGTGGTGACGGACGCGCTGGCCGGGCGGCGCGCGGCGCTGTTGGCCAACCACGGCGCCGTGAGCTACGCGACGACGCTGGCCGAGGCGGTCGAGCGCGCAGTGATTCTCGAGTGGGCGTGCGGGGTCTACCTCGACGCGGCGC
The DNA here is from genome assembly GCA_035642535.1 of Jatrophihabitans sp. Classification (GTDB taxonomy): domain Bacteria; phylum Actinomycetota; class Actinomycetes; order Mycobacteriales; family Jatrophihabitantaceae; genus Jatrophihabitans. The sequence goes on along the minus strand of DASQSE010000150.1, from coordinate 70,572 downwards.
GGCTCGGCACGCCACGTGTCCTGGACGAGCAGCAGTTGGCGGCCGTGCGGGCGTCCGCGGTGCGGCACGGCTACCGGTCGCTGCTCGCGGAATGATGGGAACGTGCGCACCATCGACTGGCAGGACGGGCACATCGTCGCGATCGACCAGACGCGGCTGCCCGCCGAGTTGGTGGTGCTGCATATCCGTACGGTCGATGCGCTGGTCGACGCGATACAGCGGTTGGCGATCCGCGGCGCTCCGGCGCTGGGCGTGGCAGGCGCGCTCGGTGTCGTGCTGGCCGGCGGCGACGCCGAACTCGCGGCGCGGTTGAAGGCGGCTCGGCCCACAGCGGTGAATCTGGCGTGGGGGGTCGACCGCGTGTTGTCGCGGCCGGACGCGCAGCTCACCGAGGCGCTCGCCGTGCTGGAGGAGGACGTCCGCGTCAACCGGGCGCTGAGTGAGCGCGGCGCGGATTGGCTGCTCGACCGCGTCGTCCGCCCGATCGCGGTGCAGACGCACTGCAACGCCGGGGCGCTCGCGTGCGTCGAATGGGGCACCGCACTCGGCGTCGTGCAGGCACTGCACGAGCGCGGCGTGCTCGGCCACGTCTACGTCGACGAGACCCGACCACTGCTACAGGGAGCGCGGCTCACCACGTGGGAGCTCGCCCAGGAGGGCATCGGGCACACGCTGGTCGCCGACGCGGCCGGTCCGTCCGTGATCGCGCGCGGACTGGTCAACGCAGTGGTTGTCGGCGCCGACCGGATCGCGGCCAACGGGGACGTGGTGAACAAGATCGGCACCTACCCGCTGGCGTTGGCCGCGCGGCGCGCGGACATCCCGTTCGTCGTAGCAGCGCCGGAGTCCACCATCGATGCCGCGACGGCGACCGGCGCCGACGTGCCCATCGAGGTCCGCGACGACGCCGAAGTGACCCACATCGCCGAGCGACAGATATCGCCGAAAGGAACGGCGGCGCTGAATTACGCCTTCGACATCACGCCGGCTGATCTCGTCACTGCCATCGTCACCGAGGCGCGCGTGCTCGAGCCGGCTATTAGTTATCGGATCGAAGATCTTTAAGGGCCCGCGCCGGCAGACCTATATTGCAGAATTTTCTCGCGTAGAGGTGCAATGCATGCGTTTTGGGTATGAAATGGGGATATCGGACTCAGGCTGAACGCCAGCACCGTCCGACGGCCGTCGAGGGTGCCACGCGCGGAGGGGTGCACTCGGCGACGGAGGAAGGAGCTGGTCGTGAGCCAAGAACGCCACCTGATGGTGTGCACCGAAGGCAACGGCGCCCAGTCCTATTTCGAGTGCACGGTCGACGGTTGTGGCCGTGAACTGATCTTCGATCACGTCGAGATCGAGCTCATGATCCTGAGCCCGGGCGACGAGTCCGCGTTGCACCAGGGCTCGACCGGTCTTGTCGCGTTGTCGGGCGCGATGCGACCGGGTGAGGCCGCGTAGGTCGGCCTCACCCGGCGCGCAACGTCAGCCGGCGCCGTTGCCGGCGACGACCTCGAGTACCGCCCCGCCGAGCCCCTCGCGGGGCCGCCCGGTGGGCTGCTCGACCAGTACCCGCACGATCGCACTGAGGGCGAACGGCGGTTCCTGATCCGGTAGTTGTGCCTGCATCTGCGCATCCACGGCCCGCTCGTCGACCAGGTCGATCGTGCGCCTGTCGAGCACCAGCTCCTGCTGGCCCCCGTGCGGCCGGGCGAGCAATGCCACTCGCGCGACTGCGGCGCCCCGCTTGGGGAGTTCCAGCTCCGCCGGGTCGAGACGCAGGCGCGCAGTGGCGTGACCGCGTCCCGTGAGCGGCGCGGTGGCCGCCAGCAGCCCGACCCGGTGCAGCGTGAGCCGGGCCGTCGAACCGATCTCAGCCTGCGGTACCGCCGCGGCGGGTTCGGGCGGGGCCACTGGTTCGACCGCGCCCATGCGGCGTTCCATGAACTCCAGCAGTCGTGCGCCGTCCCAGCCGGTCCAGCCATCGGACTGCTTGGTCTCCAGGTGGACGACATGGGTTGTGGCCGGCCGCGCCGGATCGCCCTCGACACGCACTTCGACCGTGAACGTCCGGCGCGCGGGCGCCACCGTGCGGATGCGCGGCGGCACCGTGCCCTGCGACCGCGCCGCACCGTTGCGAGCCCGCTTCGGCGACCGCGCGGGCGCGGCCCCGTTCGTCCCCGTCGTCCCGGCGAGGGCGGCGGCTTGCTGGATCCAGGACGCCGCGCGGCGGGTCGGCGCGAGGCCGGGCCCACACGCGGCGACGACCTGGTCCACCGTGGCGCGCGAGAGTTGGTCGACGGTCTTGATGCCGGCCGCCCGTAGGCGAGCCGCGGTTTGTGCGCCGATGCCGGCGACACTGGTGACGTCGCCGGCCGACGCTGTGGTGCGTGCCTCTCGCGGCATCACACGACGAGGATCGAGCCGAGGTCGTAGAAGCCGCCGATGTCGGTGTGTCCGCCGGCCAGCGTCTGGAAGGCGAAGAGCACGCCGAGTTTGTACATCTCGTCGCGGTCCGGCAGGGTCGGCGACTTCACCGTGATCGACCACGGGTACTTCATGACCTTCGGGTCGGTCGGCGACGAGGAGCCGGGGATCGGCAGTGTCTGCTGGCCGATAGTGGCGTCGAACGGTCCGCCGATCTGGTCGGCGGCCAGGCGCACTACGCCCTTGCCGCTGAGCCAGCCGGGCAACTCGACGTGGCCGCTGACGGTGAAGCCGTCATCGATATCCACAACGTCGATCGGTACGCCGCTCGGGTCCACGAACTTCTCGACGACGAACGTCCCCTTCGCGGGAACGAACTGGATTGCGTCGCTCGCGGGTAATGGGGCAAGTCCCATCACACAACTCCTCCGGGTTGGGGGGCAGGGCAGCTAATGCCCGCGACCGTGGTCTGCGGTCGGCCACCGAGCGTGCACCCCGGCACTTATTCCAGCGCTTTGTCAGGACTTAATTGATCTGGTAAATCCGCGATGTATCACTCAGATGCACGGATAGTTTGTCGGTTTTGCTACACACGCGGCCGAGCGAGCACCAAGAATCCCCCGAATTTGTCCAATTGGGGGGCTTCGCTCGCGCATGCCGACAGGGCACACTGGCAACGGACAGTAGCGACGACGGTCGGCGCCGGCGGCCGTCTCGTTTCAAGGACCGAGCTCGCCTCCACCGTTGCTGCGCGGGCGTGTCACAAACCTCGGGGGCCTAGCGTGTTCGGGGGACGCTTCGCAGTGCCAGTGGCCGGACCGACGCGGGCCGGGCCACTCGCCTTCGGCAAGTTGACTTCGGCCACGCCGTTGCGGGTCGACGTGCTTCCGGGCGAAGTGTGCGTGCAGCGACTGGCCGCCGATCTCGCCGACTCAGGGTTGCCGCCACGGTGGGCGCGTCTGGCGCCTTACGATCTGGACGGTCCGGCCCTTGATGCCCTCGCGGCCGGAGCGATTGGTGACGGGCGAAGCTCCGGTGACTGGTCGTTCGTCGTCGAGTCCGGCGACCATCGGCAGGCCGAACGGTTCCTCCATCACGTCGCCAGGGCCGATCCGGCGCAGCCGGACCCGTGCCAGATCGTCCTGCACTACAACAGCGCGGCGCTCCCGCCAGGCACACCGCCGGCCCGGCCGGTGGACTCGATCCTGGAACGGTTCAGCGTGGCGCGGCCGGCCCTGGGTGAGTCGCTGTCGGCCGCTGGACGGGCGCTGTCCGAGCGCGAGCTGGCGGACATCGTCGCGGCATCGCGTGATCTCGACGACCTGACGGCCCGGCTCGCAACCCGCCTGCTGGACGGCGTGCCGTCGTCCGTCCTGCCCGTGCTCAAACTCGCCGCCCGCCTGGGCTACGGCCACGGCCGCTTCGGCTCGCTCGACGGCGTCCTGGAGAACTGTCTCGACGCCCCGTGGTGGACCGAGCTTCGCAACGGCTGGTGGCTTCTCGACCCGGTGTGGCGACCGGGTGTCCTGGCGGCGTGCCGCGATGGCCGGCGCGCCGATGTCGCGCTGCTCAGCCGGCTGGTGTCGGAGCTTGTCGGCGACGGTGCGATCGGTGTGGCGATCGAACTCTGCCTCGACGCCGGCGCGCCCGGCCTGGCGAGCGACCTGCTTGCCGGTCTGGGCCCGAGCCTCGTCCTCGACGGACAGCCGCGCGCGGTGTGGCGATGGCTGCGACGTTTGCCGTGGTCGGTACGGATACGGCATCGGCCGCTGCTTCGCCAGACGCGCGCGGCGCTTCGTGTCGAACTACCGCAGGTCATCCCGGCGCCGCCGCGGGTGGCACGGCCACGCAGCGTGCAGCCGACGGTCGGCGTAGCGGCGGACAGCACGAGCTGCAAGCCCGCGCTGCACGCGCGGCTGCTCGGCTCGGTCGACGTGCTGGTCGGCGAGAACCGCATCCAACACTGGCATGGCCGCAAGGGGACGCTGCTTCTCGCCTACCTGCTGTTGCACCGGTCGGTGCAACCCATCCGCCGCGACGTCCTCACCGCGGCGCTGTGGCCGGACGCCGGACCCGCGGCGGCAGGTAATCGGCTGCATGTGACGCTGCACATGCTGCGTGCCGACCTGCAGACGGCGGCATCCGTACCCGTGGTGGTCTTCGGTGAACGGGGCTACGGGTTCAACCGGGACCTCGACATCTCGCTCGACACGGAGGAGTTCGAGCGGGCCGTGACGCGCGCGGAAGTTGCCGAACGCGATCACGACACCGACGGCGCGTTGGCCGCGTACCGCGAGGCGCTGCGCGTCTACCGTGGCGACCTGCTGGCCGACAGCCCCTACGACGAGTGGACGCTGCTACTGCGCGAGCAGTACCGGGTGCAGATGCTGGACGTGCTCGGGCAGGCCGCGCAGTTGGCGTTCGACGCCGGTCTCTACAGCGAATCGCTGGAATCCGGTCAGCGCTTGCTCGCCCTCGACTTCTGTCGTGAGGATGCGCACCGACTACTCATGCGCGCGCACGCCCGCCTCGGCCGGCCGCATCTTGCGGTGCGGCAGTTCGAACTGTGCTCGAAGCAGTTGCGTCGCGAGCTGGATATGCCGCCGGCCCGGGAGACCGTCGAGTTGTACGGCAAGATCCGCGCGCGCGCCCTGGTCTGACACCCGGGGGAGCGCCCCGTCCAACGGCGCGGGATATTCAGGGCGGTGCAAGGGTCGTGCCCGATGCCAGCGAAGCCGCGGGAGGTGCACGCTGGAAGCACACCCCGAAGAAGGAAGTAGGAAACATCATGAACTCGGTGCGTGCCGCATTTGCGGAGCGCGGTCTGGTCCGTGTCCAGGACGGTCGGATCCTCGGCGGCGTTGCCGCCGGGCTCGGCCGGCGTTTCGGCTTCGAGCCATGGACCGCCCGGTTGCTGTTCGTGCTGGTGCTGATGCTCATCCCCGGCAGCCAACTGCTCGTGTACCCCATCCTGTGGATCCTGATGCCGGACGAGAACGAGGTCGCTGTCACCCAGCGATCGGCAAAGTCCTGATCGACCGTTGCGTGGTCGCGCTACACGATGGCGTTGAGGACCATGACACCGCCGAAACCGACCACCGAGACCACGGTTTCCATCACCGACCACGACTTGATCGTCTGCCACACGGTCATCCCGAAGTACTCCTTGACCAGCCAGAACCCGGCGTCGTTGACATGACTGAAGAACAACGATCCGCTGCCGATGGCGAGTACGAGCAGCGCGAGGTGTGGCTGGTCAAGGGTGTGCGCGAGCGGCCCGACGATGCCGGCGGTGGTGACGGTCGCGACCGTGGCGGAGCCGGTGGCGAGCCGGATTGCGACGGCGACGAGCCAACCGAGCAGCAGCACCGAGATGTGCCAGCCCTTCGCATCGTCCGCGATGACGTTGGAGACACCGGAATCGGACAGCACCTCTTTGAACCCGCCACCCGCAGCGACGATGAGCATGATCGAGGCGATCGCCGGCAGCCCCGAGCCGAGCGATTCGTTGATGTCGCCGCGAAGCATTCCGGATCCGCGCCCGAGCGCGAACATCGCAACAAGGATGGCCACCAGCAGGGCGATGGACGGGTCGCCGATGAAGTCCACGACGTCGAGCGCAGACGATCCGCTGCTGAGCGACAGGTCGAAAATGGCCCTGACCAACATCAGCGCAACCGGCAGCACCATGCAGAGAATCGCGACGGCGAACGCCGGACGATGCGTCGAGCCGGTGCCCGTTCGCGGCTGTTCGTCCTCGAAACTAACGCTCGATCCGCCGCCGTAGGTGCGGCGCGGATTTTCCTGCCCGCCCACGCTGCTGGATCTGCCGGTGTTGCCCGATCCGCCCGAGGCCGTGCTGGCGCCGACGACGACGAGTTCCTGCTCGCGGGCCTGCTCCGGGACGGCTCCTGCATTGCCCGCCTCGAGCGGCACCAGGCGGTACACGAATTGGGCGAGCAGCGGACCGGCAATGATCAGCGTCGGCACCGCAACGATCAAACCGAAGATCAGGGTGTAGCCGACCTGGGCGTGCAACAGCTGGATTGCGGTCTCCGGACCGGGGTGTGGGGGAACTAGGCCGTGCAGGATCGACAGCCCGGCGAGTGCCGGAATGCCGATCTTCATCAAAGGCACGGTCGTCCGAAGCGAGACCAGCACGACGATCGGCACCAGCAGCACGACCCCGATCTCGAAGAACATCGGCAACCCGATGATGCCCGCGACCAACGCCATCGCCCAGGGCAGGTTGCGCGGCCCGACCCGGTCCACGATGCCGTCCACGATGCGATTCGCGCCGCCCGAGTCGGCCAGGAGTTTGCCGAGCATCGCGCCGAGGGCAATCAGCAGGCCGACCTCGCCGAAGGTGTCTCCGAGCCCGGTGATGAAGCTGTCCAAGGCGTCCAGCGGCGGAACCGCGGCCACCGCGGCAAGCACCGCGGTGCCGAGGATAAGGCCGATGAACGGATGGAATCTCGCCCAAACGATCAAGAGCACGACGGCCGCGATGCCGGCGAGCGCGGCGAGGATCAACTGGGTGTGGCCCGCGCTGCTCAGCGGTTGGGTCGCAACTTCGGAAAGCGAGTAGGTCTGTACCACGAGATGCCCCTTTGGCCGGTGGTTCGGAACGCGCGCAGCGCTTTTCCCCCGGCGGCTCTGTTCGCGATACCGAGCTGTTGATCTAAAGAAGCCATACCCGCGCGGCACCGTGCGTACACGCCACCGAACTCGATCACATCGCAGACAGCGTGGAGCGCGCTGTGGCAGCGACGATGTCGCCGCCTCCTCTCTCCAAGCGCCGCACTGCATCCGCGGCGAGCGCCAGGGTGGTGGTCGCCAGCGCGACGCCGTGGACGCCGACCGGCTGATCGGTCCGGAGGAGATCGGCGACCTGTTGGATGTGGTCGGCGAGCTCGTGCTGCAGCCGGTGTCGTCGCGCGGTGATCGCGAGGGCGTCCCAGCGGGTGGCGATGCGGCGCCGCGAGGCTCGGCCGACGAGGTGCGCGGTGCGCACCGCGAGCAATCGAGCGCTCTCCGGCGACTCGCCCGCGGCCAGCCGGGCGTCGAGCGAGCGGTGGCGAAGGTGGGCCAGCCAGCGGTCGCGGCGACGCTGTGGGAGCAGCGCCCAGCCGGTCGGCGGGCTGGTGTCGACAAGTACGAAGCAGCGGGCCGTTGGGTCGAGGTCGAAAGCGGGTGCGGTGGTCATAACGTCCATCGTGCGGCGTGACACGCGCCGGCGTCAGTGGCCATAATGTCATCATGCGCGCCAAAACTGCCAACCATCGCCAGCACCCCGGCCGCGTCGCCGTGCTCACCTACGACGAGCTTTCGATGTTCGAGTTCGCGGTGGCATGCGAGATCTTCGGAAGCACGACTGCGCGCTTGCTCGATGTGCCGTGGTACGAGCTCGTCGTGTGTGGCGACCGCCCGACCGTGCGCTTCGACAACGGCATGAGCCTGCCGGTGCCCAAGCCGCTGGCGGCGGCGCGGCGCGCCGACACGATCATCCTGCCGCCCTGCGAGGACGCGCCGGCCGTGTCGGACGCGACCCTGCGCGCACTTGTCCACGCCCACGCGCGCGGTGCGCGCATCATCACGTTGTGCACCGGCGCCTTCGTGCTCGCCCGAACCGGCTTGCTCGACGGCCGGCGCGCGGTCACGCATTGGGATGAGTGCGAAACCCTGGCGCTGCAGTTTCCGCACATCACCGTCGAACCAGGTGTGCTTTACGTCGACGAGGGAGACATCCTCACCTCCGCCGGCAGCGCGGCCAGCATCGACCTGTGCCTGCACGTCGTCCGGTGCGATCTCGGCGCTGACATTGCGACCGCATTGGCGCGACGGCTTGTCGTGCAGCCACACCGCGATGGCGGGCAGGCGCAGTACATCGATACGCCGATGCCGACCGGTTCCCCCGCCGAGCCGATCGCGGACGCGTTGGCGTGGATGACCGAACACCTCGCGGAGGAGATGACGGTCGCCGATCTCGCGACGCGCAGCCTGATGAGCCAGCGGAGCTTCGCCCGGCACTTCGTTGCAGCGACCGGGGCCACTCCTTACCAGTGGCTGCTGCGGCAACGGATCCAGCACGCCCAGCGGTTGCTGGAGCGCACCGACCTGCCCGTCGACGCCGTGGCCGAGCGAGTGGGACTCGCCAATGCGACCAACCTGCGCAAGCACTTCCGCAGGCTGCTCGACACCAGCCCGCATGCGTACCGTCGGGCCTTCCGCACTCCGACCGGGCTGCCCGGCTGATCGCTCTGGCAGGATCGGCACCATGGCGTCGCCCGAGCCGATCGGCACTGCAGCGGGACGAGACGGCCCGCCGCTGGCCGGCGTCCGGTCCGACCGTGAATTGTGGTTGGACCACGGCCGGCGCGCCCGGACCGGCATCGCCGAAGCCGTATACGCACCCGGCAAGTCGCCGAGCCAGTGCGCCGATGCGGTGGCGGGGCTGCTTGCCGGACGGGACGCCGGGCCCGTCGTGCTGACGCGCGCGAATCCGGCGCAGGCGGATACCGTGCTGGCCCGCAATCCCGGGGGCGTCCGAACCGCGATAGGCGAGGACGCGACCGGCGCACCGCTGAGCACTGTCACCTGGGCCGCGGTGCTGGGCACCGACCGCACCGCCCTCGTCCTCACTGCCGGCACCGCCGACCTGCCGGTCGCGCGCGAGGCGCAGGCAGTGCTCGAGGCGTACGGGCATCGGACGCAACTCGTCGCGGACGCGGGCGTGGCCGGCCTGCATCGCGCACTGGCCCAGCGCGAGCGGCTGGCCGCCGCCGACGTCGTCATCGTCGTCGCCGGTATGGAGGGCGCGTTGGCGAGCGTCGTCGCGGGATTGACTGCGGCTCCGGTGATCGCGGTGCCGACCAGCACCGGCTACGGCGCCGGCCTCGAAGGGGTCACCGCGCTGCTCGGGATGCTCGCTTCGTGCAGCCCGGGCGTGACGGTCGTCGGCATCGACAACGGCTTCGGCGCGGCGTGCGCGGCGGTGCGGATCATGTCGGGCGGGACGGGCCGGTGACGCCGGCCGGCGAACTCGCCGAGCGTGTTGCCCGGCTGGACGCCCGGCTGCGGCAGTTCGGCTCGCTGCTGATCGCGTTCTCCGGCGGCGCGGACTCCGCGTTCCTGCTCGCCGCCGCGGTACGCGCGCTCGGTCGCGAGCGCGTCGTCGCAGCGACCGCCGTGAGTGCCTCGCTGCCCGCCGCCGAGCTGGAGCAGGCAGCTGCCTTCGCGGCGAGCTTGGGCGTGCGCCACGTGACGCCGAGCACGGACGAGCTGCGCCGGCCGCGCTATGTGGCGAACGGGCCCGACCGCTGCTTCCACTGCAAGGCCGAACTGCTCGACGTACTGACGCCGCTCGCCCGCGAGTTGGAGCTCGCGGCGATCGCGACCGGGACGAACGCCGACGACGTCGTCGCCGGATTCCGGCCCGGCATCCGCGCCGCCGCGCTGGCCGGCGCCGTGACGCCGCTTTCCGAGGTCGGCCTGACCAAGGATCAGGTGCGAGCTGCGTCGCACGCGTGGGGCCTGGTCACCGCGGACAAGCCGGCCGCTGCCTGCCTGTCCAGCCGCGTCGCCTACGGCATCCCGATCAGCAACGCTCGGCTCGGCCGGATCGAGCGCGCCGAGCGTGCCTTGCGCGCGTCGCTGCACAACGCCGGACTGCCGGTGCGAGATCTGCGGGTGCGCGACCTCGGCGATCACGCCCGCGTCGAAGTTGATCGCCCGCTCGTCGAGCAGCTGAGCCGCCGGCCCGAGCTGCTCGACGTCGTGACCGGCTTTGAGTCGGTGACCGTCGATCCGCGCGGCTTCCGTTCCGGATCCATGAATGAGGCGCTCCGGCATTGACGGGTTTGGTCGGCTGGGTCGACGCCACCGGCGGGATCAGCGGCGACATGTTGCTCGGCGCGTGCCTCGACGCGGGGGTGTCGCGTGCCGCGATCCAAAGCGCGATCGACGCGTTGCAACTGCCCGAGCAGATCACGATCGAGGCCGAGCGGGCACAGCGCGGCGGGCTCGGCGCGACCCGCGCGCTCGTGCGCGTGCCGCCCACGGAACGGCGCCGCACCCTGTCCGACGTCCTCGCCGTGCTGGACGACGCCGACGAGCCGGTGCGCAGCGGCGCGACGGCGGTATTCCGCGCCCTCGCCGAAGCGGAGGCGCGGGTGCACCAGGTGCCGATCGAGGACGTGCACTTCCACGAGGTCGGCGCGCTCGACAGCATCGCCGACGTCGTCGGGGTGGTTGCCGCCCTGCACGCGCTGGGCATCGAGCGGCTCGTCTGCAGCCCGATCGCGTTGGGTGGCGGCCGGGCGCAGACCGAGCACGGTCCGATCCCGATCCCCGGCCCCGCGGTCGTCGAGTTGCTCCGCGCGCGGAACGCGCCGGCGTTCGGCGGCCCAGTCGAGATCGAACTCGCGACACCGACCGGCGTGGCGCTGATGACGGCGCTGGCGGAATCGTTCGGCCCGCTGCCCGCACTGCGTCCGACGCTGGTGGGCGTGGGCGCGGGGAGCAAGGATCCGGCCGGGCACGCCAACATCACGCGCCTGATCCTCGGCGAACCGGCGACCGCGTCGGCGGCGGGTATCGAGGCAGCCGTCGTGCTCGAGGCCAACGTCGACGACCTCGATCCGCGCGTGTGGCCGGTCGTGCTGAGCGAGCTGCTCGCCGCGGGCGCATCCGACGCATGGCTCACCCCGATCCTGATGAAGAAGGGCCGCCCGGCGCATGTCTTGTCCGTCCTGACCGAACCGGCCAGGGCGGCGGCACTCGAGCGGCTCGTCTTCACACACACGAGCACGATCGGGCTGCGGGCGCGGCCGGTGGACAAGGTCGTGCTGCCCCGCGACTCCGTCGTCGTGGAGGTGTACGGCCATCCGGTGCGGCTCAAGATCGCGCGACTCGACGGTGCCGTGGTGAACGCCGTCCCCGAGTACGAGGACGTGGCGCGGGTTGCCGCAGAAGTCGGCGTCCCGGTCAAGGTGGTGCTCGACACCGCCCGAGCCGCCGCGGTCCGCGCCGCAAACTCCCAGTGATCAACAGGGCCGAACGGTTGTGTGACGACGTTCCGGGCCTGTTGATCAACGGGATTGGGCGAGCGCCCCGCGCGAACCGCTAGTCCTGCCAGGCGCGCCGGCGGCCGTCGACCTCGACGGGTGCCGTCTGCGCCCAGACCCGGCGCCAGGATGCAACCGGCGGACCGGCCGGATCCGGCGTGCTGCCGCTTGCCGCCCGGCGCCGCGCCTCCCACCACGTACTGCGCTCCTCGTCCAGCAGGGCACCGACCGCCGCGCGGACCCGCGGCGCGAAGGCGCGCGCCGACTCGCCGGGGCCGGGGTAGAGCGGCGCCCCGTACCGGATGGTGAGCTGGCGCCGGCCGCGGCCCGGCCAGTTCTGGCCGCGCGGCATCGCGGCGAACGTCCCGCGCAGCCCGATCGGGACGACCGGCACCTGGTGCTGGACGGCGAGGTAGGCGGCGCCGGTCTGGAACCGGCCCGTCCACCCGTCGTGGGTGCGCGTCCCCTCCGGGTAGATGACGAGGCTCCATCCCTCGTCGAGCACCTCACCCGGCGTCGCCGCCATTGCACCGCCGCGGCGATCGATCGGAAAGGCGTTGAACACGATCGCCGAGCCGACCGCGCGCCACCACTTGTCGAAGAAGTAGTCCGCGGCCGCGGCCACTGCAGTCCGGCGCCGCCAGGAATCCGGCAGCGACAGCAGGATCAGCGGTGTGTCGAGATGCGACGAGTGATTGGCCACGAAGATCACCGGGCCGGTAAGCCCGGTGAGCACGTCCAGGCCGTCGACCTGCGTGCGCACCTGCGAGCGGAACAGCGGCTCGAGTCCACCCTTCTGCGCAGCCTCGCGCGCGACCCGAGCCGGGCGCCTGCGCGACCATGCGGTCGGGAAGACGGTCGGCGACGACGCGGCGATGAACTGCTCGGCCGAACGCGGCACCAGCGGCCGCCGCCCCCATCGCCAGCCGCGCGCCACCTGGCGGACATCGCGCACCGTTTCCTTCAGCACTGCTCTCATCGGACGTCCGCGATCAGGTGTGGGGGATTGTGCAGGTAGGTGATCGACGGGCTCGGCCCGACCGTCGCGCTGGCCATCTCCAGGGCGTCGGACAGCGTGCTCGCGGCCCGGAAGCCGAGGCGTTGCGCGGCGCGCCGGTCGGCGCCCACCCAGATCACGTCGCGGACGTGATCCATCGCGTGCGCCGCCCAGTACCACATGTAGAACGGATGCACGCCGTGGTAGGCGTGCGAGGTTCGGTAGAGGTGGATGTACCACGGATCGGTGGCGAACTGCCGCTCGTACTTCTCCTCGATCACCACCGGATCGGTCGACTCCGGCAGGATCTCCTCGTAGAAGTCGACGTAGCTGGGGTGGTGCAGCTGGTTGAACTGCGGTGCCAGCGGGTGATACAGGATCACCGCGCCGCCTTGGCGCACCACCGGCCGGCCGCGGTAGGAGTTGAAGTAGTAACCGAGTCCCATGCAGGTGGCGAGGATCGGATTCATCGTCGAGTTGACGTTGTACGGCCCCAGGAACGGAATGCCCATCACCAGCACGTCGCTCTGCCCGTCCACCTCGACGAGTTGCTGGCGGTGCACGGTGGCGATCGTGCGCTCGTGGACGGCTTCCACCTCGCCGGCGTTGATGCCGGTCACGCCGTAGACCGAGCGCAGGTCGTGGAACATCCGGTGCCGCAGCCGGGCCGGCGCCACCGCGAGCCCGCGCCGCACGGCGAGCACCGACGCCTGGTCGCGCAATGACCACTCCCATTCGCGCCGCTGCAGGAAGCCGTAGGGCGCGCCGAAGACGTCGTTGTTGAGCGTGGTCTCGATCTGGAAGACGTTGAGGTGCTCGGCCAGCAGCCGCCCCATCCGCCATGCCGAGTGATGCAGGTGCGACCTGTTGTGGTCCATGAACGAGTGCGACGCCACCATGGTCCGCGCGTTGTGGTGATGGCGCAGGCTCTTGTAGGACGCCAACCCGATCGGCACCGACTTGTGCCCGCCGTCCATCGCAACCAAGTTGATGTTCACGTAGACGAGCAGGTCGGATTCGGCAGCGCGCCGGTTGATCTCGACGTCCTCGCCCTTGTCCGTCAGCCCGACGTGCAGCAGGTTGTCGTGATCCTCGGCGTCGTGGTTGTAGAGCAACCCCTGCGGGTGGAACGAGCGGAACACCCGCTCGCCGACGATGTGCCGCAGTTCGGCGTCGGTCATCCGGCGGTGCAGCGCGTTGGCTGCGATCAACTGGACGTCGTCAACGCCGGCATCGGCGGCCAGGGTGAGGACGGCCTCGATGATCCGCTGCCGGATGTCCGGCGCGCGCATGGGCGGCAGCGGCAGCGACAAGTCGTCGAAGGCGATGGTCAGCCGCATGCCGGGACGCAGTTGGGACGGCAGCGGGTCGGCGTCGACCGGGTGCAGCAGCGCGTTGCGGATCGTCGCATCGACGTCGGGCACGGCGGGCATCGACTCCGGCGGGTAGACCACCCGGGTGCCGAGCGGGAACTGCTCCAGCCGGAAGCCCTCGCCCTCGTGCACCAGCAGCGGAGGTGTCCGGTCGTCCACCTCGAGTACGAATCCCGGTCTGCTCACCGTGTACTCCCCGGATCGAATGCCACCTTGACGGTGCCCAACGCACCCGCGCCGGTGGCGTGATCAAGTGCCTCGCGCCAGCGATACAGCGGATAGCGGGCCATGCTGTGCGCCAGCCCGCGCACCGCGTCGGTGCGCGCCAACTCGCCGGCGATCTCGAACGCCCCGCGGCCGTCACCGTGCTCCTCGCGCTGCGCCGACGCGTATGCGCCCACGACTTCGAGTTCGCGGAACCAGGCCGCGGACAGGTCGGCGGGTGCCGGCATTCCGGCCAGTACGACGCGGCCCCCGGCGCGCGTCGCGTGCAGCGCGGTCTCGAGCGACGCGCGGCTGCCCACCGCGTCGATCGCCACGTCCACACCGCCGAGCAGATACGGTGCGCCGAACTCCGGCCGCACCTGGAATGCGCCCGTCGCGCGGCGCACCCGGCGCAGCACCTCGGCCGGCGTCACCACCTCGCTCGCCCCGCACAGCAGCGCGAGCTCACGCTGGTGCGCGTACTTGGCCACGACGGTGATCTCGCCGGCGGTGGTGAGCGAGCGCAGCGCGAGCGTGGTGAGCAGGCCGACCGAGCCGGCGCCCGACACCAGCACCCGCGCGTTGGGCGCAGCCTGGGCGCGCAACGCGGTGTGCACCGCGCACGCCGTGGGTTCGATCAGCACCGCCTGCTCGTCGGGCAGGTCATCCGGGACCGGATGCAGCTGGCTGCGGTGGGCCCGGAAGCGCTGCCCCCACCCGCCGCCGGTGTCCGCGCAGTAGCCGGTCTGTAGCCCGGGGCGTAGGTGCCCGACGGTGATGCGCTCGCAGTGATTGGTGCGCCCCGCCAGGCAGGCCGGGCAGGGCTCCACATCGCGGGCGGTGCAGGTCAGCACCGGATCGACGACGACGCGCGTGCCGGCCGAGAGGTCTGCGCAGTCGTCGAGCAACTCGGCGACGACCTCGTGCCCGGGCACGAACGGCATCGAGACGAGCGCGGAGAAATACAGACTGGTCTGACCGGAGAGCGCGCCGAGGTCGGAGCCGCAGATGCCGGACAGCCGAGTGCGCAGCCGCGCCCAGCCGGGTCGCACGTCCGGTTCGTCGCGGGTGACGAGCCGCAGCGGCGCGACGAAGCCGGAGAAGCTGCCCGGCAACCGGCTGCCGAGCACCCGGCCGGCGACGTGCCGCGGCAGCGAGCGATACATCTCTAGGGCGAGAACGGTCATCGCTGCGCCCTTGCCGGATCGAGTGTGCGGGCTGCTGTCTTGGGGCTGGCCCAGTCGACCATCGGCCATTGCTTACGCCGCGCATGGCGGAACAGCGCGAGGTCGGGCCGGACTGCGACCGCATGACCCACGGCCTGCAGCAGCGGCAGGTCGGAGTAGCTGTCGGCATAGCCGAACGACGCGGCCAGGTCGATCTGCTGCTCGCGCGCCCAGGCCCGGATCCACGCAGCCCGGGCCTCTCCGACGAGTGGGGGAGCGCCCAGCACACCCGTGCAGACGCCGCGGTCGTCCACCGCGAGGTCGACGGCCTCGATGTGGTCGAACAGCGGAGCCAGCGGGCGGCACAGCGGCCGGATCGCGCCGGTGATGAGGACGGTCGGCTGGCCGGCCGCCCGGTGCTCGCGCACGCGGCGCACGGCGGCCGGCGCGAGCCGGGACAGGATGTGGTCGGTGAGCTGCTCGTCGACGATGGCGTCTAGGTCGGTGAGCCGGGCGCCGGCGTAGTCGCGATAGACCGAGCGGAGGAAGTTCTCCCGCCCGCGCCGCTCTGCGAGCAGCAAGCCCGGCAACCGCGCCGCCATCCGGCCGAGCTCGGCGTAGCGGCGGGTGCCCGCGAGCTCCGGCAGCCGCGACCACAGGTAGGTCTCGATCACGTTGGACGAGAGCAGTGTGCCGTCCAGGTCGAAGAAGGCCGCCGCTCGCTTGCCCGGCTCGCCGTCCACCGGACGCATCGGCGGACGGGACGGGCGGCTGCGGTTGCGGCGGGCTTCGTCGCTGCGCCGCAGCGGCGCCGTGATCGCGGGGCAGTGCACGTCGCAGATGTAGTGGTCCCAGTCGATGACCGCCGTGTCGAAACCGAACCGCGCGCGGTCTTCCGGATCGAGGCTCTCGAAGAGTGCCACGGTGCCGGCGTCGTCGAAGCGCAGGTCGGCGACGACGTACTCCCGGTACAGGTCCAGGTAGCGGCGCAGGAACTCCAGCCGGCGGCCCTGCCGATCCAGCGTGCGTGCGACGTTGCGGGTGCGGTCGCTGCGCGGCGCCCAGGAGACGAGCCGCTCGGCGATGCGGTGTCCGCGCTCGCCGGTCGTCAGCAGCCGGTCGACCGACTGCGCGCCCGGGAACTGCCAGTTCGGCAGCCGCGCGGCGCCGCGGTCGCCGATCACGAAGGGATGTGCGTCGAAGTAACGCCGCACGCAGGTGTAGAAGTGGTGGTAGTTGAACGGGTTCCGCGCGCCGGACGTGACGTGGAAGTAGTCCGCAGCGCCGGCCTGTGGCGGGTGCGCGAGCACCGCGATGATCGCGGCGACGACGTGGTCGACCGGCACGATGTCGATCGTGGTGTCGCCGGCGGCCGGGAATTCCGGCAGCTCGCCCCGCCCGTAGGCCAGGATCAACGGCTCGGCCATTTTGAAGCCCTCGATCCATCCGGGGTGCGGCACCTCGAGGGCGGATTCGACGATGGACGGCCGGACGATCGACGCCGGGCCTACTGCGGCGCGCGCTTCGACGGCGCGCTCGGCGAGCGCTTTGGTGAACGTGTAGCAGTCGGTCCAGCCGAGGCTGCGTGCGCGTTCGGTGCCTACCCGGACCAACTCCTCACGCACCCAGGTCCGGCGCCGCTCCTCGACCTCGCCGGCCGCGGTGAGCAGCCCGGCACGCTGGTGCGACCGCTCCGCCTCCGCGCGGAAGCGGGCCAGCAGCCCGGCATCGCGCGAGCGCCGCTCCACGACTTCGGCCTGCCCCAAGCCCCAAGCCGTTTCGGCGTCCACGTCGACGTCGTGGTCGACCCGGCCCGCGGGGATGATGCCGCGCCGCCGCCCGACGACATAGGCCGTCGAGATATGCACGTAGTGCACGTGGTCACCGACCTCGCCGATCCTGCGGAGCAGATCCCGGGTGCCCACCACGTTCGTCGCGAAGGCATCGTTCACCGGCGGGTCGAACGAGACGTCACCGGCGCAGTGCACGACGGCGTCGAGGTCGCCGGGGAGCTCGGGGACCTCGGCGATGTCGCCCTCGAGCACCCGGATGCGGTTCGCCAGCAGCTCGTCGACGCCGCCGGACTGCTCGGCAGCCGCGGCGAACATGGGCTTGCTCAGCATCGACCGGACCCGGTCCAGGGCGGTGTTCGTGCCGCGCGGGCGGACCAGCACTGTCACGGTCGTGCCGGGCACGTCCGTCAGCAGCCGGTGCAGCAGCGCCTTGCCGACGAAGCCGGTCACCCCCGTCACGAGCACGTGGGCACCGGCCAGCCGCGCGGCGATGCCGGCGCCATCAGGCAACGCAGCCTCCCTCGACGTGACCACGATCAGGTATCTGCAACCTAACGCGCGGCTGAGAGACGCGAAGAGGGTGCCCCGAGCATGGCGGCGCCGGAACCGTCATCTCAGCAGGTTTCGGGCGCGTCGGCGTGGTAAGGATGCGGGATGCGGATGATCACGGAGGCCAACCTCGCCGCGGTTCTGGGCCGCGTGACCGGGGTGCCGAGGGTGGTGGCGAGCGGCAACTTCGCCACGCCGGCGGCGCTGTTGGGGGTGTTGGACAAGGTGGTGGCCGAGTACCGGCTGTTCATGCTCAACGCACACGCTGACGTCCCGACTCGGCCCGAGGTCACGTTGGAGACGCCGTTCGTCGGGCCGAGCATGCGTGGTCGGCCGAACCTGCGGTATTTCCCGGCCCGGTTGTCACTGGTGCCGCACCTGCTTTCCGGCCCGTTGCCCCCGGACATCGCCTTACTGCACACCTCGACCCCGCACAACGGCACCGTTTCACTCGGCACCGAGGTGAACGTCCTGCCGGCCGCGATCGAGGCGGTTCGCAGCCGCGGCGGCCTCGTGCTCGCGCAGGTCAATACGCAGATGCCCTACACCTACGGCGACGGCGTGCTGACCGTGGAGGAGATCGACTACGGCATCGACGTCGACGTGCCGTTGCTGATCCCGCCGCAGCGTAAGGCGGATGAGGTCGCAGGGCTGATCGGAGAGCAGGTCGCGCAACTGGTTCCGGACGGCGCCACCCTGCAACTGGGCATCGGCGCCGTCCCCGATGCCGTGCTCTCGGCGTTGACCCCGCGCAGCTCGCTGCGGGTGTGGTCCGAGATGTTCAGCGACGGCGTACTCGCGCTGGAGCGGGCCGGCGCCCTCGAGCAGGACGTGCCGGTTCGGGCGTCGTTCGTGTTCGGCAGCAAGGAACTTTACGAGTGGGTGGACCGCAACCCGCGGGTGCGGATGTTGCGCACCGAGAAGACCAACAGCCCAGGACTGATCGCCAAGCATCCGCTGCTGATGTCGATCAATTCGGCGCTGCAGGTGGACCTCTACGGGCAGGCGAACGCCAACCGGGTCCGCGGCGCGATCTACTCAGGCTTCGGCGGACAGACCGACTTCGTCGTCGGCGCGCTGCACTCGGCCGGCGGCAAGGCCGTCATCGCGCTGCCGTCCTGGCACACCAAGACGCAGAGCTCGACGGTCGTGCCACTGCTGGCCGGCCCGGTGACGTCCTTCCAGCACAGCTACATCGTGAGCGAGCACGGCGCCGCGGCGATCTGGGGTCGGGACGCTGATGCCCAGGCGCGGCAGCTGATCGACGAGGTGGCGCACCCCCGCGTCCGCGACGGGCTGCGCGCCGCGGCGCACGACATCGGGCTGCGCCCCTGACTTTCGATCGGCCGAGCGTGTTGTTTGTCCGTAATTCACCGATTACGCTCGGTAGTCAACCGGTCGGCAAGAGTAGGGAGCTCCCGTTGTGGCTCTCCAGCGCAGCGATCCACGCATCGTCGACCCGACCCTGCAGGTGGATGCGCAGGGCTCGAGTGGTCTCCGGAAGCGCCGCCGCGTCGCGGGCCGCGGGTTCCGTGGCCGAACCGGGTCGCCGATGGCGCAGTGCGGGATCGCCATGCGCCGGGTCGGGCCACGCGGCTGGCTGAAGGTCACCGGCGGGCTGACGACGATGACGAGCCGGCACCTGGACGACTACCTCGGCTGGTTGATCCGCGAAGGCGTCCGCCAGATAACGGTGTCACTTGCTACTGCGCAAGAGATCGATCAGGACAGTCTTGGCGTGCTGCGCGCTGCACATGCCGAACTGCACAAGCAAGGCGGGGAGCTGTTCGTCACCGCGGCCCGGGCCACGACGCGGCGCAAGCTCAACTGCCTCACGCGGCCGAGCGATTCGGGGCAGGCCCAAGCCAGCTGAGCCCGATTGCCGAGTGACGCAGGTGTCAACTGTCGGCGGTGAAGCCGATGTGGTCGAACCGGCGTCGCCAGGCGCTCACCTCCGCGGCGATCGACGCCGACGGCTCTGCCTGACGCAGCGCCCGCGCCAGGAACTGCGCGAGGACGACCATGTCGGCGTCCGTCATACCGATGCGCGCGGCTTCCGGAGTGCCCAGGCGCAGCCCGTTGAGGTCACCGGCGACCTCCTCGATGGGCAGCCCGATGCCGCTCGTCAAAAGATTCGCGGCGCGCAACGCGTGCGCCGCGGTCTGGCCGCCGCCGTAGCTGCGGGCCTCGATCGCGAACTGGTGGGACTCGGTCGCCCGGCCGGCCGGCGTGTACACCGGAACGCCCGCGGTCGCGAGTTCGCCGGCCAGCGTGCCGGCCGCGGAGGTCATCGCGTGTGCGTAGGCGGCGCCGCAGTGTTGCCAATCGAGCAGGGTGATCGCGAGCGCGGCCGTCTTGCCAGCGTCGAAGTTGGCGGTCAGCCCCGGATAGGCGATCGCCTCGATGCGCCGGGCGAGATCGGCGTCGTTCGTCAAGATCAACCCGCCGGATGGGCCGCCGAGACTCTTGTACGTGCTCATCGTCATCAGCTGCGCGCCCTGCGCGAGCGGATTGGGCCAGGCGCCGCCGGCGATCATCCCGCACAGGTGTGCCGCGTCGAAGAGGACCCGCGCGCCGACCGCGTCGGCGATCTCCCGGATCTGGGCGACGGGGTGCGGGTAGAGATTGAGGCTGCCGCCGATGGTGATCAGCCGCGGTCGCACCTGCTGCGCCAATTCGGCCAGGGCCGGCACGTCGACGGTGTAGCGCTCGAGGTCGACCGGCGCCGGCACCGTCGTCACCCCGTACAGTCCTGCCGCGCCGTCGGCATGATGCGTGACATGCCCACCGATGCTCGGCGGCGGCGCGATGATCACGTCGCCCGGCCGGCAGGTCGCCATGAACGCGTACATGTTCGCCAGCGCGCCGGAGCCGACCCGGACCTCGGCATACGGGGCGGCGAACACCTCGGCGGCAAGTTCAGCGGCGATGATCTCGATCTCCTCGATGGCCTCGAGACCCGTCTCGTACTTCTCACCCGGGTAGCCGAGCGACGCGCGCGAGCCGAGCCCGGCGGACAGCAGCGCCTCGGCGCGCGGATTCATCACGTTCGACGCCGGATTCAGATTGACGCACTCACGGTCGTGGATGCGGCGATTGCGTCGCGCGAGCTCGAAGACGTGGTCGCCGAGCTCTCCGCGATCTCGAGCCGCGACGCGCTCTGCGACGGCGGCAATCCGCTCGGCGGCAACAGCAGGCAGCCACGGGCGTTCGGCAAGCGCAATGGACATGCGACGACCGTAAGACCCGCGCGCAGTGGCAGCGATCGCGCGTCCGAAGCCACTTGTCGCACCGGTTACGAACCACACCTTGCCATCGGGTTCCGAATAGTGTTGCCGGTATCTGCAGTCACGCTGGCATACGCGCGGCGCTGGCGTTCGTGGCCGCCGGACTCGCCGCGATCCCGTTCGCGATCCTCGTCCTGCTCGTGCAGACGAAATCCGAGCCGGTGCTCGACGTCGACAACGACACCGCTACCTCGCTGCACACCGTCGCCGTCGGGCATCCGGCCTTCACGTCGTCGATGAAGGCCGTCAGCCTGGTCGGGTCGCCGACGGGCTGGTGGATCGTGTTGGGCGCTGTCTGCGCGTGGCTGCTGTATCGGCGGTCGTATCGCCTGGCCGCGTTCCTCCTCGTCACTGCGTTGGGAAGCTGGCTGCTGAACAACCTGATCAAGGTGACGGTCGGCCGCGCGCGTCCGCGCCTGCCCGAACCGGTGGCGAGCGCGCACGGCATGTCGTTTCCGAGCGGGCACGCCCAGGCGGCCACGGTGGCGTGCGGAATTCTCATCGTGATCTTCCGGCCGAGCGTTCGGCGCGGTCGGCGGTGGTGGCTGGTCGTGGCCGCGACGCTCGTCGTCGCGCTCATCGGCTTCTCGCGGATCGCGCTCGGCGTGCACTACGTGTCGGACGTCCTGGGTGGCGTCATCATCGGCGCAGCCTGGCTGCTCGCGATGACCGCCGCCTTCTCGGCGACAACGGGGCGCGCAGCTGGGTGATCGAGGGCGTCCCGGAGATCGCACCCGCTTCGTCGGCGTACAGCCGGCAGGAGAGGGTCGCCGGCTGCACCGCCTCTGTGAACGGGTCGACGCCGTCGATCAGCAACGTCGGTGACCCTGTCATGCCGTGTGTCGCAGCCTCGGCCTCGGTGCGGATCACGCAGTGCTCGACGGTCACGTCCGCACGTCCGGCGATCAGCATGGCGACCCGGGCCGTCAGCACCGCGGCGTTCGGGCAGTCCGGCACGTGCAGGATCTGCAGCTTCATCGCTGCACCTGCGTGAGCGGCACGTCGTCGCTGAGCGCGTCGAGCAGCGCACACGTCCGAGCTGCGCGCGGCCGCTGACAGGTCGCCACCAGGGCACCGAGCGAGGCGCGCATCTGCTCGAGATCGGCGATCTTGCGCTCCAGTTCCACGATGTGCGTTTCCGCGAGGTGCCGTGCGGCGTCGCAGCTGGCCGGTCCACCGTCGGCCAGTTCGAGCAACTCCTCGACCTCGGTCAGCGTGAAGCCCAGTTCCTGGGCGCGTTTCACGAATCGCAACACCGCTACTGCGGACCCGGGGTAGTCCCGATACCCGGTGGGCGAGCGCGGCGGCTCCGCGAGCAGCCCGCGCCGCTCGTAGTAACGCAGCGTCTGGATATTCACCCCGGCCCGGTCGGCCACTTCGCCCGTGCGCATGACTTCAGGATCGACCCCGTACCGAGGTACCGGGTCAAGCGGGGTTGACCTGGTACCGCGGTACGGGGTCCACGCTGGCCCGAACGGACGTCGGAGATCGGGAGGACGGACATGAGCGCAGCACGGGCAATCGGACGGTACGGCACCGCGGCTCGGCTCGGCGTCGGGTTGGCGCTGCTCGGCGACGTGGCGTACGGCCACTGGACGCGTGGCTTCCACCCGGCGCCGTGGCTGCTCGGCCTGCTCGGCTTTCCCGCCGTCACGCTCGCCCTGCAGTGGATCCGCGCGCGTCGCGACATCACGCCACTCCGGGCGACCGGCACGTTCGGTCACGCGGTGAACTGCGTCGTCTTCTGCGCGCTGTACTTCACCCCGGCGTATGCGCCGGCACTGTCCGTGACCAGGGACGCCGCGTTGATCTTCTACGGTGCGTCGATGCTGCTGGCTGCCGCGCGCGGCTACGCCGGCTGCGAGGTGCTCGCCGTCTCGAACTCGGTGCTGCGCCGTGACGATCAGGTCGGCTGCCTGTTGTTCGCGCCGATCGACCGAGCTGAGTCAACTCAGGTTGACGAGATACGACGTGTCAATGTAGGTTGACAAGCCGTGACCGAAGCAGTGGACACCGCCGCCGCGGCAACCAGTCAGGATCCGCAGGTGGGCCTGGCGGCGGTCGCCGCGCTGCGCCGGCTCGTGGACCGGCTCGAAGCGCTGCAGGTCGGCAGCGCCCGGCGCCAGGGTTGGTCGTGGGAGGAGATCGGTCAGGCGCTCGGCGTCAGCAGGCAGGCCGTCCACAAGAAGCACAGCCGGAGGTAGTCGTGTTCGAGCGGTTCACCCCCGATGCACGTCAGGTCGTGGTCCGCGCGCAGCAGGAAGCCCGCAACTTCGCGCACCCTTGGCTCGGTACCGAGCACTTGCTGCTCGGCGTGCTGGACGCGTCGGGCGAGCCGGCAGCGGCGGTGCTGGGCGATCTGGGGATCACGCTCGACACTGCCCGGGACGCACTCGGCCACCTCGTCGGACGCGGCGGCTTCTGCGCCAACGACGCCGCGGCCTTGCGCACCGTCGGCATCGACCTCGAGCAGGTGCGCCGCGCCGCGGAGGCCAACTTCGGGCCTGGCGCCCTCGACCGCCCAGTTGCTCAATGCCGTCGCCGCGCGTCGCTGTTTCGCCGTCGTCGCGTCGATGACAGCTACGACGGATTGCCGTTCATGCCACGGGCGAAGCGCGTCCTCGAGCGGGCGCGCAACGAGGCGAAGAGCAGCGGCGTCGGCGACATCGACGTCGACCATCTGCTGCTCGGGCTGCTCGACCCGAAGGGCAACATGGCCGTCGAGCTGATCCGGCATCTCGGCGCGGATCCCGAACTCGTCCGCGCCCGGCTGCGTGCGCGCCGCGACACCGCCGCCTGAGTCAGGCCGGCGTCTCGTCCGGGACGCCACGGGCCCGGAGCAACTGCGCGACCTCTGAGCTCGGCGCTTTGGGGTCGTCGGGCGACAGCGTGATCCCGTCGATCGCGGCGCCTGCATCGAGCAGCGTTTGCGCGGTTTCGACCCAGTCGGCGTTCGGGTTGTGCGCCGGACGTTCGCCGCTGCCGACGATCGCCCAGACCAGCGGTGTGCTGTCCCACGTCGTGTCGCGGGCGTGCAGATCTGCGCCGCGCGCCAGCAACACGCGGGCCGCCTCGACGCTGCCGCTGTACGCGGCGATGTGCAGCGGCGTGGCGCCGTTCTCGCCGCGCACGCCGATCGGGAAGCCGAGGTCGAGCATCAGCTCGATCGCCGCGCCGTTGCCCTGCTCGGCGGCGCGCAACACTGCCGCGCGGTCGTCGTTCGACAGCAGGTCGAGTCGCACCAGTTGCTGCGCGAGCATGCGCTCGGCCGTCGGCCGGTCGGCGTGCAGGCACGCGGACACGAACAGGTCGACGTCGGACGCGCTCGCGTCCCCGCCGTATTGCCGGATCAGTCGCGCCAGGTCGGCGCGGCCACGCCGCGCGGCGAGCTGATGTGGGGTGCGGCCGTCCGGACCTTCGGCGTTCGGCTCGGCACCGGCTGCCAGCAACAGCTGCACCAGCTCGACGGAGCAGTCGGTCGAGATCGCCGCGTGCACGGGCGGCCAGTCCGGCCGGCCGACGTGGTCCGCGCCGTAGAGGTCGGCCGCCGACGGCCGGCGCGGGTCCGCACCGGCGGCCAGCAGCATGCGGACCCCTTCGAGGTCATTGATGCTGATCGCCGCGGCCAGCGCGGTGGTATCGGCGACGTTCGCCATCCGGTCGACCAGCAGCCGCAGGCTCTCGCGGTCGTCGTCGCCGAAGCAGGCCAGATACAGGTCGTGGTCATCGGGCAGCGCGCCGCGGTCGAGCAGCAGTCGGACGATCGCCGGGTTGGCGACACCGGCGATCGCGCAGCGCAGCGGCGTCCAGCCGTTGGCGGCGGAGCCGGTCGGGCCGGCGCCGGAGTCCATTAGCAGCCGGGCCACGTCCGTGAGGCCGTCGGCGCGGCGCGGCTCCAGCCGATGCCACCGGGAGCTCGCGGCGAGGTGCAGCGGCGTCCAGCCCGTCCGGGCATCCGGTCGGGTCACCGCGGCCGGATCCTGCTCGATCGCGGCGCGCACCCGCTCGACATCGCCGAGGACGACCGCCGGTGCGAGCCCGTCTTCCGCGAGATCGGGCTGCGCGGCGAGCATCCGGGCGGCGCGACCCGTCGAGTCGCGCACACTGGCCTCGCAGAACGCGCGCGCTTGCTCGTCGACGCCGGCGGTCCGCGCCTGCACCTCGTCCCTGAGACGCACCCAGCTGTCGAAGCCGTGCTCGCGGGCGATTGCGAGCCGGGCCGCGGTCAAGGTGAGCTTGTCGGACACGGCGCGGATCCGGTCCGTTGCCGCGCTGTCGCCGGCGTGCGCGGCGCGTAGCAGGTCCTTGGCCCGGCGACGCAGCTGATCGAGGTCGACGCGGACGGGGAGAGTAGACATGACGTCTCCTTCGTTGGCCCGCGGTCCGCGCTTCGGGCCAAAGGAGAACGCCGGTAGACGATCGATCAAGCAGAGGTGGACTCAGTCCTACCCGCGGACCCGGAGGCGCCCTCACGCACCTGGCGTCGAGCGTAGCCCTAAGCTGCGGCGCGGTTCGGCTCGGCGGCCGCGGCGGCGAACGGCAGCACCTGGTGGCTCGGGCGGGCGCGCAGCCCGACCCAGACGACCGCCACGTTCACCAGCGTGACCACGATGTCCACGATCAGCGCGAGGTGGATGCCGGTCAGCAGGACGGACTGGCTGGCTGCGATCGCGCCCAGCACCGGGATCCCGATCGACGACGCCTGGTTCGTCATCGTGTTGAGCCCGCTGGCCAGGCCCTGCTCCTCCGGAGGCAGGCCCGAGGTGCCGATCACCGTGTACGCCACGATGGCGGCCACGTGCCCGAAGAAGCAGACGAACAGCGCCGGGACGACGATGTACTGCGCCGAGCGGTCCGTGCCCAGGAAGACCAGCGGCACGGTGGCCAGCGCTGTGACCGACATGCTGACGGCGAGGACGACGCGGCTGCCGTGCCGGCCGATCAGCCGGCCGGCGACCACGCCCGCGGCGATCGAGGCGAGCCCCGGCAGGCCGAAGACGAGCCCGGTCGCGAACGGTGAGAGGCCGAGCACCTGCTGGAGATACAGCGTGACGAGGAAGATCATCCCGGGCACCATCGCCAGCAGTACGAAGCCGGCGTAGTTGCCCCACAGGACCGTGCGCCGCTTCAGGATCCGGATCGACGCCAGCGGCTGCGGCGCACGATGCTCGATCTTCCAGAACGCGACGAGCAGCACAGCGCCGACGACACCAATTGCGATGTTGGCCTCCAGCACGGCGTACACGACTGCCATCAGGCCACCGCTCACCGTCAGCGCGCCGGGAAGATCCAGCCGCATGCCCTGCGCGACGGCGCTCTCCTCGACCAGCGCCGGGGTGATCACCACGATCAGGACGGCGATCGGAACGTTGATCAGGAACGCTGCCCGCCAACCCAATACCGAGATGAGCGTCCCGCCGGCGAGCGCGCCGACGGTGAATCCGGCGCAGAGCAGGGCGCCGTTCAGGCCGAGCACGCGGTCGCGGACCGGCCCTTCGGCAAATGTCGTCGTGATCAGCGACAGGCTCGCCGGGATCGTCATTGCGGCGGCCAGACCCTGCATTGCACGGCCGGCCAGCAGCATCGCGGGTGTCGTGGCGAAGCCCCCGATCAGGCAGCCGAGGATGAGGACGACCAGGCCGGCGAGGAACACCTTGCGCCGGCCGTGCAGGTCGGCCACCCGGCCGAAGAGCAGCGTGCAACCGGCCGCCGGCAGCGAGTACGCCGAGGTGATCCACGGCAGCCCGTCGGTGCCGATCCCGACGCCGTCGCCGGCTTCGGGCAGCGCGACGTTGAGGATCGAGAAGTCGAGGGAGAGCATGAAGCCGGCCCCGAGAAGCACGAGCAGGGTGAGTCGTTCCTTGCGGGTGAGCATGTCATTTCTCCTGCCTGCGCTGGATCGCCTCGGCGATCCGCTTGATCCGGTTGAGGCGGGCGTCCCAGGCCGCGGCCAGGGTGGAAAGTTCCGTTGCCGCGCGGCCGAGGCGGGCCTCGTCGACGTGGTAGTGCCGCTCCCGGCCCGCCGGGGTGGCGTGGACCAGCCCGGCCCTGGTCAGGACGGCGAGATGCTTGGCGACCGCCTGGCGCGTAACGGGCAGCCGGTCGGCGAGACTGGTCGGGGTGGCGACGCCCTCGCGCAGCAGGATGTCCAGCATCCGCCGCCGCATGGGATCGCCGATCGCGGACCAGAGTTCGTCGTCGACGTCCTCCGACCCTCGGGTGGTCATCGCGAGTCGACCTGCTTCGCGATGTGCGCCTCGAGGCGGGGCACGAAGATGCTCCAGCCGTCGACGTGGGACTGGTACTGCTCTGCGACCTCGGCCGCCGTCCTGCCCTGCGCGAGGAACCCGGTCTCCGTCAGCCGCAGCGTCGTGCCGCCGTCGGCCGGAATCATCTCGAGTGTCACGAGCAGGGAGTTGCTCTCGTGTGCGACTTCGCCGCCCGGGTAGCACCAGCGGAACGAGAACAGTCGCGGCGGCGTGGCCTCGACGACCGTGAACGCGTAGACGTCGGCGTCGGCGGCGCCTCGGTCGCCCCAGACGATCTCCCCGGTCGAGCCCGCGACGGGCTCGAACTCGGCATGGTCGCTCCACCACTGCGCGATGTGCTCGGGAGTGCTGACGACCTCGTACACGATCTCCGGCGCCGCGTCGACGTGCAGCTCACGCTTGATCATCTCGTATTGCATCTCTGCTCCTTACGCAACCTTTGGTTGCCTATGAACATAGTTGCTCACGAGCGGATGCGCAACCATAGGTTGCGTGTCGGCTCGCCTCCGGGGGTTCCTTTCCAGCGCGTGGTGTCCTGCGTACACACGTGTACGCAGGACACCACGCGCCGAGAGGGCCCTGTCCGGGTCTCGCCGCGCCGGCGCGACGGTCAGTCGATGATCTTGATGCGCACCCGTCGGTTGTGCCGGCCCTTGTTCTCGACCTTGGTCACCTGGACGTGCCCGATCTGCCGGGTCGATGCGACGTGCGTGCCGCCGTCGGCCTGCACGTCGAGGCCCTCGATGTCGATGAGCCGCAGCTGCGGGGTGTCGGCCGGCGGCGCCACCGCCACGGTGCGGATGACAGCCGGATCGGCGAGCGCCTGCTCGCGGGGGAGCAGCTTGGCGACGATGCGGCGGTCGGCGACCACCTCGCGATTCACGGCGGCCTCCAGGTCCGCCTTGAAGTTGGGCGGCGGCTGCGGCAGATCGAAGTCGAGCCGCGCCTCGCCAGGGTTCATGTTGCCGCCCGTCACGAGCGCGCCGAAGTCGCGGAACACCGTCCCGCACAGCACGTGCAGCCCCGAGTGGGTGCGCATCAGCAGGGTGCGACGCTGATCGTCGAGCGCGCCTTGGACGTGCGTGCCCGCCGGCGGAATCGGATCCGCGGCATCGGGGATCAGATACAGGTCCTCGCCCTTGCGGGTGCCGACGATCCGGGTTGTGACGCCCTGCCACAGCAGCACGCCCTCGTCGGGCGGCTGGCCGCCGCCGCCCGGGTAGAACGCCGACCGGTCGAGCACGATGCCGGCCTCCGGATTACCCGGGTCGGACCAGAGGACGAGCGCCTGCCATTCGCGCAGCGTCGGGTCCTCCCAGTCGAGGCGATGGGTTCGCGGTGTGGCGGTCATCGATACATTCTGACCTCACGCGAGGGGCGGCCCGTACACCCGCCACGTGCGCTCGAGCAGCATCGGCACAAGCGTCTGCTCGATGTTCACGCGAAAGTGTTCGGTGTGCCGATGCCCGGCGAACGCCGCGTCGTCCTCGTACATCTCGTAGAGCGCGAAGCACGCGGGATCTTCGGCGTCCTGGTAGGCGAGGAACTGGATGCAGCCGGGCTCGGTAGCGCTGGCTTGCGAATGCCGCGCGAGCAGCGCGCGAACCTCGTCGGCCTGCTCCGCACGCGTGCGGTAGTGCGCGATAACCGTGATCACGTCGCCACCGGGTGCGCCGCTTCGCAGCGGCTGACGAGCTGGACGGCGTGACCGTCGGGATCGGCGAGCCAGGTGGCGCGCAGTACCCCGTCCAGGAAGTCGTGCGGTGGCGAGAGCGTGCGGACACCCGCCGCCGTCAGGGTCGCGTAGGCGGCGTCGACGTCCTCGGCCCACAGCGCGACCTCGGCGCTCGGTGCCGTGCCGGCGCTGAACCCGTGCAGGCTCCTCACCGAGTCGACGGCGGCGAGGCCGAGCGTGAAGTCGCCGAGCTTCAGCTCGACGTGAATCGGTGCGCCTTGCTTGGGCGTCCGGAACGTCTCCACGAACCCGAAGTGGTCCGCATAGAACGCAGTCGACGCCTCGACGTCGGCCACGTACAGGTTGATCTGTGGATCACTGAACATGCGCCGACGCTAGCAATCCGCCAGCCGCCGCCGGGCTCAGGCGGCGAGGCCGGTCGAGCGCGCCAGGTGCTCCCACTTGTCGAGTTCCAGCGCGCGCTCCGTGAGCTTGCCACGCACCGCGTCGACGGCCTCCTGGCCCAGGACGAGGCGCAGCGGGGCGTCGACCGAACCGACCGCGTCGACGATGGCGTCCGCGACCCGGCGCGGGTCGTTGGGTTGGTTGCCGGCCAGCTGCGCGAACGCCTCGAGCGCTTGACCGACGCTGCTGTGGTAGTCGGCGAGCTGCGGCGGCTGCACGTGCGCCGCGTCGCCGAACTCGGTGCGTACCGGGCCGGGCTCGACGATCGTCACCCGGATGCCGAGATCGGCGACATCCTTGGCCAGCCCCTCGCAGATGCCTTCGACGGCGAACTTCGATCCGGCGTATGCGCTCTCCGCCGCGAGCGCCGGCGCGACGCCTTCGAGCGACGAGATCTGCACGACGTGCCCCGACTTCTGCGCGCGGAAGTGCGGCAGCACTGCGCGAATTGCGTGCAGCGCGCCGAACACATTGGTCTCGAACTCCTGCCGCAGCGCGTCCTCGGACAGCTCCTCCAGCGAACCGAACAGGCCGAAGCCCGCGTTGTTCACGAGCACGTCGATGCGGCCGAAGCGGCGCGCTGCCTCGTCGACCGCTGTACGCAACTCGTTCGCTCGGGTGACGTCGACCGCCAGCGCGAGCACCTGTTCCGGATAGCGCTGTTCGATATCGCGCATGGCCTCCAGGCGGCGAGCGGTTGCGACGACCTTGCCGCCGCCGTCGGCCACCGAACGCGCCAGCGCCTTACCCAGTCCGGACGAGGCGCCCGTGATGAACCAGACGTGGTCCGTACCATCCATGATCGCTGAACCTCCTTGCCGCACTGCGTGATCGAACTCCACCCAGGTACCCATCGGGCTCGCGTTTCAACATGTCAATGTCGACATGCGATATCGTGTTAGGGTATTGGCATGACCGATACCGCGACCGGCAACGGCAATCTGCAGTCCAACATCCGCGTCGTCGTCGCCGGCGCCAACGGCAAGATGGGCAAGGTCATGGCGGCGGGTCTCCCGCACCATCAGGGCATCGAAGTCGTCGGCAGATTGCATCGCGACGACCCGAACACGTCCGCACTGCTCGCCGACGCCGACGTGCTGGTCGACTTCACCATCGCGCACGCGGCTGTGCCGTTGCTGTTGACTGCGATCGAGGCCGGCGTTCGGCCGGTCAGCGGAACCTCCGGGCTGAGCGATGAAGCGCTGCAAGCCGTCGACGATGCGGCACGCGACAAAGGCATCCCGGCGATCTGGGCATCGCAGTTCACGCTCGGCGGGGCACTCATGATGCATTTCTGTCGGCTCGCCGCGCACTACATGGAGAGCGCAACCGTCCTCGAAGCGCATCACGCGACGAAGGCCGATGCGCCGTCAGGCACCGCGTGGGAGTTGGCCCGCCAGATCCGCGCGGCACACGGCGAGGATCTCGTCGATCACCCGTCGGAACACGAGACCGTCAGCGAGGTGCGCGGCGGGCTCGAGGGCGGCGTGCGGATCCATGCGATCCGGCTGCCCGCGATCCTCGGCTGGAACGAGGTGACGTTCGCCGGCGGCGGCGAGGTGCTGACGGTCCGGCAGACCGACGTCTCGCGCGACGCGTTCGTGCCGTTCGTGGCGCGCGCCGTGCATGAGGTCGTCCAGACCGACCGAGTCGGCCTGATCCGCGGCTTCGGCGACGTGATCGGCCTCGAGCAAGACCGACAAGACGTCCGGGTGGCCGCGGCGGCAGCCGCGACCGGGGCCTGAGGAGGGTTCGTGGAGGCGATCAGAGTTCACCAGCACGGCGGCCCGGAGGTCATGCAGCTGGAGACACTGCCGACCCCGACACCTGGACGGGGGCAGGTGCTGGTCCGGGTGGCCACCTCGGGTGTCAACTTCTACGACGTCCGGCAGCGAACCGGTGACAAGCCGTGCACGCTGCCGATCACGTTGGGCAACGAGGGCGCCGGAGTGGTGGAGGCGCTGGGGCCGGACACGGCCGTTCCGGGTGTCGATCCCGGGGCGCGGGTCGGGTGGCAGATGCAGCAGGGCTCCTACGCCACCCATGCCCTGGTGTCCGCCGACGCACTCGTCCCGCTGCCGGACGTGATCGAGAATCAGCTGGCCGCGGCCGTGATGCTGCAAGGCCTGACC
This sequence comes from Jatrophihabitans sp., assembly GCA_035642535.1. Classification (GTDB taxonomy): domain Bacteria; phylum Actinomycetota; class Actinomycetes; order Mycobacteriales; family Jatrophihabitantaceae; genus Jatrophihabitans. The sequence continues at coordinate 39,176 of DASQSE010000150.1, read as the reverse complement.
GCGCATGCATTCGCCTGCTCGGCCTATCCGGTCAAGGCCGGCGAGACCTGCCTGGTGCATTCGGCCGCTGGCGGGCTGGGCAGCCTGCTCACCCAGATCGCGACCGCGCGCGGTGCCCGGGTCATCGGCACGGTGTCGAGCTCGGACAAGGTCGAGGTCGCCCGCAAGGCCGGCGCCAGCGACGTCATCGTGCGCACCGTTGAGCACTTCCCGGACGCGGTGCGCGAGCTGACCGACGGCCGCGGCGTCGACGTCGTGTACGACGGCGTCGGGCGGGACACGTTCGAGGGCAGCCTCGCCGCGCTGCGCCCGCTGGGATACCTGATTCTGTTCGGCCAGTCGAGCGGGGCTGTGCCGCCGTTCCATACGCACGACCTTTCGCACGGCGGCGGCCGGTTCCTCACCCAAGCCTCGGTCCAGCAGTACGTGACGAACCGCGCGCAACTGCTCAGCCGCGCCACCGAACTGTTCGACTGGATCACCGGCGGCGACTTGAAGGTGCGCGTCGCGCACACCTATCCGCTCGCCGACGCGTCCACCGCCCACGAGGCGCTGGGCAGCGGTCGGACAACGGGCAAGTTGCTCCTGACCGTGGCCTGATCGGTCCGCGCGGCGGTCGAGCGCCGCCGCGAAATGGTCTGCCGGCGACGGGTGAAATGGTCTGCCCGTCTCGACGTGTCAGGCGCACCTTGACACTCCAATGCGGCGGACATAACATCTCTCGATATCGAAAATCGAGATCGTCAACCCTGCCGGCAAGGAATAGGTGACGATGCTGAGGTTCATCGCTCGTCGGACCGCGCTCGGGGTGTTCACGCTTTGGGTGATCTCGGTGCTGAGCTTCGTGATCATCCAGCTGCCGCCCGGTGACTTCGCGACGTCGTACCTAGCTCGGGTGTCGGCGAACGGCGGCGCCGCCGCCGGCCAGTCGGCCGCGCAGATCCGCGCCGACTACGGCCTGGATCAGCCGCTGTACATGCAGTACCTGAAGTGGATGAACCAGGTGCTGCACGGCAACCTCGGGATGTCGCTTCAGCTACAGCGCCCGGTCGCGGACGTGCTGAGCGAGCGGATGCTGCTGACCGCGATCGTCGCGCTGGCCGCGTTGGTGTTCACCTGGGTGGTCGCGATTCCGATCGGCGTCTACTGCGCGGTGCGGCGGTATTCGATCGGCGACTACGCGTTGACGTTCCTGGGTTTTCTCGGGCTGGCCATCCCGAACTTCCTGCTGGCGCTCGCGCTGATGTACGTCGCATTCTCCTGGTTCGGCTGGAGCGTGGGCGGGTTGTATTCGCAGCAGTACCAAACGGCCCCGTGGAGCCTCGCCAAGCTGCTTGATCTGAGTCAGCACCTGATCATTCCGTCGCTCATTCTCGGGGCCGCCGGCACCGCCCAGCTGATGCGCATCATGCGCGCGAACCTGCTGGACGAACTCGGCAAGCCGTACGTCGTAACAGCGCGCGCGAAGGGACTGCGCGAACGACAGCTGATCCGCAAGTATCCGGTGCGCGTCGCGATGAACCCGATGGCGAGTTACATCAGCATCCTGTCCTCGCAGCTGATCTCGGGCAGCATCATCGTGTCGGTCGTGTTGAGCCTGCCGACCGTCGGCCCGACCCTACTTGCCGCGCTCCAGGCACAGGACATGTTCCTGGCCGGCGCGATCATCCTGCTCGTCGGCGCGCTCACCGTAGTGGGCACGCTGATCTCCGATTTGCTGCTGATGTGGCTCGACCCGCGGATACGCCATGCCGGATAACCAGGTGGAACTCGACGCAACCGCGACCGCAACGGTGCAGCCGCCGACCGACGCGGTCGCCGAGCCGGCGATCGTGCCGGCGGTGCCGCCGCTCGCCGAGGAAGCCGGCAGTGACGATCGCATTTCGGTTGCCAGCCAGCGGCGGCTGATCTGGTGGCGCTTCAAGCGGCACAAGCTCGCGATGGCCGGCGCCGTCGTCCTCGTGCTCTTCTACCTCGTCGCAATCGGGGCGGACTTCTTCGCCTACGCCGACCCGAACTTGTCGGACAGTTCGCACCTGCTGGTGCCGCCGCAGGGCATCGCGCTGCACGTGCACCCGTTGACGGTGACCCGCGATCCGATCTCGCTGGAAGCCCACTACGCACCGGACACCAGCAAGTCGATCGCGGTGCACTTCTTCGCGCACGGCTACCGCTACAAGCTGTTCGGGTTGTTCAGCACCGACATCCATCTCATCGGCACAAGTGGGGCGCCCGCAGGAAAGTCGCTGTTCGTCCTGGGCAGCGACGCGTACGGCCGGGACGTGTTCTCCCGGCTGATCATCGCGACCCGGACCTCGCTGTTCATCGGGCTGGCCGGGGTGGTCATCAGCGTGGCGCTCGGAATGCTGCTCGGCGGTCTCTCCGGCTACTACGGCGGCTGGGTGGACACGGTGATCCAGCGCGTCATCGAGATCATCCGCTCGCTGCCGACGATCCCGCTCTGGATGGGGTTGGCCGCGGCGATGCCACGCGACTGGAGCGTGCTGCGCAGCTACTTCGCGATCACGATCATCATCTCGCTCATCGCGTGGACCGAACTTGCCCGCGTCGTGCGCGGCCGCTTCCTACAAGTACGCGACGAGGACTTCATCCTCGCCGCCGAACTGGTCGGCGCCCGGCCGCGTCGGCTCATCTTCAAGCACATGATGCCGTTGTTCACCAGCCACATCATCGCGGCGACGACGCTGGCGATCCCGCTGATGATCGTCGCGGAAACCTCACTGAGCTTCCTCGGCCTCGGGCTCCGGGATCCAGCCGTGTCCTGGGGAGTCATGCTGCAACAGGCACAGAACATCCAATCGGTCGCGCTCTCGCCGTGGCTGCTGATCCCGGTCATCCCGGTGGTGCTGGCCATCCTCGCGTTCAACTTCGTCGGAGACGGGCTGCGCGACGCCGCGGACCCGTACGAGTCATGAGCGCCGCGAGCATGACCGATCCGGCTGAGCCGACCGGGACCGCCGAGGCGGCCGCCGATCCGCTCGTGTCGGTCCGCAACCTCAAGACGCACTTCTTCGGCCACGAAGGCACGACCCGCGCGGTCGACGGGGTCTCCTTCGACATCTACGCGGGACGCACGCTCGGCATCGTGGGCGAGACCGGCTGTGGCAAGAGTGTGACCGCTCGGTCGATCCTGCGCATCGTCGACAGGCCCGGCAAGCTCGTGGACGGCGAGATCCTGCTGCGCCGCAACGGGAGCTACGTAGACCTCGCGAAGTTGCCGGTCGAGAGTCGCGCGCTGCGCGAGGTGCGCGGCGGCGAGATCGGACTCGTGTTCCAAGAGCCGATGACGTCGTTCAGTCCCGTGCACACGATCGGCGACCAGATCTTCGAAGCGATCCGCATTCACGGCCAACGGACCAAGGAGCAGGTGCGAGAGCGGGCCATCGAACTGCTGGAGATGGTGCGCATCCCGGATCCGGAGCGGCGGCTGGACGCCTACCCGTGGCAGCTGTCCGGCGGGCTGCTGCAGCGCGCGATGATCGCCATGGCGCTGGCCGGCGACCCGCGATTGCTCATCCTGGACGAGCCGACGACGGCACTCGACGTGATCACCCAGGCGCAGATCCTCGATCTCGTCCGCGATCTGCAGGACAACACCGGGCTGGCGATGATCCTGATCACCCACGACCTCGGGGTGATCGCGCAGATGGCCGACGACGTCGCGATCATGTACCTGGGCCGGGTCGTGGAGCGTGGGCCGGTGGAGGAGATCTTCGCCCATCCGAAGCACCCCTACACGCACGCGCTGCTCCAGTCGATCCCGAGCCGGCACGAGACGGCGCGGCAGCGACTCAGCACGATCTACGGCGCGGTGCCGCACCCGTTCAACCGACCGGCCGGCTGCTCGTTCCACACCCGGTGCATGTTCGCCATGCCCGGGGTGTGCAACGAGAGCGAACCTGAGCCGCGGTTCCTCGTCAGCGGGCACGAGGTGGCCTGCCATCTGGACGACTCGCTGCTCGGCCGCAGCGCCAACGGCGCGGGTCATCCGGTTCCGGCAGTTGCCGAACTTCGCCACGCATCCGCTGCGGATGACGGAGCAACCGCCGAGCCGGTGCTCGTCGTCCGCGACCTCGCCAAGGAGTACGCGCTCCAGGGCCGACGGCTCGGCAAGTCACGCGGCACCGTGCAGGCCGTCGAGGACGTCAGCTTCGACCTCCGGCCCGGCGAGACACTCGCCCTGGTCGGCGAGAGCGGCTCGGGCAAGACGACGGTGTCGCGCTGCATCCTGCGCGCCGTGCAGCCACGCGCCGGCCAGATCCGCTACCGCACCGCAGCGGGCAAGGAACTCGATCTGGCCCGGCTGTCGAAGAAGGCGTTGCGCCCACTGCGGCGCGAGATCCAAATGGTCTTCCAGGACCCGTACTCGTCACTCAATCCGCGCATGTCGATCTTCGACATCATCAGCGAGCCGCTGCTGCTCGACGGCATGAAGAACCGCAACGAGCGCATCGATCGCGTGGGTGAACTGCTCAAGCTCGTCGGACTTCGTCCGGAGTACCTCCACCGATATCCGCACGCGTTCAGCGGCGGTCAACGGCAGCGCATCGGCATCGCGCGGGCGCTCGCGCTCAACCCACGACTCGTCGTCGCCGACGAACCGGTCTCCGCCCTCGACGTCTCGGTGCAGGCGCAGATCCTCAACCTGCTCATGGAACTGCAGGACCAACTCGGCTTGACCTATCTGTTCGTCTCGCACGACCTCAGCGTCGTCAGCCATATCAGCGACCGCATCTGCGTTATGTACGCGGGACAGGTCGTCGAGGTCGGCGATACCGAGCAGATCCTGCAGGCGCCCAAACACCCGTACACCGCGGCGCTACTTGCCGCCATCCCCAAACCCGACCCCGCCACGCGGGCGCGCTTCAACATCCCGCGGCAGGCCGGGCTGCTGCCCGGCGACACGCACGCCGGCTGCTACTTCCAGCGACGCTGCCCGTACGCAGTCGAACGCTGCAAGACCGAACGCCCGGAACTCGACACCCACGCGCCGGGGCACCTCGCGCGCTGCCACCGCGCGGCCGAACTGTCGCTCGGCGACGACTGAGGGAGAATTACACAAGAACGCTTGTGCAACTAGTCTTGTAGGACTAGCGTCCCCGGTATGTCGGAGTCGCAGGTCCGCACGATCACCGAGCCCGAGGTCCTCGCCGTCCTCGCCAATCCGGTCCGTACCAGGCTGCTGGACGTGTTGCGGGTGGACGGCCCGGCCACGGCGTCCCAGCTCGCCGAGCACGTCGGCGTGGCGGTCGGCAGCGTGAGCCACCACATGAAGGTGCTGGCCGGCGCCGGGTTCGTCCGGGAGGTGCCGGAGCTGGCCAAGGATCGCCGCGAGCGGTGGTGGGGGCTGGTCGCGGAGGGCTGGCAATGGAGCCGCGCGGAGATGGCCGAGGGTCCGGCGAACGAGGCGATCACGGTCGCGGCCGAGTCGCTCAACCTGTCCCGCCAGACCACGCTGGCGCGCGATTGGCTCGATCACGCCGGCGACGATCCAGGTTGGGAGCACGCCGCGTTCGCCTCGCAGGGCTGGCTGCGGCTCTCGCAGGACGAACTGCGCGAACTCTCGGACGAGGTGACCGGGCTGCTGCGCCGGTGGCGACGGCGCGAGATCCCGGACGACGGGGCCGAGCGCAAGAGCGTGTTCATGTTCGCCCGCGGCTTCCCGGCACGGCCGTGAGCGCCCGCATGCTCGGCGGCCGCGGCTTCGGCGTGCTCTGGTTCGGCGAGGGTGTCAGCCTGCTCGGCACCGCGACCTCCGGGCTACTCCTGCCGCTGCTGGCGATCACGACGCTGCACGTCGGCCCCACCGGGCTCGGCCTCCTCACCGCGACCGCCTGGGTGCCGTGGCTGCTCATCGGATTGCCTGCCGGGGCCTGGGTCGACGGCTGGTCGGCGCGGCGCACCATGCTCACGGCCGACCTGGTGTCTGCGGCCGCAATGGGATCGGTGCCGATCGCGGCCGCGCTGGACGCCTTGACGCTCGGTCAGCTCTACGTCGTCGCGGGCGTGACCGGCGCGGCCACCGTGTTCTTCCGCGCCGCCTACCCGCGCCTGATCGGCGTGGTGGTCGCGCCCGAGCAGTACGTCGGCGCGAACGCCCGGCTGACCGGCACCGAGTCGGCGGCCAACGTCGCCGGCCCGGGGCTCGGTGGTCTGCTCGCGCAATGGCTGTCCGCGGCGACCGGATTGGTCGTCGACGCGGCCAGCTTCCTCGTATCGGCCTGCTGCCTTAGCCGGCTCAAGGTCGACTCACCCGGCACTCGCGAGCAGCACGAGCGGCTCGGCACGCGCATCCGGGCAGGCATGCGCTTCGTCGCCCGGGATCGATACCTGCGCTGGTTCATCGTCCTCGGCGGCCTCTCGAACTTCGGCCTGACCGGATTGGAGACACTGCTCGTCCTCTTCCTCGTCCGGAACGTCGGCCTCGAGCCAGGCGCAGTTGGTGCGGTGTTCATGGCGGGCAGCGCCGGCGGGGTGATCGGTGCCGCGATCGCCGACCGCGCCGCACGGCGGCTCGGCAGTGCGCGCGCCAACGTAGTCTTCCAACTCGGCGCGATGGTCGTGCTGCTCGTGCCGTTCGGCGGCGCTGGTGCCGGCTTGGCGCTGATCGTCGCGGGCGAGGTTGGCGTGGCGGGCACGGTCGTGGCGCTCAACGTCATCCGCGCCGGATGGCGGCTGGCCTACATCCCGGCGGAGTTGATGGGACGGGTCGTGACATCGGCGCAGGCGGTCAACTTCGGCACCATGCCGATCGCCGGCGTGGTCGCTGGCTGGCTCGGCAGCTCGCTCGGCCTGCGCGCCGGTATTGCAGTGCTCGCTGCCGTGCATGCCGCCGCCTGCCTGGCGATTCTGGCCAGCCCGGTGCGCCGGCTGCGCGATCTGCCCGAGCGCGCTGTCCCGCCGGCCGTGCCCGTCACCGTCTGATCCGGGCGACGCCCAATCAGTACGCGCGGCCGACGTAGGCGACGAGATCGGGCTCGGTGTCGCTGTCGGGCACCGAGCCGTCGGGACGTTGCAGGCACCGCACGGTGACGCCGAGCCGGGCCAGCGCGTCCTCCCCGTCCTCGCCCACCTCGGCCCAGGGCAGCCGGGCCCAGCCGTCGGCGACAGCGGCGGCCGCGTCCTGGACCGTTGACACATCGGCGATCCGCGCGTCGCGTTCGGTGCGCGCCGCATCGAGCATCGCCTGCTGCTCGTCCTCGACCAGCCGGGTGAGGCGCCCGGTCAGCTCACCGAGCGGGACCGGCGCCTTGCCGCCGAAGAGCCGCCGCACCAGCGTGGCGACGTTCGCCTCGAGGTCGCGCGGCCCGACCTCCACGCGCAGCGGCACCCCCTTGAGCTCCCAATCGACCGCGCGCCGGCCGAACGGGAGGTCGGCGCGGTCGTCGACCGCGACCCGCAGCCCGGCGTCGCGCAGTTCGGCAGCGATCTTGGCTACTGCGTCGACTGCGTCGGCCTTGATCGCGATGACCACGACCTGGGTGGGCGCGAGCGCGGGCGGGATGCGCAGTCCGTCGTCGTCGCCGTGCACCATGATCACACCGCCGACCATCCGGGTGGAAGAGCCCCACGACGTAGTCCAGGCCAGTTCGCGACGGCCGTCCGGCGAGAGGTAGCCGATGTCGAACGCGCGCGCGAAGTTCTGCCCGAGCTCGTGCGAGGTGCCCATCTGCAGTGCCTTGCCGTCGCGCGTCATCGCCTCGCAGGTGAGGGTGTTGATCGCACCGGCGAAGCGTTCGCGGCGCGTCTTGCGGCCGACCACGACCGGGACGGCCAGCAGCCTGAGCATCAGATCCTCGTACGCCTCATGGAGGATGCGCCGCGCATAGTCGCGCGCATCGTCGTGGTCGGCGTGCGCGGTGTGCCCTTCCTGCCAGAGGAACTCGCTGGTGCGCAGGAAGATGCGCGGACGCAGCTCCCAGCGCACCACGTTGGCCCACTGGTTGAGCAGCAGCGGCAGGTCGCGGTAGCTCTGCACCCACTTGGCCATGAACTCGCCGACCACGGTCTCCGACGTGGGGCGCACGACGACGGGCTCGTCGAGCTGCTTGCCGCCGGCGTGCGTGACGACGGCCAACTCGGGGCTGAACCCCTCGACGTGCTCGGCCTCCCGGCTGAGATGCGACTGCGGGATGAATAGCGGGAAGTACGCGTTCTGCGCGCCGCACGCCTTGATGCGCGCGTCCATCTCTGCCTGGATCCGTTCCCACAGCGCGAACCCGTAAGGCCGGATGACCATGGTGCCGCGAACCGGGCCGTTGTCGGCCAGCTCGGCCTTGGCGATGACCTCCTGGTACCAGCGGGGGAAGTCCGCCGCCTGCGAGATGAGCACGCGCGCCATGAGGCGTAATGCTACGGACGATCGTCGATCGAAGATCGGCAGTTTCAGTGACCCGGTGCCGGCTCGCCGCAGCCCTGAATAGCCGCCAAGCTGGTCTGCCATAAGGCCAATCGACACGGTTTGTTATCAGGCCAATCTGTCGATGAACGCCGCAAATTCGGGAATCCCAGAACGCAAGCAAACGAGGCGTTGACAGCGATATCTGCGCTCGCTAGCATCCGGCGATATCGAAATGCAATAGGTAAACCGGACCTCCTAATGGCGCGAAACGCAGTAGCCAGTTCACCCATCAACGCTCGAGCAGCGGAGCTGACTCGAGCACGAGGACAGGGGCGGTCGATGCCAGCTTCCGACTTCACGCGCAGGCGGTTCCTCGGCAGCGCTGCGCTCGCTGGAGGCGGCGCACTACTGCTCGCGTCGTGCACGAACGACGGCTCGAGCGATCGCAACGGGACGACCAACCCCACCGCGTCACCGAGCCTTCCGCCCCTGCAGGGTGCCGAACTCGTCACCGATACGGGCAGCTTCCCGACGAAGCTCAGCGAGTCGCCCGAGTTCGCGCAGCGAGTCGCGGCCGGCAAGCTGCCATCGGTCTCGGAACGCATCGGTCAGGACCCGTTGGTGCTCAAGCCGGTGGGTGAGGTCGGCAAGTACGGCGGCGAACTCCGGCGCGGGATGGTCGGCGTCGACGAGAACAACGGCGGCCGGTTCTGCAGTGGGCCGGACAGTCTGCTGTATTGGGATTACAAGTTCGAGAAAGTCGTACCGAACCTCGCCAAGGGCTACGAGTTCAGCAGCGACAACAAGGTAATGACCCTGCACCTGCGGCGCGGCATGAAATGGTCCGACGGCTCGCCGTTCACTGCCGACGACGTCGTGTTCTGGTACGAGGACATCGACCTGAACACCGACATCGGCAGCGGCGCGGGGTCGCTCAGAACGAGCGCCGGACAGATTCAGATCAAGAAGGCGGACGACTTCACGGTCGAGTACGTGTGCCCCGTGCCCTACCGCGTGCTGCCGAGAATGCTGGCCGGTTCGTTCGACATCGGCGGCCTCGCGAACTGCGGCTTCGCCGGCCTCGGTGGGTTCGCGCCGAGGCACTATCTCACCAAGTACCTGCCCAAGTACGGCACGGAGGCCGGCGTCACGAAGGCCGCGAAGGCGGCCGGCTTCGACACCTGGCAGCTGTACCTGCTGCACCTGATGGACTGGGCGCAGAACCCCGCCCTGCCGATGCTGTCGCCCTGGGTCACGACGCGGCCGGCCACCAAGGCGCCGTGGACGCTGGCGGCGAATCCGTACAGCATCTGGGTCGACACGGCCGGCAACCAACTGCCGTACATCCCGACGATCACGATCGAGGACGCCGGCAACACCCAGGTCCTCAACCTGCACGAGGTGGGCGGGCAGTACGACTTCGAGGATCGCAGCCTGGCGCTGTCCAGCCTGCCCGTGCTGGTCAAGAATCAGGAGCGCAGCAGCTACACCGTCTACCGCGCACCGAGCAACGACATGGACGCCGGGTTCCGCGTCAACCTCGCCTACGCGAAGGACAAGACGATCGGCGATCTGCTGCGCGAGACCGATTTCCGGCGGGCGCTGTCGCTCGGCGTCGACCGCGACGAGATCAACCAGATCCATTTCTTGGGCACCAGCCACCCGAGCGCCAACATGGTCGCCGACTCCAGCCCGTACTTCCCGGGCTCGGAGTGGCGCACGAAGTGGGCGACCCACGACGTGGCCCGGGCCAACAAGCTGCTGGACGGCATGGGGCTGAGCAAGAAGGACAGCGACGGGTACCGGCTGCGCCCGGACGGCAAGGGCCGCATCGAACTCGAGGCGCTCGGCAACCAGTCCTACACCGACTTCGCCGCTGTCGCCCAAACCGTCGTCCCGCAGTGGAAGAAGATCGGCATCCACCTCGCCGTGCAGACCGTCGACCCGACACTGCTCGTGCAGCGGATCCTTGCCAACGAAGTGATGTTCCAGTGCATCGGTGCCATCACCACCGACGTGTTCATCAACGCGGGTCCGATCCTGCCCGTGGTCGGTGTCTCAGGCGCGATCGGCCAGCCCTACGCGCAATGGCTGACCACCGACGGCAAAGAGGGCACCAAGCCGCCCGCGTCGCTGCGCATCGAGGACGGCTGGCGGATGTATCAGGAGGGGCTCACGGCGCCGGACGCGCGACGTATCGAGCTCGGCAAGGAGATCTACAAGTTGCATGCCGACTTGGTCTGGGGGATCGGCTTCGTCGGGCAAGGCCTGGCGCTCTACGGGCTCTACTGCGCGACGAACAAGCTGGGCAACGTACCTCAGCGCATGGTCAATGACACGATCGCCATCACGCCGGCCATCGCGCGACCGATGACGTTCTACTACAAGAGCTGACGCGCCGCGGCTTCCCGAGAGCGCGACGCACGGGGAGGAGCCAGTGGCACGCGCCGAAGGTGACGAGCAGGCCAGGGCCGAGAAGATGCTGCGCGACTTCTTCCTGGGCTTCGTGCGAGTGCATCTGCTCCACCATGCAAGCCGCGGTCCGGTCTACGGGGTCTCGCTCATCGAAGGGTTGGCGCCGCACGGTTACTACCTGTCGCCGGGTACCGTGTACCCGCTGCTACACCGGATGGAGGAGGTCGGCTTCCTCTCTCGCAGGGACGGGATGGTCGAGGGCAAGCTGCGCAAGTACTACTCGATCACCCCGCTCGGCGAGCAGCTGCTCGCCGAGGCGCGCGGCAAGATCGAGGAGTTGGTGCGCGAGATCCTGCCCGCAGACCTGACGTCCGAGAATGGCGAACAGGAGCGGCACTTCGGCGATGTCGGGCTATGATATCACTAGCCGACAACGACGGAGACGAGCCCGGTGCAGCGGAATAGTGTCAGCCCGTGAGTATGCCCATCGACATCGATCGGGCTGCGCCGCGGCCGATCCACCGGCAGATCTACGAGTGGTTGCGCACTGCAATTCTCGGCGGCGACCTCGCGTCCGGCATCCGGCTGCCGCCGACCCGACAGCTTGCTGCCCAACTCGGCGTGGCGCGCAGCACCGTCACGGCCGCGTACGAGCAGCTGATCGCCGACGGTTACCTCGATGCGCGGGTGGGCGCCTGGACGTCGGTGGCGCGGAGCCTGCCTGCCGATGTGACGGTGGCAGCCCGGCCCGACCGGACCTACGGCGCGTCCGCCTCGCCCGTCCTCAACCGTGCTGCGCGCTGGGTCGAAGAGTGGGCGCGCACCGTGGACGAACCGATGCGCGTCGAGTTCCGCCACCGACTGAACCGCGCGCTGACGCCGGCAGTCGACGCCTTCCCCGTCGACGAGTGGCGCCGACTGGTCGTCGACTACTGGCGCACGGCCAACCGCGCGTCGCTGATCGACTTCTCGCCGGCCGGCGACTTGGACCTGCGGCGCGAGATCATGCACTTCGTTCGCACGACCCGCGGCATCGAGTGCGGGATCGGGCAGATCATCATCACCAACGGCATGGAGCAGGCGATCGACAACCTGGCGCGCATCCTGCTCGAGCCCGGCGACCGGGTGGCGATCGAGGATCCGACGCCGACGCGCTTCCGCAACCTGTTCCGCTCGCACGGTGCGAAGGTCGTGCCCGTTCCGGTGGATGCGGACGGGCTGCGCGTGGACGTGCTCACGTCGTTGCGCGGACCAGCGCCCGCGCTCGTGTACCTGACGCCGACGCATCAGGTGCCGACCGGCGCGGTGCTCTCGCTGCGCCGCCGGCTCGACCTGCTGCGCTGGGCGGCGGAGCAGCGCACCCTGCTGATCGAGGACGACTACGACAGCGAACTCACCTACGAAGGCGGCGTGATCGAGGCGCTGCAGGCACTGGACAAGGCCGGGGTCGTCGCCTACGTCGGCACGTTCACGAAGGTGCTCAACCCGGCGATCCAGATCGGGTACCTGATCGTGCCCGCGCCGCTGGTGCACGCCGTGGCCGCCATTCAGCGGATGACGGCGCGCCCGACCGAAGTCTCCCATCAGGCGGTGCTGGCCCGCTTCATCGCGGAGGGCGGCATGGCGCGGCATCTGCGCCGGCTGCGCCGCGTCCACCTCATCCGCCGCGACGCCATGCTGGATGCGTTGCAGCGGGAGTTCGGCGACGACGTCGACGTCGGGCCCGCTCGCTCCGGACTGCAACTGCACGTCCGGTGGCGCAATGTGCGGTTCACGGACGAGGTCATCACCTCGGTCCTCGAGAGCGGGGTCGGCGTGCTGCCGGTGCGCCCGATGTACATGGTCGCGCCGCACCGCGATCCCGGACTCGTGCTCGCCTACGCGAGTTGCACCCCGAACGAGATCTACAAAGGCGTCCGCGCACTGGCGGAGGTACTCGACCGCTGTACCGGAGCCGATCGGAGCCGCCCTGTCGCGAGCGTCGCAAGCGGTTAGCCGCCGCCCGCCACCGCGGCGACGCGCGCGTCCGCCGGCACGTCGCGGTTGTCCATGATCCCCGCGAGGAAGTCGACGATCAGCCGGGACGCGGTCTTGCTCGTCAGCCCGCGTACGTCCAGCGGCGGCGAGACCTCGACCACGTCGAATGCGACGACCCGACAGCGCTTGGCGAGCGCCTTCAGCGCATCCCGCAGCTCGACGTAGGTGAGCCCGCCGGGCTCGGGAGCGCCGGTGCCGGGACAGATCGTCGGATCCAGGATGTCGATGTCGATCGTCACGTAGAGCGCGTCGGACTCGGGTACCTGCGCGATCGTCGCCGCCGGCCCGAGCTCTCGGAACCGGTCGGTCGTGATGATCCGATTGCCGCGGGCGCGGGCCTCGTCTATCGGCACTCGGCTGCGCGTCATCCGCATCCCGATCTGCGTGATGTTGCGAACCCACGGGAACTCGGAGACGCGACGGACGGGACACCCGTTCATCCAGCGGATGCCCTCGGTGTGGTCGGTGAAGTCGTGGTGGGCGTCGAAGTGCACGACGTCGAGTGCGCCGAACGAGTCGAGGCCGCGCACCACGGCCGGCGTGATCGCGTGGTCGCCGCCGACCGCGACCAGCACCGGCCGGCGGGCGACGACGCTGCGCACCGCTCGGGTGATCCGCCAGAAGTTCCGTTCGACGTCGGACGGGACGATGGGGACGTCGCCGCAATCGGCCATGGTGACGCCCTCGAGCCACTGCCGGTCGCTGTCGATGTCGTAGAAGCCGGGCGCGGTCATCCGGCCGTCCGGCGTCGAACACGAATACACGCTCGCCGGGAACACGCCGGTGTCGCGGATGCTATTGGGTCCGAAGCGCGCGCCGGGCACGCCGGTGCCGAGGTCGAACGGCACGCCGAGGAAGGCGACGTCCGCATTGAGCTCGTCCGGATTCGGGCACAGCGGGGCACCGTAGAACGAGCGGGCAACTGCTCTGGTGTCCGGCCAGGTCTCGAGTTCGAGGCGGGCTTCCTCGGTCGACGTCCACGAGCTGCCGTTCATTTGCCGTCCGTCCTTTCACGTGGCCGTCGTCAGGCGAAGCGCGCCGCCGACAAGTGGTCGATCCCGTGTTTCGTACGTCCGTCGATCGCGAGGTCGGCGAGGATCTCGCCGAGCACGGCCGTCTCCTTGAACGCGTGCCCGGAGCATCCGCAGCCGACGAAGACGTTCGGTGCGCCCGGCAGCGCGTCGACGACGAAGTGCAGATCAAGCGTGTCGGTGTACATGCAGGTGAGCGTGTGCAGCACCGTGCCGGCGGACCCGGGCAGGTAGCGCTGCAGCACGTTCCGATACTCGTCGACCTCCGCTTGCGCGACGTCCCGACGGATGGTGTCGGCCGAGCAGGTCTCCCGCCGGTCGTGCAGTCCGATCTTGACGCCCCACGGCGGTTCGTGCGGCAGGACGTAGAAATCACCTTCGGCGACGTTCATCGCGAAGTTGGGCAGCGCCGCGACGTCCGCATCGTCGAGGCCGTCGGGTTCGAAGTGCACGTTGGAGATGCGCTGCACCGCGAACGGCACGTCGAGGCTCTGCAACAGCTCCGGTGCCCACGGGCCGGGTGTGATGACGAGCCGGGCCGCCGGGTAGCTGCCCGTCTCGGTCTCGACGACGACACCGTCGCCCTCGGCCCGCCAGGTCACCACCGGCTCTTCGTAATGCAGGTCGGCGCCGTGCTTGGCGGCGAGCTCCGCGTGCGCCGCGACGCACTCCTCGGGCGCGAGCGTCCCGGCGTCCGGCTCGTAGAGCGCGCCGAGTTCGTCCGGCAGTGCGAAGCCGGCGAAGCGGGTGTTGACCGCCTCGGCCGAGAGCAGTTCGTGAGGCACGCCGAACTTCGTCGCGCTCGCGGCGAAGCGCGCCAGGCTCGCGTCGTTTTTCGCAGCGATCGTCAGTTGCCCGTTCGTGCGCACCAGGCTGCGTCCGGACTCCTGTTCGAGGTCAGCCCACAACTCGCGCGCGCGGCGCACCAACGGCGCGTATCGCTCGTCGACCGCGTCGCGAATCATCCGACTTCGGCCGTGCGACGACCCGTTGGCGTGGCCGGGCGGGAAGCGATCGAAGCCGAGCACCGCTCGGCCGCGCCGCGCGAGGTGGTAGGCTGCCGCGCTGCCCATTCCGCCGAGTCCGACGACGATCACATCCGCATCGCGGGCCATGGGCTGCTCCGCTCAGTATCTCGAGCCGGCGGCCGCCGGCAACGCGTCCAGTTCGGCGAGGTCTTCGGGTTTGAGTGCGAGATCCGCGGCCCCGGCGTTCTCTTCCAGTCGTGCGACGCGGCGCGTGCCGGGGATCGGGACGACCCGCTCGCCCTGGGCGAGTGTCCAGGCGAGTGCGACCTGTCCGGCGGTGGCGTCGTACCGTGCCGCCACGTGGGCGATGCGCTCGACGATGTCGAGGTTCTGCTCGAGGACGCCGGGCTGGAAGCGCGGCAGGCGCGACCTCATGTCTGCCGGATCGAAGGCGGCCGTGCGGTATCGCCCGGTGAGGAAGCCGCGGCCGAGCGGGGCGAAGGGAACGAACGCGACGCCGTGCGCCGCGCACCAGGGCACGATCTGCTGGAGGTGGTCGCGCGTCCAGATCGAGAGTTCCGACTGGACGGCGCTGATCGGGTGGATCGCCGCGGCTCGTTCGAGCATGGCGAGGTCGACCTCGCACACCCCGATCGCACCTGCCTTGCCGGCCTGGACGAACTCGGCAAGCGCGCCGACGCTCTCCTCGATCGGGACCTTGGGGTCGGGGCGGTGCAGGTAATAGAGGTCCACATGGTCGACGTTCAGTCTGCGCAGTGACCCGTCGATCGCCGCGCGCAGGTGCGCCGGACTGCCGTCCTGCCGGGCCGGCGTTCCGTCGCCCGGAATGACGTTGCCGCCCTTCGTCGCCAGGACGACCTCGTCGCGCCGGCCCGCGATAGCGCGGCCGATCACCTCTTCGTTCGTGTGTGGACCGTAGACGTCTGCGGTGTCGAGCAGCGTGACGCCCAGGTCGAGGGACCGCTGGATGAGCTTGTCCGGGTCGTCGCCGGCGCCGTCCGTGGGATAGGCGAAGGAGATGCCCATGCAGCCGAGGCCGACCGCGCCGACCTGCGGTCCGCCGGCCCAGAGCTCGCGCTGCTGCATGGTCACTCGGCCGCGCACGGCGGCGGCAGGTCGACCATGGTGCGCAGCCCGGCCGGCGCCTCGACGATGCGCGCGACGGTGTTGACCACGATCGCGGCCGTCGCAGTGTCGCCGTGCAGCCCGCCGGGGATCACCATTTCGATCGGCTCGGCACCGTCGATGGTGATGTGGTCGCGTGCGTCATCACGGCCGACTTGCATCTCCAGGTGCAGGTGGATCAGCTCGCGCCCGTCGCGCATTCCGACGGCGCGCTGGTTGATGCCGGTGACCTGTCCTGGCTCGACGACCCCGATCGCCACCTCGATGCGCTCGGTGGCGATGGCGGGCTCCAGCGACTCGACGACGTCGTCGAGTTCCCAGCCGAGGCCGGCCGCGATGGCTTGGACCGATTGCCGGAAACCGGCGTGACCGAACCCGCCGCGTGCCCGGCGCTCGGCGAATTCGTCGACGGTCAGCCCGGCGCCGACCTTCTGCTGCAACGGCACGCGCCGCAGACTCGCGTTCTGCACGCGGTGGACGGTGACCTTGTCGACGCGGGAGGTTGCGGCGGTGAGCACGAGCGGGAGGTAGTCCATCGCGAAGCCCGGGTTCACGCCGGTGCCCACGACGGCCACGCCGGCGCCGCGCGCTGCCGCGTCGAGCTCGCGCGCGATGTCCGGCGCCTCGTCCCACGGGTAGGAGAGCTGCTCGCAGGTGGAGACGACGTGGTAGCCGGCGCGCACCAACTGCAGCAGCTGTGCTGCGACGGCCGGCAGTGCCGAGCCCGTGCAGTGGATCGCGACGGCCCGGCCCGCGGCCGGAGTCAGCTGGTTACTGACCGCGACGCCGTTCGACTGCGCCCCGGACAGTTCGCCAAGGTCGCGGTCGAGCAGGTCGGGGTTGACGTCCACCGCGGCGACCGAGCGCAGCGACTGCCGCTGCTCGACCAGCTTGGCACTGGCCAGACCGATGGGTCCGAGCCCGAAGTGGAGCACGTCGACGTGCGTCGAGCCGTGCCGCCCTTGGTCGACGGCCGCCACGGCTGGCTTCACTGTGCCGCTTTGGCCGCGCCGGCCAGCTGCGTTTCGTCGTCCTGCTCAGCGTGCACGGGAACGGCGTAATCGCTGTGCTCCCGCCACGCCCAGTAGGTGTCGTTCAGCTGCGTCGTGATCACGCCGGGGCGACCGTCGCCGATCAGGCGACCGTCGACCTCGACCATGGCCAGCGCGCCGCGGCTCGTGGAGGTGATGAACACCTCCTCGGCCGTGTAGACGTCGTAACCGGTGAGCGGCTGCTCGCTGACCGGGTGGCCGTGCTGCTCGGCGATCTTCATGATCGTGTCGCGGGTGATTCCGCGCAGCACGCCGTGGTGCGGGGTGAGGATCCGCCCGCCGCGGATGGCGAACAGGTTGTAGTTCGGACCCTCGGTGACGTACCCCTCTGCGTCGAGCAGGATCGGCTCGTCGACGCCCCGCGCGTGGGCGTCCATCATCGCGAAGTAGTTGGGCAGCCGGTTGGCGTGCTTGACCTGCGGCGGCACGCTCTGTGGCGGAATACTGCGCACCGCGCTGATGCACGCGCGCACGCCGTTCTCGCGCTGCTCGGCGGTGACCATCATGCGCTGGTCGAGGCACTGCACGATGAGCGTCGGCTTCCAGTCCCACAGCACGGCGCCCGGAGTGCGCTGGCCACGGGTGGCGAGAATGTTGATCGTCCCGTCGGTCAGCCCGCTGCGCCGCGCGGTCTCCATCACCAGTGCGTACAGCTCGGCGGGCCCACGTCCGACGTCGAAACGGACCGCCTTGAGCGAGGCCACGAACCGATCGAGGTGGGCATCGAGCCGGAACACCCGCGAGCGGTAGAGCGGAATCGTGTCGAAGACGGTCAGCCCGAGGTGGAAGCCGCTGTCGAACATCGAGAGCGACGCCTCGTCGGGGGCGACGTAGCGTCCGTCGATGTAGACGATCCCGTCCATTCGTTGGCCTCCAGTTCCTGTCGGGATACCCGGTCAAAGCGACACTAGAAAGGAAATCGGTCTGCCGCTACGGCCAATTTCGACCAATATCTGCTAGTCCAATACTCTCGATTTGCCCGGTAATCCGGGGGCTGTGGCGACGGCTATTTCTCGATCTTGTGCGGCAGCAGCCAGGCCGCGCCCGTCCGCGTGCACTCGCCGTTGCACGGGCAGTCCGGCACATCGGCTGCGTAACTCGGCACGAAGTGCTTGTGCGCCAGGCGCCGCGCCTCGTCCTCGTCGATTCCCCACGACTCCCAGTTCGGTCGCGAGGCCGCCACGACCTGCTCCGGATCGCCGAGCCGCCAGTACTCCGAGAACCGGTCCGGGCTAGCGACGCCGAGCGCCTCGGCCAGGACGGAGATGTAGTGCCGCACCTTGAGGCGGTCGCTCGTGAACTTGCCCATCTCGCGAGTGCAGCCGTGGTAGAGCGTGACCAAGGTGTCCGCGCCGGCGTCCGCGAGGTATTCCTCGAGCGCTGTCCGGGTCGCGCGGTACTCGTCGCTCGTGATCGCGGCGATCTTCATTCCGGCGTTGTCGCACACGTTGAGCGCCGGCGTGTCTGCGAGTCCGACGACCGCCACGCCCGGGATGCGCGTGAGCAGCTCCATCGCGATCGGCGGGTGGCTGTCGCGGACTGCGTGCTCGCCGAGGTGGCCGTGGACGACAGCCTTGGTCGGGACCGTCGTCGTCCAGGGCACGTCGTCGCCGAGCTCGTCGATGCGCTCGACGAGGAAACCTGCCACGCTCTCGCTGCCGAAATCGATCCCGACCTGCGGCACCACCAGGTCGCGGAACTGCATCTCGCACGCCGAGCACCACTGGATCGCCCGCTTCGGCTGGTACGCGGCCATCTTGCGGACGGACCCCTCGACGACCCGCTTTGCGACGCTGGGCAGCCCGTTGTTGCTGTACGGCTTGCCGCAGCAGAATTGCTGCCCCGCGACGGCGGCGAAATTGACTCCGAGCGCCTCGAGCACGGCCACCGCGTCGCGTTGCAAATGCGGCGTCTGCCGCACGTTGCAGCCGAAGTTCAGGAGCACGTCGACCTGCTGCTGTTCTCGTTCACCGGGCTGTTCGGTCCACGTGGCCTCGTCCTGGGAGACCTGCAACTGCTCCCGCTCGATCATCGCCCGATAGAAATCCGAGTATGCGAAATCGGCTACGGTCGGCTCGTCCGGCGTGGTTGCGTTCGCCTGTGAACTCATACGTCCTCACCCGTGTGCATTCGCCATCGACGTCGTCATCAAACACGGTTAACGATATCAGATAGCGATAGCAAAGGACGCCGGTTGTAGGCCGTCAGCGCCGCAGCGACCGGTAGACGCTGGGGCTCATGCCGTACTCGCGGCGAAAGGCGCGGCTGAAGTCGAATATCGTGCTGAAGCCCATCCGGGTCGCAATGACGCCGACCGGATCGTCGGTGTATTCGAGCTGGACGGCGCCGCGCCGCAGCCGGATCGAAACCTGCACCCGCTTGGGGCTCGCCCCGATCTGCGACTTGAACAGGTGCGCGAATCGGCTGTACGAGAGGCCGGCGCGTCGGGCGAGCTCGCGGATGTCCAGCGGCGCGGCGAGGTCGCGCTCCATGACGTCGAGCGCGTCTCGGATGCGCGGGTCGAGCTGCGCGGCGATCAAGGAATCACGTTGGGCGTGCACGAAGATCTCGCGCAGCATGAGCAGTTGCAGCTCGTTCTCGATCGACTCGGGACCGCGAAGCGGCGCCAGCTTGGCGTTGACTGCCTCGAGGATGCGGACGGTTTCGCGGGCGTCGAGGTCGGCGACGATCGATTCCCATATCTCGTGCACGCGCTGCCGGTGGCCGGGCCGCGCGATGTGCTGCCGATGCAGCTGGTGGGCGACCCGTTCGAAGCCGTCGGGTGCCCAGCCCGGCCATGGCTCGAAGCGCAGCCAGAACGCATCCCACTCCTCGCCGCGTGGGACGCCGCGTCCGGCCGGTGCGTCCGGCCCGAGCAGGACGAGGTCGCCGGCCGCGGCGTAGAACGACGCGCCTGCGGGATCGCGATACAGCGCGCGTCCGCGGAGCGTGAAGGTGAGCATCCAGCCGCCGGTGCCGGTCGGTCGTTGCACCGGCGTCTCGCACCACAAGTGCCGGCCGGCGCACAGCACCACAGCGGCTTGAACCGCGCGCTGTGGTGGGCGCTTGGCTGCACTCGACATGCGGATCACACCACCTATGGCTGCGTCACCAGATCCTCCCCGCTGCTCGCCGCATCCGCCAAAAGCACTTCGGATGTCGCGTGCGGTTCCGGCTCGACGTGTCGGCGGATGCGCGCTCGGCGCAAGCCGCGCGCGAACGCCAACCCGGCGAGCGAGACGAGCCCGAAGGCCAGCCCGGCGAAACTCAGCGCGGTTGCGACGCTCGTGGCGCTGCCGACGAAGCCGAGGGCACCGGTGCCGAGCGGCAGGATGCCCAGCGGGATGGTCATCAGCACGCTCAGTACGCGGCCGCGCAGCCGGTCGGGGGTGCGGAGCTGGAGGATCGTGTTCACCGTCCCCTGGAAGAGCGTGACCATCAATGCCAGCACGACGACCGCGCCCAGCGCGGCCGGCATCGTGTGCTGCGTCCCCAGCAGCAGCAGCGAGAAGCCGAGCGCGGTCCCGGCACACAGGAGGAAGCGGCCGCGCCGTTCGAGCGAGCCGAGCGACGCGATGACCAACGCTCCGGCGAACGCCCCGACTCCGGACGCGCCGAGCAGCCACGACAGCCCGGTCGCCCCCACGTGCAACGAATCCTTCGCGAACGCGGCGAGCAGCTGCGTGTACGGGCGGACGAGGAACTGCGAAGCGGCGCACAACAGCAGCACCCACAGCGTGACCGGGTCGCGCACGACGTAGGCAAGACCCTCGGCGACCGAACGCAGCGGGCGCGGTCGCTCCCGCACCGCGGTGCCGGTCTTGTCCAGCGGGAGGAACAGCTGTCCGGCCGCCACGACCACGTAACACGCCGCGGTGACGAGGAACAGGCCGCCCGTCCCGATGGAGAGGTACAGCAAACCGCCGACCATCGGCCCGAAGATCTGCATGCTGGTGTAGGACGCCGTGTTGAGGCCGATCGCGCTCACGAGGTACCGGCTCGGCACCAGGCCGGGAATCCAGGAGTACCTCGTGGGGTCGTCGAACACCCGCACGGCGGACGCGACGCAGTTGATGGCGAGGACTTCCGCGATGGTGATGTCGCCGCTGACGATCAACAAGCCGAGTATGCCGGTGAGCGTGCCCAGCGTCGTCTGCGTGATGAACAGAATGCGCCGGCGATCGACGTGGTCGGCCGCGACGCCGCCGAACAGGCCGAGGCAGAGGCCCGGGACTGCCTGGGAGAGCCCGACGAGGCCGGCGTAGAACGCCACCAGATGCGCGTCCCCGTCGCGCAGCCCGAGCTCGACGACGAGGTAGCCCAGGCCGAACAGCTGCATCCACTCGCCCAGGAAGTAGACGAGGTTGCAGGACCAGAACAGCCGGAAGGTGGGGGAGCGGAGCGCGGCGAAGGTGGCGCTGCGCTCCATCCCCGGCTTGTCGTTATCTGCCATGTGTCGCGTGCATCGCGTCGTCGATCGGGGCCAGGCCCGGCGAGACTCCGCGCACCACGTCGATCGGGATCACATCGCTCTCGGCATGCGTGCCGCAGCGGCATCCGGTGAAGCCGCCGGTCGTCGGATAGATCGAGCTGGTCGCCAGCTCGAGCGCGTCCGCCTCGGTCAGCCCCCAGCTGCTCCAGATCGAACGCGTCTGCCGGACGACCTCGACCGGATCGCCGAGGTGCCCCGCGGCCTGCGCGCGGTCGGGATGGTCGCAGCCCAGCGCCTCGGCGAGGATCGAGACCGGATGGCGCACCGCGAGCCGATCGCTTGCGTACCGGCCCCAGATGTAGTGGTCGCTGAAGTGCGACCAGCAGATCGTGTCGGCACCGCGCGCGGCCGCGAGATCAGCCAACCGGGCGGCGTTCGCAGTCCGCTCCGCAGCGCTTTCCGGCGCGGTCCATTGCGGCAGTGGCGAGCGGCCGTCGATGCCGTTGTGCTGCTTGCCGGGCAGCGGCGCTTTCGGATCGAGTTCGGCGAGCTCGCCCTCCACCCGCCCCACGACGGTGACGCCGGGGATGAGCGAAAGCAGCCGCTCCATGTCCGGGCTGACGACCGACATGACACCGGGGTTGTCGTACCAGCCCACGAGGACCCGGCGATTCACCGCCTGCTTCCAGGGCACGCGATCGCCCAGCTCGGCGAGCTTCTCCGCGAAGAACGACCCGGTCCACATCTGCCGCATGGCCGGCTGCGGCTTCCCGAGGATCTCGCGGCGCGCCATCGTGATCGCCGCGGTCTGCTGGCAGGCATGACAGGACATCACGGTCGTCGTCGCCCCGATGCTCTGCGCGTAGCGCAGCTTGCTCAGTGTGAACTCCTCGCCCGCCTCGACTTTTCCGCGCGACAGGACCGGCTTGCCGCAGCACCCGGCTGCGCCCGACGCCGCCACGATGCGGATCCCGAGCGCCTTCGCGCAGGCGATCGCGTCGAGCAGCAGATGCGGCATGGCCCGGGTACCGCAGCTGAGACTGAAGAAGGCCTCGACCGGCTCGTCCGGCATGCTGCGCCGCTCCCACCACGTGACCTCGTTGCGGGCGACGAACAGCTTCATCGGTCCGCGCACCCAATCGCGCACACCTTCGGGGGAGTCGATCGCGCTCACGTACGAGACGGCACCGAGGATCTGCAGCATGTCGCCGCCGTACAGCCGCTCCGCGGGAACGCCGCCGAGCGCGGCCTGCAGGCTACGGAGTTGGTCGACGGTGGGGAGCAGCCGGCCGCTTTCGATGTGCTCGTACTCCTCGGCGTCGATGCCCGCCTTGGTGGCAAGTTCGGCGGTCGACGCGATGCCGGCCCGCAGCCGTGCTGTCTCGAGTTGGTTCGGGGCCGGCTGGAAATCCTGCATGCCTCGACGCCAAGGAGCGCGTTGCCGCGCTGGAATGGGAAGACAGTCCGATCTTTTGGCAAAACCTGTCGCGACCGAATGCCGTCCTGAAGATGCGCCGGCTGCGGGATACTCGTCCGGGCCGATCGCTCCGGTGCCGGCGGCCCTCATCTGCGACAGATCGGGAGGGACCGAATTGGCGTACGAGGGGCCGCCTGATTGGCAGCAGCAACCCGGACGCTGGCAGCCGCAGCAGCCGGGCTGGCAGCAAGCCGGCTACGGACCGACGGAGTACCCCGCGCCGCCGCCCGGCTACACCGGCTACGGCTACCCGACGCCGGTCAGCCCGGGGCCGCGCGTGGCGCCCCTCTGGATCGGTGCCGTCATGGCCATCGCCGGGCTGGCCGTCGTCATCGGCTCCTTCATGACCTGGGCGAAGGCCGTCGCCTTCGACTCCTCGTTCAGCGTTGCGGGCACCGACGGCGACCGCGACGGGAAGATCACCGTCGTCTTCGGCACGATTCTGCTGGTCATGGGCATCGTGGTGCTGTTCCGTCAGGGCCGGCTCTGGACGGGCGTCGTGGGCACCGTCATCGCCACCCTGTGCGCTCTGACCGCCCTGGCGGACATCGGCGATATCAGCGACAAGAGCGCGAAGTCCCAGCCGTTCGGGCACATCGACGTCGGCCCCGGGCTCGTCCTGGTGCTTATTGCCGCTGTCGCGGCCCTGACCGGCTCGATCATCGCGATCTGCGTGCGGCGAGTGTCGAGCTCATAACGATTCGCCCGACTTTTCCGGAGCTATTGCGCGCGGGCGGCAAGAGGCATAATTTAGACGCAGTCCAGGCGGACGTCCCCCCCGTACGCCCGCCTGGACACTTTTTATGCGCTGATCTTCTGGGTCCGGGCCGGCGGACGCGAAATCGCCCCTCAGCTCCGTCTGCGGAGCTTGCTGCCGAGCCAGACCAGGGGGTCGTACTTGCGGTCGGCGACGCGCTCCTTCAGCGGGATGAGCGCGTTGTCAGTGATCTTGATGTGCTCGGGGCACACCTCGGTGCAGCACTTCGTGATGTTGCACAGGCCGAGCCCGTACTCGTCCTGCGCGGCGTGCTGCCGGTCGAGCGCATCGAGCGGGTGCATGTCGAGCTCGGCGATGCGCATGAGGAACCGCGGCCCGGCGTAGGACTCCTTGTTGTCGTCGTGGTCGCGGATCACATGGCAGACGTCCTGGCATAAGAAGCACTCGATGCACTTGCGGAACTCCTGCGAGCGCTCGACGTCGACCTGGGCCATGCGGTACTCGCCGGGCTTGATCCCCTCGGGCGGCGCGAACGCCGGCACGTCCTGCGCCTTCTTGTAGTTGTACGAGACGTCGGTGACGAGATCCTTCATCACCGGGAAGGTGCGCAGCGGCGTCACCGTGATGACCTCGTCCTGGGCGAACGTCGACATCCGCGTCATGCACATCAGCCGCGGACGTCCGTTGACCTCCGCGCTGCACGAGCCGCACTTGCCGGCCTTGCAGTTCCAGCGCACCGCGAGGTCGCCGGCCTGGGTGGCCTGCAGCCGGTGGATGATGTCGAGGACGACCTCGCCTTCGTTCACCTCGACGGTGAAGTCGACGAGTTCGCCGCCGGTGGCGTCGCCGCGCCAGACCCGGAAATGGGCGTCGTAGGACGTCTTCTCTGGCGCCTGGGTCACGCCGTCACCTCGCTGCTCACGATCTCCTCGGCCGTGTAGTACTTCTTCAGCTCGTCCGTATCGAACAGCGCGAGCAGGTCACCGCGCATCGCTGGTGTCGGCTGCTTGATCACGTCGATGCTGTCGCCGGTCGCGTTCTGCGCGCAGACCAGGTTGACCTGGCGCCACTCGGCCGACATCTCGGGGAAGTCGTCGCGGGTGTGACCGCCGCGCGACTCTTCGCGCAGCAGCGCCGCGCGCGCCATGCACTCAGCGACCGGCAGCATGTTGCGCAGGTCGAGCGCGAGGTGCCAGCCGGGGTTGAACGCGCGGCCGCCGACGGCCGAGACGCGCTTGGCGCGGTCCTTGAGCTTCTCGATCCGGTTGAGTGCGTCCTGCAGCTCGCTCGCGGTGCGGATCAGGCCGACCAGATCGTTGATGCACTGCTGCAACTCGTCATGCAGGTCGTACGCGGATTCGCCGTCGTGGGCGAGCGGCGCGACCGCGACGCGTTCGCAGTCGGTGAGTTGCTTCTCGGTGATCGACGGGTACTTGCCCCTGAGGCTCTTGACGTAGGCCACGGCGCCCTCGCCGGAGCGCTTTCCGAAGACGAGCAGGTCCGAGAGCGAGTTGCCGCCGAGCCGGTTCGAGCCGTGCATGCCACCGGCCACTTCGCCGGACGCGAACAGCCCGGGCACGTTCGTCGCCGCCGTATCGGGCTGCACCTCGATGCCGCCCATCACGTAGTGACAGGTCGGGCCGATCTCCATCGGCTCGGCGGCGATGTCGACGTCGGCCAGTTCCTTGAACTGGTGGTGCATCGACGGCAGCCGGCGCAGGATCTCCTCCCGTGACAGCCGGGTCGACACGTCGAGGAAGATGCCGCCATGCGGTGACCCGCGGCCCGCCTTCACCTCGGCGTTGATCGCGCGCGCGACCTCGTCCCGTGGCAGCAGCTCCGGCGGGCGGCGGTTGTGTTCCGGGTCCGTGTACCAGCGGTCCGCCTCCTCCTCGGTCTCGGCGTACTGGCGGCGGAACACGTCCGGGACGTAGTTGAACATGAATCGCTTGTTGTCGGAGTTGCGCAGCACGCCGCCGTCGCCACGCACCGATTCAGTGACAAGGACGCCCTTCACAGACGGCGGCCACACCATGCCGGTCGGGTGGAACTGGACGAACTCCATGTTGAGCAGCCGCGCTCCGGCGCGCAGTGCGAGCGCCATGCCGTCGCCGGTGCACTCCCACGAGTTGGAGGTGACCTTCGCAATCTTGCCGATGCCGCCCGTCGCGACGACGACTGCGGGCGCCTTGAACAGGACGATGTCGCCGGTCTCGCGGTAGTAGCCGAACGCGCCGGCGATCGCGCCGCTCGCGTCCTTGATCAGCTCGGTGATCGTGACCTCGGCGAACACCTTGAGCCGGCCGTCGTCGGCCCCCGGCGCGCCCTTTGCCCGCGCGTCGTCCTGCTGCAGCGAGACGATCTTCTGCTGCATCGTGCGGATCATCTCGAGGCCGGTGCGGTCGCCGACGTGCGCGAGCCGCGGGTACTCGTGGCCGCCGAAGTTGCGCTGGCTGATCTTGCCGTCCTTGGTGCGGTCGAACAGCGCGCCGTAGGTCTCCAGTTCCCAAACGCGCTCGGGCGCCTCCTTGGCGTGCAGTTCGGCCATCCGCCAGTTGTTGAGGAACTTGCCGCCGCGCATGGTGTCGCGGAAGTGCACCTGCCAGTTGTCGTTGCTGTTGACGTTGCCCATCGCGGCCGCGCAGCCGCCTTCGGCCATCACCGTGTGCGCCTTGCCGAACAGCGACTTGCAGATGATCGCCACCCGCAACCCGTTCTCGTGCGCGGCGATTGCCGCGCGCAGCCCCGCCCCGCCGGCACCGATGATCAGAACGTCGTAGCTGTGCTTTTCCACGTCGGCCTCTCAGTGGAAGATGCGCGGGTCGTCGAAGGCCCCCGAGGCGACCAGGGCGATGTAGCCGTCGGTCAGCGCAAGGGTGCCGAGGGTGATCCACGCGAATTGCATGTGCTTGGCGTTGAGCTTCGAGACAAGGGTCCAGGCTTGGTAACGCAACGGGTGCCGGGAGAAGTTGCGCAGCCGGCCGCCGACGATGTGCCGGCAGGAGTGGCAGCCGAGCGTGTAGCCCCAGAGCAGCACGACGTTGACGAGCATGATGATCGTGCCGAGCCCGAAGCCGAAGGTGTAGCCCTCCGGACGGAACGCCTGGATGAGGTCCCAGGTGTTGACCAGGGAGATCAGCACGGCCATCACCCAGAAGTAGCGGTGCAGGTTCTGGACAATCAGCGGGAACCGTGTTTCGCCCGTGTAGCGACCGTGCGGCTCGGCGACAGCGCAGGCCGGGGGCGACTGCCAGAAGGCCCGGTAGTACGCGCGGCGGTAGTAGTAGCAACTGAGGCGGAAGCCGAGCAGGAAGACCAGCCCGATGATCGCCAGCGGGATGAACGGCGGGAAGTCGCCGAACCACGTGCCGAAGTCGCGCGCCCCGTCCGGGCAGGAACTGCTCACGCACGGCGAGCTGAACGGCGTCAGGTAGTGCTCGGAGGCCGCGAAATACGCGCGCTGGCTCGCTGCCCGGACCGTCGCGTAGCCGACCCAGGCGCTCAGCAGCAGGAACGTGATCAGCGGCGCCCGCCGCCACCTGTCGGTGCGCAGCGTGCGGGCTTGGATGCTCGCCCGGCCTGGCGCCGCCGTCCCCGTCGATGGGCCTGCGGTCGTGCGCGTCACCGGTGCGATCCGCCCAGACGCGGCTTGATCGATCTCGAGGTGACGGCCATGGGCAACTCCCCGGGGGACGGGACGGGCTGGTGGCGCAGCAGTTTCAGGGTTCGATCTCACCACGCCCGGTCCGGAATGGCGCCGACGGGGTGCTGATTAGTGCAGAGGAACACTCGCGTGCTCGTGTAAGCTCATCCGCTGGCGCGTGCGACGCCGCCCCCTTAGCTCAGTCGGCAGAGCGTCTCCATGGTAAGGAGAAGGTCTACGGTTCGATTCCGTAAGGGGGCTCTCGGGGTGTTCTCGTGAGCGCCCCACGGCGGGGTAGCTCAGTCTGGCAGAGCAAGCGGCTCATAATCGCTATGTCGCCGGTTCGAATCCGGCCCTCGCTACCAACTCGTCGCCGTGCAACATCAACCCGAAGGGCAACTCACGTGGCAGCCACCGACGTCCGTCCGAAGATCACCTTGGCGTGCCAGGTGTGCAAGCACCGCAACTACATCACGAACAAGAACCGGCGCAACGACCCTGACCGGCTCACGATGAAGAAGTTCTGCCCGAACTGCGGCAAGCACACCGAGCACCGCGAAACGCGTTAACGCTCTCCTCCGCGATCTTCCTGCGGATCCGGCGCTCAACGCCCGGAAACGCAGGAAGATCAAGTACCGAGGAGGATGCGGCAGAGCTGGTCGATCACCAATGCCGGCTCGCACCGGACGACAACGCTGGGGTATCGCAGCACACGGTCGCCGCTGATGACGAGTTCGTTCTGCCGTAGCTGATCGGCCCACCACCGCTTCGGCGCAAGGTGCAGCGCGCCATCGACCTCAACGACCACCCGCCGGCGGTCAGGCAGTACCCACTCCACGTCGAGGTAGCGCCGCCGGCCCGAGCGATCCCTGCGCACGGCCTGCCGCGTCGGCTCGGGCAGCCCGGCGGATCGGCATAGCCGGATGAAGTCGATCTCGCTGAGCGCTTGTGCGCCCTGCGCAATGTCATGACCGGCGGCGAGCAGTACGCGGCGATGTCGCGTCCGCGGCGCCTGCTCCAGCGCCCGGATCAGGTCGTTCGGACGGGCGATTCGCTGCTGGACGGTGGCGGCCAGGATTCCGCAGGCAGGCCGGGGGAGCGCGAAGGTGCTCGCCGCGACGACCGCTGCCGGTGCCGGCCGGTGCAGGCGCCGGCCGTCGTGCATGCGAACGCGGCCCCAGTCGCCGGTGTAGTGGATGCGTAGCGGCAGACCCTGCGGACGTTTCACACGCGCCCCGCGAGGGACCAAGACGTGCACCGGCTCGCGTTCCCAGCCGACCAATCCCCACTCCGCCAGGCCGGTGAACGCCGTCAGGACGACCCGTGGCCCCAGCACGATCAGTGCGGCTCGGCGGAGTTCGTCGGCAGTCGGGGCGCCGTTGTGCAGCACGGCGGCGCGGCCGACCCGCTGCCAGCGGTGGGCGCGAAACTGGCTGCGGATCTCATCGAACGTCCACCCGTCCTCGATCAACTTCGCGATCCCGGCGACAGCGGGTTCATGTGGTCCGCGCGCTGCGCGCGAGCGGGAAGCCGGCTCGGTGAGCATCGCTCGAGCGTCGTCGTCCGGGCGCGCGCAGATCGGCCATCCGGGCGGCCTGTGGATGCAGGGGCGCGGTGTGGACGCCGCACTTGACGCCGCCCAACGTGATCTTCCTGCGGATCCGGCGCTCAACGCCCGGAAACGCAGGAAGATCCGCGGGGTGAGCGCTACAGCAAGTTGGCGCGGCGGTAGATCACCCGCGCGACGGGGTTGAGCATGCCGACCTCGTCGAGGAACGGCACGATCTTCTCCGCCATCCAGCGCTTCGTGTCCTTGTACCGCGGATTGCGCCGTGCCGTGCGGTACGCAGTGCGTGGCTCGAGCCCCACCGCCGCGTACGCCTTCGGGCTGACGAGCCCATCCGCGATGAGCGCCGCGGCGAGCGCCGCGAACACCTGGTGGAACCACAGCACCGGCCCGCCGCGCAGCGGTCCGTGCGCACGCTCCATCTGCCGCACGAGTTCCTCGCGCGCGAAGCGGACGTGCCGCGCCTCCTCGATCACGTGGATGCGCGCGACCATCCGCGACATCGGCTGCGCGCGCTCGTCTGCCATGCCCTCGCGCTGCAGCCGGTCGAGCAGTTCCTCGGCCACGAGCGTCGCCGCCCACATCGACGGCCCCGTCGGCGCAACGAGCCGGAAGACCTTGCCGAGTTGGTGGACGATCGGGTGCGGC
This sequence comes from Jatrophihabitans sp., assembly GCA_035642535.1. Classification (GTDB taxonomy): domain Bacteria; phylum Actinomycetota; class Actinomycetes; order Mycobacteriales; family Jatrophihabitantaceae; genus Jatrophihabitans. The sequence goes on along the minus strand of DASQSE010000150.1, from coordinate 9,680 downwards.
TTGTATTCGACGCCACCGTACTTGTCGGCCCAGCGCGCGAACATCACCGAGTGCCGCGTCTCGTCGCCGATCTCGGTCAGCGCGTACTGCGTGTGCTCGGACGCCGGGTCCTCGTTGTAGGCGTGCGCGGCGAGCATGCCCATCAGCAGGATCTCGAACCACAGCCCGATGCGGGCCACGCTGATGACCTCGTGCTTGGACAGCTCGATCTGCTGCTCGCGGGTCAGCGACTCCCACAGCGCGGTGCCGTAGAGCGAAATCCGCTCGGGCTGCATGTGCCACATGCCCTCGACCGGCGGGGCGTCCCAATCGAGCTCGAGCTCGGGTGAGTAGGAGTTCTTCGACGACGAGCCGAGTAGCCGGCGCGCGGTCTTGTCTCGTGGATTGACCGACTCCGGCGGGGTGCGTAGTGCGGTCATGGCGGCCTCCCGTCGAATATGTAACACTGTGTCGCGCTAATTTGTGCAAGCGTACGGCGAAGCAGATACCGTGACAAGATGTCCCGCTAAATTGCTTCAAGATCGGCAGTAGGGTCAGGCGCCACCCCGGGGAGGTGATAAGGCATGCGCGGGACGGACGCTGCGTCGCATCGCCTCGACGGGCAGGACGGCCGCCGACTGCGCTGGACCGAGCACCGCGTCCAACGACGCGGCGCGTTCGTAGCCGCCGGGGCGGACGCCATCGACCGGTTCGGGCCGGCGGCCAGCGCCGAACAGATCGCCGCAACCGCCGGCGTGAGCCGCACCGTGCTCTACCGCTACTTCCGCGACCGCGAGGACCTGCGCCAAGCGATCGCCGATCACGTCGTGCGCGCGGTCGTCGACAGCGTGCTGCCCAAGCTCGCGCTGCGCCCGGACGCCACGCCGCGCGAAATCATCCGCCCAGCCGTCGCGGTGATCGTCGGCTGGCTCGACGAGCACCCGAACCTCTACTACTTCCTGCGCAGCCGCCGCGCCGGCGCCTCGCTCGACTCGGTCGAGGGCACGCTCGCCGACAACGTCGCGCGGTTGCTCCGCACGATGCTGATCATCTTCGGCGTCGACAGCGAACGCGCCGAGCCCGGCGCCTACGGCATCGTCGGCTTCGTCGAGGCGGTGGGCAGCTGGTGGCTCGAGCACCGCACGATGAGCGACGAGAAGCTGACGGACCTGATCACCAGAGGCGTCTGGCACTTGTTGGAAGGGACGGCCCGCGAGTTCGGCATCGAGCTCGGCTTCGACGACCCGCTCCCACTCGGCGCGGGACACCGGACCTAGGACAAGGTCGAGACATGATTCTGGACGACGGTTACGAAGGCCCTGCCGAACTGCTCGACGGCGGCGCGGTCATTCCGGTCGAGGTCAAGCTGGGCGGTCACTTCGACCCGATCAGCGGCAAGTACAACTGGTACGGACGAGTGGCGGCCAGCCCGCAGGTCGAGGAGTTGGTGGCCGCGGGCACCCGCGAGCTGCGGCTGCGGACGCCGTACGGCGAGGTCAGCACGGTGCTGAGCGATGTCGACACCTGGGGGCGGCCGCGCGTAGCCGGGTTCGGAGCCGCGCCGTTCGAGGTGCTCACCACGCTTGCGCACGAGCCCGACTAACCTGCACCGCATGCCCGTCGATCAGTCGTACATAGGGCGGGTGTACCCGCCGACACCGCCCTACGAGGTGGGGCGCGAGAAGATTCGCGAGTTCGCCGACGCGATCAACGACCCGAACCCGGTCTACCGCGACCGCGCCGCTGCCGAGAAACTCGGCCATCCCGATGTCATCGCCCCACCGACCTTCGCGATCGTGGTGACCACGCGGGCCGGTCACCAGGTCATCATGGATCCTGACCTCGGCGTCGACTACTCGCGGGTGGTGCATGGCGAGCAGCGCTTCGTCCACACCCGGCCGATCCGGGCCGGCGATTCGCTGCAGGTCGTCGTCACCGTCGAGGACATCCGAGTCGCGGCCGGCAACGACATCCTGACCACGCGCGGTGAAGTGCACACGGTCAACGGCGATCCGGTGTGCACCGCGTACTCCACAATCGTCGTCCGCGGGCCCGGCGCATGAACGTCGGCGATCAGCTTCCCGCGCGCGACTTTCCGATCAACCGCGCCGACCTCGTCCGTTATGCAGGTGCATCCGGCGACTTCAACCCGATCCACTGGAACGAGCGGTTCGCGAAGAGCGTCGGGCTGCCCGACGTCATCGCGCACGGCATGTTCACGATGGCGACGGCCATCCGGGTCGTCACCGATTGGGCGGGCGATCCAGGGGCGGTCGTCGAGTATGCGGTGCGCTTCACCCGTCCGGTCGTCGTCCCGGATTCGGACGGCGCCACGCTCACGGTGGCCGGCAGCGTCCGGGCCGTCAGGGAGGACGGCCTGGCCGAGGTCGACCTCACCGCGACCGTCGACGGCCAGACGGTCTTGGCCAAGGCCCGCGCGGTAGTGCGCCCGCCGCGCCCGGCCTGATGCGCTGCGCCGCGCTCTCGGGAGCCGCCGGGATCGCGGCGTTGCTGCTGGCCGCTTGCTCGACCACGGTGACGGGCCACGGCGTGGTCTCCGCACCGCGCACCACGCCTGCTGCGCCGTCGACCTCGGTGCCGGACACGCAGCCGGGCAGCGCGCCGCCGACCGGCACCACTACGACGTGCGACACCTACGCAAGCCCGGATCCCAACCGTCCGAAGATGACGCTGCGCTTCACGATCGCCCCCGGACACGGCACCGTGACCGGACACGAGCAGGTCGTCTTCCGGCCGGACATCCCGATCCGCGAACTGGTATTCAGGCTCACCGCGAACACCAAGCCCACCGTTGCGCAGGGCAACAAGATCGTGGTCACCGCCGCGCGTGCCGACCATGGCGGCGGGCGCTACTTCTTCACGACCGCAAACGCCCCGGCGTCGACCCAGGGCGGGCTGCTGCACATTCCGTTCGCGACCATCATCCCGCGCGGCACGACCGTCACGGCGTCCATCGACTTCCACCTCACCCTCGGCAACGAGTCGTTCGACCGGTTCGGACGCGCCGGCCCGTTCGCCTACTTCGGATCGGCCGAGCCACTCCTCGCCTGGGAACGCGGCTACGGGTGGCACAAGGAGGGGATGCTCGACTTCCTCGCCGAGAGCGCGACGAGCGAGGCCATGGACGTCGACCTGACCGTCACGGCCCCGGCGGCGGACACGGTGATCATGTCCGGCGACCCGACGCAGCCCGCCGTGTCGGGCAGCAACCGGGTCTGGCACTCGACGATCGCGACGGCGCGTGACGTCAGCGTCGCGGCCGGCCCGTTCGCGGTCTCGGACGTGAACGTGGGCGGTGTCAGATTGCGCGTCGGAGCCCCCAACGCGGCGATGCGCGACGCGCTACTGCCCGAGTTCCAGCGCGCGATCACCGAGTTGGCGCGCTATTTCGGACCGTTCCCGTTCCCCTCGCTGTCCGTCGCGCGGCTGCCGGCGCAAGGCGGCGGCATCGAGTACCCGAGCTCGATCCTGATGCTGGACGGGTCGCGATATGTCGCCGTGCACGAGACCGCCCACCAGTGGTTCTATGCGATGGTCGGCGATTCGCAGGCACTGCACCCGTGGCTGGACGAGGGCTTCGCGTCCTACGCGGAGGAGATCGTGAATCACGACCGGCCGCGCGACGGCGCGCTGAGCGCTCCCGGGCCGGTCGACGCGTCCACGGAGTCGTACGGCTACGACGCGAACGACTACTACTTCCTGACCTACAACAAGGCCGCGGCGGCGCTGTTCGCGGCGCGCCAGGCGGCCGGCGCCGCGAAGTGGGACGCCGCACTGCGCTGCTACGTGGCGCGCAACGCGTGGCGGATCGCCAACCCGCCCGACCTGCTCGCGGCGCTGCGCGACCTGCCCGCCGCGATCACCGCCCTGCAAGGGGCGGGCGCGCTGCCGTAATCCCTCGCGTGGTCACTTACGCCTCGCGTGGCCAGCGATACCTGACCACGCGACGCGTAAGTGACCACGTGTTGCGGGATCAGTGCTCGGCAGCCAGCTTGGCGATGCGGCTGACGCCCTCGGCCAGGTCGTCGTCGGCCAGCGCATACGACATCCGCAGGTAGCCGGGCGTGCCGAACGCCTCGCCCGGGACGGCCGCCACCTCGACCTCGTCGAGGATCAACTCGGCCAACTCAGCGGACGTGTTGGCCGTGCGTCCCCGCAGCGGCACGCCGAGCAGCCCCTTGACCGACGGATAGGCGTAGAACGCGCCCAGCGGTTCCGGGCAGACGACGCCCGGGATGTCCGAGAGCATCGCCACGATCGTGCGCCGCCGCCGGTCGTACACCGCGCGCATCTCGGCCACCGCCGACAGATCGCCGCTGACGGCCGCCAGCGCGGCGACCTGCGCCACGTTGCTGACGTTCGACGTCGCGTGCGACTGCAGGTTCGTTGCTGCCTTGACGATGTCGGCCGGCCCGATCATCCAGCCGACCCGCCAGCCGGTCATCGCGTAGGTCTTCGCGACACCGTTGAGCACGATGGTCTTCTCGCCGGCGCTGTGCGCGATCGAGACCATCTCGCCGGCGCCGTAGATCAGGTGCTCGTAGATCTCGTCCGTGACGACCCAGAGTCCGCGCTCGCGGGCCCAGGCGCCGACCGCCTCGACGGCGGCACGCGGGTAGACGGCGCCGGTGGGGTTGGACGGCGAGACGAACAGCAGCACCTTCGTCCGGTCGGTGCACGCCGCGTCGAGCTGATCGACGGTCGCGAGGTAGCCGGACGTCTCGTCGGTCAGCACCTCGATAGGAACGCCGCAGGCGAGCTTGATCGCCTCGGGGTAGGTCGTCCAGTACGGGGCGATGAGCAGCACCTCGTCGCCCGGATCGAGCAGCGCGGCGAACGCGTTGTAGACGGCCTGCTTGCCGCCGTTCGTGACCAGCACCTGCCCGGCCGCGACCTCGTAGCCGGTGTCGCGCTTGGTCTTGGCGGCGATCGCGGCGCGCAATTCGGGCAGGCCGCCGACCGGCGTGTAGTGGTGGTTCCTGGGGTCGTGCGCGGCTGCGCTGGCCGCCTCGACGATGTAGTCGGGGGTGGGGAAGTCCGGCTCGCCGGCGCCGAATCCGATCACCGGGCGGCCGGCCGCCTTGAGCGCTTTGGCCTTCGCGTCTACCGCGAGGGTGGCGGATTCGGCGATGGCGGCGATGCGGTCGGATACGCGGGCTCCCACCCGCCCATCTTCCCAGACGCGTCATCCGGAGTTGTCCGCGATCGCCGCGACTTGTCCGCCCATCCCCGCGACTCGTCCGCCCTTCGATACGTGCGGAGGTGTCGAGGGGCGGACAACTCGCGGGGGAGGTGCGAGCCCAACTCGAGTTGTCCGCCCTTCAGCACGCGGGGACGTGCCGACGGACGGACAAGTCGCGTGGTGTTAGGTGGTTTGGAGAGGGGAGCGTCGTCGCCGTAGACTGGCCGACCGGGGTCCATGGTGGCCGTGCGTAAGCATGCTCGCGCACCGGTCGGGCTGGCCCTAACGCACACTTAGGGGCGTGGCTCAATTGGTAGAGCACCGGTCTCCAAAACCGGCGGTTGCAGGTTCGAGTCCTGTCGCCCCTGCGCAAGTCCATGATGGAAGCAACGAGGAGCAGCCGTGACGACGACGACGCGCACCGACGCACCGTCCGCCCGCCCGTCCCGAGGTCGCGGCGGCGCGCCGACGCGGTTCGTCCGCGAGTCGGTCTCCGAACTGCGCAAGGTCCTGTGGCCGTCTCGCACCGAGTTGGTCACCTACGCGATCGTGGTCATCGTCTTCGTGGTGATCATGGTCGCGATCGTCGCCGGGCTGGACTTCGGCTTCGCCAAGTTGGTGCTGCAGGTGTTCGGCTGATCGCCTGACATCGCCCGCCCCGAACGAGCATGAGAAGAGAGATTGTGTCCGAGTTCGACGATGCCCCCGATGCCCCGGCTACTCAGCCGGAAAGCGACGAGACGGCAGCCAACGAGTCCGCGCCGGCGGCTGAGCAGACCGAGTCCGACATAGCCGAGGCGGCGCGTCTGCTCGGTGGCGACCTCCCCGCGCAGCAGCAGGCCGAGGACGACGGCATCGACACGCTGGGCGAGGCGCCGGCGGCCGAGGCAGAGCAGCCGGAGGTCGCGGTCGAGGCGGCCGAGGAAGCTGCCGACGAGGACGAGGATCCGGTCGAGTCGCTGCGCGCGAAGCTGCAGAATCAGTACGGCGACTGGTACGTCGTGCACTCCTACGCCGGCTACGAGAACAAGGTGAAGACCAACCTCGAGAGCCGCATCCAGTCGCTGGACATGGAGGACTACATCTACCAGGTCGAGGTGCCGACCGAGGACGTCGTCGAGATCAAGAACGGCAAGCGCCAGCAGGTCCAGCGCAAGGTCTTCCCGGGTTACATCCTGGTGCGGATGGAGCTCAACGACGAGTCGTGGGGCGCGGTCCGCAACACCCCGGGCGTCACCGGATTCGTCGGCGCCACATCTCGCCCGTCCCCGCTGAGCCTCGACGAGGTCGTCAAGATCCTCGCGCCCGCCACCCGCAAGGCGGCCGCCGTGGCCACCGGCGGCAAGGCGGCCGCGGGTGGCGAGAAGCCGCGCGTCGAGGTGGTCGACTACCAGGTCGGCGAGTCCGTCACCGTCATGGACGGCCCGTTCGCCACGCTGCCGGCGACGATCAGCGAGATCGACCCGGTGCACCAGAAGCTGCACGTCCTCGTGTCGATCTTCGGCCGCGAGACGCCTGTCGAGCTGGCGTTCAGCCAGGTATCCAAGATCTAGAAAGAGAAGACAGAGTTCATGCCTCCCAAGAAGAAGCTCGCCGCGGTCATCAAGCTGCAGATCCAGGCCGGTGCGGCGAACCCGGCGCCGCCGGTCGGCCCGGCGCTCGGCCAGCACGGCGTCAACATCATGGAGTTCTGCAAGGCCTACAACGCGGCTACCGAGTCGCAGCGCGGGCAGATCGTCCCGGTCGAGATCTCGGTCTACGAGGATCGCTCGTTCACCTTTGTCACCAAGACCCCGCCGGCGGCGCGGCTGCTGCTCAAGGCCGCGGGCGTCGAAAAGGGCAGCGGTGAGCCGCACACCAACAAGGTCGCGAAGGTGACGATGGATCAGGTCCGCGAGATCGCGCAGACCAAGATGGAAGACCTCAACGCCAACGACATCGACCAGGCCGCGAAGATCATCGCCGGCACCGCCCGTTCAATGGGGATTACGGTCGAAGGATGACCTATACCCATGGCCCTCGCTCCGCTCGGGCGGACTTTCGCGCTCGTGGCCGGTGCCTTCCCTCCTCGCTGGGCCTTCGGCCCTCGCTCGTCAGTCCGGGCACCGGCGCGCGAAAGTCGTCGCGGCACAGTTAGCACAACACCGTGGGAGGGCAGGGACGACCTGCCCGCCTGACCACTAGAGAAAGAAGCACGTAGATGAAGCACAGCAAGAACTACCGCAAGGTCGCCGAACTCATCGAGCCGGGCAAGATGTACAGCCCGCTCGAAGCGGCGACGCTGGCCAAGGAGGCCTCGCCGACGAAGTTCGACGGGACGGTCGAGGTCGCGCTGCGGCTCGGCGTCGATCCCCGCAAGGCCGACCAGATGGTGCGCGGCACCGTGAGCCTGCCGCACGGGACCGGCAAGACCGTCCGGGTGATCGTGTTCGCCACCGGGGACAAGGCCGAAGAGGCGCGCGGCGCCGGTGCCGACAAGGTCGGCAGCGACGAACTGATCCAGGAGATCCAAGGCGGGTACCTCGACTTCGACGCCGCCATCGCCACCCCGGATCAGATGGCCAAGGTCGGCCGTATCGCGCGCATCCTCGGGCCGCGCGGCCTGATGCCGAACCCGAAGACCGGCACGGTGACGCCCGATGTCGCCAAGGCGGTCAGCGACATCAAGGGCGGCAAGATCAGCTTCCGAGTCGACAAGCAGTCCAATCTGCACCTGATCATCGGCAAGGCGTCCTTCTCGCCGCACCAGCTCGTCGAGAACTACGCCGCCGCGCTGGACGAGGTGCTGCGCGCCAAGCCGTCCGCGGCAAAGGGCAGGTACCTGAGGAAGGTCACCTTCAGCACCACGATGGGTCCCGGCATCCCGGTCGACGCCAACCGGACCCGGAACATGCTCGAAGACGCCTCGGCCTGACGACAGCTCGCCCCGAGAGCCCGGCACGCACGTGCCGGGCTTTCGCCATCTACAGTGAGTCGCCGCCGTTGTCGATCTTGGGGAGTTCCATGCGCCGCGCCGCCCTGCTCGCCGCCTCCGTGTCGGTCATCCTCAGCGCGGCGGTTGCCGGTGTCGTCGCCACCCCGGCCGATGCAGCGGCAACAGTCGTGGCCGGCACGTATGTGCCGCTGTCGACCCAGTCACGCGTCGTCGACACCCGAACCGGCGCCGGCGGCAACCACAAGGGCGCGCTCAAGGCCGGCCGGACGATCGCCGTGCAGGTATCCGGGGCGGGACGGGTGCCGTCGACGGGCGTCGGATCCGTGGTCGTCACTGTGACGGCGATCGGGCCGACGGGCACCGGCGGGCTCGTCCTCTACGCCGGGAACCGGCCGGCCACGACCAACTTGCGGTTCAGCGCAGGCCAACGGCCCGTCACCAACACAGCGATCGTGTCGCTCTCGTCCGGGCGGATGCACATCGCCAACACGGCGACGAGCGGCTCGGTGCAGGTCGCGGTCGACGTCTCCGGGTATTACGGATCCGGTGCGCCGTCGAGCAGCAACCCGGGCGTCTGTCATGTTCTCGGCACCGCCCGGCGGGTCACCGCGCTCGAGTTGCGGGCCGGAGCGTCGAAGCGGGTTGCGATCGGCGGGCACGCCGGCGTGCCGTCCGGAGTCGGGGCCGCCGGCGTGACGCTCACCGTCACGGGTGCGAGCAGGTCGGGGACGATCCTGGCCCACCGCCCGGACGAGCCGAAGCAGAATCTGCCGTTTGTCCGGTTCGCCGCCGGTCAGGCAGTCTCGTCGTTCTCTGTCGTGCGGCTCTCCGGCGGCAAGACGACGCTCGTCAACACCAGCTCACGGTCGGTGCGCATCTCCGTCGACGTTGCGGGTTGGTACACGATCGGTTTCGCGCAGTCGGCGCAGGCTTTTCAGACCGTCGTGCAAACGCGCGCGGTCAGCACGCACATCGGCGGCGGTGCGAGCGTCACGGTGAAAGTGGCCGGACGAGGTGGCGTGCCGTTGCATGGCGTCTCGGCCGTCCTCGTGACGCTGCACGCGCTGAGCCCGACGCGGACCGGCGGATTGCAGGCTTGGCGCGCGGGCGTGACCCGTCCGAAGACGACGACGGTTCTGCAGTTCCGCGACGGCCGCAGCGCTTCGAACGTCGCCCTCGTGCCGGCGTCGTCCGACGGTCGCATCGCGCTGCACAACACCGCGAAGGGGCGAACCGGCCTCGCGCTCGACGTGGACGGCTACGTCCCCGCGACGACACTGCCCGACCCGGCCCCGACCGCTGCAGCGCGCTACGTCCGCAATATCGACGGCGGGTCCGGTGACGTCGCGACCATGCAGGGCGAGGGCCTCGCCGATGCCGCAGCCGGATACACCTTCGTGCTGTTGGACATCGGCGCTCAGCTGAACGATGGGACCGGCGTCGCACTGACGGTCATCGACCGGCGGATCAGCTACTCGAACCTGACGATTGCGGTCAACGCATACCTCGACGGCTTCGTCTCAGCCGGCGGTGCGGGTGTCGTTGCGCTCGGCACCAACAACG
>DASQSE010000149.1:0-13066 GCA_035642535.1 Jatrophihabitans sp. | reverse complement strand
CAGCACCGCGTCCAGGGCCAGCAGCGCGCCCAGGGCGGTGATGAGCGTCGGCGGGACGAGCCGCACCGGCCGGGCGAGCAGCCACATCAGCCGCAGCCACGCCATGAGCAGCGGAACGCGCGTCGGATCGATGTCGTGATGCAGGCGCGACCAGCGCTGCGCGAACGTCACGTCAGAGACGAGCACCCAGCGCGAGGTTCGCCCACACCTCACGCGTCGCCTTCGACCGGTTCAGCGTGTAGAAGTGCACGCCCGGGACGCCCTCCTCGAGCAGCCGCTCGGCGAGCTTGGACGTCTCGTAGATCCCCATCGCGCGCACCGACTTCGGGTCGTGCGCCACGGCGGCGAAGCGCGCGCCCAGCTTGGCCGGGAACGCGGCGCCGGTGAGCTGCTCGGAACGCCGGATCATGCCGATGTTCGTGATCGGCATCAGCCCGGCGATGATCGGCACGTCGCAGCCGGCGGCGGTGACCCGCTCGCGCATGCGCAGGTAGTCCTCGGCGACGAAGAACATGTTGGTGATGCCGTACTCGGCGCCGGCGCGGAACTTCGCGACGAGCTGCCTGGTGTCGTCGTCCAGTGACGGCGAGCGCGGGTGCCCGTTGGGAAAAGCCGCGACACCTACGCAGAAGTCACCGTGCGCCCGCATGAGTGCGACGAGCTGGGCCGCGTACGCCAGGCCGGCCGGATGCTTGATCCACTCGGCCTCCGGGTCCCCCGGCGGGTCGCCGCGCAGCGCGAGCATGTTCGGCACGCCCGCGGCGGCGAGGTTGCCGATGATGCTGCGCAGCTCGGCCACCGAGTGGTTGACGGCAGTGAGGTGCGCGACGGGCAGCAGCGTGGTGTCCGAAGCGATGCGCTCGGTGATCTCGATGGTGCGTGCCCGGGTCGAGCCGCCCGCTCCGTACGTCACCGAAACGAACGAGGGATGCAGCACCTCGAGCTCGCGGATCGTCTGCCACAACACGCGGTTCTCGTCGGGCGACTTGGGTGGGAAGAACTCGAACGAGAACGTCGGCCCGTCCTTGGCCAAACGGTCCCGCACCAGTCGACTCACGCGCTCCAGCGTAATGTCCGCGCGGTGCGCAGGCCCGGCGATTTCGTGATCGACCGCGTCGACGCCGAGCTCACCGCGGTTCTCGACGACCGGGCCCGTGTCCTTTCAGCCATCGGTGACGATCTCGTCCCGATCTGCGCGGCGGCTCGCACCTTCGTCCTCGACGGCGGTAAGCGGCTGCGCCCCACCTTCGCCTACTGGGGGTGGCGCGCCGTGCACGATGCGGACGCGGACGACCGCGGCCTGATCACCGCTGCGGCCAGCCTCGAGCTGCTGCACGCGTGCGCGCTCGCGCACGACGACGTGATGGACGCCTCGGACACCCGCCGCGGACGAGAATCGGCGCACGCGGCGTTCGCGCGCCTGCACAGGGAGCACAGCTGGACGGGCGATGCCGAGGTGTTCGGCACCGCGGCGGCCATCGTGCTCGGCGACCTGCTGCTGTCCTGGGCCGATGCGATGTTCGCGACGGCGGCGATCGAGGCGGCCGCCGCGCCGCGGGCGCGAAGCGTGTACGACGAGATGCGGCAGTTGGTGATGGCCGGGCAGTACCTCGATGTGCTCGTCCAGGCACGCGGCGCGTTCTCGGCCGACGAGGCGCTGCGGGTGATCGAGTTCAAGACGAGTAAGTACACGGTCGAGGGTCCGCTGCATCTCGGAGCGGCGGTCGCCAGCGCCCCGGAGCACGTGTTCGCGGTGTTGACCGAGTACGGGCTGGCGCTGGGCGAGGCGTTCCAGCTACGCGACGACGTGCTCGGCGTGTTCGGCGATCCGTCCGTCACGGGCAAGCCGGCCGGCGACGATCTGCGCGAGGGCAAGCACACCCTGCTCACGGCGCTGGCGATGTCGGAGGCCAGCAGCGCGCAGGCGGCCGCTTTGCGCGCCGGCCTCGGCGACCGCGCGCTGGACGAGGAGCAGGTCGCCGCACTGCGCGAGGTGATCGTCTCGACCGGCGCCCTCGCCCGGGTGGAGGAGCGCATCGCGCAGCGGACGGCACAGGCGCGGGCCGCGGCGCAATCGCCCGCACTGGGCGCAGATGCGCGGGCCGCGCTGGCGGCACTGGCCGAGGCGGCGACGAACCGGCACGCATGACGCTTGTCGGAGGCAGGTCGTAGCGTCCCGGACGTGGATGTCGACCTGCATCACCTCGTCTTCGGCGGCTTCGACTACGTGTGGGAGCGGCTGCGCAAACGCGTCGAAGGCCTGACGACGACGGAGTACCTCTGGGAACCGGTCCCGGACATGTGGTCGGTGCACGATGTCGACGGGCGATGGGTGGCCGATTCCGCCCGGCCGGATCCGGTGCCCGCACCGGTCACGACGATCGCGTGGCGGTTGTGGCATATCGCCGACTGCCTCGCCTCCTACGTCGCCCCGCACCTCGGCGAATGGCCGCTGCCGGGCGAGTTCCGCGACTGGTTCGGCGAGGTCGGGCCGGCGCTGGTGCACCTGGACGTAGCCCACGACGCGTTCCGCGAGCGGGTCACTGCGCTGGGCGAGGACGGGCTGCGCCGCGAGTTGGGGCCGGACTGGGGACCCTACGAACACGAGTCGTGGGCCGCGCTCGTCCTGCACGCGATGGACGAGGTCGCCCATCACGGCGCCGAGGTCGCACTGCTGCGGGATCTGTACGCACGGCTGGGCTGATCGTTTCGCGCTTGATGTGGATCTTCCTACGTTTCCGGGGCCGGACGCCGAATCCGCAGGAAGCTCGCGCCGAGGACACGCCCGCTTAAGAACGTCTGTACCTCCTCGCGTCCCGTTCGGGCACGTATGAGAGGTTTACGAGTCGCGTGTCCACACCCGATCGAGGGAGAAGCGTTTTGTCCACCACGACCCGGACGTCCGCTCGGCAGTCGACCACCTGGATCAGCGCGGCACTTGTCGTGCTCGGGGTGATACTCGCCGTCGTCGCGGTGCTCTACTTCGCGCAGCCGGCCCACTCCCTGCCGTCCTTCTTCCCCGGACACACCGCACACGGCAACAAGGCGCGCACCAAGCACGGCATCGCCGCCGCCGTCGTGGCAGCGATCGTGCTGGCCCTCGGCGCGTGGGTCGCTGTCAAGAGCAAGCGCCGCACCTGAGCGCCGGCCGCGGATTCGCGGCTACGAAGTAGCGTCACCTCGTGCGAACCGTGCCCGGGCCGACCGAACGCGTCGTCGTCGTCGGCGCCGGGCTCGGCGGTCTCTCCGCCGCGCTGCACCTCGCCGGGGCAGGTCGCGAGGTCACGATCCTCGAGCGCGCCGCCGTGCCCGGCGGCCGGTGCGGTCTCATCGCCGAGGGCGGTTACCGGTTCGACACCGGCCCGACCGTCCTGACCATGCCGGAGCTGCTCGCCCGCCCCTTCCAGGCCGTGGGCGAACAACTCGCGGACTGGCTGACGCTGCACCGCCTCGACCCGGCCTACCGAGCGCGTTTCGCGGACGGGTCCACGATCGACGTGCGCGCCGACGTCGATGACATGGCCGACGAGATCGCGCGCACCTGCGGCGGCGCCGACGCGGCCGGCTGGCTGCGCTACGTGGCGTTCCTGCGCGAGCTGTACCGCATCGAGATGCCGCACTTCGTCGAGCGCAACCTCGACTCGCCGCTGCAGCTCGTCAACGGATCGCTCGCCCGGCTCGTCGCGCTCGGCGGCTTCCGGCGGCTGTCCCGCAAGGTCGCGGATCACTTCGCGGACGAGCGGCTGCGCCGGCTGTTCTCGTTCCAGGCGATGTACGCAGGACTCGCCCCGGCGCAGGCGCTCGCGATCTATGCCGTCATCACGTACATGGACTGCGTCGCCGGGGTCTACTACCCGGACGGCGGCATGCACGCGGTGCCGCGCGCGCTCGCCGGTGCCGCCGCGAAGCACGGCGTCGACATTCGTTACAACACGACGGTGGCCGCCATCGACGTGCAGGCGGGCCGCGCCCGCGCCGTCGTCACGGCCGACGGCGAGCGGATCCCCGCCGATGTGGTCGTGGTCAATGCCGACCTGCCGATCGCCTATCGCGATTTGCTCCCCGCGCATTGCACGCCGCGGCGCGTGGCGCGGTTGCGCTACTCGCCATCGGCGGTGGTCCTGCACGCGGGGTCGAGCGCGCGCTTCGACGACCTGACCCACCACACGATCGACTTCGGTGCGGCCTGGGACGCGACGTTCGACGAGATCATCGAACGTGGCGAGGTCATGAGCGATCCGTCCTTCCTGCTGACGACACCCACGCTCACCGAACCCTCGCTCGCCCCGGCCGCCCGGCACGTCTACTTCGCGCTGTTCCCGGCGCCCAACACGACCGGCCGCGTCGATTGGCCGGCCCGCCGCGGCGCCTATCGCGACCATGTCATGGAGACGCTCGAGAAGCGTGGCTACCACGGCTTCGAAGCGGGCGTCGAGGTCGAGCATCTCGTCACGCCGGCCGACTGGCGGGCCCAGGGGTTGGCCGCGGGTGCGCCGTTCGCCGCGGCGCATACCTTCGGCCAGACCGGCCCCTTCCGGCCGCCGACGCTCGACCGCCGCATCGGCAATCTCGTGTTCTGCGGCTCGAACACCCAGCCCGGCGTCGGCGTTCCGATGGTGCTCGTCTCAGGGGAACTCGCCGCCCAGCGGGTCACCGGCAAGGCTCTGTAACGATGAACGAATGACGGCCGGACGCCGCGAACTCGACGCCGCCGGCATCACCGGCGCGGCGTTGCGGGCCGGCTATGCCCGCTGCCGGGCCATCAACGCCGAACACGGGCAGACGTTCTTCCTCGCCACGCTGCTGCTGCCGCCGGCCAAGCGGCCGTACGTCCACGCGCTGTACGCCTTCGCCCGGCACGTCGACGACATCGTCGACGACCTGTCGCCGCAGCTGCGCAGCGACGAGCGCGCCGCGCGCCTGCACGACTGGAGCGCGGACTTCCTCGCAGACCTCGACTGGGGCGCGACGAGCGACCCGGTGAGCCGCGCCGTGATCGACACCGTCGCGCGCTGGCAGATCCCGACCTCGTACTTCGGCGACTTCCTCGAGTCGATGCGGATGGATCTCACCGTCTCGTCCTATCGCACGTACGACGACCTCGCCCGCTACATGTGGGGCTCGGCCGCGGTGATCGGGCTGGAGATGCTGCCCATCCTCGGCCGCGCCGATCCGGAGACGCGATGGGACCTACTGGAGTCGCACGCCATCGACCTGGGCACGGCGTTCCAGCTCACCAACTTCATCCGCGACGTTGCCGAAGACCTGCGACGCGGCCGCGTCTACCTGCCCGAGGAGTCGCTGCAGCAGTTCGGCGTCGACCACGACCGGCTCGCCCGCGGCCAGGTGGACGAGCCGATCCGCAACCTGCTGGCCTGGGAGATCGAACGGGCCCGCCGCCTCTACGCCAAGGCGGCGCCGGGGATCGGGCTCGTGCACCCGACATCGCGCGACTGTCTGCGCACCGCGCTGACGCTCTACGCCGGCATCCTCGACGAGATCGAGCGTGCCGACTACGACGTGTTCAGTCGCCGCGTGGCGGTGCGCCTTCCGCGTCGCGCGGCGGTCGGGCTCAGCGGGTTGCGCGGCGCGTGGGCGGCACGCCGCGCCGCCCCAGCCACACCCACAGGCTGAGCGTGGTCAGCACCAACGCGTAGCCGAACAGCAGATCCTCGACCGGTGCATAGATGAGCCGCGGGCCGACGATGGTGGACGAGTCGTAGCGGACGATCTTCAGCCCGGTCAGCACGCCGTTCACGGCCAGCTGGAAGACGAGCACGATCGCGTAGGCCGTCCAGAACGCCCGGCGCGCCACCAACCGAGTCCGCAACACGAGCACATCGAGGACAACGGCGGCTGCGCCGCCGAGGCAAGCGGCCAGCCAGTAGCTCATGCCGCCGCCGCCCCCCGCGTCGCGTGGTGGGTCACGGTTCGTCACCGATGAGCCAGTGCGGCTTGCGGGCGCGCACGGCCTCGAGGGTCAGCACCGCGCAGGTGGGGATCACCAGGAAGAACAACAGCTCCTCCAGCGGCAGCCGGCCGGGCAGCGTGACGCCGACGAGATAGCGCGCGTCGTAATGCCACCATCCGGCGGAGATCGCCGCGATGTCCCACGCGCCGAACGCGAGCGCGACGGGAACCAGCGTCGCGACCAGCCGCGGCCAGCGTGCGTAGACGCGTGTGTGCAGGACGACCTCGAGCGGCGCGGTGCCGACCAGGCATGCCGCGAGGACGAGCAGGTACGTGCCGTGCACTCAGTATCCGGCGACCTGGGCGCGCCGCTTGACGTCCGATCCGCGATTGTCACGCAGCGCGTCGATCGGAGCGCAGGACAGCGAGTCGTCCTCGCGGAAGAGCCAGTTGACGATCTCGTGGTCCGCGTAGTGAGCGTCGCGCAGCATGGTGATCACCGAGGGCAGCCACTTCACCACCGCGCCGTCGCGGATGAGCAACGCCGGCACGCACTTGCGGCCCTGATCGTCCTGAACCGAAACGAGCTGGCCGTCACGGACCAGCTGGTGGACCCGGGTGACGCGCACGCCGAGCGCCTCTGCAATGTCCGGGAACGTGAGCAGCTCCACAGGGATTAGCCTGCCACCTGTATCAGGGCCGCGCCCAGACCGCGTACGTGCCGGCCGCGAGGTGCACCGTGTCGCCGAGGTCATGCAGCGCCGCGCGCAACGCGTCCTGCACCTCGGCCAGGCGTGGTCCGAGCAACAGGTGCCGGCTGTAGGTGCTCACCCGGCCGATCCACGCGTCGATCGAAAGTTGCTCCGCGCGCTCGTATCGTTCGGAGCGCACCGAGCCGAAGCAGCCGGTACGGCGCAGCGCCTTGCCGTGCACGTCGTCGCCGTGCTCGCCCTCGATGACTTCGGGCGCGAGTCGGCGATACACCTCATCGACGACCTGCTGCGTCGCCTCGTCCGGCTCCTCGTAGTTCCAGAGCAGGCAGACCACTCCACCCGGGCGGAGCAGCCGGACGAGCTTGGGCGCGCCGACTTCTGGATCGACCCAGTGCCACGCCTGCCCCGAGACGATCAGGTCGAAGGTCCGACCCCGGTCGTCCCACGTCTCGAACGGCGACACCTCGACCGAGACGCCGTGCCGGCGGGCGATCTCTGCCATGTCGGCGTCGATCTCCACCCCGAGCACGTCCAGCCCGCGCGCAGCGAGCTGTCGCGCTGCCTTGCCCGTCCCGCAGCCGATGTCGAGGACGTGGGCCGGACGCAGCGCGACCAGTGCGCGGATGAGCTGGTCGGCATAGTCGGGTCGGAAGCGGTCGTACAGCTCAGCGACCGCACCGAACGACTCGGCGCGGTCGCGCTGCGCGTGGAACGTCGACATTTCAGTCATCATCCTGCCAGTCGCGCACCCGCCATATCTCGTCCGGAGGTTGCGGCGAACGCATCGGGTCGGCGTCGGTCAGCGGTGCCACGCCACGGCCGAAGCCGACCGTCACGGTGCGCGGCAGGGCGGCCGCCGCCGCGGCGCGCCGGACGGCCTCGACCGGCAGCCGGGATCCGGACGCGGCGACGACCACGTTGCCGAACCGCCGCCCCTTGACGACCGCCGGTTCGGCGATGACGAGCAGTTGCGGCAGCACGGCGCGCACCGCCGCCACGAAGCGACGGCTGTAGGTCGTGGGCGGCCCGTCGGCGACGTTGGCGAGAAAGACCCCGGTCGGCCGCAGCACGCGCGCCACCTCGGTGACGAACTCGCGGGTGCTCAGCTCGGCCGGCACCCGGCCGCCGTGGAACGCGTCCAGCACGACGGCGTCCGCGCTGTCGTCGCGCAGTGCCGCCACACCGGCGCGGCCGTCGACGGCCCGGATCCGGATCCGGCTGCGGGTCGGCAGCGGCAATCGGGCCCGCACCGCCGCGGTCAGCGCCGCGTCGGGTTCGAGGACGATCTGCGGGGATCCGGGGCGCGTCGCCGCGACATAGCGCGCCAGCGTGCAGCCGCCACCCCCGACGTGTGTGACTGCAAGCGGCCCGGGTGGCAGCGCGTCCAGTACATCGGCGAACGCCTGCACGTACTCGAAGTCGAGGTACGTCGGGTCGTCAAGATCGACGTAAGACTGCCGGATCCGGTCGACCGTGAGCAACCAGCCGCCGGGCCGGTCGGCGTCGGCGAGCAGCTCGACCCGGCCCAATTCACCGGTCTCCCCCGTCATCACGGGCTCCACGGTACGGAGGTTGTTGATCTGGCAATCGTCTGGGAGTCCCCGGTGCGCCGACGATCCTGGCTGCGGTGCGACCGTAGAATCGCCCCGTGCAGACGGCGGCGACGGACACCCTGGTGGGCCGCTCGCTCGAGGGTCGGTACCGGATACTGGAACGCATCGCCAGAGGCGGTATGTCCACCGTGTACGCGGCCGTCGACGAGCGGCTCGACCGGCTCGTCGCCGTCAAGGTGATGTCCTCCGCGCTGTCCGCGGATCCCAACTTCAGCGACCGGTTCGCCCGCGAGGCGCGGGCCGCGGCCCGGCTCACGCACCTCAACGTGGTGTCGGTGTACGACCAGGGGCACGAGGTCGCTCCGGACGGGCACCACGTGTTCCTCGTGATGGAGCTGGTCGAGGGACGCACGCTGCGCGAGTTGCTGCGCGAGCGCGGCCGGCTCAGCCCGGCGCAGGCAGTCTCGATCATGGAGCCGGTGCTCAGCGCGCTCGCCGCCGCGCACCGCGCCGGGCTCGTGCACCGCGACGTCAAACCCGAGAACATCCTGCTCTCCGATGACGGCGTCGTGAAGGTCGCCGACTTCGGCTTGGCCCGGGCAGTCGAATCCGACGCCGCCGCCACCCGCACCGGCCTCATGATGGGCACCGTCGCCTACTGCGCGCCCGAGCAGATCAGCGAGGGCCGCGCCGACCCGCGCTCGGACGTCTACTCCGCGGGCGTGGTGCTGTTCGAACTGCTCACCGGCGCGCCGCCCTACAAGGGCGAGTCCGCGATGAACGTCGCGTACCAGCACGTGCACAGCCGAGTGCCGGCGCCGTCGTCGCGGGTGAAGACCGTCCCGTACGAGTTGGACGAGGTCGTGGTCGCCGCGACCGACAGCGATCCCGAGGGCCGGCCGAGCGACGCCGGATCGTTCCTCGCCGAACTCGCCGACGTGCGCGCCGACCTCGATCTTCCCGTCGTGCCGGTCCCGGCGCGCACGCGGCCGCCCGGGCGCCCGGTGCGATCGGAAGTCGTCAACCGCACCGCGGACGCCGCGACCACCGACTCGATCCGCCGATCGCGCGTGGAGAGCGACACGGCCGTCGTGCCGCGCCAGGAGGTCGGCGTCGGTCAGCCGCTGCCGCTGGTGCCGCGCGACGACAACGCGCCTCCCCCACCCGTCGTCATCCCACCGCCGAAACCCAAGGCGCCACCGCACATCCGGCGCCGTCGCCGCGCGCTGCTCGTGGTGGTGCTGGTGCTGCTGCTCGGCGCCGCGGCCGGTTATGCGGGCTGGTGGTTCGCGGCGGGACGCTACTCACGAGTCCCCGAGGTCGTGGGCAAGACGCGGCAGGCCGCGATCGCGGCGCTCGATCAGGCCGGCTACAAATGGCGGCTGCAGCCCGGCCCCGAGTTCGACCCGGACGTGCCCAAAGGCGCCGTCCTGCGCACCGAGCCGGACGCCAACACCCGGCTGGTCAAGGGCCGGACGGTGACGATCGTCATCTCGGCCGGACCGCACTTCTACGCGGTGCCGCCGGTGCGGGGCAAGACGCCTGAGGAGGCGCGCAGTGCGCTGGAGGCGGTCGCGACCGATCCGTCGTTGACGGTCGCCGACGAGATCAAGTCCGAATACAGCGACGCGGTGCCGCAGGGCAAGGTCACGCGCACCGATCCGCCCGCCGGCAATCGGGTCACTGCGGACCAGCCGATCACGATCTACGTGTCGAAGGGGCCGGCGATCGTCGACGTCCCCTACATCGCGCCGGGCACTGCGTTCACCGACGCGCGCGCCACGCTCAAGCAGTCCGCGGGCCAGTTCCAGATCCACAAGGTCGAGGAGTACAGCGACAGCTTCGGCGCCGGCGAGGTCATCTCGGTCGACCCGTCCGACCACGCCACGAAGTTCAGCACGATCACCGTCACCGTCTCGAAGGGTCCGGAGTTCGTGCAGGTGCCCGACATCGCGGCCAACAGCGCGGTGACCGACGCCGAGCAGGCGATCACCGATGCCGGGCTGGTTCCGGATGTGCAGACGGTGGGTGCCGGTGATCCGACAACTGTCCTGGCGATCAGCCCGGCGGCCGGCGCCCGGGTGCACACCGGCTCAACGGTGACGATCTACGCGCTGACCGGCTGACGCCCCGCGTGGCTCGAGCTCTCGTGCCGGTCGGCGCGCATGTGTCGGTCGCGGGCGGGCTGGCCCGTTCGCTGCCGTACGCGGTCAAGATCGGCGCCGAGGTGGTCCAGGTCTGGCTGTCGAGTCCGCGGGCGTGGGCGCCGTGGCCGGCCGATCCGGATGGCGACGCGGCCTTCGCGGACGAGTGCCGGCTACCCGTTTTCGTCCACGCGCCGTACCTGGTCAACTTCGGCTCGCCCTCGGCGGACACGCTGGCCCGATCACGCGCCGCGCTCGATTTCGCGCTGCGCCGCGGCGCGGCGATCGGCGCCCGGGCGGTCGTGGTGCACGCGGGCTCGGCCGTCGTCGAGCGGCGGCGCGGCGATGCGATGCGGCAGGTTCGCGAGCAGGTGCTGCCGGCGCTGGATGCGGTGCCGGACGGGCCACGGCTGCTCGTCGAACCCACGGCGGGCGGTGGCGCAGCGCTCGCGTCCGACGCGCCGTCGGTCGGTGCCTACCTGGACGCACTCGGCTGCGACGAACGGATCGGCATCTGCATCGACACCTGCCACATGCACGCCGCCGGACACGACCTCTCGACGCCAACGTCGTTCGCTGCGGCGTTGCGTGCTTACGGCCGCGCCGCCGGACGCGGTGGCATCGGTCTTGTGCACGTCAACGACAGCCGCGACCCGGCGGGCTCGAAGCGCGACCGGCACGAGGCCGTCGGGCACGGGACGATCGGCCGGGAGGCGTTCGTGGCGCTGTTCACCACACCGACGACGCGCCGGGTGCCGATGGTGGTCGAGACAGCGGATTCCCACCATGTGCAGGACATTGCGACGCTCAAAGACTTGCGCGCGCAGGCCGCGCTGCCCGCTTCGGCGCCGAGCTGACCACGACGCGGGTCAGATTCTGGTCATCCGGGCCCCGAAGCGGGCAAGGGGGCGACGAATAAGCTGTCAGCCGTGGTCATCGTGATGGCGCCAGGTGCCGCGGACGACGACATCGCGAGCGTCGTCGCGCACATCGAGGCACACAACGGGCAGGCGTTCGTCAGCCGCGGCGTCATGCGCACGATCATCGGGGTCGTCGGCACCGAGGACGTCTTGGAAACGCTGGACGTCGACGCGCTGCCGGGCGTGGCGGAGACGATGCGGATCACCGCACCGTTCAAGCTGATATCGGCCGAGAACCACGCCAAGCGCACGACGATCCGGGTCGGCGGCGTTCCGATCGGGCCGGACACCTTCACGCTCATCGCCGGCCCGTGCGCCGTCGAGACGGCCGACCAGACGCTCGACGCGGCCCGGATGGCCAAGCGCGCGGGAGCGACGCTGCTGCGCGGCGGCGCGTTCAAACCGCGCACCTCCCCGTACGCGTTCCAGGGGCTCGGCGTGGACGGACTGCGCATCCTGGCCGAGGTGCGCGACGAGGTCGGGCTGCCGGTGGTCACGGAGGTCATGGACGCCGGAGACGTCGATGTCGTCGCCGCGCACGCCGACATGCTGCAGATCGGTACCCGCAACATGCAGAACTTCGGCCTGCTCCAGGCAGTCGGCGCTACGGGCAAGCCCGTCATGCTCAAGCGCGGACTCACTGCGACGTACGAGGAGTGGCTGATGGCCGCCGAGTACATCGCGCAGCGCGGCAACCTCGACATCGTGCTCTGCGAGCGCGGGGTCCGCTCGTTCGAACCGTCCATCCGCAACATGCTCGACGTGTCAGCGGTGGCGATGGTGCAGCGGCAGTCGCATCTGCCGGTGATCGTCGACCCGTCGCACGCGGCGGGGCGCCGCGACCTGGTCGTTCCGCTGGCGCGAGCCGGCATCGCGGCCGGCGCCGACGGTGTGATGGTCGACGTTCATCCGCACCCGGAGACCGCGCTGTGCGACGGCGCGCAGGCGTTGTTCGGGGAGGCGCTGGACGAGCTTGCGCAGGCCGTCGCGACGATTCCCGCGCTGCTCGGCCGGACTTCGGCGGCGCATCTCGCCGGCTAGCCGCCCTTAGCTCGCCAGCAGGCTCTCCATCGCGGGCGTGCGGAGCCAGATCGACCACGGCTCGATGCTCGTGATCGACAGGATGGTGCCGACCCACGGATCGGCAGCGAGCAGCGCCCGCACGGCCGACTCGTCATACGCTTCGAATACGAGCACCACGTCGCTGCCGTCATCGTCGCCGATCGGGCCGCCGAGCACCACGACCCCGTGGCCGGCGAGCCGATCCATGTAGGCAGCATGTGCGTCCCAGCCGCTCTGCTCGCGCCGCTCCCGGCTGTAGTCCCACGCCGGCCCCCGCGACTCCCGCACCAGGTAGTACGCCATCGTTCGCTCAACCCTTCGCCCGTCTCGACCGCACCCGCCTCCTCCGGCGATCTCGTCAAGAGCTGGCCCGCAAATCGACGAATACGGGGAGGAAGCCATTGAGACAAAGCTATGCGACGGTACTGACAACGTGGCCGCGGTCAGGACTGCGGCGGAATCCCCCAGCCAGGCGGCGGTGGCGCGCCGTTGCCGGGAGGCGGCGCAGCGCCGTAGCCCGGCGGCGGGGCAGCGCCGTAGCCCGGCGGCGGCGTACCGCCGTAGCCCGGCGGCGGCGTACCGCCGTAGCCCGGCGGCGGCGTACCGCCGTAGCCCGGCGGCGGGGCACCGTAACCAGGCGACGCCGCGCCGCCGTAGTACGCGGCCGCGCGCAGCTCACCCTTGTGCTTCGAGCGCTTCACGTAGCCGACGATCAGCAACACGACCGCGACGATCGCCAGCACGACGCCGAACACCACAAGCAG
>DASQSE010000148.1:0-5955 GCA_035642535.1 Jatrophihabitans sp. | reverse complement strand
GCCGACCAGGTCATCGAGCGGACCGATCCCCATCTACCTCACCTCGTCGCGTTGCGTGTGTTGCTTGCAAGGTACGAGGTCATGAGATCGAGGTCAGCCGCGGATCGCGGATCAACGCCCGCAGCCGCCCGATCATCGGCGGAACGGTATCCGGCGCCAAATACTGCAACCGCACGACGAAGCCGGAGTTGACCTCGTGCAGCAGCAGCGAACCGACACCAAGCGGATCGGGCGTGATCGCCTGCGTGCCCGAACCGCCGCGCCGCACCCTGATCAGCACCGTAACCGAATCGGCATGGGCGTCGATGTCGCGCGCGAGAAACAGGGTCTTCTCGGCGAACGAACTGGCCGCAACCACCGTCCGCACACGAAGACGTGCGCCCGGCGGCAAGTAGGCACGGGCCAGCCGGGCAATGGCCGGGGATGCGCCTGCGCGCACCGCACAGCTGGATAGTCCGCGGCATGCCCGGTCAGCCAGCGTGGACGCCGTGGGGGTAGGCGCGGCAGGGTGCCGTGGCGACGGCGCCTGCGACGGCACAGTCAGCGCCCAGACCGTCCCGCCGGCAACCAACACGGCGAGCACCCATCCGCCTCGCCACCGCGACCGCTTCGGCATCTCCAACTGCTCTTCCGGCGCGTCACCTGGCTCGCTGTCGGAAAGGAACTCGACACTCATCGCACACCATCGAGCTGCGCGTCGTCCGCCGGCACTCCTATATTGTCCCGCACAGTGCAGCTGTGCGCAGACATCGCCGACCCGCGGTGCGAGGATCTGCCGGTGGAGTCGGGCATCCCCTCGCCGGTGGAACCATGAGCGGCGTTGTCAGATACGCGACTTCGTGCATCGGCATGCCGGGGCGTGGACGCCGACCACGCCGAGTTGGGCGACGAGGACTGAACGCAGTGTGCCGCTACAGCTGCTGGGGCTTCGCGGCGCGGATAGCGGTGTCGGAGACGATCATGTTATGGACCGCCCGAGCACCGTAATAGACCACATCGAGAACAGAACTGGGCACTTTCCGACGGCGCTGCAACGGAAACTGCTCTTTTATCTCGTCGTATGACAACTCATCCGACTCCGTGATCGGTTTGATCAGTCTATTTGCCGGATCTTTCAAACCGACAACGCTTATCACGCTCCCGACCGCCGCAGAGATACTTCGGTGCGAGCTCATCACGCCGTATGGAAACGGCGGATTGAACATTCGGGGAGTCACTCCGCAGGTACGCATCGTGAAGCTGCCGAGCTTTAGGTGCAGCGTCATCGCGGAAAGGTGGAGCCAATCAAGAAGGACGACGCGCGCGCCGTCATCCGGCCTCATCGGCGTTGCCAACGCCGACAGGTTCCCAAAGCCTCGCACGATCACTGACGCAATCGTCCGGTCCGCTACCACCGCCTCGAAATCAGCGACGGTTGCCCGCATCTTCAGCACCGGCTCGCAGTCGCCGGCCACAAGGTGGTTGACCAGCGCGCGTCCGCATCTTCTTCGAACGAAGCGAAGTTGTCGCGCTCTTCCTGCACGAGGCTCTGCACGAACGGCATAACTATCGCGACTCTTGCGCCGGGGCCGTCGGGTTCACTGAACTGACCGGCTTCGCGTAGGCCGAGACGTCTTTTGGCTGCTCGATTGAACTCAGCCCTATTCCTCATGCCGCCCTCGCTGTGCCCACTCCCGGCCCCCACCGTCCTGGTGGTGAAGTATCCATAAGCAGGGTACGTTCTCGCAAGCGAACTCTGCCAACGCGAATTTGATGTCGTTTTGCGCCTGCCGCGAAATGCACAAATCGTTCATCACGTGCACAGCACCGCAACAAGAATAACTGCCTAAACGCCCGTCCTCTTTTTGCGGTGCCGCCCGTAAATTCGGCGCGCCGCGCGGGGGAGGATGGCCCGATGAGCGTGGCGCGCCTGGAACACATCCCGGGCTTCAGCATCGATCGCGTCGCCGCAGCGGCGGGTGACGACCCGGACGTGTTGCGTCTTGAGAATCTCGACACCGACATCCCACCCCCAGCGGAGGCTGTTGCGGCAACGCGGGCGGCGGTCGGCGTCGACGAAGCGAACAGCTGGCTGCCGTTCACCGGCCGCGACGATCTCAAGGAGGCGGTCGCCGAGCACGTCGAGCACCGCGGCGGACCACGCTATGACGGACGGCGCGAGATCGTGATCACCTGCGGGGAGGGTGACGCGATGCTCGATGCGCTGTTCTGCCTGACCGACCCGGGCGATGAGGTCGTGCTGACCGACCCGACCTACGCCGGCATGCTCAATCGGGTGCGCCTCGTCGGTGCGGTGCCGCGCCTTGTTCCCCTCCAGGTCGTCGACAGCGAGTGGCGGCTCGACCTCGAAGCGTTGGCCGCCGCAGTCACCACGCGCACTCGCGTGGTGTTCGTCAACAACGCCTCGTTCCCGTCCGGCTGGGTGGCAAGCGAGCAGGAGTGGGCGGCGATCGCCTCGATCTGCCGCAAGCGGAATCTCTGGTTGCTCTACTGGGCGGGTTTCGAGGGCGTCCTGTTCGACGGCCGCCCGGTCCGGCATCCCGCCGCGCTGCCCGGCATGCGCAACCGGACGGTGACCATCGGCGCTTCAGCTTTGGAGCAGGGCATGATCAGCTGGCGGGTGGGCTGGATCGTGTGCCCGGGCGAGCTCGTCAATGATGTCTCGCGCGTCCACATCTACAACGGCCTCGTGGCCAGCGGGTTCGCGCAGATCGGCGCCCGGGTCGCGCTCAGCGTGTCCGACAAGCACCTGGAACTCGCGAACGCGGAATACCAGCGACGCCGCGACGAAACGCTGCGTCAGCTTGCCGGGCTGCCCGTCGTACGACCGGCCGGCTCCTGGTCTCTGCTGCTCGACGTCGCCGCGCTCGGACTCGACTGCGCCGAGGTCTCCGATCGCCTGCTCGAGCGGAAAGTCGCCGCCACCCCGATGCGCGGGTGGGGCGGCCGGATCGCCGACCGGCATGTCCGCTTCGTCTTCAGCAACGAGCCCGTCGAGCGCCTGGCACTGCTGGGCGAGCGGGTACGCGCGGCGCTCGCCGACGCCGGCCACTGACCAGTGGCCGCTCCTCGTATAGCGTCCCGTCCAACCCACCGGATGAGGAGACGTCGATGACTGTCCTGTCCACCCTCGTCGCCGGGCTCGCGTCCGGATCGGTCGAGGTGGTCGATCTGACCGCCCCGCTGTCGAGCGACACACCGCTGCTGGCGCTGCCCGCGCAGTTCGGGCAGACAGCGCGCTTTGAACTCGAGTTGATCTCCCGCTACGACGACCGCGGCCCGGCCTGGTACTGGAACAACTTCCGCACCGGCGAGCACACCGGCACCCACTTCGATGCGCCGATCCACTGGGTCACCGGACAGGACGGCGAGGATGTCGGCTCGGTGCCGCCGGGCAATCTCGTCGGGCCCGCAGCTGTCCTCGACTTTTCGGCCGAGGCGGGCGAGAACCCAGACTTCCTGGTCGAGATCGACCACATCCTGGCGTGGGAGAAGCAACACGGTCCGCTGCCCGCTCGCGGTTGGCTGTTGGTGCGCACCGGCTGGGACGCACGCGCCCATTCGCAGGACGAGTTTCTCAACGCCGACGCGGACGGTCCGCATACGCCCGGTCTGTCGGCGGAGTGTGCGCGGTGGGTGGCCCAGGAGTCGCCGGTCATCGGCATGGGAGTCGAGACGGTTGGCAGCGACGCGGGCGCCGCGGCGAGTTTCGAGCCGATGTTCCCCTGCCATTCGTTCATGCACGGCGCCGGGAAGTACGGCCTGACGCAGCTGCGCAACCTCGACCGGCTGCCGCCATTGGGCGCGGTCGTGATCGCCAGTCCACTACGGATCGTCAACGGCTCGGGCAGCCCGGCACGGGTGCTCGCACTCGTTGAGCACTGATTGCCGATGCGGGTCGGGGCGGCGGTCGGCCGGATGCTGGCCGAGTTGGGTGTCGGCCAAGTCTTCGGCGTTGTCGGATCGGGCAACTTCCACGCCACGAATGCCTTGATCGACGCCGGAGCGCGCTACGTGGCAGCGCGTCACGAATGCGGCGCGGCGACGATGGCCGACGCCTACGGCCGGCTCAGCGGCCGGGTCGCCGCAGTCACGGTGCACCAGGGCTGCGGGCTGACCAACGCGATGACCGGCATCGCCGAGGCCGCGAAGAGCCGCACCCCGATGATCGTGCTCGCCGCCGAGGCGAACGAGCCGCGATCCAATTTCTACGTCGACCAGGACGCGTTGGCGAGGTCGGTGGGCTCGGTGTCGATGCGGGTGGGCTCGGCCGCCGACGCGGTGCCCACTGTTATGGCTGCCTACCGCACTGCGCTCGACGAGCGCCGGACCGTTGTGCTGAACCTGCCCCTGGCCGCGCAGGCCGAGGAGTTCGCGGACGAATGGACGCTTCCCGCGCCACCGGCGCACACCGTCGTGGCCCCGGCCGGCGAGGATGTCGATCGACTGGCGGCGGCACTTGCCGCATCGACACGACCGGTGTTCGTCGCCGGCCGTGGAGCCCGCGCGCCGGCCGCGCGCGATGCGCTGCGCACGCTCGCCGAACGCACTGGCGCGCTGCTCGCCACGAGTGCCGCAGCGAAGGGCCTGTTCCACGACGACGCGTGGTCGCTGGACGTGTCCGGCGGCTTCGCCTCGCCCCTTGCCGCCGAACTCATCCGCGATGCCGACCTGATCGTTGGATGGGGCTGCGCACTGAACATGTGGACCATGCGCCATGGCGAGTTGATCGGACCGGGCGCCACCGTCGTCCAGATCGACATCGAGGCCGACGCCCTCGGCCGGCACCGAGCAATCGACCTTGGCGTGACCGGTGACGTCGCGGCAACGGCATCCGCCGTCGTCAGCGGCGCGGGAACGCGGTACCGCACGGACGAGATCGGCCGGCGGATCGCCGCCGAGTCCCGCTGGCGCGACGTGCCGTTCGACGACACCTCGACCGCCGACCGCATCGATGCGCGCACGCTGTCGATAGCGCTCGACGACCTGCTGCCGACCGAGCGCACCGTCTGCATCGACTCGGGCAACTTCATGGGTTACCCGAGCATGTTTCTGTCCGTGCCGGACGAGCTGGGGTTCTGCTTCACGCAGGCGTTCCAATCGATCGGACTCGGCCTCGCCAGCGCCATTGGCGCAGCAACCGCGCAGCCGCACCGCCTCACGGTCGCGGCACTGGGCGACGGCGGCGCGACGATGAGCATCGCCGAACTCGACACCGTCGCCCGCCTCGGCCTCGACATGATGATCGTCGTCTACAACGACGAGGCGTACGGCGCCGAGGTGCACCACTTCGGTCCCGACGGGCACGATCTCAACACGGTTCGCTTCCCGGAGACCGACCTCGCCTCCATCGCTCGCGGCTTCGGCTTGGCCGGTCTGACCGTGCGCCGTGTCGACGACCTGGGCGCAGTCGCGACATGGGTCGCCGGCGATCGATCCCGTCCGCTGTTGATCGACGCCAAGATCACCGACGACGGCGGCTCATGGTGGCTCAAGGACGCATTCCGCGGCCATTGACCTTCAGTCCAGTGGGCGGCGGGCGATCTCGACCGGTGCCCGGCCGAACAGCCAGCCACCGAGCATTGCCGCGACGGGCAACCCCACGACGAGGGTGGCGAGTTCCGAGTAGGGCGGGTGGCTCAGGTAGTCGACGTGGTGCCAGTGCCAGGCGAGAAGTGCCAGATATGCACCGGCAGTGCCGAGGATCCCGCCCAGCACGGCGAGCGCGGCTGCGGTGGCCGCAGTGAGGGTTCGGCGGGTGCCGCCGCTGGCGCCCGTGGCCGCCAACGTGCGCAGGTCGTTCGCGGTCTCGCTGCGGATCAGCCCGACCGTCATCGCCAGCACGCCGAGCGCGACCAGCAAGCCGGTGATGGTCGCGTACTCGCGCAACCGCTGCAATGAGTGATCACCCGAGGTACGAGTCTCGACGGTGATGCCGCCGGCGGCGGCCAGGTG
>DASQSE010000147.1:0-3828 GCA_035642535.1 Jatrophihabitans sp. | reverse complement strand
CTGCCGAGCAATGCCGTCGACACCGGCTTTCGGCACGGTCGCCAACACCTGTGGCTGTCCCCGGACAAGCAGATCGCCTACCTGGGCACCACCACCGGCGACCTCGAGGCCTGGCCGCGCACCATCAAACCGCTGCTCTGCCTGTGAGCGGCTACGGTCCAACGAAACGTACGCCGCCGTCACGAGCGCTCGCGCCCTACGCCAAAGAGGGCTGCGATTAGATTCGCCGGGGTGGTGTCTTATCCCGAGACTGCCGTACGCAAAATGGCCCAACATGTACTGACGCAGCTGGCACAGCCCGCCGAGTACGAGCCCGCCGGCGGCGGATTACTCGTCGATCCGTTTGTGCCCGAAGACGCCCGCTACCCCGGCGGCGAATGCTTCAAGGTCAGCTTCGGAACGCGCGATGGTGGCGAGTCGTCGAAGTCGCTCGCTCCGGCGACCCAGGACTCCATGACCAAGAGCATGGCGTGGGCCGCCGGAAAGCTCGCCGACGCGTTTCAGGACGAGGTGATCGAGCTGCTCGACGGCGGCGATCCGCGCCCGGTCTGCCCAGGACATGCTCATCCGATGGCAGCGCGCGTCGCGGACTCACAGGCATGGTGGGAGTGCCCAACCGAGCCGACGCAGCGTCGCCCCCTCTGGCCCACCTAACGCCCGTACCGGCGCTGATCGACAGCCCTCTAACGGCTGATTTGTGGGTCATCCGGATTGACGGTGTAATCGCGGTCTGAAGCCCCCGGTTTCGAGTAGTGATCTTGCGATGAACTTGGTGTGGTTGCGGAATCCGAGAGCGGAGCCGCGTAGGTGCTCGAGGCGGCCGTTGATCGCTTCGGTCGGGCCGTTGCTGGTGCCGGACCTGTCGAAGTAGGCCAGCACGTCGGTGGCGCGGCGTTTGAGGGTTCGACCGAGAGTGATCGGCTCGGTCAGCGCCGTGGGCACGCCCGTGCCGATGGCGGTGATGACCTTCGCCAACTCGGTCTTCGCGGCGGCTCTGTCTGGATAGCGGTAGGCGGCGCCGATGCGCTGGTAGATGCCCTAGGTGGCCTCGACCTCGACGTGCCGCTCGTCGGCGAACACGGCAGTGAGCCGTCGGTGTTGGCGGTCGGTCAGCAACTCGACGCCGGTGCGCAGCACGCGGCGGATACCGTAGAGCGGATCGCCGGTGCGGCCTCGGTGACCGCAGGTCTGCTGCTGGACGCGTTGCCGGCAGCGGTCGAGTGCGTCGCCGGCCAGGGCGACGATGTGGAAGGGGTCCATCACCGCGACCGCGTCCGGGACGGTCTCGGCGCCTCCTTCCGCTTCCGCTACGTCCAACCGGTACCCGGGTGCCTGGCGAGCCACACGCCGATTACCCGCGCCCGCGCGCGGGGAGGCTGGGAGGCATGAGCAGCCGCCCGGGGATCAGCGAGCTCGCGCGACGCGGGGGGCAGACGTTCTGCGAGCAGGCCGGCATTACGCTGCGCGCCGAGCCGGCGCCGCTTTATCAGGCGGTCGTGCTGGCCACTCTGCTGGCCAAGCCCATCGGCGCCCGACATTGCGGTCGCAGCGAGCCGCGAACTGCGTCGCGCCGGGATGCGCACGCCGAATGCGATGCGGTCAGCGACCTGGCAGCAGCGGGTGGACGCGCTCGGGCGGGCGCACTATCGCCGCTATGACGAGAGCACGGCGACGAACCTCGACAAGTCGGCGGTCTTCGTCATCGAGTGCTACCGCGGCGACCTGCGCCGGCTGGCCGATGCGGCCGGCGGAAAGGTCGGGCGGGCGGAGCAACTGCTGCGGGAGATTCCCGGTATCGGCCCGGCGGGCGCGGCGATCTTCCTGCGCGAGGTGCAGCGGGTCTGGCCGTGGAGCGCCCCGTACGTCGACGACCGGGTGCTCGCGGGGGCGAAGCGTGTCGGGTTACCTGCCTCGCGGGCCGGGTTGGGTCGCGCGCTGGCCCGAAGCGGGGCGGACGTCTTCGCCGCGTGCGCTGCGCTCGTGCGTGTCGGGCTCGACGATAGGGCCGCCGCCGACCTCGGCCTGCACTGATCCGCCCTCGCCCCGGCTATGAGCTGCGGAGGCGGTCGAGGCGACGCCGCGCGACGATCAGCGAACGCGCATGCCGTCGGAGGTTGCGCCAGGGTTCGGCGCCGTCGTCAAGCCGGCGCGGCAGGGTGCGCACGGTGAACCGGTCGGCGCGCACTCCGCGGGCGGCCAGCTCGTCCCACTCGAGTGGCGTCGCGACCGGCGCGCCCGGCCGGGCCCGTACCGCATACGGCGCGACGGTCGTCTGGGCGTAGCCGTTGCGCATGATGTCGAGATACACCCGATCGCCGCGCGCTGCTTTGCGCGCCGCGGTGGTGCGGTGCGCCGGGTCGTCTGCCGCGACGAACTCGGCGACATCGCGCGCGAATGCCCGTACGTGATCGAAATCGGACTCACCCGACAGCGGCGCCACGACGTGCACGCCGCGCGACCCGGTCAGCTGCACATGCGGGGTGAAGCCGAGATCCGTCAGCACGTCGCGCAGTGCGAATGCGGTGTCGCGCACGTGCACGAACCTGCGGTCCGACGGGTCGAGGTCGAAGACCATCAGGTCGGGATGATCCAGCCGGCGGGTTCGCGCGAGCCAGACGTGCGGCGTCAGGCAGTTCTGGTTGGCCAGCCACGCGAGTGCGTCGGCGCGGTTGGCGACGGCGTGCACGACCGTCCCGCCCGACTGCTTCGGCACCTCGACCCGATCCAGCCAGTCGGGCGCACCGCTGTCGGCGATGTCCTGCTGGATGAAGCCCTGCGCCGCGATGCCGCGCGGGAAGCGCTGCAGGGTGAGCGGTCGGTCCCTGACGAGCCGCAGCATCGCCGGGGCGACACGCCGGTAATAGGCGACGACGTCGCCCTTGGTGATCCCGTCATCCGGGAAGATCACCCGGTCGGCGTGCGTGACCTCGACGCGATCAGTCATGCGCGTCCGCCTCGATCTGGCGCAGCGTGCGGCCCGACACCGCCGACCTGGTCGTGGCGCGCAACCGCTTGTTCGCGTGCCGATCGGAGCGCTTGACGATCAACCACGTCTCGTCGCGGCCCTGCCGGATACGGGTCAGCGCGTACCCGCCGCGCAGCTTCGTGCCGTCCAGCTCAATCGAGACGTGGCCCTGGCGCAGCGCCTCGCCCATCTCGGTGTCGCCGAGGTTGCGATACGCCCCCACGTCCCAGACCTGGACGGAGCCGGCGCCGTACTCGCCCTCCGGGATCACGCCTTCGAAGTCGGCGTAGTCGAGCGGATGGTCCTCGGTGGGCCTGGCCATGCGCTTGTCCCGCGGATCGGTGGACGGGCCCTTGGGCAGCGCCCATGACTTGAGCACGCCGCCGACGTCGAGGCGGAAGTCGTAGTGGTCGGTCGACGCACGGTGGTGCTGGATGACGAACCGGGGCGGCGCGTCGCGCTTCGAGCGGCGCCGGCCGCCGGGCTCGCCGCTGCGGCGCAGATTCCGCTTGCCGCGGTAGTCGCGCAGCGCGTCGTGCCGACGGGTCACGACTGCTCCTCTTCCTGGACGTGTACCGCCGCCTCTTCGGCGCTCGAGGCATAGCCGGCGGGTCCGGCGTCGGAGGCCACCTCGTCCTTTTCCTCGTCGGGATGCGCGCCCTCGTCGGGAGCGACGAGTCGGCCGGCGCGCGGCTGCTCGTCGGCAGCGTCGATGTCCGCACGTGAAACCTCCGGCTCCTCCTCGGCGAGCTTCTGGTCCAGCGACTCGCCCGCCCGCTCCTCCTCCGGCGTCGGAACGCGGCGCAGGTTGTGCGGCTCGCGGTCCGGCGGGCTGTAGCCGGTCTGCATCGTCTCGTCCGGAT
>DASQSE010000146.1:0-15036 GCA_035642535.1 Jatrophihabitans sp. | reverse complement strand
AGCCCCGATAACGCTCCGGCGGGGGCGGCGGCACGGCGTCCTCAGGTATTGCCACCGAGACCGCGTGCAATGCGCCGGCCAGCGCCGTCTCCTCGAGATCGAGGTGCTGCTCGAGGTGCGTGGCGAGCCGATTGATCGCCGCCGCGGCAGCCGCCTCGTCGCCCGGCAGTGCGACCACCGCCTGATCGACCGCGTCCACATGACCGGCGAGCGCGCGGTGGTCGGCACGCAGCCGCTCGATCGTTTCGCCGAGTCCGTTCGCGCCCGCGCTGTGCTCGAGCAGCATCGGGAACACGACGCTGTCCTCGGTGGCGTGATGCTCCTGCACGAACGAGCAGAACTGCGCGCACTGCGACCGCAGCGACCAGCCCGGGTCCTTGATCGACAGGTCGGCGAGCGCGGCGGTCACCGCCTCGGGATTCCGGTCGGTGTCGGCAAGCGCATCGGCAGCGCGGCGCAACCGGGCGAGGTCTTCGCGCAGCGCCGCGTGGATCCCGAGCAGCCGAGTGAGCGCCCAACCCTGATTCATGCGGCAATCCCTTCGAAGTACCAGTGCGTCGCCGACGCTCGCCGGGGATCGGGCGCCGGCCAACCCCCCGATCGAGGGGGCAGGTCGGGCGCAAACAGGTTGCCGTGCTCGAGGCCGCGCAGGCAGCATCAAGCTCCGTGCCCGAAATGTCCCGTCACGCGCTCCGCCGCCGGCGGGCGGACCTTGTCCGCCGGATCCAGCAAGCCGACGACGTCCCGGCGATGTTCGCGCAGGCCTCGGCCCAGCTGGCCCGGCTGGTTCCGTTCGACGGCTGCGCCTGGCTGGCGGCCGATCCCGGCACCGGGCTGCCCACTGCGCCCACGCTGATCCAGAACTTCGCCGACCCGAATCCCGGGCAGTGCATGGGCCTGTGGCGGCGCGAGTTCCTCGTCAAGGACGTCAACCTCTACCGAGACATCGCCCGGGCCGCGATGCCGGCGGCGGCGCTGCGCAGTGCCGCCGTCGATCCGCGCCGGAGCACTCGCTACCGGACCTTCATCCGACCGTGTGGCTTCGAGGACGAACTGCGCGCCGTGCTGCGCGTCGGTGAGACGACCTGGGGGCTCCTGGCGCTGATGCGGCGGGCCGGGTCGCCACCGTTCGGCGAGCCGGAAACCCGGCTCGTCGCGAGCCTGTCGGCGCCGCTGGGCGAGGCGCTGCGCCACCGCGCCCGCCCGCTGCACTCCTGGAGCGCAGGGCGCCGGCAGCCCGGGCCGGGAGTGCTGATGTTCGACCGGCGGGTCAACCTCGTCGCCGCGAGCGAGGCGGCGCGCGCGTGGCTGGACGAACTGCCGCACGACGACCGCCTGCCCAGCGACCTCGGCATCGGCATGCCGATGTGGGTCGCGGCCGCGGCTTCCCGGGCCGCGTCCGTCGACCACAAGGAGGGGGACGGAACGGCCCGGGTCCGGGTGCGGACTCGGCGCGGGACCTGGCTGATCTGCCACGCCACTCGCCTGACCGGCGCCGCGGAGGGCGTGGCGGTCGTGCTGGAGCCGGCGCAAGCGGCCGAGATCGCGCCGATCATCGTCGAGGCGTACGGACTGACAGCCCGCGAGCGCGAAGTCACCCGGCTCATCGCCCGCGGACTGGGCACGGCGCAGATCGCCCGCGAGATGTTCCTGTCGACGCACACCGTGCGCGACTACGTCAAGGCCGTGCTGCAGAAGGTGGAGGTTTCCACGCGCGGTGAGCTCATGGCGAAGCTGTACGCCGAGCACTACGAGCCGCTGCATCTGGCAGGCGCAGTGGTGTCTCGGACGACATGAGCCGAGCCACAGGAAGCGCGATTGCGGCGGCACTCTGTAGCGTGTCAAGCCGTTGGTACGGGTGAGACGCTCGCAGCACGCGGATTTGGATGAGGAGGCTTGCCAATGGCGCTGTTCTGGGGCGTCGTCGGCTATGCCATCTATGTCTACATCATCCTCATCCTGGCCCGGCTCGTCGTGGACTGGACGCGCCAATTCGCCCGAAAGTGGCGGCCCGTCGGTGCCGCCGCGGTTGGGGTCGAGCTCGTATACATCGCGACCGATCCACCGATCCGGCTACTGCGGCGATTGGTCCCGCCGCTTCAGCTAGGTACTGTAAGCCTCGACTTGAGCGTCATGATCCTGCTCATTGTGCTGATCGTGCTGCGGCAGGTTGTACTGACGTTTGGGTAACACGTTCCCTAAGATCGAGCCGCATGTAGACCTCCATAAGGCGATGAATGAGAACAACACCAGCCGGCCCAACCGGCACGCGACGAACTTTGAGGTGACCGAATGCCGCTGACACCCGCCGAAGTCCACAACGTCGCGTTCAAGAAGCCGCCGATCGGAAAACGCGGTTACGACGAGGAGGAGGTTGACGCCTTCCTCGACATTGTCGAGGTCGAGCTGTCCAGGCTCATCGAGGAGAACAACGACCTCCGAGCCCGGCTCAGCTCCGGCGGTCAGCCTGCCCCGCAACCCGCCGCTGCAGCGGACGGCGCGTCCGCCGCCGAACTGCGCGCGTCGCGCGAGGAGAACGGGCGCCTGCAGGGCCGCATCACCGAGCTCGAGCGGACGATCAACCAGAGCAAGAACGGCGCTCAGCAGCAGGTCATGCAGTTGCAGCAGCAGCTTGCCCAGACCGAGCGTGCGCTGGCCGAGAGCCGTAAGCAGCTCGAGCAGGCCGGCCAGCAGCTGGCGGCCGCGGCACAGCAGCGTCCGCAGGGTCCGAACATGTCCAAGGACCCGTCGATGTCGTCCGAACACCACGCCCAGGCCGTCCAGATGCTCGCCCTCGCCCAGCAGACGGCCGACCAGCACCTGGCCCAGGCCAAGGCCGAGGCGGAGCGGCTCGTCGCCGAGGCGCGCGCCAACGCCGACGCCACCCTGGCCGACGCGAACGACAAGGCCGGCCGACAGGTCTCCGAGGCCGAGGCACGCGCCAAGCAGCTCAACGACGAGAGTGCCTCCCGCGCCGCGCAGGCGCTGCACGACGCCGAGCAGCGCGCCGCCACCGTCACGGCCCAGTTCGAGCAGCGCAAGGCCGCGCTCGAGCGCCGGGTCGAGGAGTTGCGCACGTTCGAGCGTGAGTACCGCACGCGGCTGAAGAGCTACCTCGAGTCGCAGCTGCGTGACCTCAACGCGAGCGGGCAGACCGAGAGCGTCAACGCCAGCGGCGAATACGCCGACGCCCAGCAGGGCTGACCCGCCCGACCAGCGACGAAAGAGAGGGCTCGAGGTGCGTAGCCGGTCGCACCGCGCCTCCCGCGCGCCTCGGGGGTGACGGCCGTGGTGCTGTTGGGCCTGCTGCTCATCGCGTTGGTGAGCGTCGTCATCGGGGTCGTACTCGCCAGCGTCGCGTGGCTGATCGTCTCGCTGGTCGCTAGCGTGCTTGCCGCACTGGTTTTGATCCGCTCGTGGGGGACGATCAAGGAGCGTCGCGCACAAATGGCACGTGGCAGCAAGGCGGAGAAGGCGGCCGGCACATCCTGGTGGCGCGGCCGCAAGGCAGACGCCGCCGAGGCCCCGAGCGTGCTGGATGCTGAGCTGCCCCCCGCACGTCCCTGGCTTGGCGAGCCGGCCGCCGACCCGCAAGTCATGGTCATCGACGGACGCCCCGAATACCACGCCGCCGGCTGCACGCGCCTGTCCAATCTGGACGCCGAGCCGATTCCCCTTAGCCAGGCGGCTGAGGACGGGTTCACGCCGTGCCCGGTGTGTGCCCCGCCGGGCGGTCCGGAACCGGGGACCGATCCTGCGGTGTGGGTCGTCGACGGCAATCCGGAGTACCACGAGCATCGGTGCGCCACGCTGACCGGCGAGGACGCCGAGCCGATTCCGCTCAGCCAAGCGGTCGAGGACGGCTTCGTGCGCTGCTCGGTGTGCAGTCCGCCGGGCCCGGCCGGCCCCGCGCTCGCCGCGCCGGTTGCCGGACGTGCGGTCTGGGTGGCCGACGGCTACCCCGAATACCACTTCGAGGGCTGCGTCGAGCTGACCGGGCTCGCGTCGGAGCCGGTGCCGTACGAGCAGGCGCTCGAGGACGGCTTCCAGCCGTGCGTCGTGTGCAATCCCGACGCCGAACTCGCGACGGGGGCCGTCCGTCCCGACACGGCCGGCGTGTGGGTCGTCGACGGCCAACCGGACTACCACCGCGCCGACTGCACGCGCCTCGCGGACGCGGACGCGGAGCCGATCCCGCGCGAGCAGGCGGTCGAGGACGGGTTCACGGCGTGCCCGGCCTGCGTGCCCGACAGCGTGCCGGAGGTCGAGGCGGAAACTCCCGCGCCCGCGGCGATGCCGGCGCCGCCCTCGCTCGAGAAACCGGCCATGACCCCGGCCCCGGCGGCGAGCCGGGAAGTGTGGGTCGCCGACGGATTCCCCAGCTACCACCTCGCAGGGTGCCACGAGCTGAACGGGCTGGATTCGGAGCCCGTCCCCTACGAGCAGGCGCTCGAGGACGGCTTCGCGGCCTGCCCGGTGTGCGAACCGGGCAAGGTCGAGCCCGGTGCTCCCACGGTCGGCACGCCACCCGCCGGCCCGGCGGAGGTGTGGGTGGTCGACGGCTTCCCCGACTTCCACCGCGCCGAGTGCCGGGAACTCACGGGCCTGGACGCCGAGCCCGTCCCACTCGCGCAGGCGGTCGAGGACGGCTTCGCCGCGTGCTCGGTCTGTGCACCGGAGGCGGCCGAGGCGCCGGTGCCCACGCCGGCTGCGACGCCTGACCCGGCCGTCGTCGTAGACGACGTGTGGGTGGTCGACGGCTACCCGAGCTACCACCGCAGCGACTGCGTCGAGATCGTCGGTCTCGACAGCGAACCGATTTCACGGGAACAGGCGGCCGAGGACGGGTTCGAGCCCTGCTCGGTGTGTGCGCCAGAGGCCGCCGAAGCACCGCCGGCCCCGGAACCGGCACTCGTACTCGCCGACCCCGCGCCGGCAGCTGCGGACCCGCCTGGGGCGCCTGGCAGGGTGGTGTGGGTGGCCGACGGCTACCCGGACTTCCATCGGGAGGACTGCCGCGAGCTGGTCGGTCTGGAGGCCGAGCCCATCCCGTTCGACCAGGCGGTCGAGGACGACTTCCAGCCCTGCGAGGTGTGCAAGCCGCACCTCGCCGAGGCACCGCCCGAGCCGGAGCCGATCCCCGAGCCGGTACCGGAGGCGGTAGCCGAGCCGGAGCCAGCGCCCGAGCCGGTAGTTGAGCCGGAGGCGGCAACCGAGCCGGAATCAGAGCCCGAGTTGGTAGTTGAGGCGGACGCGGTAGCCGAGCCGGAACCCGTGCCAGAGCCCGAACCCGTTTCGGAGCCCGAGGCTGTTGTCGAGCCGGTGCCGGAGGCGGAGGCTGTTGTCGAGCCGGAGCCCGAGCTGGTGCCGGAGGCGGAGGCTGTTGTCGAGCCGGAGCCCGAGCCGGTAACGGATGCGGTAGCCGAGCCAGAGCCGGAACCGGAGCCACAGCCGGAACCAGAGCCCGAGCCGGTAGTTGAGCCGGAGGCGGTAGCCGAGCCCGAGCCGGAGCCCGAGGCTGTTGTCGAGCCGGAGCCCGAGCCAGAGCCGGTTGCGGGACCCGAGCCGGTTCCCGAGCCTGAGCCCGAGCCGGAACCAGGACCCGAGCCGGTGCCGGAGCCCACGCCCGAGGCCGCCGAGCCGGCCGCACCGCCCGAGCCAGCGCCGGAGCCGGTCCCCGAGCCGGAGCCGGTCCCCGAGCCGGTATCGGTCGGCGCGTCGCCGCGGGCGGCCCGGCAGGCCGAGCCGATCGGTGCCCCGGCCTCGGGGGCTGCGTCAGGCAGCGCGCGGCGGGTGTGGGTGGTCGACGGCCGGCCGCGCTACCACGCGCAGGATTGCCTGATCATCAAGGGCCAGCGCACCCAGTCCGTCTCGTACGACGAGGCGATCGCGGACGGCTTCATGCCGTGCTCGCTCTGCCAGCGCGGCAAGTAGAGCGCCGCGGCGTCAGCCCGTCGCTTTGCGCAGCCAGATGGTGAGGCCGTAGTCCTCGTCGGCCGACGTGAACAGGTCCGCCGAGTCGGGCGCCCCCTCGGTCACCTGGACGGCGAGCACCTCATCGGCGAGCTCGCCGACGTGCGTGCGGATAGCCTCGGCGGGCTCGGGTGAGCCGCCGACCCGCCACCACAGCTGGATGCGGTCGGTGACCTCCAGGCCCGCGTTCTTGCGCGCGTCCTGGACGAAGCGCACCACCTCACGGAACAGCCCGGCCAGGCGCAGCTCGTGGGTCAGCTCGAGATCGAGCGCAACGGTGTCCGAACCCGCCGACGCCACCGCCCAGCCCGACCGCGGCGTCTCGGCCACGACCACCTCGTCGCCCGCGATCGGCAACGTCTCGCCATCGAGCTCGACGCTTGCGGTCCCGGCTCGGTAGGCGGCGACGAACGTCGCCGGGTCGACGGCCCGGATCGCGTTGGCGACGGACTGCGTGCGCTTGCCGAAGCGCCGGCCCAGCTCGCGGAAGTTCGGATTGACCCTCAGCTCGACCAATTCGCCGGCGTCCCCGAGGCTCGCCAGCTCGACGACGTTGAGCTCGGCGCGCACCTCCGCCTTCAGCGCTTCCGGGAGCGCCGTCCAGCCGGGCGCCGAGATCAGCGCCTGCTGCAGCGGCTGGCGGGTGCGCACCTTCGCGTCCGCCCGCCCGGAACGGCCCAGCTCGACGAGGCGGCGCACCAGCGCGACCTGCTCGCCGAGTTCTCGGTCGATGCGATCGGGATCCGCATCCGGCCACGTCGCAAGATGGACGGAGTCCACCGCTCCGGTCGTCGCGAACAGCGCGCTCCAGACCTTCTCGGTGACGAAGGGGACGATGGGCGAGAGCAGCCGGGTCAGGACGTCGAGGCACTCGTGCAGCGTCGACAGCGCTGCCGGGTCACCGTCCCAGAAGCGGCGCCGCGAGCGGCGCACGTACCAGTTCGAGAGGTCGTCGATGAGCCCAGCGAGCGCCCGACCGGCGCGCGCGGTGTCGAAGTTCTCCAGCGCGTCCCCGACATCCGCCGCGGCCTGGTGCACCTCCGACACCGCCCACCGGTCCAGCTGGGTGCGGACGCCGTCTCTGCCCGGCTGCCAGCCGTTGGCGCGCGCGTAGAGCGACTGGAACGAGGCGATCGACCAGTAGGTCCGGATCACTTTCGAGGCGATCTCCTCGAGCACCTTGTGCCCGACGCGGCGCGCCGACCAGGGCGAGCCGCTGCAGGCCATGAACCAGCGCAGCGGGTCCGCGCCATGTTCGTCCATGAGCGGGATCGGCTCGAGGATGTTGCCGAGGTGCTTGCTCATCTTGCGGCCGTCCTCGGCGAGGATGTGCCCGAGGCAGACGACGTTGCGGTAGGACGTCTGGTCGAACACCAGCGTCCCGACCGCCATCAGCGAGTAGAACCACCCGCGCGTCTGGTCGATCGCCTCGCAGATGAAGTCCGCCGGATACGACGTCCGGGCCTCGTCGGCGTTGCGGTACGGCGCGCCGAACTGCGCGAACGGCATCGACCCCGAGTCGAACCAGGCGTCGATCACTTGCGGCACGCGCCGGTAGGTCCCGTCCTCGCCCGGCACGGTGAAGGTGACGTCGTCGACGAAGGGCCGGTGCGGATCGTCCAGTTCCACGCCGGCGAGGTCGCGCAACTCTGCCAGGGACCCGACGCACACCATCCGGGACGGGTCCGCGTCGTTGCGCCACACCGGCAGCGGTGTGCCCCAGTAGCGGTCGCGGGACAGCGCCCAGTCGATGTTGTTGTTGAGCCAGTCGCCGTATCTGCCGTTCTTGATCGTGTTCGGGTACCAGTTCGTCGCCTGGTTCTCGGCGAGGAGCCGGTCCTTGATCGCCGTGGTGCGGATGTACCAGGCCGGCAGCGCGTAGTACATCAACGGGGTGTGGCAGCGCCAGCAGTGCGGGTAGCTGTGTGTGTACGGGACGTGCCGGAACAGCAGGCCGCGCGCCTTGAGGTCGGCGACGAGCGCGTCGTCGGCGTCCTTGAAGAAGGCGTCGCCGATCAGGTCGAGATCCGGCTCGAAGTGGCCGTTGCGGCCGATCGGGTTGACGACGGGCAGGTCGTGCGCCCGCGCGACCGCGAGGTCGTCCGCCCCGTACGCCGGCGCCTGGTGGACGAGCCCGGTGCCGTCGTCGGTCGTGACGTAGCCGGCGGTCGCGACGAAGTTCGCCCCTTCCAGCGGGACGAGGGTGAACGGGCGTTGGTAGCCCCAGCGCTCGAGCTCCCGGCCCTGGTAGGTGGCGAGGATCTCGGCGTCCTCGCCCAGCACTGCGGACAGCAGCGGCGCGGCGATCACCAGCGTCAGGTCGCCGGCCCGCGCGACGACGTAGTCGACGTCGGGGTGCACGGCGACGGAGGTGTTCGACACGAGCGTCCAGGGGGTGGTCGTCCACACCAGCAGATCCGCCTTGCCGGCCCACGGCCCCGACGTGAGCGGGAAGCGGACGTAGACGGACGGGTCGGTGACGTCCTCGTAGCCCTGCGCGACCTCGTGGTCGGAGAGTCCGGTGCCGCAGCGCGGGCAGTACGGCGTGACGCGGTAGTCCTCGACGAGCAGCCCCTTGTCGAATATCTGCTTTAGCGCCCACCACACGGACTCGACGTAATCGGGCGTCATCGTCCAGTAGGCGTGCTCGTAATCGGCCCAGTAGCCCATCCGCTCGCTCATCGCCTCGAACGCACCCACGTGCCGTTGCACGTTCTCGCGGCACTTTGCGTTGAACTCGGCGATCCCGT
This sequence comes from Jatrophihabitans sp., assembly GCA_035642535.1. Lineage (GTDB taxonomy): Bacteria > Actinomycetota > Actinomycetes > Mycobacteriales > Jatrophihabitantaceae > Jatrophihabitans. Next base: position 6,313 of record DASQSE010000146.1, on the reverse strand, counting down.
ACGCCTCGATGTCCGGCTTGCCGGTGAACCCGAGCTCCATCTCGACGGCGAGCTCGACGGGCAGCCCGTGGCAGTCCCAGCCGGCCCGGCGCGGCACGTGATAGCCCCGCATCGTGCGGTAGCGCGGGAACACGTCCTTGAAGACCCGGGCCTCGACGTGATGGGTGCCCGGCATGCCGTTGGCGGTCGGGGGACCTTCGTAGAACGTCCACTGCGCGCCGGACGCCGTGGCGTCGATGCTGCGCTGGAACACCTTCGACTCGCGCCAGCGCTCGATCACCTCGCGCTCGAGGGCCGGCAGGTCGACGTGCGGCGGCAGCGGCTCGTATTCGCTCACCCGCGGCGCTCCTTCGAGTCAGGCAGTCTGGACTCGAGGGACGACGCTCAGCACGAGCACCGCGGTACCACCCTCGTTGACGCACCAGCGGCGCGCCCACTTCGTTCAGGTTCCGGTTCTACTGGGGCCGACGGCCCGTTCTTCCGGTGCTCGGAGGTGATTTCGCAGGCGGGCCGTGCCCCCGGGCTTCCACCGTCCCCGGGTCGCTGCGGTCGTGCTCCGCCGCTACTTGTCCTCGTCGATGCGGCCTCCATCGTAGCGATCAGGGACGATGGGGTAATCATGGACGAGCTACGGGTGGCGATCCGGGTCCGCCCGGGCGCCGCGCGGGAGGCTGTCGGCGGGCGGTACGGCACGGATCAGCTCGTCGTTGCGGTGACGGCGCGGGCCGCCGACGGAGCGGCCAACCGGGCAGTGATCGCCGCCGTTGCCGGGGCCTTCGGCGTCCGGCCCGCCGATGTCGGCATCGTGACCGGGCGCACCGCGCGGTCGAAGCTGATCGTTATCGGCGGCGCCAGGGAGGCCCTGCAGGGGCGGCTCGACGCGCTGCTGGCGGGTGATCACTCGGCCGCGCGGCGGCGTGGAGAGTAGCGGCGGGCCCCTGCGACCCATATATTGACCGCCTTTGCGGCGGCGAATCGACACTACGATGAGCCGCCAGTGACGAAAGGGGTGTGGCATGGCTGCCGGAGGACGAATCGGGCGGGCGCTGCGCCGCGTCAGTCCGGGCAGCCGAGCCCGTCCAGCGCGGCCCAGGGTCGCTGCCGCCGCGAAGAAGGCGGCGCCGGCCAAGAAGGCGGCTCCCGCGAAGAAAGCAGCGGCCAAGAAGGCGCCGGCGAAGAAGACGGCAGCTCGGAAGTCGGCGCCGGCCAAGAAGACGACGGCCAACAAGACGACGGCGAAGAAGGCACCCGCCAAGAAGGCGCCCGCGAAGAAGTCCGCACCGGTCAAGAAGGCAGCGGCGAAGAAGGCACCCGCGAAGAAGGCCGCATCGGCCAAGAAGGCGCCCGCCAAGAAGGCACCGGCGAAGAAGGCACCGGCGAAGAAGGCCACCGCGACGACGCCCGCGAAGAAAGCCGCGAACGTCGCCGCGACCCGTCGGCCCATGCCGACCAAGCGGTCCGCGCCGGCAGCCTCGGCAGCGGACAACGTCGCCGTCCCGCGCGGCACCGACTGGACCAAGGCCGAGCTCGCCGCGGTGCGCCGCCAGCTCGTCGAGGAACTCACGCAGATGCGCAGCGCCTATGACGACTCGCTGCGCGACCTCGACGACCTGCAGCGCTCGAGCACGGACGGCGCCGGCGACGATCAGGCCGACGCGGGGAGCAAGACGTTCGAGCGCGAGCAGGAGCAATCGATCGCGGCGAACCGCCGCGACCTGATCACCCAGATCCAGCGCGCCGTCGAGCGCATCGATTCGGGCACCTACGGGTACTGCGAAAGCTGCGGCAAGCCGATCCCGAAGGCGCGCCTCAAGGCGTTCCCGGCAGCAACGCTCGATGTCGCCTGCAAGCAGCGCGAGGAGCGGCGCTGACGCGTCCGAGTCGAGATCAGGCCGTGCGGGACAATGGCATGGTGACCGCTGACGAGACCGAGGCCGCGGCGCGCGCGCAACCCGGCGAGACGCGCAGCCGACGCCTCGGGCTGTTCGTCAGCGTGGCGGCGCTCGCGCTCGCTCTCGATGTCTCGTCGAAGCTCATCGTCGTCGCCAAGCTGCCGGAGTCGCATGCCCCGGTCCGCATCCTCGGCGGGGCGATCTACCTCCAGCAGACGCGCAATTCCGGCGCCGCGTTCTCGCTCGGCACCGGGTTCACGGTCGTCCTCACCCTCGTGGCCGTCGCGGTCGTCGGCGTGATCGCGCGCACGGCCGGGCGGATGCGCTCGCGCGGCTGGGCGATCGCACTCGGACTCATCCTCGGCGGCGCACTCGGCAACCTCGCGGATCGGATCTTCCGCGCGCCGGGCGTCGGCAGCGGCCATGTCGTCGACTGGATCAGCGCCTTCGGCCCGGACGCCAAGTACTGGCCGATCTTCAACCTGGCCGATTCGGCGATCGTGTGCGGTGCGATCCTCGCCGCGCTGCTCGCCCTGCTCGGCATCGACCTGGACGGGCAGCGCGCACGTTCCCGAAATGAGTGAGACCCGGCTGCTGCCGGTGCCGGACGGGCTGGACGGACTGCGCCTGGATGTGGCGCTCGCGCGGCTGTTCGGTTTCTCGCGAACGTTGTCCGCGGAGTTGATCGACACCGGCCAGGTGAGTGTGGACGGGGCGCCGCAGCAGCGCAGTGCGCGGGTGCACAGCGGGGCGGTGCTCGAGGTGACGATGCCCGACGCGCCTGCGCCCGCACCCGCGCCGGCGCCCGTCGACGGGCTGGTCGTCCTGTACGACGACCAGGACATCGTCGTCGTCGACAAGCCGGTCGGTGTCGCGGCCCATCCGAGCCCGGGCTGGACCGGGCCGACGGTGGTGCAGGGCGTGGCGGCGATGGGGCACCGGATCGCGACCTCAGGTGCAGCCGAGCGGCAAGGCGTCGTGCACCGCCTCGACGCCGGCACCACCGGCGTGATGGTCCTCGCGAAGAGCGAGCAGGCGTACTCGCAGCTCAAGCGAGCGTTCAAGGCGCGCAGCGTCGACAAGCGCTACAGCGCCCTCGTCCAAGGACACCCCGACCCGACGCGCGGCACCATCGACGCGCCGATCGGCCGGCATCCCGGCGCCGATTACAAGTTCGCGGTCGTCGCGGGCGGGCGGCCGAGCGTGACCCACTACGACACGGTCGAGGCGTTCCGCGCGGCAACGCTGCTCGACATCCGGCTCGAGACAGGCCGCACGCATCAGATCCGCGTGCACATGGCCGCGGTGCGGCACCCATGCGTGGCCGATCTCACGTACGGCGCCGACCCCGTCCTGGCCAAGCGACTCGGACTTCCCCGGCAGTGGCTGCACGCCCGGGAACTGGGGTTCGAGCACCCCGCCACAGGCGAGCAGGTCCGATTTGTCTCGCCCTATCCACCGGACCTCCAGCACGCGTTGGACGTGCTGCGCGACGAACAGGACTGGTAGGGAGCGTCCGGCTCGGGTAGGAAGGTCGGCGTGGAGCCCGGCCGCGCACCTCTGCTCATCGCATCCAATCGTGGCCCGCTGAGCGTCGTCGCGGCCGAGGACAGCGACGACGAGGTGCGCCGCGGCGGCGGCGGACTCGTCAGCGGGATGCAGGCGGCGCTCGCCGCCACACCGGACGCGGTCTGGGTGTCCGCCGCCATGAACGAGCGGGAGCGCGCGCTCGCGCGGCAGGCGCCGAACGGGCGGATCTCCGAACTGCCGCTGGCGGCCGACGCGATGCGCGGCGACTTCGATGTTCGGCTGCTCCCGATCGACGCGCAGACGTATCGCAACGCGTACAACGGCATCGCCAACTCGACGCTCTGGTTCGTCCTCCACCAGTTGTTCGACATCACGTCCCAGCCGTCGTTCGACTCGTCCTGGCGACGGCAGTGGACGAGCTACGTCCGTTACAACCAGGCCTTCGCGGACGCGCTCGCCGCCGAGGCAACATCCGGTGCTGCGGTGATGGTGCAGGACTACCACCTGCTGCTGGTGCCGCGGATGCTGCGTAACCTGCGGTCGGACGTGCGCATCTCGCACTTCACGCACACACCCTGGGTGTCGGCGGATTACTTCACGACGCTGCCCGACGACGTCTCGGCCGCGCTCCTCGAGGGCATGCTCGGTGCGGACCTGCTCGGCTTCCACACCGAGCGTTGGGCACAGCTGTTCCGCAGCACGGCAGAGAACGTGCTGGGCGTTTCGCCGTCCAACGTTCGGGTGTTCCCGCTCGGCACCGACGCCGACGCGATGCGCAAGCTATCCGGCCGGCGCAACGTCGACAGCGAGCTTCGCGTGCTCGACGACCTGGCCGGCGACCGGCTGGTGATCGGGCGGATCGACCGCACCGAGCCGTCGAAGAACGTGTGGCGCGGGCTGCTGGCCTATCGCGAGCTGCTGCGCAGTCACCCGGAGTGGCGTGATCGCGTGGTGCACGTCGTCTACAACAACCCCTCGCGCGAGGACCTCCCGGCCTATCGCGAGTACACGGCACGCATCGAGCGGCTCGCCGAGGAGATCGACTACGAGTTCAGCACCGAGGAATGGACGCCGCTCGTCCTCGACATCGTCGACGACTATCCGGCCGCGCTGGCCGTGCTGCGCCGTAGCGACGTCGTCTTCGTCAACTCGGTGCGCGATGGCATGAACCTCGTCGTCCAGGAAGGCTTGCTGATCTCCGAGCGGGATCCGGCTGTCGTGGTGTCCCGCGAGGCGGGCGTTGCGGAGATGCTCGGTGCGGACGCGCTGGCCGTGAATCCGTTCGACGTGCTCGCGACCGCCGAGGCACTGCACCAGGCCTTGTCGATGCCCGAGTCCGAACGCATCGATCGGGTGCAGCGGATGCGCGCGGCCGTGGTCGGGCTGCCGCCCGCCGACTGGTTCCAGGCTCAGCTCGACGCGCTGGTCGGATGACGAGACCGCTCATAGCGACACTGCAACCCTGTGCTGGTACGTTCGGGCGACTTCGAGGAGGGAGCCCCCATGACGCATGGGTCGGATCCGACCGGCCAGCCGCCGCAGCAGCCGCCGCCGGGTGACCAGCCGCCCGGATACCCGCCGCTGCAGCCACCGCCTCAGCAGCCCGGTGGCTACCCGCCGCCGCCCGGATATCCGCAGCAGGCCGCGCCGCCGCCCGGCTACGGGTACGGCCAGGCACCGCCGCCGCCCATGCAGGCGTACGCGCAGTCCGGGGTAACGCTGCCCCCGGGCGTGGTGCTGCCGCCCGGTGTCGTCGTGGCCACCCAAGGTCGGCGGATCGGTGCCTGGTTCCTTGCGATCCCGCTGATCATCGTCACCCTCGTGATCGGGTACCTCATCTGGGGCCTCGTCGCGTGGAGCAAGGGGACAACTCCTGCGCTGCAGACGCTCGGCATGAAGGCCTGGGACACCGAGACCAACCGGCCGCCGACGTTCGGCAAAATGGCACTGCGTGAGGTTGTCGGCGCGTACATCTGCGAGGGCATCTGCATCATCGTCGGGATCGTTTCGTTCGTAATGTTCCTCGGTGACGACCGTCAGGCGATTCACGACAAGGTCGCGAAAACCATCGTCGTGCATGACCCGAACAAGGTGCTCGGTTAGGCGAGGCGGCGCAGCAACTCCACCACCGCGGCCGGATCCGATACTTCGACGTCCGCCGCGCCGTCGAGTTCGGGCACGCCTGAGGAGCGGACTCCGACGCTGTAGGCGTCCGCGTCCTGTGCCCGCATTCGCCTGATCTCGGCGAACGCGGGCAGGTCGCCGAGATCGTCGCCGAGGAACAGCACCGCCCGGCGTCCCGCGGCGAGCCTGGCGAGCGCGCCGGCCTTGTCGAAGCCGGGCAGTCGCAGTTCGAGGACCTGCGCGCCGGGATGGACCTCGAAGCCGAGTTCGTCGGCAACGGCGCGAACCGGCGAGTCGAGCCGCTGCAGGGCCGTGTCGGGGTCGGCCGCCTTGCGCGCGTGTACGACGAGCGAGAGCCGTTTGTCCTCGATCCACACGTCCGGGTCGCCGCCGTCCCGGACGATGTGCGGGAGCCGGTCGCGCAACGCGTCGATCGCCGGCGGGGGATCCGGCGAGTCGAGCCGGCCCTCCGTCCAGGTCTCCATACCGTAGAGTCCGGCAACCACGATCCGGGGCACCGCGTGCAATCCGCCGAGCCGAACCACAGTGCGGGCGTCGCGTCCGGTGATCACCGCGATGTGCGCGCCGCGCTCGGCCAGCGCGGTGAGCGCCTCGATGACGCCGCCGACCGGGCGCGACTGCTCCGGATCCGGCACGAGCGGGGCGAGCGTGCCGTCGAAGTCCGTCGCAATCAACGCGCCGGGCACGAGGGCGCGCAGCGCGGCAACGAGTTCCTCCGGCTGCATCCCGCCATCCTCGCGCAGCGC